>JBGAQA010000073.1:0-35848 GCA_044220955.1 Sandaracinaceae bacterium
CGCCCCGGCAGACCCGCTACGCGGACGCCGTCGCCGTCATCGAGGCGCTCGCGGCACGAAGGGACGTCGCGCTCGCCGCGATCGAGTGATGGACGAGCGGCCGCAGGGCCCGGGCGTCAGCCGCTGGTCATGCGGATCGTGACGTTGACCGTGATGGTGTCCGACACCTTGAGGCGGACGAGCGGACCCACGCTCACCGAGTAGTCGGGGAGCATGACCGTGAACGCCGCCTGGGCGCGGATCAGGTCGCCGGTGATGCCCTGGCCGCGGAGCTCGTCGCTGGCCGGGAGGTAGCGCACCTGCGCGGGGATCGTCACGTCGTGCGTCACGCCGTGGATGGAGAAGCGGCCGTGCAGCTGGACGCGGACCACCTCGCCGGCCGGCAAGGACGACGCGCCGGTGACGCTCGTGATCTCGAGCACGGCGTCGGGGTGCGCCGGCGCGTCGAGCCAGGTGGGCGAGTGGAGGTGCTCGTCGCGAAGGTCCGAGCCCGTGTGCAGGCTCGTGATCGGCACGGTGATGCGCCCCGTCGCGGTCGAGAGGCTCGCCGGATCGATCGAGATCGAGCCGTTGACGGTGCTGCTCGTCCCCGTCGTGCGCTCGAGAGGCGCGTCCGACACGAACTGGATGCGGCTCCCGGAGGTCGCGGTGAACGTGCGCGTCTGGGCCTCGGCGCGCGTCGCGGCGAGCGAGAGGAGCGCGGCGAGCGAGACGAGCGCGAGGGCGGGGAGGCGGGCGGTACGAAGCATCACGATCTCCTGGTGCCCGGAGGATAGTGCGAAACCCGCGCCCACGAGGGCGAGAACTGCCGTCGGAGCGCGCGCGCCCGACGCGTCCTCGCGGGGCGTTCCATCGCGGTTCGCCGGGTTCGACGCAGGCCCGCGCCCCTCATTCATCCGCGCCCGCGGCCCCACCTGCCCCTTCTCACGGCTTCACGCGTCGGCGGACGCCCACGCTCGAGAGCGCCTCGACCCACGGCTGGCCCGCGCTACCGTCTCGCGGTGTCCGCCGACGACGTCGTGACCGCGATCCTCGTCACGGCATCCATCGCGGGCCCCGCGCTGCTCGTCGCGTCGCGTCGCGTCGGCCGGAGCGACGACCCCGAGGCGCCGCCGCCGCGCAACGCTCTCTTGGCGCTCGCAGGCGCCTCTCTCACGTTCTTCGGCTGGATCCTGCTCGCGCTCTGGATCTGGCTCTCGACCAGGCACTGGGGGATGTTGTGAGCGGTCGGCGCGGCGACACCGCGCGCGCGCTCGACCGGTGGGCGCGCCGATCGCGTGTACCCTGCAGGACCGTGACACGGGCATGGGTCCTCTCCCTGGCGATCGTCTCGGTCGCCTGTCAGGCCGTCGGTGAGCGGGGTGCGAGCTGCGAGCGCGCGTCGGAATGCGCCCAGCCGCTCGTGTGCGCGCTCGGCCGATGTCGCGCGCAGTGCAGCGAGTCTCGCGACTGCCCGGCCGGTGCTCGCTGTCTCGCTGCCTCGCGCGGCGCGGGCGTCTGCTCGCTCGAGGTCGAGTCGCGGTGCACCGACTTCTGCTCCCCCCCGCTGCGCTGCGAAGCAGACCAGTGCCGTACCGAGTGCACGACCGACGCCGACTGCTTTCGCGGTCGCTGCGTCGACCTCACGTGTGTCGAGCCGACCTCCGGCCTCGACGCGGGCCCCCCACCGGACGGCGGCGACGATGCCGCGCAGGGCGCCGACGCGGGCCGCGACGCGTCGGCGGGCGACACGGGTGACGACGCGGGCGCCGACGGGTGGGCGCCGGATGCGTGGGCCGACGACGCGTGGGCCGACGATGCGTGGGCCGACGACGCATGGACGCCGGATCTCGGGGTCGACGCCGGCTGCGTGACCGGCTGCCAGGCGGGCACCGGCTGCGCGCCCGGGAACCTCGCCGGCGAGTGCGGCTACGGAGGTCACCTCTGCAGCAGCTGCGCGTCGTGCACCGCGACAGGGGTGTGCGCGGGGGGCGACACCTGCGCGTCGCCCTTCGACATCACCGCGCTCGGCTCGTACGTGTTCGCCGTCGACACGTGTGCCCTCGCCGACGACGTCACCGTCGCCAGCTGTTCCACCGGGACGCCGGGGGGAGGTCCCGACGCGATCCTGGTCGCCCATCTCTCGGCCGCGAGAGGCATCCACCTCCGCACCGATCCGCCCGCCACGATCGCGTACCTGTCCCCGACCGGTCCATGCAGCTCGGCCCCGGTCGACTGCACGACGCTCGGCGACTTCACCTCCACCGGTGGCGGGGCGGGCATCGACACGTACTTCGCCGTCGAGAGCGTGTCCGGCACCTGTGGCCTGATCACCATCCTCGTCGACCAGATGCCCTGACCCGCGCGCGCGGCCGCGACCGGACGAGCGCGCGGGCGAGGTGCGACGCGGGCACCCGGCGGCGCGCAGCAGTCCTTGGATGCCGCGGCCTGGTCGCGGCACACTCTCGCAGCGCGATGACGCGGGCCCTCGACGACGTCTACCTCGAGATCGAGGGTGCCCAGTGGTGCCTCCTCGACGGCGAGATCGTCGAGGGTCCGGAGGTCGCGGCGGTTCTTCTCCGCGCTTGCTGGTCCGGGGCGAGCGACGGCCCACCGCGCAAGCGCCGGCTACGGGTGGACGCGCAGGGGCACGTCAGGCTGGTCCAGGTCACCGACTTCGGCTGGCGGCTCGACCGGGATGGCCGGCCTCTGCACATCCCACCCGAGGCGGGGCCGCCCACGGGCCCCGAAGGCGCATCGGTGGTCACGGTCGACGTGGACGCGCCCCAGCGCGCGACCGGACGCTGGCTCGTCGGGCGCCGTGTCAAGGATGGGGTCTCGCTGCACTCGCGGCTGCCCCGCCCGGAGGACTTCGAAGAGGCGCGCGTGCTCGACGTCGCGAACGGACGGATCGTGCGCGTGCACGAGTGGGCGGCGTTCCGCCGGCGCCGCGCGCGGCTCTGGGTCGGCGCGATGCTCGGTCTCTGCCTGCTCGGCCTCGGCCTGCTCGTGCTCGGCCTGCTCGGACTGCCGAGCACGTGCACGTCCTCGCACGGCGGGGGCGGCTGATCGTCTCCAGGCCCCGGAGCGCTCGAGGTGACGCGCTCTTCTCGACGCCCACCGCGCTGCAGGCTCGCGCTCGCGCGCACGAGCCTCGCGCGCAGCGGGCTCGCCCACGGCGGCCCGGCGCCCCGCGGCGCCCAGGGCTCACTTGGCCCTTCTCAAGCCGCGGCGGGGGGCACGCTCCCGAGCAGCGCGCCGTTGTCCACGAGGAGCGCGACGAAGGTCGACATCTCGTCGACGAAGGCGGCGTCGGCGGCGCGGGCGTGGGCGGCGAGCGCCGCGCGCACCGAGTCGATGGCGGGCCGTTCGCCGCGCGCGAGGTCGTCGAGCAGCGTCGCCCAGATCGGCTCCATCCAGCGCGTCTCGACGCGGTGGTCGGGCCGCCGGTACACGGCGAGCCGGAACGCCCCCGGCGCGGGATCCGCCTCCCCGCAGGTGTGCACCGACCACGCGACGGTCAGGAGGCGGAGCGCCGGGCTGGGGATCGGAACGAGCTCGAGGTCGAAGTCGACGCAGGCCACCGGGCGCGGCGCGGGCCGGTAGTTCGCCTGCCACTGCGCCTCTTCGAGGCGGAGCAGATCGTGCGCCCACGCCGGCTCGATCGGCGCGTTCGCCATGGCGCGGACCGCCCAGGCGCCGAAGTGCTCGGCATGCTCGCGGAAGAAGCGCGTCGCGAGCGGGCTCACGCTCACGTGCGCGTCGGCGAGCGCATCCATCCGCGCGCGCCCGAGGGCGCGGGTGGTGCGCGGGTAGGCGGACGCGACCAGGTCGCGCAGCCGCCCGCGGACGAGGTCGCGATAGAGCGCGAAGCGCCCGGCCGGGCCGCCGCCGTCGCGCTCGAGCCGCGCGACGTCCGCCGGATCGACCGCCTCGGCGACGCAGACGCGCTGGAGCGCGGCGAGCACCTCGTCGAGCTCGCTCACCTCGCCTCCCGGACGATCGTCGTCAGCGCCTCGACCTCGGCGACCAGCTCCGAGAAGGCGGGGTAGTTCCCGTCGCGCTCGAGCAGCACCGGCACCTCCGGCATGCGTCGCAGCGCGTGCGCCAAGAGCGCCTTCACCTCCTCGCGCACCGGCTCCGCGTGGGTGTCGAGGATCAGCCCGTCCGGCCGCACGAGGTGACCGGCCACGTGGATCTGCACGACGCGCTCGGCCGGGATGCGGTCGAGGTACGTGCGCGCGTCGATGCCGTGGTTGTTCTGGTTCACGAACACGTTGTTGACGTCGAGGAGCACCTTCGCGCGCGACCGATCGAGCACCTCGAGCACGAAGTCGATCTCGTCGAGCCCGCGTGGACCCGGGTGCGCGTAGGTGCTCACGTTCTCGAGCGCCACGTCGAGCTCGAGGGCGTCGGAGAGCTCGTCGACGCGGCGCGCCGCGCGCGCGGCCGACTCGATCGTCTGCGGCAGAGGGAGCAGATCGTGCAGGAACGCGCTGCCGGTGCCGCTCCAGCAGAGGTGCTCGCTGTGCCAGCGGGAGCCGAGCGAGCGCGTGAGGGCGCGCAGCTGCCGCACGTACTCTCGATCGGGCCGGTCGGGGTTGCCGAGGCAGAGCGTCAGCCCGTGCGTGACGATCGGGTAGTGCGCGCGCGCTCGCTCGAGCTGCTCCTCGTAGAAGCCCGCGCGCGCGATGTAGTTCTCGGGGTGGATCTCCAGCCAGCGGATGGCCTCGGGACGCTCGCGGAAGAGGTCGTCCGCGAGCTCCCAGCGAAGTCCGATCCCGACGCCGACGACGCTCACCGCCGCAGTCTAGCGGTCAGCGCGTCGTGACGCGCGGCGAGATCGCGAACGCGGGGATCTCGAAGCGCACGTCGGGCCCCGGCGCCGGCGCGAGCGTCCGCTCGACCAGCGTCGCCGTGCCGTCCGAGCGCACGACGAGCACCGTCGCGCAGCGCGTGCCGTAGGCGGGGGTCTCGATCCGGATCGGGGAGAGCGCGCGCTCGAGCGCGAGGCCGACGCCCGTGTCGGGCAGCGCCGCGTCGTCGGGGCGCGCGTCGTCCGCGAGGATCGCGAAGAGCGCGTCCACGTCCGAGCCCGAGGGCCTCGAGAGGGCCGCGGCGAGCATCGCCTTGGCCCGCTCGACCTTCGGCCAGGGCGTGTCGAGGGCGGCGTTGGACAGGCCGTGAACGCCGCGCGGGATGCGTCGCGGGAGCGCGCCACCGCGGTTCGAGCACCAGAGGAGCGAGCTCTCGTCGAGCAGGAGCAGGTTGAAGCCTCGCATCGTGCGATCGGAGGACACGCGTTCCGCGTACGCGAGCGCATCCTCGTCGCATTCGAGGAACGCGCGCACGAGATCGCCGCGCGACGGCTCTGCCGGCTCCTTCGGGCGCAGATCGGCCGGGTCGCGCACGTTCGTCACCGCCGCGAAGCGCGCAGATCCGCGGGCGGCGCGCACCCCGAGCCACGTCCCGCCGCGCTCGCGGTCGACGCCCGCGATGATCCCCGACGCGCCCCACGCATGCATCGGCTGCGCGGGGCGGGCGTGGAATTCGTCGCGGTTGGCGATGACGACGAGCGCGAGCTCGGGGCGCGGCGCCAGCGCGAGCGCGATGAGGCACATCCGCGCGAGTGTGGCCTCACGGCCGCATCCGCGCGACCCGGCCGCGCGCCTGCCGCGCCGTCAACCCGAGGCGTGGTCGTGCGCGCGAATACGTGGCCGGTGCCGTCCGTCGAAGTCACAATGAGGCGGTGATGCGGACCCTTCCGACGCTCGTCTGCTCGCTCGCGGCTTCGCTGGTGCTCGCGCTGGCCGCAAGCGCCCAGGATGCCAGCCCGATGCTCGTCGACGCGACGCTCGAGTCGATGCGTGGCGGTCACCGGACGCTCTCCGACGAGCGCGGTCACCGGGTCGTCGTCGTGTTCTACGAAGACCGCGACCACGTCGAGGAGAACTCGACGTTCAAGGGCGACCTCAGCCGCTTCGTCACCGACAACGACCTCGACGACCGCGTCGTGATGTACGGCGTCGCGAACCTCGCCGACGTCGGCATGGTCCCGCAGGCCTTCGTCCGGCAGATGATCGCCCCGCTCGTCGACCGCTGGGGCTCGGACATCCTGCTCGACTGGGACGGCGTGATGCGCCGTGACCCGTTCTCGTTCCCGACCGCGGCGACTACCTGCGCGATCATCGACCGCAGCGGCGCGATCGCGTACCGCTACACCGGCGTCATCGACGAGACGCAGCGCCGCGCGTTCTATCGCGTGCTGCGCGCGGCGATCGCGCGCTGATCCCGACCGGAGTGCCCGGCGCAGCCGGGCCGATGCTCAGACTCGACGTCTGTCCTTGGATCGACGACGGCCTCGGGCACGACGAGGCCGGCTCGGCCGGTGCGTCGAGGGGCCCGCCCAGGCCGCCCAGGGCCCCTGGAAAGTCAGAGCTCGATCCGGTACGCCGGGGAGTCGCCGTCGAGGCCGGTGCCCGTGACCGTCACCGTCCCTCCGCGCGTGACGGTGCCGACGATGGGGGCCGCGCCGGTGAGCGCGAGCCGACCTTCGAAGCGCACCTCCGCGCCGCTCGCGGTGCCGGTGAGCCCGTCGATCGTGACCGTCGCGTGAGCCCCGAGCGGTCCGGTGAGCGAGGGGAGGGTGACCTCGTGCGCCGTGATGCCCAGCGGGCTCGCCCCGTCGAGCGCGAGCGCGTCCACCGAGACGGCGGGGCGACCACCCTGGGTCACCTCGAGCGTCGCGACCTCGATCGGCGGTGGTGACATCCGCGCGACCTCGGAGGCCGCGCTCACGAGGCCCCCGATGCGCGCGGGCACACCCAGCATCGACGCGAGCGGCCCCAGCGACCCGGCGTCGACGGGCGGCCCCGACCCACGCATGGCCACGCGCATCGTCCCGGCCCTCACGGCAGTGACGCGCTGCCCGTCGAGATCGACGGTCAGCGGGTCCACGATCTCGAAGCTCTCGACGGCACCTTGCTCCATCGTGCACGTGCACGGCGCGATCTCGGCGTGAGCGAACGTCGCGTCGGGCGTCACGTCGAACCCGTCGCCGCACGAGATGCCGTGCTCGGACAGCGCGGCGCGCGCCACGTACCGAGCGAGCGCGCCACGGCCGAGCAAGAGGCCGGCGCCGCAGAGGCAGCAGAGGCCGAGCGGCAAGAGGCCGACGACGATCCACGCGGGACGCCGGCTCGCCTTCGCCGGCGGGGGCCGCGAGGCGTCGTCGTCGTCGTCGTCGTCGTCGCGATCCGCCATGCGGCCGGCAATATAGCCTGCTCGCCCGCGCGAGGTTGCTTCACGGCGCGACATCGGCTCCGATACGATCGTGGGCGCGCTCGCGATCGTCTGGCTCGCACTCCCCGTGCTGGCATTCCTCTCGACCCTCGTCGTGCTCGCCGTCGCCTGGCCACGCGCCAGCCTCGGCGTGAGCCGCCGTCCGCTCCTGTGGACCGCCGCGATGGGCCTGGCCGAGCTCGTTCCTTGGGCCATCGCGCTCGGCGGGCCCGGCGCGCTCTTCGACACGCACTCGGCGCGCGCGACGTTCCTGGTCGCGGTCGGCACCGTGATCGCGGGCGTCGCTCTCGTCGGCACGCCCGTGCTCGCGCGCTCGCTCGAGCCTCGCGCTCGTCTCCGCGCGCTGGCCTGGCTCGTTCCGCACGGTCTGTTCCTGGCGAGCTACCTCACCGACGTCGGTCGAGATGGCATCGGGCAGATGCTCTGACTCCCCGGGGTGTCGCCCGGGGCCCGTGACGTCGCCTCGCGCCCGAGCCGCGCGTGGCCTTCGGGGGTTGCGCGCGTAGGATGGGCGCGATGGAAGTGACGTTCCTGGGCGCCGCCCAGACCGTGACGGGCTCGATGCACCTGGTCCGCACGCGCCACGCGCGCGTGCTCCTCGACTGTGGCCTCTTCCAGGGGCGACGGCGCGAGGCCGCCGAGCGCAACCGCGAGCTGCCCTTCGATCCGGCCGACCTCGACGCCGTCGTGCTCTCGCACGCGCACATCGATCACTCGGGCGCGCTCCCGATGCTCGCGAAGGACGGCTTCCGCGGCACGATCTACGCCACGCCCGCCACGCGGGACCTCGTCGCCGTCATGCTCGAGGACGCGGCGCTCATCCAGGTGTCCGACGCGCGGCACGTCAACAAGATGATCGACGCCGGCCAGATCGACGGCGACCACGTCGAGCCGCTCTACACGACCGAGGACGTCGTGGCGATCCTCGGCATGACGGTCGCCGTGCCCTACCACCGCGCCATGGACGTCGCGCCCGGCATCCGCGCCACGTTCCTGGACGCGGGGCACATCCTGGGCAGCGCCATCGTCGTCCTCGACGTGGAGGAGGACGGACGGAAAGCGCGGCTCGTCTTCTCCGGCGACCTCGGCCGGAAGAACATGCCCATCCTGCGCGACCCGGAGGTCCCGGAGGGGGCGAGCATGCTGGTGCTCGAGAGCACCTACGGCGATCGCATCCATCCGAGGCGTGAGGAGATGGACGACGCGCTCGCGGCCACCATCACGCGCACGTTCGCGCGCGGGGGCAAGCTCGTCGTGCCGACGTTCGCGCTCGAGCGGGCGCAGGAGATCGTCCTGACGATCGGTCATCTCTCGCGCGCGGGGCGGCTGCCGAAGGTGCCCATCTACGTCGACTCGCCGCTCACGGTGAAGATCACCGAGGTCTTCCGGATGCACCCCGAGTGCTACGACGTCGCGCTGCGACAGCGCATCGAGGCGGGCGAGTCGCCCTTCGACGTGCCAGGCCTGCGCTACGTGTCGAGCGTCGAGGACAGCAAGGCGCTGACCGCCGACGACGCACCGTCCATCGTGCTCGCCGCGAGCGGCATGTGCGAGTCGGGTCGCGTGCTGCACCACCTGCGCGGGCTGCTCGGCGACCCGCGCAGCACGGTCGCGATCGTCGGGTTCCAGGCGCCCCACACGCTCGGGCGCAGGCTCGTCGAGCGCCGCGATCGCGTGCGCATCTTCGGCATGGAGCAGGACCGGCGCTGCGAGGTGGTCGTCCTGAACGGCTTCTCGGCGCACGCCGGGCAGGACGAGCTCGTCGACTTCGCGACCGCCGTCCACGCCGGCGGGCCGCTCGACGACGTCGCGCTCGTGCACGGCGAGCTGCCTGCCCAGCGCGTCCTCGCGTCGCTCCTCGAGGAGCGTGGCCTGCCTCGTGCCCGGATCCCGGAGCGCGGCGATCGGGCCCGGCTCGGCCGCTGAGCCCCGGGATCCGGCGCGCGGACGGCGTCGGCAAGCAGTGCGGAGCGCGCGCACCGTTTGCGCGCTCGCGCGGCGAACGCGGCGCCGTGGGGTGGGTGCGCGCGTTGCATCGACCGAGCGGGAGGCTGGGACATGGACAACGGACTGGACACCTATCGCGTCGTGGTCGGGCACGACCTCACGGCTGCCGGCAACGAGGCCCTCGAGCAGGCGGTCGCGCTCGTGCGGCGGATTCCCGGCTCGGAGGTCCACGTCGTCCACGCCCTCTCGCGTCCGTCCCCCACGAACGTGGCGGGCAACGACCGCCGTCTCGAGGCGGCGCTCGGCGCGCTCAAGGCGCGCGTCCAGGCGGTCCTCGCGCGCGACCCGTCGGTCAAGGCCCGCGTCCACGTCCGCTTCGGCAAGGTCGCCGAGACGATCCTCGAGGTCGCCATCGACTACGACGCGGACGTCGTGCTGGTCGGCACCCACGGCCGTCGGGGGCTCGACCGTGTGGGACGACGCTCCGTCGCCGAGAAGCTCGTCCGCACCGCGCCGCTACCCGTGCTCGTCGCGCACGCCAAGGACTTCACCGGTCTTCCCCTGACGGCGCGGGCCCCGCGGTCGCACGCCGCCGAGGCTCACCCTCGCGCGCGCGCCCTCAGCGAGCTCGTCGTGCTCCCGGAGCACGGCTGGCACGCCTCGGGTGTGGCCTGAATGCAGTCTTCCCTCGCAGGGAACCGCGAGTGCCGCTGCGCCCGGCCGCACGTGCCGCGGCTCGTCGCCGTCACGGGCGGCCCGGGCGCGGGGAAGACCGCGGTGCTCGAGGTGGCGCGCCGCATCTACTGCTCGCACGTGCTCGTCCTGCCGGAGTCCGCCACCATCGTGTACGGGGGCGGCTTCCCGCGCCTCGACACGCCCGCGGCGAAGCGGCGCGCTCAGATCGCCATCGCGCACATCCAGGACCAGATGGAGCGCATCGAGCTGGACGAGGGCCGCGCAGGCCTCGTCATCTGCGACCGCGGCATCCTCGACGGCCTGGCGTACTGGCCCCACGACGAGACCAGCTACTTCCACGAGGTCCACCTCGGTCGCGCCGAGGCGCTCGCACGCTACGCCGCGGTGCTGCACCTGCGGCCGCCCGCGGACGGGCACGGGTACGATCACGACAACCGCCTGCGCATCGAGACGGCGCGCGAAGCGGCCGACATCGACGCGCGGATCGAGCGCGCCTACGCCGGCCACCCCGACCGGCACTTCGTGGACAGCACCGCCGACTTCATCGACAAGATCGCGACCGCGACGGCGATCCTCGATCGCTACGTGCCCGCGTGCTGTCGGAGCTGATCACTTCTTCGCGTCCTTCGGGCGCGGCACGGTGAGCACCGGGACCGGGCAGGTCCTGACCACCCGCTCCGCGACGCTCCCGAGCACGAGGTGCGAGAGCCCGGTGCGCCCGTGCGTGCCCATGACCACGAGGTCGGCCGAGAGCTCCTCGACCGCGCGCACGACCTCGATCGCCGGCAGCCCCTCTCGCACGCGTCCCGAGGGCTCCACGCCCCGACCCCGGTACTTCGCGACCAGCGCGTCGAGCTGCCCCTTCAGCGCGTCCTCCACGCGCATCATCACGTCCACGTTGAACGTCAGCGCGCCGTCCGGCACGGCGTAGACCGGGATCTCCCACGCGTGGAGGAAGTGGACCGGCACCTCGAGCCGTCTGGCGAGATCCACCGCGTAGTCGGCGGCGTGATCCGAGCAAGGCGAGAAGTCGACCGGGCAGAGGATGCGCGTGATGCGAGACATGAGCTCAGCCTTCATTCCGAGACGGGGACCCGCGCCACCAGCACCGGTACGTGGCTCGCGCGGGTGACGCGCTCCGCGACACTGCCGAGCAAGAAGTGGTCGACGCCGGTCTTGCCCGTCGTCCCGACGACGACGAGATCGGCTTCGACCTCCGTCGCGGCGCGCAGGATCTCGACGTCCGGCACCCCGCGCCGCAGGTGCCGCAGGAGCGTCCGCCCCGGCGTCTCGTGCCGGTGCGCCGTGGCGTCGAGCTCGCGGCCCATGTCGCGCTCGATCGACTCGAGCAGCTCGGGCATGCGCGCGACGTAGGGTGCGACGTGCCACGCGTGGACGACGTGCAGCCGCGCGTCGTGGGCGCGCGAGATCGCGCTCGCCCGCTGCAGCGCGAGCCCCGAGGGTGGCGCGAAGTCCAGCGCACAGACGACGTTCCGGATCCGGGTGCGCGCCGGCGCGTGCTCGCCCGGCGCCGGGACGACCAGCACGTCGAGGCCGCTGGTGCGCACGACGCGCTCCGCGGTGCTGCCGAGCAGGAACCGGGGAAGGACGCCGCGACCGGTCGCGCCGACCGCGATCCGCGTGCAGTCGCGCGCCTTCGCCTCCGCCACGATGGCGCTCGCGGGCGCGCCCTCGACGACGTGCGGGTGGACCGCGACCGGGCCGTGCGCGTGGCGCTCGACGGCCTTGCGCAGCGCCTCCTCGTGCTCGGCGCGCAGGCGTGCGTCGAAGTCGGCCGCGAGGACGGCTTCACCCGACAACACGGGCGTTCTCGGGAGCGAGATCGCGTGCACCGCGTGGACGATGGGCTCGTGCTCCTTGCTCGCGAGCACGACTGCGAACTCCAGCGCCGCGAGCGAAGCGGGGGAGAAGTCGATGGCGGTGAGGGTGCGTGAAGCGGTCATGGAAGGATCCTCTCCGAGATCGACACCTCAGAAACCACGGACGTCGTCGAGCACCAGATGGCGCAAGAGCAGATGCAGCGCGTCCGTCGTGGTGAAGATGCCGACCACCTTACCCGCTTCGACCACGATGGCCGACCCCAGCTTGCGTGCCGCCATCGCGGCGACGACGTCCTTCAGATCTTCGTCCGTGTGAACGACGAAGGGCTCGGGCGTCATCACGTCACCGACCAGGACGTGCTCGCCCTTCGCGACCGACTCGACGAGGCGCGCATCGCGATCGCTCAGCAGCCCGACGAGCTGGGCGCCCGAGAGGACCGGGAGGTGGCGCACCTGGGCTCGACGCATGCGGCGGTTGGCCTCGTCGATCGATTGCTCCGCGCCGATCGTCTCGGGCGCCGGGGTCATCAGCTCGCGTACGCTCGTCATTCGTCGTCTCCCCGCGCGGGCGGCTGCACCGTCCGTTCCAAGGGCACGATCCCCTCTGCGCAGGCCGCCGGGGGCGCGGCGCCGGAGGGCGGCGCAGTTCGTGCGCCCGGCACGCGCAGAATCTGCGCCCAGCCGCCGCGAAACGCCGGCGAACGGGGGGGATCGTCGGTGGCACGTGCCTCGCTTGGGCCCGCGTCGGAGGGTCCGACCCGATGCCCACGACACCGACGAAGTCGCTCGACGCGCGCACGCCCCGCAGCGAGCCCCCGATGCTCGAGGCCGAGCGCGAGCGGGATCTCCTGGCGCTCGCCCAGGGGGGTGATCGTGCCGCGCAGAGCGAGCTCGTGTCGGCCCACCTCCGGCTCGTGCGCGCGGTCGCGCGCCGCGTGACGCACTCGCCGACCGAGGACGCCATCGCGGAGGGCGTCGTGGGCCTGCTCGAGGCGATCCAGCGCTTCGACGCGTCGCGCGGCTGCCGGCTGGCGACGTACGCGGCGCACTGGATCCGCGCGAGGGTTCAGCGATTCGTGCTGTCCAACCGCGGCATCGTGGGCTCCCCCGACACGCGCGCCTCGCGCCGCGTCTTCGGGCGCCTCGCGCGCGTCCAGCGCGTCCTCGCGACACGCACGAGCCGCCCCGGGCTCGACGAGATCGCCGAGGAGATCGGCGTGCACGTCTCCGACGTCGAGGGCGTGATGTCGACGCTGCGCGGGCGCGACGTGCCGATCGACACGACGCGGGACGCGGGCGCCGAAGAGGTGTGGATCTCCGAGGGCCCGGAGGATCGCTTCGCGGAGGCCGAGCTGGCCGAGGCGCGTCGCCGCGTGATCGCGGGGGTCCTCGCGTTGCTCCCCGAGCGTGAGCGTCGCGTGGTGCAGGAGCGGGCGCTGGCCGAGGACGGCGCGACGCTCGATCAGCTCGCGATCACGCTGGACCTCTCTCGCGAGCGCGTTCGGCAGCTCGAGGTCCGCGCGCTGCGCCGGATCGGCGATGCGCTCGTGGTCGAGGGCCTCGCTGCGTGAGCCCATCGTCGCTGCGACCCGACACGATCTACGTCGGCGTCGACGGTAGCGAAGGCGACGCGCAGGTCGCCGAGGTGGCGCTCGACGTCGCGCGGGATCTGGGTGCGAAGCTCGTGCTCGTGCGCGCGATCGATCGCGGCGCCGACGACGACACGGCGACCCCCGCCACACTGGCCCACGTGGCGCTGGCGGAGCGCGTCCACGAGCGAACGCGCGAGGCGGAGAGGCTCCTCGAGTCGCTCCGGTCGCGGCTCGTCGCGCGTGCCGGGGGGAGCGTCGCGGTCGAGGCACGCCTCGTCGACGGCCACCCCTTCGAGGCGCTGATCGAGGCGGCTGCCGCGGGGGCGAGCACGTGGATCGCCGTGGGCGCGCGGCGCACGACCCGCGTGCTCGGGCGGACGGTCGACCTCGTGCTGAGGCGCGCGAGCCGGCCGGTCCTGGTCGTCCCGGACGCTGGCTCCTGGGGCGCGGGTCCGGTGCTCGCGGCGATCGACGCGGGCGAGCTCGACGGCGCGGTGCTCGGCGTCGCCGATGGGCTCGCGCGTACCCTCTCCCGGCGCCTCGGCATCACGCACGTGCGCACCAGCGGCGACGACTCCGCGATGCTCCGAGTCACGGAGCACACCCGCGAAGTGGCGGCCGGCATCGCCGCGAGCGCGACCATCAGCGTCATGCGCGTCGAGCGCTCGATCGCGCAGACGCTCGCCGATCACGCGCGCCGCACCGGAACCGCGCTGCTCGTCGTCGGCACCCACGGACGTCGTGGCGTCGAGCGCTGGGTGCTCGGCAGCACGGCGGAGGCGCTGGTCCACGAGTCGCCGGTTCCCTTCCTCGTGGTGCGCGCCCCATGACCCTCGTGCGGGCGCCGAGCCGAAGCCTCGAGGCGACGCGCACGCTGACGGCCGGGCTCGCCCACGAGATCCGGAATCCGCTCCACGGAGCCCTCTTGCACACGCGCGTCCTCGAGCGCGAGCTCGCGGGCGCGCCCGTGTCGGCTGGCGCGCGCGCGTCGGTCCGCACGATCGAGCACGAGCTCCGGCGCATCGCGGCGTTCCTCGACGAGTTCGTGGAGTTCGCGCGGCCCCAGCCCCTGGTCCTCGAGCGCGTCTCGCTCGAGCGGATCTGCCGGAGGGCGGCCGAGGTCACGGGACCGCTCGCCGAGCGCGCCGGGGTGTCGGTCGACGTCGCGCTCGCGTCGGGCGACCTCGAGGTGGACGCGGACCGCGAGCGCCTCTGCATGGCGATCGCGAACCTCGTCACGAACGCGATCGAGTCGATCGCCGCCTCCGGCCGGCCGGGTCGAGTGATCGTGCGCGTGCGCAGCGCGGGCGTGTCCGCGTGCGTGGAGGTCGAGGACGACGGACCGGGCCTGCGTGACGAGGGCGCGCGCATCTTCGACGTCTTCTTCTCGACCAAGCCCGACGGCACGGGGCTGGGCCTGCCAGTCGCGCATCGCATCGTGTGCGATCACGGCGGCGAAGTGGTCGTGGAGGCGCAGCCCGGGGCGACCGTGTTCCGGGTCTTGCTCCCGCCGCCGTCCGAGGCGGCCACCTGAACCATCCCCGGTGTCCGCGGGTCGGGGTAGGCTCGCGGCGAGGTGAACTCCACGTGGTGACGACCAAGGCCAAGAACGACGCTCGCGTGTTGGTGGTCGACGACGAGCCGGCCGCGCGCAGCGGGCTCGAGATCCTCCTGAAGCAGGAGGGCTTCGACGTGCGGACCGCGGGAAGCGGCGCCGACGCGCTCGAGAGCTGGGCCGAGCAGCCGGCCGACCTCGTCGTGACCGACCTGCGCATGCCGGGAATGGACGGTCTCGAGCTGGTCGCGCGCCTGCACGATCTCGAGCCGACGTTGCCCGTCATCGTCGTCACGTCGGACAGCGAGGTCGCCACGGCCGTCGCGGCGGTGCGCGCCGGCGCCAACGACTACCTCACCAAGCCCATCGATCTCGACGCGCTCCTCGTGTCGATCGATCAGGCCCTCGCGCACCGCGACCTCCGGATCGAGGCGGAGAACCTTCGCCGGCAGATCCGCGCCCGCGACGAGGTGGGGCTCGACGGCCTCGTCGGCTCGAGCGCCGCGATGCAGAACGTGTATCGCACCGTCCGTCAGGTCGCGCCGAGCCGCGCGACGGTGCTCGTCACGGGCGAGAGCGGGACGGGCAAGGGCGAGGTCGCGCGTGCCATCCACCAGCTCAGCCCGCGCGCCAAGAAGCCCTTCGTCATGCTCCAGTGCGCCGCGCTCGCCGCCTCGCTGCTCGAGAGCGAGCTCTTCGGCCACGAGCGGGGCGCGTTCACGGGCGCCGACAAGCAGCGGCAGGGTCGCTTCGAGCAGGCCAACGGCGGCACGCTCTTCCTCGACGAGGTCGGCGAGATCCCGCACTCGCTCCAGGTGAAGCTGCTGCGGGTGCTGCAGGAGCGCCAGTTCGAGCGTGTCGGCGGCAACGAGACGATCCGCGTCGACGTGCGCCTCGTCGCCGCGACGAACCGCGACCTCGCCGCCGACGTGAAGGAGGGCCGCTTCCGCGAGGACCTCTACTACCGGCTCCGCGTCATCCAGATCGAGATGCCCCCCTTGCGCGAGCGAGGCGCCGACGTGATGGCGCTCGCGCACCACTTCCTCTCGCGCTTCTCGGAGGAGAACCACAAGCGCATCATCGGGTTCACCGACGCGGCGCGCACGCGCCTGCTCTCGCACCGCTGGCCCGGCAACGTGCGCGAGCTCGAGAACACGATGGAGCGCGCGGTCGTGCTCACGCAGGGCGAGCGCATCGACGTGGGCGATCTGCCGGCGGACGTCGTGGACACCTCGCCGCAGGTCGGCGTGGCCATCCCCGGCTCGACGATGGCGGAGATCGAGCGCCACGCGATCCTGCGCACGCTCGAGGCCAACGACTGGTCGACGTCGCGCGCCGCGAACGTGCTCGACATCAGCGTGCGGACCATCCAGTACCGGCTCGCCGAGTACGGCCTGAAGAACCGCGGCAACCGCTGAGCGCTCGGTGCCCCGCTCGGTTCATGGCCCCTGCTGCCCGATGCCGTCCCCGTCGCAGTCGGCGTAGTACGTCCGCTCGCTCGCGACGTGCGGGTCCAGGGTGAGCGGCTTCCCGAGAAGCGACGCCCGCCGCGGGCACGATCCGGCCGCCGGATGAGACGTGCCGTGTGCCTCGCGAGGCGAGCGGTCGCGAGCCGAGGCGGAGCTGGGGGTGAGCGAGATCCGGCTCTGCCGGTCTCGCGAGGGGCGCGCCCAGCGCCCCTGAAAATCAGCGCGGGCCGAGGAGCTGCGCCGTCTCGCGCAGCTCGACGTGATCGCCCTCGTCCTCGGCGCTCGCCGTGATCGTGAGGAGCGCACCGTCCACGAACGCCGCGCGCGGGCCGACCGCGATCACCGTCATCGGGTGGTTCTCGAGCGGGTCGAGCGCCAGGTCGCCCTCGAGGCTCACCTCGACACCCTCGGGGGCCTGCGCCGCGAGGTGAAGGGTCAGCGGGTGGTCCTGCTTGTTGATCACGTGCAGCTCGAACGTGTTGCGGATGGTGTCGCCGTCCGCGATGTACGGCATGCCGCGCATGCGCACGAGGTTGGCCTCGAAGGGCGTGCGGCTGCGCAGGGCGAAGAACGCGACCGTCGCGCCGAGCAGGCCCATCCCGACGTAGGCGAAGACACGGGGACGCAGCCAGTGGCGCTTCTCGCCGCGCAGCGAGCGCAGTGAGTCCCAGCGCACCAGGCCGCGCGGCTGCTTGAGCTTGTCCATCACGTCGTCGCAAGCGTCGATGCACTGCGTGCAGCCGATGCAGTCGAGCTGCAGGCCGTTGCGGATGTCGATGCCCGTCGGGCAGACGACGACGCAGCGGTCGCAGTCCACGCACGAGCCGTGGCCCGCGCGATCCTTGCCCTTGCCGCGCGGCTCGCCGCGGAGCGCGTCGTAGCCGACGACCATCGTGTCGTCGTCGGTGAGGATCGACTGCAGTCGCCCGTACGGACAGACGATCAGGCAGAGCTGCTCGCGGAACCACGCGAAGTTGCCGTAGAGGAGCGCGGTCATCACGACGACCCAGGCGAACGCCGTCGGATGCTCGGCGGGGCTCGAGCGCACCATGACGAGCAGGGACGGAATCGACACGAAGAGCGCGAGGAACGCGTGCGCGACCAGGAGCGCGGCCACGACGAAGAGGGCGTGCTTGAGGATCTTCTTGCCCCAGAAGCGCCCGTCGCGCGGGCCCGCGTTGAGCCGCATCCGCTCGTTGCGGGGGCCCTCGATGAGCCGCTCGATCGGGCGGAACACACCCTCGAGGAACACCGTCTGCGGGCACGCCCACGCGCACCACACGCGGCCGAGGACGGTCGTGACGAAGAGCAGCGCGAAGAGCAGCCCGCTCGCGAGGAAGAACGCGAGCCAGAAGTCCTGCGCGTTGTAGGCGCTCCCGAAGAGGAAGAAGCGACGCTCCGGCACGTCGAGGAAGAGGGCCGGCCGGCCCGCGATGCGGATCCAGGGCAGGAACACGAGGATCACCCCGAGCACCGCGAACACGACGTGACGCGCGCGCGTGAAGCGCCCGCGCACGTCGGCCGGATGGACGATCTCGCGACCGCCGTCGCTCCGGAGCGACGAGCGGCCCTGCGTCACGGGCAGGTGGTGCTTGCCGTCCGCGCTCGCGATCGGGACCTTCTCACCCGGGCGGGACGGCATCGGTGCTCGGGCCCTCCGAGCCGGGCTCGCTGCTGGGGGGAGGCGGCGCCACGCCTTCGGAGCCCGTGCCCGGCGGCGTGGCCGGCGCAGCGGCGGGAGCGGCGCCCGGGACGTAGACCTCGCCCTCGGCCGGCCGGCCCTGCACGTTCGTGTCGCGCACGGTCAGCAGGAACGCGACCACGGCCTGAAGCGAGCGGTCGCCGAGCACCGGGCCCCACTGGGGCATCCCTCGGGCGCTGACGCCGTCGCGGACGGTCGCGAAGACGTCCGTCGGAGCGCCGCCGTGGATCCAGCGGTCGTCGGTGAGGTTCGGGCCGATGTTGCCCTGCGCCTGGTCGCCGTGGCAGACGACGCAGTTCGCGACGAAGACGTCGTGCCCGCTCGCGACGGTCGTCGCGTCCTGGGAGAGCGTCACGAGGACGTCGTCCGTCATCTCGCCGCCCGCCGTCGCGCGCTCCGACATCTCCGCCGCGTAGATCTCGCGGGTATCGGGGGCCAGCTGCCAGTTCTCGTACACCTGGTAGTAGCCGAGCGCGAAGACGACGGTCCCGAAGAAGGTCGCGAGCCACCATCGCGGGAGCTGGTTGTCCGCCTCCTCGATCCCGTCGTACTCGTGGACGATCTCGCCCTGGATCGGGTCGTGTTTGCGCGTCTCGCTCATCGCGTCTCTCCATCGTTGGCGGCGGTGCGGGGGGTCTCGTCCGAGAGCGGAAGCGCCGCATCGCGGGACCAGTCGGCCGGCCTCGAGCGCAGGACGCGCACCGTCACGGCCGCGAACACCAGGAAGAAGAGCACCAGCGCGACGAGCGGTCCGGCCATCGCCGGGCTGGCCTCGAAGAACCCGTGGGCGATGTCTCGCATGCTCAGTGCGCTCCTTCGGCGCTCGCGCTCGCCACCGGCGCGCTCCGGTCGCGCTCGGGCACGAACGCGCTCTCGTCGTGGCCGAGGCGCTGGAGGTAGGCGATCAACGCGACGAGCTGCGAGTCGGGGTCGAGCGTCTCGTCCGCGGCGAGCCCGCGCACGATGCCGTCCGCCTGCGCGTGCGCGTCCTCTTCGGCATGGGCCACCTGCTCGTCGGTGTAGGGGATGCCCAGCGTCTGCAGCGCGGTGAGCTTTCCGCGCGTGCCGGCGTAGTCGACGTGGGTCGTCCTCAGGTGCGGGTAGGCCGGCATGATCGAGCCCGGCGACGTCGAGCGGGGGTCCTCCATGTGTCGTGCGTGCCAGACATCCGGGTAGCGCCCGCCCTCGCGCGCGAGGTCGGGCCCGGTCCGCTTCGAGCCCCACTGGAAGGGATGGTCCCAGATCGAGTCCGTCGACTGCGAGGGAGCGCCGTAGCGCGCGCTCTCCCAGGTGAAGGGCCGGATCATCTGGGAGTGGCACGTGTAGCAGCCCTCGCTGACGTACACGTCGCGTCCCTCGATCTCGAGCGCGGTGTACGGTCGGTGCGAGGTCTGCGCGGCCTCGTTCTCGCCGATGACCACGACCGGGACGATCTCGGCGATGCCGCCCACGAGCACGGCGACCGCCGTGAGCACCGTGAAGGGCAGCGCGCGTCCCTCGAGCAGGCGGTGCCAGGCCGGACCGCCGTTGCGCCGCGCGGCCTCGAGGGCGAGCGTGCCGAGCAGCGCGATCGCGAAGGTCACGACCAGGATCGCGCCGCTCACGAGCCCGCTCAGGAGACCGGCGACGAGCACCAGCGTACACACGACGAAGACGAGCAGGACGGGCGGCGAGAGGACGAGCTGCCTGAACGTGGTCCGGTCGGTGTCCGGGACGACGGGCACCTCGATCTTGCTCTCCGCGAGCTTGGCGCCGCGGACCGTCATGACGAGGTTCCACGCCATCAGCACGAAGCCGAGCAGGTAGATCGAGCCGCCCACCAGGCGCAGCCAGTAGAGCGGCCGGATGGCGTCCACCGTCTCGATGAACGTGGGGTAGAGCAGGCCGCCGCCCGGCGCCTCGGCGCGCCACATCAGGCCCTGGGTGATGCCCGACACGTACATCGCGACGACGTAGAGCAGGATGCCGAAGGTACCGGTCCAGAAGTGCGTGTTCGCCGCGGACCGCGAGAAGAGCTCACGGCCGTAGAGCCGCGGCACGAGCCAATAGAGCATCCCGGCCGCCATCATCCCGTTCCAGCCGAGCGCGCCGGCGTGGACGTGACCGATGATCCAGTCCGTGTAGTGGGAGAGGGCGCTCACCGAGCGGATCGAGAGCATCGGGCCCTCGAACGTGGCCATCCCGTAGAACGTCACGCCGGCGGCGAAGAACTTGAGCACGGGATCGGTGCGGAGGCGATCCCAGGCGCCCCGCAGCGTGAGCAGGCCGTTGATCATGCCGCCCCAGCTCGGCGCCCAGAGCATCAGGCTGAACACCATGCCGATCGTCTGCGCCCACTCGGGCAGCGACGTGTTCAAGAGGTGGTGCGGGCCGGCCCAGATGTAGAGGAAGACCAGCGACCAGAAGTGGATGATCGAGAGCCGGTAGCTGAAGACCGGGCGGTCCGCGGCCTTCGGCACGAAGTAGTACATGATCCCCAGGATGGGGGTCGTGAGGAAGAACGCGACGGCGTTGTGGCCGTACCACCACTGCACGAGCGCGTCCTGGACGCCGCCGAAGACGCCGTAGCTGGCGGTGCCGGAGATCGGCAGCGCGAGGTTGTTGACGATGTAGAGGATCGCGACCGTGACGATGGTCGCGATGTAGAACCAGAGCGCGACGTAGAGGTGCTTCTCGTTGCGGACCGCGATGGTCCAGAAGAAGTTCACGGCGAAGACGACCCAGACGAGCGTGACGGCGACGTCGATGGGCCAGATGAGCTCCGCGTACTCCTTGCCCTGGGTGAGGCCGAGCGGCAGCGTGAGGGCGGCCGAGACGATGATGAGCTGCCATCCCCAGAAGTGGATCTTGGACAGCAGGTCGCTCGCCATGCGCGTCTTGAGCAGGCGCTGCGTCGAGTAGTAGACGCCGGCGAAGAGCATGTTCCCGACGAACGCGAAGATGACCGCGTTCGTGTGGAGCGGGCGCAGGCGGCCGAACGTCAGGTAGGGACCGATGTTGGCCTGGTACATCGCCATCTGGAGGGCGACGATCACACCGACGAGCATGCCGACGATGCCCCAGAGGACCGACGCGGCGGCGAAGTTCCGCGTCGTCGCGTCGTCGTAGACGATCGTCCGGGTTCCGGAGGCCTCGGTGGGGGTCGACGTGGTCATCGCTGATCTTCGTCCTTCTCGTGCGATTCGGGGGAGGGTGAGGCTTCGGAGGGCGGCCTCGGGTGCTCGTCGTCCATCGGGAGCAGCGCGAGGCGGTCGGCGTGATCGAAGGTCCGGGCGCCGGCGAGCCACGCGAACATCGCGACGCCACCGGCCGAGAGGACGATCGAGACGAACATCGTGAGGATCAGCGCGTCCACGGGAGCTCCTTCATGCGCACGCGCGCGTGGGTCACCACCGCGATCGACGAGAGCGGCATCAAGATGGCCGCGAGCCAGGGCCGCATGGCGCCGCTCATCGCGAGCGTGACGGCGAGCGCGTTGTAGAGGGCGGCGATCGCGAGGTTGGTGCGGGCGATCAGGCGCACGCGGTCGGCGACCTCGAAGAGCGCCCGGATCGGCGCCAGACCCGCCGTGACGAAGTAGAAGTCGGCGCGGCCGGGCACGAAGGGACGCTCGATCGACGGGGTGCCCGAGACGAAAGCCCGCGAGACGGCGAGGGCGTCGTTGAGGCCGTCGCCCACGAACATCGTGTCGCCGTGGTCGAGCGCCGCGAGGCGCGCCGCTTTGGCCTCGGGGCTCGCGCCGCCCTCCGCCCGGCTCGCGTCGATCGCGAGCGCCGCTGCGATCGCCGCGACGCGCGCCGGCGCGTCGCCGCTCGAGACGTGCAGCTCGAGGCCGCGCGCCGTGAGCGCGTCGAGCTCGGCCCGAGCGTCGTCGCGGAGCGTCTCTTCGAGCGCGAAGCGCGCGCGCACCACGCCGTCGGTCGCGAGCACCAGGCCGTCCGCCGGCTCTCCGGAGCCCGGCGCCGCCCACGCAGCCCGGCCCAGGCGGACGACGCTGGTCCCGTCGCGCCCCTCGACTCCCGAGCCCGCGACCTCGCGGACCGCGTCGAGCACGATGCCGGGCGTGCCCTCGAGCGCAGCGGCGATCGCGGCGCTGGCGGGGTGCGACGATGCGCGCGCCAGCCCGGCGAGCCTCGCGCGGTCGGTCGCACCGAGCCGATCGACCTCCTCGCGCGACCCCAGCCTCGGCACGCCCGTCGTCAGCGTGCCCGTCTTGTCGAAGATCACGCGGCGCACGTCGCGCACGCGGTCGAGCAGGTCGGCGCGACGGACGAAGAGCCCACGGCGGCGGAGCGCTCCGAGCGCCAGGGTGTACGCGAGCGGCGTCGCGATGCCGAGGCCGCACGGGCAGGTCACCACGAGGAGCGCCGTCGTCGCGTCGAGCGCGCGCGCGGCGTCGCCGGTCGCCACCATCCACCCCACGAAGGTGAGCGCCGCGAGGCCGAGCACGGCGGCCACGTACACGCGCGCCGTCCTCTGCCAGAACGCCGACGCGTGTCCGCGGCGTGTCTCGGTGGGACGCGCGAGCAGCGTCCGCAGGGCCGAGCTCGCGAAGCTCTCCTCGGCGCGAGCGAACACCTGCGCCGCGGCGGCGTGCACCGCCCCCGCCGGGACGCGCTCCCCCGCCGCGAACGCCCGCGGCTCTGGCTCGCCCGAGATCCAGTCGAGGGTGAACGTGCTCGGCTCCTCGAGCGTCGCCGCGACCGGCACGACCTCGCCGGCGCCGAGCGCCAGCCGATCACCGGCGCCGATCGACGACGCGCGGACGACGTGCGACCCCGTCGCGTCGACCCGGCGCGTGAAGAGGCCGTCGCTGCCCGGATCCTCGAGCAGACGATCGCGGTCGCGGCGCAGCGCCCGCTCGGTGAGCCAGCGCCCGACGAGCATCAGCGCGACGAAGACCGCGAGCGTGTCGGCGTAGCTCGCGTCGCGATGCATCGCGATGGACACGAGCGTGCTCGAGCCGGCCAGCACGATCCCGAGCGCGATCGGCACGTCGAGCGAGAGCACCCGCTCGCGCAGAGAGGCCCAGGCGCTCCTGAGGATCGGCGGCGAGCCCACGAGCACCGCGGCTCCGGCGAGCACCGCCTCGAGCACGCGCGCTGCGCTCGCCGCGATCCCCTCGGCGAGCCCGAGGTAGAGGGCCAGGGCGAACGTCATGGCGTTCATCGCGAGGGCCACCACGACCGCCGTCCGGACCAGGAGCGCGTCCTCTCGCTCGCTCGCCTTCTTCGTGCCGGGGCCGAGCGTGTAGCCGAAGCGCTCGACCCCGCGAACGAACGCGCCGAGGTCGAACCCGCTCTTGACCCAGAGCTCGAGGCGCCCGATCGACGGGTCGACGACGACGCGAACGCTCCCCGGCGCCCGCCGAAAGAGCTGCTCCACCACCCAGACGCAAGCCGAGCAGTGCACGCCCTGGACGTCGAGCGCGAGCGTGTGGACGCCGGGCCCGGCGACCGCGGCGGCGAGGGGCTCGACCCACGCCAGGTCCCGACGTCCCTGCGCCGTGAGCGCCACGGGCGCCTCGGCTCCCGCGCGCAGATCGTAGTAGCGCTCGAGCCCGTTCTGACGGAGCAGGGTCGCGACCGCCGCGCACCCCGCGCAGCAGTACGCGCGCTCGGCCTCGTCGAGCAGCCCCCCCTGCGCCGGGAGGGGCGAGCCGCAGTGGGCGCACGTCGGACAGGCGGGAGCTCGTGCCCTCGGGGGGCTCGCCAGCCGTGCAGACGCCGTCACGGCCGGGCGCCGTGCACGTCGCTTGCCATCCAGAACCCGCTGCGCTCGGTTGCGGCCGCGCAATCGCTTCGCCGCCACGCGCAAGTATTGCGTGTGCCCCTCCAGTTCGTGCGCCCGAGGATCGGCCCCGTGCTTGCTTTGCGCACTCCCATGTTCGCGGCCCTCCTGCTCGGGCTCTCGCTGGGCGTGACCAGCGCCGTCCACTGCGTCGCCATGTGCGGGCCGCTCTCGGCGTTCGTCTCGATCGATCCGGAGGGCGCGACCGACCCATCGCGCGTCCTGCGCTACCAGATCGGGCGGACGGGCGGCTACGCCGCGCTCGGGGGGGTGCTCGGAGGCCTCGGCGGCGGCATCGCCGACGTCTTCGCGCCCTGGGCAGAGACGATCCTCTCGCTCGTGCTCGGCTCGGCGCTCGCCCTCGCGGCGCTCCAGCTCTGGCCGCGCCGCGGGGCTCCCGCGCTCGTCGCGCTCGCGGGTGGGCCGCGCCGCGCCACGCTTCGCGAGCGCCTCGCTCGCGCGTCCACCGCCCTGCTCGGGCAGACGCGCCGCCACCCGCTCGCCCTCGGCGCCGCGACGGCGCTCCTTCCGTGCGGCGTCCTCGCCTCGGGCGCGCTGCTCGCCGCGAGCACCGGCCACGCGGTGACCGGCGCCGTCGCGATGACCGGGCTGGCGCTCGCGAGCGGGCTCGGCATCGGCGTGGCGGGCACCGCGCTCGGCCGCGCGCGCGTGAGCGCTTCTCCGGTGCTCGCCCGCGTCATGGCCGTGACGCTGGCCCTCGGCGCCGTGCTGCTCTTCGTCCGTCCCGTCCTCGCGACGCCGGAGGCCTCGTCGTGTTGCCATCCGCGCTGACGCGGGCGATCGTCCACCCCGTGCCGAAGTCGAAGCAGAACCGTGTCCTCGTGGTCGACGACAACGCCGACAACCGCCTGCTCGTGGTCGAGACCCTCGCGCCGGAGGGCATGGAGGTCGTCGAGGCCGACTCCGGCGCCGCCGCGATCGGGCTGTTCTCCGCGCGACCCTTCGACGTCGTGCTGCTCGACGTGCGCATGCCGGGCCTCGACGGGTTCGCCACGCTCGAGCGCCTGCGTGACCTGCCCGGCGGCACGGACGTGCCGGTCGTCTTCCTCACGGCGCTCCGCGACGTCGAGACCTTCGATCGCGCGCGCGCGGCCGGCGCGGTCGACTTCCTCAACAAGCCCGTCCGCCCGACGGAGCTGCTCGCCCGCGTCGAGACGCTGCTGCGCGTGCGGCGCCTGAGCGTGGAGGTCCGCGGACAGCTGGCGGAGATCCGCCGGCAGCGCGACGATCTCATGCGCGTCCAGCTCCAGAAGGAGCGGCTCGCGGCGTTCATCGTGCACGACCTGAAGAACCCGCTCGCGGCGATGCGCCTGCACGCCACCGTGATCGGGCGGACGCCGGAGCTGCCCGTCTCCGCGAAGGAGTCGGCCGTCGCGATCCGTGAGCAGTGCGACCGCCTCGGACAGCTGGTGATGAACCTGCTCGACCTCTCCAAGGCCGACGAGGGGCTGCTGGTCGCGCGCCGCTCCGACGTGGACCTGCCTGCGCTCGCGGTCGAGGTGCTCGCCGAGCTCGGGGTGCAGGCCGACGCGCGCCGCGTGGCGCTCAAGGTCGAGATCGCCGAGGGGCTGCACCTCGACGCCGACCGCGACCTCTTGCGCCGCATCCTCGAGAACCTCGTCGACAACGCGCTCCGGCACACGCCCGCGGGGGGCGCGGTGCGGATCGAGGCCGAGCGGGGCGCCGATGCGACCCGCCTGCGCGTGCGCGACACGGGTCCGGGGATCCCGGCCGGGCTCGCCGACCGGATCTTCGACCCCTTCGTGCAGGTGGACGGCGGAATCGGTGCGACGCGCTCCGGCCGAGGCCTGGGGCTGGCGTTCTGTCGTGCCGCAGCCCTCGCGCACGGCGGGGCGATCGCGGTCGAGCCGAGCGCGTCGGGGGCGTGCTTCGTCCTCACCCTCCCGCACGAGCTGCTCTCGTGACCCCGGACGGAGATGCGTCCATGGATCTCGCGGAGCTCGTCGGCGTCGCCCTCTTCGACGCCGCGCCGGACGCGATGCTGCTCGTGGACGAGGCCGGCACCATCGTCCTGGTCAACGAACAGACGGAGCGCGTCTTCGGGTTCTCGCGGGCCGAGCTGGTCGGCAAGCCGATCGAGGCCCTGATCCCCTCTCGCTTCCGCGAGGGGCACCTCGTGCACCGGCAGAACTACGGCAAGGCGGCGCGCACCCGCGCGATGGGCATCGGCCTCGAGCTCTGGGGCCAGCACAGGGACGGCCGCGAGATCCCGGTCGAGATCGCGCTCGCGCCCATCACGACGCCGCGCGGGCGCTACGTGTCGGCCGCGGTCCGCGACATCAGCGCGCGGCGCGCGATCGAGGACAAGGCCCGTGTCACGCACGAGCGCCTGCTCAGCGCGCTCGAGAGCGTGCAGGACGCGATCGCGATCTTCGACGCCGACGACCGCCTCGTGCTCTGCAACAGCGTGTACCGGTGCAGCCTCCCGACCACGTGGACCGGTCCCGTCGTCGGGGCCTCGTACGCGACCTTGCTCGACGCGGAGCTCGAGACGCTCGATCTCGGCGGCGACACCCTCGAGTCGACGCGCGCGCGCCGCATGGCGTACCACGACGCCCCGACCGGCAGCATCGACGTTCGCACCCGCGACGGCCGCTCGCTCCGCGTGGTCGACCGGATCACTCCCGAGCGCGGGCGGGTGCGGACCATCTACGACCTCACCGACGACGTCCGTCGGCAGACCGAGCTCGACGACGCACGGCGCACGGCCGAGGCCGCGAACGCCGCCAAGACGGAGTTCCTGCGCTCGATGAGCCACGAGCTGCGCACGCCGCTGAACGCGGTGCTCGGCTTCACGCAGCTCATCCAGCGCGATCCGACGCTCGGCGAGCGGCCCAAGCGCCTCGTCGAGCACGTCGCCCGCGGGGGCGAGCACCTGCTGAGGCTCATCGACGACGTGCTCGACCTCGCGCGCGTCGAGGCCGGCGCCGTGCCGCTCTCGCTCGAGCCCGTGGCCCTGAGCACCGTCCTGGCGGAGGTGCGCACGACGCTCGCGGCCATGGCCCAGACGCGCCACATCCGGGTCATGCTCGACGAGGACAACGAGCCGCTGGTCGCGCACGCCGATCGCACGCGGCTGGTGCAGATCGTCCTCAACTTCGGCTCGAACGCAATCAAGTACGGCAAGACCGAGGGGGAGGTCGTCCTGCGCGCAGGCCGCACCGGCGATCGCGCGCGCATCAGCGTGCGTGACGACGGGCCGGGGATCCCGCGTGCTCGCCAGGACCGCCTGTTCCAGGTGTTCTACCGGGCTGGGCAGGAGACGGGGCCCATCGAGGGCACCGGCATCGGCCTCGCGCTGAGCCAGCGCCTCGCGAGCATGATGGAGGGCCGCGTCGGCTTCGAGAGCCAGGAGGGCGCGGGCTCCGAGTTCTGGGTCGAGCTCCCGCTCGAGCGCGCGCAGAGCACGCCGACGTTCGAGCGCGGTGAGGGGGGCGCCCGCCGGGAGGGCGCGCTGCGGGACGCGACGGTCCTCTACGTCGAGGACAACCCCGCGAACCTCGCGTTCATGGAAGAGCTGATGATGGACTTCCCGCACGTGCAGCTGCTCACCGCGCCGACGGGGGAGCTGGGGCTCGACCTCGCGGTCGCCGTCGTGCCCACCGTCGTGATCCTGGACATCAACCTGCCGGGCATGAGCGGCTTCGAGGTGCTCCGGCACCTGCGAGCGAACGAGCGCACGAGGGCCATCCCGGTCGTGGCGCTCAGCGCGTCCGCCATGCAGCGCGACGTCCGACGCGCCGAGGAGGCGGGCTTCGCCCGCTACCTGACCAAGCCCGTCAAGGTCGACGAGCTCGTCTCGACGCTCGAGTCGCTCCTCGAGCGACGCTGAGGCCGCGCGGGTCGCGGGATGTTCCGCTCGCTCCTGCGCCACTCCGACCTCCGGGCACGCCCGGCCGCGGTACGTCCTGCCTGGTGGAGCCGGACGCGCGACGAGCTCGCGCGCGAGGTCGGATGCGATCCTGGCCGCGGACTCGACGACGCGGAGGTCGAGCGCCGGCGGCGCATCCACGGCCCGAACACGCTCGAGCCCGAGCGGCGCCCGAGCTGGCTGGGCGCGCTCCTGGACCAGCTGCGTAGCCCGCTCGTTCTCTTGCTCGTCGTCGCTGCCGTCATCTCCGCCGTCGCGCGCGAGTGGACCGATGCCGTCGTCGTCGTCTCGATCGTGCTCGGCAGCGCGATGCTGGGCACGTTCCACGAGTACCGCGCGAGCGCCGCCGTGGAGAAGCTGCGCGCGCAGGTGCTCGTTCGCGCGACGGTGCTGCGCAACGGCGTCTTCACGCAGCTCCCGGCCGCCGCGATCGTCCCGGGGGACGTGGTCCGCCTCGGGGCGGGGAGCCTCGTCCCGGGCGACGCGGTCCTGCTCGAGACCAAGGACCTCTTCGTCGCGGAGGCGGCGTTGACCGGAGAGTCGTTCCCGATCGAGAAGGAGGTCGGCGTCTCGGGCGCCGACGCCTCCGTCGCCGAGCGTCGCGGCGCGCTGTTCCTCGGGAGCTCGGTGCAGAGCGGAACGGGCCTGGCGCTCGTCGTGGCGACGGCGCGCGCGACCGAGCTCGGCGCGATCGCGCACCGGCTCGCGACGCGTGCACCCGAGAGCGCGTTCGAGTCGGGGATCCGCCGCTTCGGCGCCTTGCTCATGCGCGTCATGGCCCTGCTCACGTTCGTCGTGCTCGCGGCGAACCTCTTGCTCGCGCGACCTGCGATCGAGTCGCTGCTCTTCGCCATCGCGCTGGCCGTGGGGATCTCGCCGGAGATGCTGCCCGCGATCCTCGCCGTGACGCTCTCGCGGGGTGCCGTGCGCATGGCGGAGCGTGGCGTGATCGTGAAGCGGCTCGCGGCCATCGAGGGACTCGGAGCGATGGACGTCCTGTGCACGGACAAGACCGGCACCCTGACCGAGGGCGTCGTGCGTCTGGACGGCGCGCTCGACGCGTCGGGCCATCCCTCGGACGAGGTGCTCGGCCTCGCGCTCGTGAACGCCACGCTCCAGGCGGGCATGCCGAACCCGCTCGACGCGGCGATCCGCGAGGGCGCCCGGATGCGCGAGGTCGACCTCGGCGACGCGACGAAGTGCGACGAGATCCCCTACGACTTCGCGCGCAAGCGGCTCGGCGTCGTCGTCGCGCGAGGGCCCGATCGGACCCTGGTCGTCAAGGGAGCGCTCCGGAGCGTCCTCGACGTCTGCACGACGGTCGAGGAGCCCTCGGGTCGGGTCGGCATCGACGCGCGCCGCGGCGCGATCGACGCACGGCTCGACGCCTGGAACGCGAAGGGCTTCCGGGTCCTCGGCGTGGCCACCAAGACGGTGGACGCCAAGGAGCGCTACGACGTCGCCGACGAGAGCGGGCTCGCGCTCCGAGGGTTCCTGCTCTTCTTCGACGCGCCGAAGGCCGACGCGGAGGCCACCGTGCGTGCGCTCGAGGCGCTCGGCATCGGGCTCAAGGTCCTCACGGGCGACAGCCGCGGCTGCGCGGTGCACGTCGCGAGCGCGGTCGGCATCCCGGTCGAGGGGGTCCTCGTCGGCAGCGAGCTCGCGGCCCTCGGGCCGGAGGCGCTCGCCGCGACCTGCGAGCGCACGACGATCTTCGCCGAGCTCGACCCGGCCCAGAAGGAGCGCGTGATCCTCGCGCTCGCGAAGCGCGGCCACGTCGTGGGCTACCTCGGTGACGGCATCAACGACGCGCCCGCGCTGCACGCGGCCGACGTCGCGATCTCGGTCGATGGCGCCGCGGACGTCGCGAAGGAGGCCGCCGACTTCGTCCTCGGTCGCCGCGACCTCGACGTGCTGCGCGCCGGCGTCGAGGCCGGGCGCGTCACCTTCGCGAACACGCTCAAGTACGTGCGGACGACCGTGAGCGCGAACTTCGGGAACATGGTGAGCATGGCGTTCGCGTCGGCGTGGCTCCCGTTCCTCCCACTGGCCGCGGGCCAGATCCTGCTCAACAACTTCCTCTCGGACGTCCCGCAGACGTTCATCGCCTCGGACGCCGTCGATCCCGAGGTCACCGCGCGACCGGGTCGCTGGAACGTGCGGGCCATCCGCGACTTCATGGTGGTCTTCGGGCTCGTGAGCTCGGCGTTCGACATCCTCACCTTCGTCGCGCTCCGCTACGCGTCGGCGACGCTCGACGAGTTCCGCACCGCGTGGTTCGTCGAGTCCCTGCTGACCGAGCTCGGCATCGCGCTCGTGGTGCGGACGAGCCGGCCGGCCTACAGGAGCCGGCCCGCCCGGGCGCTCGTCCTCTCGACGGGGGCCGTGACGTTGGTGGCGCTGCTCTCGCCTTACCTACCGTACGGGTCGACCTTCGGGCTGGTCCCGCTCGAGCCCCGCTGGATCGTCCTGATCACCACGATCGCCGCCCTCTATCTCGTGGCGTCCGAGGTGACCAAGCGTCTCTACGTCCGCTTCCGCTCGTTCGAGGGCTGAACGGGCCCGCCGGCCGCCCCCCCGTCCGGCCGGGCTTGCGGCCACGCGAACCGTGCTGAAATCGAGGCCCATGGCCGCCGACTCGCTCCGCGTGCTCGTCGTCGACGACGACGACGTCGATGCGCTGCTGCTCACCGAGAACCTGGCCGAGGGCTGGCGCGCGCCGCTGCGGTTCTCCCGCGCGCGGAGCGGGGCCGAGGCGCTGGCCGCGCTCCAGACCGAGGTGTTCGACCTCTGCCTGCTGGACTATCGCCTCGGCAGCGAGTCCGGGATCACCGTGCTCGCGTCGATCCGCGTTCTCACGGACGAGCTCCCCGTCGTCGTGCTCACCTCCGCACCGGCCCACGAGGTCGACGTCGCCGCGAGCGAGGTCGGGGCCGACGACTACCTCGACAAGGCTCGCCTGAGCCCCTTCGTGCTCGAGCACAGCGTCCGCTACGCTCGGAGTCACCGCAGCGTCCTGCGCCAGCTACGGGCGCGGAACCGCGAGCTCGCGCGCCTCGACCGCGAGAAGAACGTCCTGCTCGGCATGGCGGCCCACGATCTGCGCAACCCGATCGGCGTGGTGCGCGGCTACGCCGAATTCCTGTCCGCGCACCTCGCCGAGATCGACGCGGCCGAGACGCTCGAGATCCTCGAGACGATGCGCAGCTCCTGCTCGCAGATGTCCGGCCTCATCGACGATCTGCTCGACGTGTCTTCCATCGAGGCGGGCACGCTCATCCTCCGCAGGACGAGCGTGGATCTCGCGCAGCTGGCGCGCGACGTGATCGCACAGCAGGCGACGGTCGCCGACGCGAAGAAGCTCTCGCTCGAGCTCGCCGCCGAGGAGCTCCCGATGGTCTCGCTCGACCACGCCCGCTTCGAGCAGGTGCTCTCCAACCTGGTGAGCAACGCCATGAAGTACTCGAACGCCGGCGCGAAGGTCGTCGTCCACCTCTCGCGCCTCGACGACGCGCACGTCCGCGTCGCCGTCGAGGATCACGGCATCGGCATCGCGGCGGAGTTCCTGCCGCGCCTGTTCCGGCCCTTCCAGCGAGAGCAGCGCGCCGGGACGTCGGGCGAGAAGAGCACGGGCCTCGGGCTCGCCATCGTCAAGCGCGTCGTCGAGGCGCACGGAGGCACGATCTCGGTGCGCAGCCAGCGCGGCGAGGGCTCGACGTTCACGGTGGAGCTGCCCATCGCGGACGAGCTCCGGACTTCCGAGGGCGCGTCAGCCGGTGATCGCGTGCGCGAGTGACGCGAGCTGCTGCGCGTCGAATGGCTTGCCGAGGAACGCGTTCGCGCCGAGCCGTCCGAGCAGCGACCAGTCCGCCGGGCCACCGATCGCGCTGAGCACGATCACGGGGACGTCGGCGAGCTCCGGGCGCGCGCGCACCTCGGCCACGAGCTCGACGCCGTTCATCAGCGGCATGTCGAGGTCGGTCACGAGCAGATCCGGGCGGTGACGCAGGGCGGAGGCGAGGGCCGCTGCGCCGTCCGGCGTCGTCTCGATGGTCGAGCCGCGGAAGCTGCGCGCGAGCGTGCGGCGAACGATGTCGCAGTACGCGGGGTCGTCGTCCGCGACGAGGATGCGCAGGGGCCGCGTCGGTGGGTGGTGGAGCGGCACCTGCTCGAGCGCGCGCCGCAGGGCGTCGACGCTGGGCGTGCGGACCACCGGGTCCGAGGCCAGGGCGGCGAGGACGGGCGCGTCGAAATTCGTCCCGAGGCCCGCCCGCAGCTCGCTCGGGTTTCGCGGGACGCGGCCGCTGGCGAGCGCGTCGAGGCGCTCCGCGTCGCTCGCGAACGGGAGCTGTCCGGTGAGCAGCTCGTAGGCCATGACGCCGATCGAGTAGACGTCGACGCGCTGCGCGAGCTCCGGCCGGAGCGTCTCTTCGAGGACCAGCTCGGGAGCGCCGTACGCCGGGGTCGACCACCCGGACGGCGGCGCGCCGGCCCGGCGCGAGAGGCCGAAGTCCGAGATCACGACACGGAACGCGGGCCCGAGCAGCACGTTGCTCGGCTTCAGGTCCGCGTGCACGAGCCCGGCCGCGTGCATGGCCGACGCGCCGCGGCAGATCTGATCCAGGATCGCCGTCGTCTGGGCGACGCGCAGCGGCCCGTCGTTCGCGGCCATCATCTTCCCGAGGTCGGTCCCGGGGACGTGCTCCATGACGATGTAGGGCAGTCCGTCGGACTCGCCGAGCGCGAGGATGCGTACCACGTGGGGGTGCGCGATCCGGGCCATCGTGCGCGCCTCGGCGCGGAAGCGCTCCAGCACGTCGAGCGGAGGGCGCGTGTCCGAGCGGATGAGCTTGATCGCGACGTCACGATCGAGCGACTCGTCGTGCGCGAGGTAGACGCTGCCCATGCCCCCGGCGCCCAGGAGCCGCACGATGCGGTACGTGTCCAGCCGCGCACCTGGCTCGAGGGGCTTCGGGGGCGGTGCGGCGTTGCGCAGCAGACCGGGGCGCGCGGGCGCGGTGTGATGCACGAGCGGCGTCTCGTCGCGGTCACGATTGCTCATGGGCAACTCTGCCCTCCAGGCGTGCATGCCGGAACACCTGGGCACGTGCGGACCGTCCGCAAGACCCGGCGCGCGCGCGCACGTGCGCAGCTCTTGCGCAGCGCCCACGTCGACGCGCAGTGCCTGCGCCGGCCGCGCGGGATCGTCGGGGCCCCGACCTGGCACGCTGGCTGCTCTCCGGTCCGTCATGGCGCGAGCGCGCGCGACCGGGACGAACAAGGCGGGCGGCGATCTGCGCGAGGCGCTCGTGCGCGAGCACGACACGCTCCAGTCCCTCTTCGCCGACGTCGTCGACGCGTTCGACACGGGCAACGGCACGTGGGCGGCGAGCTGCTTCAGCGAGCTCGAGCGGCAGCTCTCGGCGCACATGGAGATGGAAGAGGAGCACGTCTTCCCCGGCCTCTCCCGCGTCGATCCCGTGGAGACGCGCGCGCTCCTCGGCGAGCACGCGGCCATCCGCTCGCAGCTCGCCTCGCTCGCGGTCGGGGTCGACCTGCACACGACCCGCGCCGCGGAGATCGGCGAGCTCGTGGCGATGCTACGGGCGCACGCGGGGCGTGAGGACGCGCTCGCCTACCGCTGGGCGGAGACGCACCTCGCGGCCGGGACGCGCGCGAGCCTGCTGGCCCGCGTGGAGGAGCGGATGGCGAAGCTGGCCGAGCATGCGCGCTCCCGGCGCTCGAAGAACGGCTAAGGTAGGGGAGCGCGGTCCCGGTGGGCGCGCGGCGCGACTGAGGTGCCCATGTTTCGTTCGATCCTGTGTGCGACGGACTTCTCGCGCGGCGCCTCGCACTCCGTGGCCACGGCCGCGAAGTGGGCCGAGGCGCTCGGCGCGTCGCTCGAGGTGCTGCACGTCGTCACGCCGCTGATCTCGCACGTGCCCCCGTCGTCGTTTCTCGAGGAGCTCCAGGCGACGGTCCGGAACGACGCCGAGGGCAAGCTCGAGTCCCTCGTGGAGCCGCTGCTCCCGCGCGTGAAGGCGACCTGGCGCGTGGTGGACGGCTTCCCGCGCGACGAGATCGTCGGCCGGGCGCGCGCGCTCGCGGCCGACCTGGTGGTCGTCGGCCAGACGAGCGAGACGCCGCTCTCGCGCGTGGTGCTCGGCAGCGTCGCCGACCGCGTGGTCCGCACCTGCGACAGCGCGGTGCTCGTGGTGCCCATGAGCTCGACCGGCGCGCTCCCGCGCGCGATCGTTGCGCCGACCGATCTCTCGGCCCCCTCGCAGCGCGCCGTGCGCGCCGCCTTCGAGCTCGGGCGGACCTTCCGGGCGAGCGTCGAGGTGGTCCACGCGTACGAGCTGCCGTGGCTTGCCGATCGCGAGGCGCCGTGGGCCAAGGACCTGCCGCGCGCCCTCGGCGAGAAGGCGCGCGCCACGCACGCGCTCGACCCCGGCGCCGCGCTCCGCGTCGTCGAGGGAGCGCCGGCGGCCGCCATCGCCGAGGTCGTGCGCAGCACGAGCGCCAACCTCGTCGTGATCGCGAGCAGCGGAAGGGCGGCCTCGCGCCTGCTCGGCGGCGTGACCGATCGCGTGCTGCGCAGCGCCCACGAGCCCGTCCTCGTGCTCCACGGGCCCTCAAAGTCGCCCCGGCGATGAGCGACGCTGCGGCCGCGGGCTCCCCGGCGCCCACCCCGGCGGATCGACACCCGTGGTCATTGAGGGTCGGCCGCCTGCTCGGCATCCCCATCGACATCCACGTCACCTTCCTCGTCCTGCTCCTGTGGATCGCGCTCTCGCCGCTCGCCACGGGCAGCTCGCTCGAGAAGGGCCTCGAGAGCGCGGCGTTCACGTCGCTCGTGTTCGGCATCGTCGTCCTGCACGAGCTCGGCCATGCGCTCGTCGCGCGACGCTACGGCTGCCCCACCACGCGCATCCTCTTGCTCCCGATCGGGGGCGTCGCCTCGCTCGCGCGCATGCCCACGCGCCCCCTCGAGGAGCTCCTCGTCGCCGTCGCCGGCCCCGCCGTCAACGTCGTGCTCGCCTCGCTGCTCGCCGTCTGGGTCGGGGTCACCGATCCCGCGCACGGCTTCGACGTCAGCACGCCGGACGCCGCGCTCGCGACACGACTGCTCTGGGTGAACGTGGGCCTGGCGGTGTTCAACCTGCTGCCGGCGTTCCCGATGGACGGCGGCCGCGTGCTCCGCGCCGTCCTCGCGATGTTCGTCGATCGGGAGCGCGCCACGCAGCTCGCGGTGCTCGCCGGCCGCGCGATCGCGCTCGGGCTCGGCGTGCTCGGCCTGCTCTTGCAGCCGATCCTCGCGCTGGTGGCGTTCTTCGTGTGGAGCGCGGGGCGCGCCGAGGCCGCGATGGAGTCGACGCGGGCCGCGCTCGCGGGGATCCGCGTGGGACAGGTCGCGACCGGCGAGCTCGACGCGCTCGGCGCACGCGTGCCTCTGGCCGAGGTCGCGCAGCGGATCCTCGCCGGCAGTCCCCACGACGTGGTGGTCGTGGACGGAGACGCGGTGACGGGCTTGCTCACGCGCGGCGACGTCCTCCGTGGTCTCGCCAAGGGCGAGCTCGACGTACCGATCGGCGAGCTCATGCACACGAGCGTCGTCACCGCCGCCCCGGACGAGCTGCTCGAGTCGGCCCTGCCGCGCCTCGAGGCCAGCCACCTCGGCACCCTCGTCGTCGTCGACGCCGGCCGCGTGGTCGGCATCGTCGACGCCGAGAGCCTCGGCGAGCGCATCCTGCTCGCGCGCGCTCTCTCCCGCCGCCGCCTCCCGCGCCGAGCGCCCAGCACGCCATGACCGCCGAACCCTTTCCCCCGCCCCCGGCTCCAACCCGGGGTCACTCCACACCCACTCAACCCACTGGATTCCTTACGAACCGGCGGCCAGGTGCGCGATTTGCGCCGGTCACCCCCAGAGAGCCTCCCATGCACACCCTCCGAACAGCGCTCCTGACCACGGCCCTCGGTCTCGCCGTCGCCGCCTGCTCCGGCAGCGCGTCGAGCCAGTCGCACCACGTCGACTCCGCCGAGGCCCACCGCCTCGTCGAGC
>JBGAQA010000074.1:0-35333 GCA_044220955.1 Sandaracinaceae bacterium
GCTCTCGACCTCGCCCTCACCGGCGTCGCCACGCGACGGAGACGCTGAACGCCACCAGCCCGCACGGGTCGACGAGGAGCGGCAGCCATATCCATCCGCGCGTCGTGACGAAACACGCCATGCCGACAGCGAGCACGATCCCGCCGACCAACGAGACGCCGGACCGGGACCGGGCCAGCAGCCAGCAGCTCGCGGCGAGACATGCCGCGTCCGCGACGACCGCGAGCGTGCCGAACGATTCGATCACGCCGGCCGAACAGGCGGCCCGTCGTCGGCTCATCCGCTCGGAGCGACAAAACGCGCACCTACCCGCAGGACCCGAATGAGTCCGGGTACTTGCGATGGTGTGGAGTGACCCCGCTATTCCTCGGGGACCCCGCTATTCCTCGGGGTCGGGGCAGCGGGCGAGGTAGTCGTCCATCGACTCACCCTCGTCGGGGAGGTCGCCACAGGGTCGCGCGGCGGCCGCAGGCGCGGGCGCGGGCGCGACCACGGTGTCAACGCCGTCGGGGCAGCGCTCCATGTACGCGCCCATGTCCTCGCCGTCCTCGGGGAGGTCGCCGCACGGGCGCGCCGGAGCACCACCGCCTGCAGGCGGAGCGACCACGGTGTCCGAGCCGTCGGGGCAGCGCGCCATGTACGCGTCCATCTCCTCGCCCTCGGCCGGCACGTCGTCGCACGGCTGCGCGGCCGCGGCCGCGCCGGTGACTGTCTCGGCGCCGTCGGGGCAGCGCGCCATGTACGCGTCCATCTCCTCGCCCTCGGCCGGCACGTCGTCGCACGGCTGCACCGTCCCGGGCGTGACCACGTCGTGGCCACCGCCGCCGCCCGTGCCGTCGTCCATCGGGATTGGCGGAGGCTGCGCGTGCGTCTGCGCCGACTCCGGCAGGAACGCGGTGCTGAGCCAGGGCACGTACGTCGTGATCATCAGCGCCGCGACGAACACGCCGATGAAGGGCACCACCACGCGGTAGAGGTCCGGCACCGGACGGCCGAAGCGGAACCCCGCGATGAAGAGGTTCAGGCCCATCGGCGGCATGAGGTAGCCGATCTCCAGGTTGATCAGGAACACGATGCCGAGGTGGTACGGGTTGATGTTGAAGTGCAGCGCGATGCCCATGATCAGCGGCACGATCACGACGATCGCCGAGAAGATGTCCATCAGCATGCCGACGATCAGCAGGAACACGTTCAGCGCGAGCAGGAACGAGAGCGGCGAGTCGATGATGCCGCCCGCGCTCTGACCGTTGCGCTGGAGCGCGTCGACCGCCTCGCGGCACTCGAAGAGCACATCGTTGTGCGCGTGCAGGTAGTCGAGCGCGGGCTGCCCGCAGGTGAGCGCCTCGAAGAGGTGATCGGCGGTCTGCGCCTGCACGAAGTAGAACGTGAGGACCGTCGCGGCACACAGCTTCACGAAGATCGCGCCGACCAGGACCATCGAGTCCGGAACGATCCGCGGGATGTCCTTGCCGAGCGTGAGGTCGCGGTAGATGAAGACCTCGATCACGAAGACGTAGAAGCACGTGAACGAGGCCGCGCCGAGCGGGCCCGCGAACACGAGCCCGACGACCACGACGATCGGCAGCGCGAGCTCCCACTTCGCCTCCCAGAGGGCCGCGCCGGCCTCCTTGGCGTCGAAGCTCGAGCGCGGCACCTTGGCCGTCACGCCGACGAACATCGAGTACAAGATCATGAGGCCGATGAGCACCACGCCGGGCAGGAAGCCGGCACCGACCATGTTGTTGAGGTCCACGCGCTCGACGCCCGGCGGCATCTCCTGCAGGCCCGCGACGATGCCGTAGACGATGAGCGGCAGGCAGGGGAAGAACGTGATGCCGAGCGCGCCGCCGCTGGTGACGAGGCCGAGCGAGAACTTCTCCGGGTAGCCGTCCTTGAGCAGCGCCGGGAGCAGGAGGCCGCCGATCGCGACGATCGTGATGCCGCTCGCGCCGCTGAACATCGTGAAGATGAACGACGCGAGCACGCAGACGACGGCGATGCCGCCCGGCAGCGCGCCGAGCAGGGCGCGCGCACAGCGCACCAGGCGCTGCGGCGTCTTGCTCTCGCTCATCAGGTAGCCGGCGAGCGTGAAGATCGGGATGGTCGGCAGCACGCTCATGCGCGCGAAGTGCGTGCCGAGCACGTCCTCGACGGCGTTCGCCAGCGGCGTCACCGGCACCTCGGCCGAGCCGTGCAGCCAGAGGAAGAGCGCCATGCCGCCGAGGAACGTGAAGAGCGGCGCGCCCATCAGGGCCATCACCGCGAAGAACGCGATGCCCATCCCGAACGAGACGTTCGAGATGTTCATGACGCCCGTGTACGTGAGCAGGAGCGTCGAGCCGGTGCACACGAGCCCGACCAGTACCGGCAGCGCGTCGAGCTGCGCGTAGTGCTCGGGCAGCGGGGCCGTCGCCGCCGACGACTTCGTCTTCTGGACCCGCAGCCAGAGCGGCACGGCGATGGACGCCGCGGCCGCGAGCACGGCGATCAGGATGGGCACGAACGTCGAGGTCCCGAAGGAGAGCCCGATCGGCACGAGCAGCGCGACCAGCGCGATGGCGCACTCGACGGGGCCCGCCTGCGTGAACGGGGAGGTGCGATCCGTCTCGTCCGCGGTGCCCGGCGCGCCGTCCGGCTCCTCGTGCGGCTCGCCCTTGGGCGCCGCGGGCGCGGGCGGCGGCGGCTGGACGCGCGAGCCCTTGTCCGGGAGGGAGGCCGCCGCCATGAACTCGTGGAACCCGTGCAGGAGCAGGCGGATCGCGATGAGCGTGAAGCCCGCGGGGATCATGAACTGGAACTGGTAGCTCTGGTCGATGCGGCCGCCGGCGATGCCGGACTCGGCCATGTTCACCATCTGGTCCTCGAGCGCGGCGCCCTGCTCGGTGAGCGACGTGTACACGCCGAAGCCGAGCGCCGCCGCCACCACCGAGCCGAAGGTGCTGGACATCGCCACGACGATCCGTCGGCCGCGATCGGGCAAGAGGCGGCCGAGGGCGTCGATCGCGAGGTGCTTTCGGCCACGGGTCGCGAAGCTCGCGCCGAGGAACGCGGCCCAGATGGTGCCGTGCATGAGCACGTCGCTGGCCGCCCGGAGCAGCGGATGCTGGACCTGCAGGATGCTGCCGACTCCGTCGGCCACGCCGAAGACGACCATCACCAGCACGATCACCACCGAGAGGGAGCTCTCCGCGAGGAGAATTCCGCGGTCGACGAGATCGAGCGGCTTGAGGAAGGGAGCGGGTTTCGCGGAGGGGGCTGCGCCTGCCATGGGTTCCGGCGTTGTATCGACAAAACGGCCCTCCCCGCAATCATCGGCAGCGCCCCGGGGGGCCAGGCCCGTCCGTCGTGCCGCATCCCCGCCCCCGTGGTAACTACCGGCGTCGATGCGACGTTGGGTGCTCGCGCTCCTGTCCGTGCTCGTGATGACGACGCAGCTCTCGCTGCCGCTCGTGCTGGCTCTCGGCGTGGATCCCTGCGCCGACCAGGGTGATCACGCGTGTCCGCCCCTCGGCGACGACTGCCACGACTGCGCCCGCTGCAGCCCGCAGCCGGCGATCCTCGGCGCCCTGCCTGCCATCCTCCTCGACGTCGTCCCCGTGAGCAGCGAGCGGCCCCCGCTCGCCGTCGCGGCCCGTCCTCCCGAGGCTCCGCGCGAGCCTCCCGTCCGCGTTCCGCGCCCCCTCGGTTGATCCGCTGAAACGGTCGATCGAGGCCCGCGACGCGCGGGAGAGCGAGGAAGCGATGAAGTCGAGGTGGAGCAGCAGGGTCTGCTCGGTCCTCGCGCTGGGCTGCATGGTCGCATGCGGCGGCGCGGGGCCCGAGCCCGCAGCGAGCGATGCGCCCGAGGCGAGCGCGCCGCTGGCCGTCGTCGAGCACGTCGTCACGCTCGACGACAACGTCCGATCACGGGTCACGTTCTCGACGACGGAGGTCGTGCGCCTGGAGACGGACGCGCCGATCGCGGCCATCGCCGAGCTGGGGGTGGACGAGCATCACTACGCGATCGTGGACGCACCCGCGCCTGGCCGCGTGGTGGAGCTGCTCGCGCACGTCGGCGATCGCGTCGCCGCGGGCGATCCGCTCGTCGAGCTCGCGAGCGGGGACGTCGGCGAGCTGCGGGCCCACGTGACCGAGGCGGCGGCGAACGTCGCCACGCTCGAGGCGCGCGTGACGCGGCGCCGCACGCTCAGCGGCGAGCAGCTGGGGACGACGAGCGACCTCGAGGACGCCGAGCGCGAGCTCGCGCGCGCGCAGGCGGAGCTGGCCCAGGCCCGCGCGGGGCTCGCGGCCGCGAACGCGCGGGGCGGCTCGCGCACGACCCTGCTGGTGCGCTCACCGATCGCTGGCACCGTGCTCGAGCACCACGCCTTCCCGGGCGAGGCGGCCGCGCAAGACGACGCGCTCTTCGAGATCGCCGACCTCTCGATACTCTGGCTGCTCGTCCACGTCTCCGAGGGCGACGCCGCGCGCCTGAGCGTGGGCGACGTCGCGCGCGTGACGTTCTCCACGCTCGGAGCCCCCCCGGTCGAGCTGCCCCTGTCGCTGATCGGGCCGCGGGTGGACGAGGCGACGCTCTCGGTCGAGGTGCGGGCGGACGTCCCGAACGCCGACGGCCACCTGCGCCCCGGCATGGTGGCGAGCGTGATCCTCGCGCCGCGCGCCGAGGGCGAGACGCTGGTGGTGCCCTCGGGCGCCGTGCAGCACACGAACGACGGCTGGGTCGTGTTCGTCCCGCGCGGCGAGCGCGAGATGGAGGTGCGCCGCGTCGCACGGGGGCGTGACCTCGGGGGCGAGGTGGAGATCGTGTCGGGTCTCTCGGCCGGGGAGCACGTCGTGCTGCAGGGGGCGTTCGTGCTCCGCGCGCTCGCGGACGCGGGCGACTGGGGCGAGGCGGGATGACCACGGGCCCCGATCGGTCCCCCTTCGCGGCCGTCGTCCGTTGGCTGGCCGAGCATCCCTTCGTCGGGATCGCGCTGGTCGCGCTCGGCCTCGCCGACGGCGCCGTCGCGTTCGGGGATCTGCCGCGCGACGTGTTCCCGAACCTGACGACGCCGACGTTCAACATCATCGTGCAGTCCCCGGCCATGGGCTCCGAGGAGATCGAGCGGCGCGTGGCGATCCCGCTCGAGCGCGCCATGACCGGACTGCCCGGGCTGCGCCGCGTCCGCTCGAACTGCATGGCGGGCGTCGTGCAGACCACGATCGAGCTCGACCCGGACTACGACTACTTCCGCGCGCGTCAGCTGGTCGGCGAGCGCGTGGCGCAGGCGCAGACCGTGCTGCCCGAGGGCATCGAGGCGCCCGTCGTCTCGGGCGTCTCGGGCCGCCTGAACGAGGTGGCCGAGCTCGTGATCGAGCCGTCGAGCGAGGGCTCGGCCTCGCCCATGGCGCTGCGCGACTTCGTCGACTTCGAGCTGCGCAACCGCTTGCTCGCGGTGCCCGGCGTCGGCGGGCTGGACATCGTGGGCGGCTTGCTGCGCCAGGTGCAGGTCCGCGCCGACCCGGTCCGGATGCGGGCGCGCGACGTGACGATCGCCGACGTGGCGCAGGCCGCCGAGGGCGCGAGCGCGTCGGGTTCCGCAGGCGTCGTTCCGGCCGGCGAGATCGAGTGGGCGGTCGAGGTGGACGGACGCGCGGAGAGCGCCTTCGACCTCGCGCGCACGGTCGTCACCGAGCGGGGCGGGGTGCCCGTCCTGCTCAGCGACGTCGCGGAGGTGGTGGACGGAGGCGCGTTCCGGCGCGGCATCGCGCGACACCACGGCGCCGAGGTCGTGCACGTGCGCATCGTCCGCCAGGTCGGCGCCGACGCGGTGCACGTCTCGGCCGCCGTGCGCGAGGCGCTGGCCGAGCTCTCGCCGCCCGCCGGCATCTCGATCTCGGTCACCTACGATCAGGCCGAGCTCGTCGACGGCGCGCTGGGCGGCGTGGGCCGGGCGGTGGCGATCGGCGCCATCTTCGTCGTCCTCGTCATCATGTTGCTCCTCGGCGACGTGCGCGCCGCGCTCGTGGTCGCGCTCTCGATCCCGACCTCGGTCGCGCTCGCCGTCGCGATCCTCGGCCGGGTCGGCGGCGGCCTGGACACGATGACGCTGGGAGGGCTCGCCATCGCAGTCGGCATCCTCGTCGATGCCTCGATCATCGTCGTCGAGAACGCCGCGCATCGGCTCAAGGACGCCGGCAGCGGCGCGGTGAAGCACGACGTCGTCACCCGCGCCGCCGCGGAGATGTCGCGTCCGATCGTGTTCGCGACGTTCGTCGTCATCGCGGTCTTCGTCCCGCTCTTCGGCATGGCCGGGATCGAGGGGCGCATGTACCGCGCGCTCGCGCTCTCGGTGATCGCGGCGATGGGCGCCTCGCTCTTCGTCGCGCTCGGCGTGACGCCCTCGATCGCTGCGCGGGCGCTCTCGGCCAAGCACGGCGTCGAGGGCAAGGGCATCGTCGTGCGGGTGATCGAGCGGGCGTACGCGCCCGTGCTCGCGTTCGCGCTCCGCCGGCCGCGCGTCGTGCAGATCGCCGCGCTCTGCATCACGGTGCCCGCGATCATGGCCGGCGCGTCGGTCGGCGCCGACTTCGTCCCGCACCTCGACGAGGGCTACCTCATGCTCGAGACGGGCGTCGCGCCCGAGGCTTCGCTCGAGACGGCAGACCGGCTGGTGGAAGCGGTCGCCGAGGCGGCGGCGGGCTACGATCAGGTACGCAACGTGACGCGGCGCCTCGGTCGCGGCGAGCGCACCGAGGACCCGATGCCGCACACCAACGCGGACATCCTCGTCGAGCTCGACCCGGACCGGACGATGGACGACGAGGCCATCGCCGAGGCGCTGCGCGAGCGGGTGGCGCTCGCCCCGGGCACCCAGGTTCTCTTCACGACGCCGCTGCAGATGCGCATCGACGAGGGCCTCGGCGGCTCGCCGGCCGACCTGCAGGTACGCGTGTTCGGGACCGACCTCGATCAGCTCGGGGCGCTGGCGAACATGCTGCGCGACCGCATACGGCGCGTCCCCGGCCTGGCGGACGTGCGCACCGACGTCGCGGGACAGAGCCCGGAGCTGAACGTGCGCCTCGACCGGATCGCGATGGCCCGTGCGGGCGTGACGCCCGGGATCGTCACCGAGGCGGTGCGTGTGGCGACGGTCGGGCGCGACGTCGGTCTCGTGTTCCGGGGCGGCCGACGGCTCGACGTGATGGTGCGGCTCGGTGCGCCCGGCTCGATCGATCCGGAGGAGCTTCGTGCGCTGCAGATCGAGACGCCGACCGGCGCGCGACTGCCGCTCTCGAGGCTCGCGACCATCACCAGCACCGTCGGCCCCAGCATCGTCCGCCGCGAGGCCGGCCAGCGGCGAGTCGGCATCGAGGCCAGCGTGGTCGGCCGCGACCTCGGCGGCGCGGCGAACGACGTCCGGCGCCTCGTGTCGCTGGCCGTACGGACCGAGTTCCCGGAGGGAACGTTCGCGTCCGTCGGCGGGCGCATCGAGACGCAGGACGCGGCCAACCGCGCGCTCGCGCTCGCGATCGTCCTGGCCGTCGCGCTGGTGCTGGTGCTGGTGTACGTCGCGCTCGGCTCGCTCGCCGAGACGCTGCTGATCCTCGGGACCCTGCCGAGCGCCCTGGTCGGCGGCATCGCCGCGCTGATCCTTGCGCACGAGACGTGGAACGTGTCGTCGCTCGTGGGCCTGCTCGGCCTCTTCGGGATCGCCGTGCAGAACGGCCTCGTGCTCGTCTCGCAGGCGCGCGGGCTCGAGGCGCACGGCCTGAGCTACGACGAGGCGGTGCGGGAGGCGAGCGTCGGTCGCGTGCGCCCGAAGCTGATGACGGCGGCGACGGCGATGCTCGGCCTCCTGCCGCTGGTCGTCTTGCGCCTCCGTGGAGTCGAGCTGGAGCGGCCGCTGGCGATCGTGATGATCGGCGGGCTCGTGACGAGCACGCTGTTCACGCTCGTGGTGCTGCCGACGTTCCTGGTGGACCTGGGGCGCTTCCGCGCGGCGAGGAAGAAGGAGGTGCTGCCGTGACCCGATCGCTCGCGCTCGCGCTCGCGCTCGCGCTCACGCTCTGCCTGCCCGCGCTCGCCCGCGCGCAGGTCTCGCTCGCGGTCACCGCGCCGCCTGGGCTGCAGGCGACGTCCTACCCGCGCTACGTCGAGCGCGTCCTGGCCGAGAGCCCGGCGTGGGCGGACGCGCAGGCCGCCGTGCGCGCCGCCGACGCCGAGATCGACGTCGCGCGCGTGCTCCCGTCGATGCGCCTGTCGGGCGGCGTGTCGTCGGTGGACGTCTCCGGACAGCGCGCACCGAACTCGACCCAGATCGTGCTCTCGGTACCCCTCGACTACGCGGGCCAGATCGGCCGGCGCATCGACACGCGCGTGGCCGAGCACGAGGCGAGCGTCGCCATGGCGGACGGCACGCGTCGCGACCTCGCGCGCCTCGCGGCGGAGCGCTTCGTCGCCGCGCTCGAGGCCTCGCTCGCGCGCGTGCGCGCGACGGAGGCCGCCGAGGCGGACGCGGCGCTGCTGCGCGCGGTGGAGTCGCGCGCCGCCGCGGGCGAGGCGACGGCGCTCGAGGTCCGGCTCGCGCGCCTGGCGGCCGCGTCCGGGAGCGCGCGCCGCACGGAAGCGGAGGGAGCCGAGCGCACGACACGGCTGGCGCTCTCGGAGCTGCTGGGCGCCATCGACGCCTCGCTCGGACCGGTCGGCGACCTCGGCGTCGCACCGCGCACGTTCGACGCGGACGCGCTGGTGCAGGAGGCGCTCGCGAGCCGCCCGGAGATCCGCGCCGCGCAGATGATGGAGGCGGCCGCCGAGCGCGAGCGCGATCGAGCGAGCGCGGCGCGCTGGCCCGAGCTCGACGTGCAGGTGGGCTGGCTGCACTCGTTCGCGAGCCTCGACACCCTCTTCAACCAGCCCGAGTACGACGCGCTGATCTTCGGCGCGACCGTCGAGATCCCGCTGCGGCTCGCGTGGGACGGTGACCTGCGCGCCGCGGACGCGGCGATCGATCGCTCGCAGGCCGGGCTGCGGGCCGCCGAGCTCGCCGTCGCCGTCGAGGTGCGCGAGGCGCTCGCCGAGTACGAGACGGCGCGGGACCGGCTCGCCGCGCGCGAGGCGGCGCTCGCCGAGGCGACCGCTCTCCGCGCAGCGGCGGCGGAGGCGCTGACCCGCGGCGCGAGCACGGTGGTCGAGCAGCTGGCGGCGAACGCCGCCGCGCGCGACGCGGAGGCCGCGTACCTCGCGGCGGCCGCAGCCCATGCGCGTGCGTACGTGGTGCTGCTGGCGCGTGTCGGGCGCGAGCCGAGCGGCATCTGAGTGCTACGTGGGCGGCATGGACACGCAGATACGCGCGCTGGCGCTGAGCGACGTCGCCGCGGTCGCCACCATCTACCGTGAGGCCTCGACGGCCCGGACCCGGGACGAGATCGGGGACGCCCTGGTGCTCGACATGGTCCGCCACGCGATCGAGACCGGTGTCGCGCTGGCCGCGAGCGAGGGGGATCGCGTCGTGGGGTTCGTGCTCGGCCCGCGAAACCCGCTTCGACGCCTCTCGCACGTGATGGGGCACCTGCTCATCTGCGTCGAGCCCGGCGCGCGCGGACGCGGGATCGGCCGGCGGCTGATGACCGACCTCCTCTCCGCGGCGCGGGCGACCGACTGGTGCGAGCGCGTCGAGCTCTTCGTCCGCTCGGAGAACGCCCGCGCGATCGCGCTCTACACCTCGCTCGGCTTCGTCGTCGAGGGCCGACTCCGCGCGCGGGTGGCGACGGCGCAGGGGCGCCAGGATGATCTCGTGATGGGCTGGCTCGTCCCGCGGGGTGCGCCACTCTGACGGGACGCTCGTCAGCCCCTCTCGGCGTCCTTCATCTCGGTCACCTCGTACACGACGACCGGCTTCTCGCGACCCTTCACGGTGATCTCGGAGAGGCGCCGCGCGACGATGCTCGCCTCGACCTTCGCGTAGGTGTCCTCGCTGATCACGAGGCCGACGCCCAGCTCCTTCGTCTTGCCCTCGAGGCGGGAGGCGAGGTTCACGGTGTCGCCGATGACGGTGTACTCCATCCGACTCTCGGACCCGATGTTGCCCGCGACGACCGTCCCCGTGTGGATGCCGATGCCCGTCTTGAACTGAGGCTTGCCGCGCTCCTTCATCCGCTCGTTGAAGATCTCGAGCGCAGCCCGCATCCGCACCGCAGCGCGCACCGCACGCAGCGCGTCGTCGGCGCCCGGCACCGGCGCGCCGAACACGGCCATGATCGCGTCACCGATGTACTTGTCGACGACGCCACCCTCTTCGATGATGATCGTGACCATCTCGGTGAAGTACTCGTTGAGCAGCGCGACGAGGTCGTGGGCCTCCATGCGCTCGCTGATCGACGTGAAGTCGCGGATGTCGCTGAAGAGGATCGACACCTCGACCGACTCGCCGCCGAGGGAGACCTTGCCGGCCATCAGGTGCTCGACGATCGACGGCGTCATGTACTTGCCGAAGGTCGTCTTGAGCTTGTCGCGCTCTTTCAAGCCGTCGACCATCGCGTTGAAACCGTTCGCGAGGTCCTCGAGCTCGTCGCCCGTCTTCACGCCCGAGACGTGGACGTACTCCTGGTCGGCGATCTTCTTGTGGGCGTTGCTCACGCGCGTGAGCGCGTTCGACATCCGGCGCGCGATGCGCCACCCGAAGAAGAGCGAGACGAGCGCGATGATCGCCATCGCCGCCAGCGCCCCCATCGCGGTCCGTCGGAGGTTGCCGAGCTCCTTGGTGATGTCGAAGCAGGCGACGAGCGGCACCGTCCCTTCGCCCGTCGGCGGCGCCGCCTCGAACCCGGACGCGACCCACGCGTGGTCGCCGTCGGTCACGATCGTCGGCTCGGTGGGCGGCGTGCGGACGAGATCGCTCGGGAAGCCGTCCGTCTGGATGCTCAGGCCCCGTCCGTCGGCGTCGACGAGCGCGAGCGGCAGGCGCAGCTGGCGGGACTCGGCCTGAAGGCGCGGCTGCGTGTAGGGCGAGCACGCCTCGACGAAGCCGCCGCCACCCTCGATCTCCCACACGACGCGGAGCGCGAGGCCGGCCTCGCCCGCGCAGCCGAGCCGGTCGACGCCCGTGTGGTGCGTGGCGAGGTCGACCTGGGTCCCGGCCGTCGGGTCCGCCTCCACCTCGTGGGTATCGGGGCTCGCCTGGTACGACGCGATCACGTGCCCGCTCGGGTCGAGCACCCGGATGTGCTCGTCCTGGTACGAGTCCATGAGCACGCCGACGACCTCTTCCATCTGGTCGCGCTCGAGCTCGCCGCCGGCCGCGAGGGCCCGGGCGCAGCAGGTCGCGAGCGTGCGTGCGGTGACGAAGAGGCCGCCGATGTCGTCCTCGACGCCGTGGGTGAGGCCTGCCTGCGCGAGGAGCACGCCCTCGTGGCTCGTCTCGAGGATCTCGCGCCAGAGCATCCAGCCGACGATGCCCACGGCCAGAGCGCTCGAGATCGTCGAGGTCAGCACGAGCGCGATCAGCTTGGCGCGAACGGTCCCCAGCACGGGCGGCACCGTACCAGAGTCGACACTCAGCGTTCTAGCCCACGGGTCGTCGTCTCCGCGAGCGCCCGCTCGATCAGCGGAACGAGCGCCGGGTTCGCGAGTCGACGCGCGGTGTCGAGCCCGACCCACGCGGCGCGATCGATCTCGGGGATGCGGAGCGTGCGGCCCGAGCGCGGCGGCCACTCGACGTCGATCTCGTTGCTCTTCACGCGTGTCGGATCGACCTCGGCGCGTGCGGCCCACGCGACCACGCGCTTGCCGGATCTCATCCGGACCTCGCCGAGCGGCACGAACGGGGGCGCGACCTCGGGGATCCCGAGCTCCTCGCTGGCCTCCCGGATCGCGGCGGCGAGCGCGTCCTCCCCTGGCTCGACGAGGCCCTTGGGGATCGACCACGCGCCCTGATCCTTGCTCGCCCAGAAGGGCCCGCCCGGGTGGACGAGCAGCACCTCGCGTGTCCGCACCAGCACCAGACCCGCGCTCACGCCGTCCTTCGCCATCGCGCGCTCTCCTCGCCGCCAAAGCAGGAGGCCGTCGCGATGGCTCGCGACGGCCTCCGCTAGGCCCACCCTGGTCGGGTCGACCGCTCAGTGCCCGAAGGCCGCGACCCGGTCCACGAGCGCCTGGTCGGCGATCTGACCGACGAGGCGGCCGCGGATCGTCGTGGCAGCGGTCAGCCACTCGGTCCGCTGCGCATCGGTGACCGCGTCTGCCGTCACGCCGTGGGTGCCCAGCGACGAGAGCGCCGTGCGCTCGTCGCGGCGCAGGTTGCGGCGGGCGAGCTGATGGAACTGCGTCGCCGTCTCCGACAGGATCGTCTGCTGGTCCGCGGGGAGCGCCGCCCACTGCGTCTGGCCGATCACGGTGCCGCCGATCACGATCGTGAGCGGCAGGTCCATCATGTGGTTCAGGCGCGAGCACCACTGGAGCGCGAGACACGCGACCGGCGGCGTGACGGCCGTGTCGACGCGCCCCGTCTGGATCGCGCCGAGCACCTCCGGCACCTGCAAGGGCACCGGGTTGGAGTGGATGACCTCGTAGAAGGTCGGCAGAACGAGGTCGTCGCGCCACACCCACGGGTGACGGCTCGCGAGGTCGGAGGGCTGCACCGTCGCCTGCGTCGAGAACAGGCGCGACTGGCCGACGTCCGCCCAGCCGAGGAGGTGGAAGCCGCCCGACGTGAAGCCCGCGTCCATGTCCGACTGCAGCGCGTCGCGCGCGCGGTCGAGCTGCGCGTAGGTGCGCAGGATGCCCGGCATCTGGAAGACGAGCGCGGGACGGTGGATCTGCGCGAGACCCACGGCGGTCACGGCGCCCGCGTCGAGGCGGCCCGAGCGGATCTTGCGGATCACCTCCGCCTCGTCGCCCTGGACGCCGCCGGCATACACGCGCAGCTGCAGCGCGCCGCCGCTTCGCGTTCGGATCTCGCGGTTCCAGGCGTCGAACACGCGCGCCCACGTCGAGCCGGGCGGCGCGAGCGTGGCGAGCGAGATCGTGCGCGCGGTCTGCGCGCGCATGTGCGTGGCGTCCACGGCCAGCAAGGCCAGGCAGCCGAGAAGAAGTAGGGCCAGCTTTCGTACGTGCTTCATGGGAAACCCGCCTTCACGCAATTGCTTCATGTTCACTCCACCTCGTTCATCGCGAGTCCTCACTCTTCGGCGCCCTCGCCCTCGCCTTCGTCCTCTTCCTCTTCCTCGTCGTCCTCGTCGTCCTCGTCGTCGCTCTCGACGACCTCGTTCGGGTCCGGATCGAAGAGCTCGTCGATCCGCGCGAGCCAGCGGCGGGCGCGGCGCTGCGCGAGGATGTTCTGCAGGCGCGAGTCCGGGAAGGTGTCCACGTCGAAGTGAATGACCTCGGTGAGCAGCGAGCGGAAGAGCGCGCGATCCTGGAGCGCGACCGCGACGATCTGGGCCTCGGTGACGAGGTACATCATGTTGTGGCGCGAGGTGAGCTGGATGGCGCGCTCGAGCTCCGTGCGCGCCTGATCCGGCTGCCCGCCGAGCGCCGCAGGGCGCGATCCGATGAGGCCGCCGTGCAGGGCGATGGGCGCGTAGTCGAAGTACGACTCGTTGATCGCGAGCACGCGCTCGCTCATGGCCTGGACGAACGCGAGATCGGCGATCGCGTTCATGTCGTCGCGGTGCAGGCCGATGTAGCGGGCCCACGCGTACGTGGCGAAGAGCAGGAGCGGCGCGTCCTGCTCCGGATCGGTGAAGCGCAGCAGGTGCTCCTGGAACGCCTCGAAGCCCTGGTGCTCGGCCGCGAGCAGGCCACCGTCCTCGGGGTGGCGCAGGTCGAGGCCGTGGATGGCGATCTCCCGGCCGCGCAGGTACGCGAGCGAGGCGCGCTCGCGCCAGTGCTCGACCTCCTGCTCCGTGCCGTCGTGCTCGGCGATCTCGAGGTGATCCTCCATGAACCCGAAGCCGTACGAGACGTAGGCGCGGGCCATCAGGACGTGCAGGTTCAGGTCGTTCGGCTGCAGCTCCATGATGCCTTCCATCTGCGAGATGGAGGCCGGGAGCGCGCCTTCGGCGAACTCGGGATCGCGCAGGCGGCCGAGCGCCGGCGACGCCCGGCGCATGACGCCGATGGTGCTCGCCGCGGCGAACGCGCCGGTGTCGCAGCCGAAGAGCGGCAGGCTAGCCGGCACGGCCGCGATCAGGAGCGCGAGGCCGAGAGTGCGGGACAGGGAGCGGTGTGCTGCGGTCTTCATCGGTTCTCCGGGTTCGAAGCTGCCCGGCCGCGAACGCTTCCGACTGAGTGAGCCCCTCTGGCATTCAGTCCCGAGCGCCCCCGGCGGACGAGTCGGGCGAGAATGCACGGAAACGCCCCCCCGAGTCGATAGGGTCCTGACCGGGCCCAGGCGCTCAGAACCGGCCCACGGCGGTGAGGCCGGCGTGGTCCGGCCCCGCGCTCGGCAGCAGCACGACGGTGGCCTCCTCGTCGCCCTCCGGCGCGGCGTCGTGCACGACGATGCCCACGATCAGCATGATCAGGCCCGCCCCCTGGAGCAGGCCATCGAGCGCGAGCCAGATCGGCCAGCCATCGTCCCCCGGAGGCTTGACGGCCCACTGGACCCAGGGGCCGACGACCGGGATCAGCGAGGTCGCACGGAACGCGTCCCAGTCCGGATCCCACGACGTGCCCGGGCCCAGCCCCGAGCAGCTCCACCAGCACGTGCGGTCGTGGTAGCCGCCGAAGAGGCCGATCGCGAAGCCCGCGACCCAGCCTCCGCCCAGCATCGCGGCGCCGCCGATGAGGAGGCCGGTGGGTCGATCGTGGCGGCGGCGCGGCTCGGGCGATGCATCGGCCGGGACGGACGCAGGCATGGCGAGCGGCACCGCGGACGCGGGAACGGTGATGGTCGCGGGCGCGGACGGCGCCGTGAGGGCCGGCGCGGACGACGCGGCGATGCCGCCCCACGCGCCGGTCGCCGTCGCGAAGGGCGCGGGCAGCAGCGCCGCGAGCGCGCGCGCCGACGCGCCCGCGAGGTCCGTCGGCCCCGCCATCACGTGGAGCGAGGCCGCGATCGCGTCGGCGCTCGCGAGCCCGACGTGCACGTCGTAGCCGGCGCCCATCTGCACGACCCACACCGCCACCGCGCGGTGCAGCCCCGTCCGCTGCACGATGGCGAGCAGGTCGGTGCCCGTCAGCGGGTCGAGCGAGCCGATCACCGAGCCCGCGCCCGGCGTGACGACGTGATAGCCGCCGGCCTGGCCGACCTGCACCAGCGCGCCCTCGATCTGCGCCGCCGTCCCGGCATCGACGCCGATCGGCGCGAGCACCATGAGCGTCGGATCGGCAGCCACCTGCGCGCGCGCCAGTCCCGGGCCGAGCCCGAGCGTGCTCGCGAGCACGAAGAGGACCGCCACCCCCGCGCCTGTCTTCCTCATGAGGCCCCGATCCGAGCCCGGACCGATGCCACGAACCCGTCGACGTCGGAGAGACGATTCTCCACGACGTCGCGCACGATCTTCGGATCCACGGCCGCGTAGCCATGCACGAGCAGGCTGCGAAGACCGACCGCGCGTCGCATCGCCGTCCCGAGCCCGGGCTCGATCCAGCCGGCAGCGGCGAGGACGTCGAAGAGCTCGATCTGCGCCAGCTTCTTCCGGACGAGCTCGACGTCGGTCATGCGGCCGACCGCCCGCGCCGGTACTCGCACCAGATGGGCTGCATGTCGAACCAGCGGTTGCGCGCATCCACCTCGAAGCGGATGCGCGCGCTGCGGTCGGCGTCGATCAAGAGGATGCCGTCGCGAAGCACTCGATGGACGAGATCACCGTGCGCGTGGTCCATGACGACGAGATCGACCTCGCGCCCCACCACGTCGGTGAGCGCTGCGCGCAGGTCGAGGCAGAGGTCGTCGAGCGTGCCGGTCGACACGCGACGAGTCAGGATCGCGACGTCGAGGTCGCTGTCGCGTGTGTCTGACCCGCGCGCGACGCTCCCGAAGAGCCACGCGGCGACGACGTCCGGCTCGTCCCGGAGCCGTGCGCGAAGGGCCTCGATCGTGGTCTCGCGGTCCACGTCTCTGATCATAGCGACCGACGTCGGGGCCGGTCCAGCCGCAGGCTGCGAAGTGCGGGTTCCCGGAACGGGCGCCCGCGCACGGAGCTGGGGTCAGTGTGACGACGCGCGGAGCCCGTCATGACGACCGAGGTGACTCCTGCGCGCGTGCTCGTACCTCGGTCACCACCACCGACAGATCCCGGGTCGCATCACCGGGTGAAGCTTGCGGCACACGAGGCCGGCCGGACACGGGGCGCCCGGGAAGGAGCAAGGGTCGCCGGCGCCAGGCGCGGCCATGCACGTCCGTTCGCCGCTCGCGTCCAGCGCGCACGCCCCCGCGGAGCACTCGCCGTAGAGCAGACCGCAGCGGTCACCCACGCCCACGTCCGTCGCGCACACGTCACCCGGCCCGCAGTAGGCGCCCTCGGCGCAGCCACCGCCGCACGGGTCGCCCACCGCGGCGGGTGGACCGCACGTCGGCGGATCGCCGTCGCACGCGAGACCTCCGGCGCACTCGTCGGTGAACGTGCATGGCCCGCCCGCCCCCATCGGATCGGCGCATGCGTCGCCGAGACACACGAGCTCGTCGCGACACCAGAGGCCGCGCGCTTCGTCGAAGAGGCAGGGCTCCGCACGCCCCGGCAGCGCGACGCAGGTCCAGGACGCCGAGCTGCAGCCGAGCCCGCGCGCACAGCGCAGGAGCCAGCTGCACGGCTCGCCCGCGCCCGGAAGCGCCACGCACACGTGCCGGAGGCCATCACACTCCGCGTCGTCCGCGCACCCGTCGTCAGGGCACGGGGCGCCCAGCTCGAGCGGCACCTCGCACGTCGTCGGCCCGTCGCAGGCCCCGAAGCAGGCATCCGCGAGCGCGCACACGCCATCGGGGCACACGAGTCCGTCCTCGCAGAAAGCGGCGCCGCACGGATCGCCGAGGGTCGGAGCGCTCGTGCACACGCCAGCCCGACACGACGCCCTCGTGCCGCACGCGCCCGACCCGTCCGCGCACGCGGCGCCCAGCGCGGTGTCGGGGACGCACTCGAAGCGCTCTGGATCGCACCAGGCGCCCACCGGGCACTGCCCGCTCAGGACACACCGCTCGCCGAGGCGCACGGGCGCGGCCGTGACGGCGCAGTCGCCGAAGTCGGGGTTGCGGCAGTCGATCGTGGCGCGCATCCGCTCGATGCAGCGCTGCGCGCCCGCACGATCGATCCGCAAGTCGGCGGGATTGGTGGCGAGGCATCGTCGCGTGCGCCGCGCGACGCATGCGTCCTGGTCGAGCACGCCGCCGACCAGCTCGGCGCCACAGCCGCATGCCTCTGCACGCTCGCAGAACCAGCGCGCCCACGGTCGACAGAGGTCGGCGGCCAGGTCGCCGGGCCCCGCGCCCACGTCGTCGCCGGCGTCGGGCACGCCGTGCGCCGACGTGCACGCGGCGAGGACCAGGGCGAGAACCGAGCCGGAGCGCACGCCTCGATGCTCCTGCCTCCGGCCGACCGCTGCAACATGCGCGACCCGGTCCTCGGGGAGTCGATGCCGTCGTTCGCCAGGGCGAGCGGACGCTCGACGGAGGGCTCGCCGCGCGCGCACGCGCTCACCCACGCTCGCCGCGGTACACCGGTGCACTACCGCCTGCGGGCGCCGACGCTCCACCGGCTCGGTGCGATCTGCAGCTGCATCAGCGGCCCGTCCAGACCGGCTCGCGCTTCTGCACGAACGCCGTGAGCCCCTCGCGCGCGTCCTCCGTGCCGAGGATCGCGCCGAGCTGATCGCGCAGATAAGGCAGCGACGACACGAGATCGCGATCGGCCTGCGCGTGCCACGCGGCCAGGCCCATCCGCATCGCCGTGGGCGACTGCGCGGCGAGCTTGTGCGCGAGGATGCCGACGTCCTCGTCGAGGAACGCGTCGGTCGCCACCCGGCTGACGAGCTCGATCCGCGCGGCCGTCTCGGCGTCCAACTTCTCGCCGAGCAGCATCATCTCCATGAGGCGCCGCTTGCTCACCACGCGGCGCAGCACGGCCATGATCATCATCGGGAACAGGCCCCGCTTGATCTCCGGCGTCCCGAAGACCGCGCTCTCGCCGGCGATGGCGAAGTCGCAGACGGCGATCAGCCCGAGCGCGCCGCCCATCGCCACGCCCTTCACGCGCGCGATGGTGGGCTTGCCCAGCGTCGTGAAGCGCATGAGCAGATCGACGTAGTCGCCGCGCTGCGGCAGCGCCTCACGGCCGTGCTCGTCGGGCCCGCCGCCCATCATCTTGAGATCGCCGCCGGCGCTGAACGCGTCGCCCGCGCCCGTGAGCACGACGACCCGCACCTCGGGAGCGTCCTTCGCATCGTCGAGCGCCCAGCAGAGCTCGTTCACCATCTCGGGGCCGAGCGGGTTCTTCCGCTCCGGCTTGTTCAGCGTGATCGTCCGGATCGGCCCCTCGTCGCGGACGACGATCGTGCGGAACGCGCGCTCGGCCGTCATGCGCGGACCGTGACCTCGGCCGCGGCCTTTCGCGCGTGCCCCACGTCCGTCGCCGCCTGCCGCCCCGCACCCACGTCGTAGAGGTGCAGGAGCTCGCGCGCCTCCTCGACCGTGGCCGGCTCGCGCCCCATGTCCCGCGTCATGCGCGCCGCGACCTCGACCATCGCGCCGTTCGACGACGCCATCTGCCCGTTCGGCAGGTAGAGGTGGTCCTCGAGCCCCGTGCGGATGTTCCCGCCGAGCACGAGCGCGCTCGCGAGCATGCGCCAGTGGCCGTGCGAGATCCCGATGACCTCCCAGTCGCTGCCCGGGGGCATGATCTTGGTCTGCAGCTGGAGCGACTCGATCATCGGAGGGATCCCGCCGAGCACGTTCACGATGAACGAGTACTGGTAGGGTGCGCGCAGCACGCCCATGTCGAAGAGCGGCGCGATGCCCGCGGTGTGTCCGCTGTCGAAGCACTCGAGCTCGGGCTTCACGCCCGCCTCGTTCATCGCCTCGAGCAGCTTGACGATCTTGCCGTAGGGGTTCGGGAAGACCATGTCGAACTCGAAGGTCTTCTTCTTCTTCGAGTACTTCGCGTAGTTCATCGTGCCCATGTTGAGGGCCGCGATCTCGGGGCGAGACTCCTTGATGTAGGCGATCTGCATCGACACGTCGTCGAGCATCGTGCCGGTCGAGAAGTTCAGGATGATCGGGCAACGTGCGCGGATCTCCTTCTTGATCTCGGCGAACACGGCGGGCTCGAACGTCGGCCCGCCCTCGGGCGTGCGGGCGTGGAGGTGCACGACGCTCGCGCCCGCGTCGTACGCGCGCCGGGCCTCCTCGGCGATCTCGGCCGGCGTGTAGGGGATCGCCGCGTTCTGCCGGCGGCTGGCGAGCACGCCGGTGAGCGCGCACGTGATCACGACCTTCTTGTCCTCAGGTGCCATGAGACTCTCCTTCGCGACGATCGATCTCGGTACGGACGCGCTCGGCCAGCGCCGAGAGGATCCGCCTCAGCTCGCGGCGGTCGGGCTCGTCGAGCGCGCGTAGCGCGACGCCGAACACCTCCATCGCCGACACCGGCACGCTCGCGGCGAGCGCGGTGCCCTTCTCCGTGGCGCGGATCAGCACGACGCGCCGATCCGACTGGCTGCGCTCGCGGACGACGAGGCCGTCGCGCTCCATCCGGTCGACGATCCCCGTGATGGTCGAGTTGCGCGCGCTCATCTTCTCGGAGAGCTCCGTCAGCGACAGGTCGCCCATCGCCTCCAGGATCTTGAGCACCGAGATCTGCGGGCCCGTCAGCCCATGCTCCCGAGCCTGCGTCTTGGTCACCCGGCGGCTCTCGGCGTAGAGATAGAGGATCGTCTCGACGATCCGGTCGACCTCCCCGCGTTGAACGCCATTGCCCCCGTGCGCCACGAATCACCTCAGGGCCCAAAACCGCGTGAAGGACGGCCCGATATTTCGTGTGCGTAATATTCGTGTCGGAAGGCGACGTCAAGGGCCGCGGTTGCGGCACGCGCGAGGTTCGTGTCAGTCTGCGCGCGGATCGTCGCTGGCCCGACCTGCTAACGCCGGCTCGATCGACTTCGGAGGCTCGCTTGCGCTCGAACGGATTCGGTAGGCTCTTCGTGGTGATGGCGGCCTGCACGGCCCTGACGATCGCCGTCGTCGGTGCGACCCCGAGCCAGGTGTCGGCGCAGGCCTGCACGGGCGGCGCCTGCACGCCGGTCCGCCCCGACGGCAAGGGGATGATCGGCCTCGGCCTCCTCGGCGGCGAGATCGGCCTGATCGTCCCCGCGATCATCCAGAACGCGGCTCGCACGAACGAGTGGTGGCCCTACCTGGTCTTCCCGCTCATCGGGATCGGGGCGGGCATCGGCGGCGGGTACGCGCTCGAGCTGGCCACGCCGACCCAGCCGGAGGTCGACGTCGGCATCCTGATCGGGGCGATGGTGCTCATCGTGCCGGCGATCGTCGGCACGCTCGCCCTGGCGACCTACACGCCACCGTCGGAGTCCGCAGCGGCGGACGAGGACATGTCGTACGACGACACGTCGGACGAGGGCGACTCGGTCGAGGCCGTCCAGGACGAGGACTCGTCGTCGTCTCCCGCGCCATCCTCGTCACCCTCCTCCTCGGCTCCCACGTCCTCCTCGGGCCCCACGTCCATGCTCGGCGGCCCGGGCCTGGTCCGGCTGGACGCGGACACCCACCAGCTGCTCGTCGCCGTGCCGGTGATGGGCGCGGTCGGCCGCTACGCCAGCGAGGAGCTCGCCTCGCTCCACCTCGTGCAGCAGTACGACATGAACATCCCGCTCGTCAGCGGGACGTTCTGAAGACCGCGTCGCGGTAGTAGCGCAGCTCGTCGATCGACTCGCGGATGTCGTCGAGCGCGCGGTGTGCGCCCTTCTTCCTCGGGCGCGCGTCGTACGCGGCGGGGTACCAGCGGCGCACCAGCTCCTTGAGCGTGGACACGTCCACGTTGCGGTAGTGCAGGTGCGTCTCGAGCGCCTTCATGTAGCGCGCGAGGAAGAGCCGGTCCTGGTGGATCGAGTTGCCCGCGAGGGGCGCGCTCCGGGCCGGGACGTGCTGCGCGACGAAGGCGAGCGTCAGCTGCTCGGCCTGCGCCGTGTCGATCGACGAGGCGCGCACGCGATCGACGAGCCCCGACTCGCCGTGGTGCTTCTTGTTCCACTCGTCCATCGCGTCGAGGACCGCGGCCGGCTGTCGGATGACGAGCTCGGGTCCCTCCGCGATCACGTTCAGCTCGCCGTCGGTGACGATGGTGGCGATCTCGAGGATGCGCTCGCGCTCGACGTCGAGCCCCGTCATCTCGAGATCCACCCAGACCAGTCGATCGCTCTCCATCGGCCCCTCGTCCGCCCGATCCCGCGCCGCGTCAGCGCGGCTGACACGCCAGCACGGTGAGCACGGCGCCCCCGCTGCCGAAGTTCGTCACCACGGCCGTGCCCGCCGTCGACGAGACGACGTCGTAGTCGAGCGCGGGGCCCGCCCCGCCCGCGCTCACCATCGAGGGGGGGAAGTCCGCCCGGACGCTGTCGAGCGTCTCGGGGAGCAGCAGCGCCCACACCCCCGTGCCCATGCGGTGCGTCCCGGTGGGGTCGAAGCGCGTGATGAGCGGCCCCAGCGCCGTCTCGTCGACGCGCAGCGGCAGACCGCTGCCCTGGCTCGGCGCCGCGCGCATCGGCTGGACCGTCGCGACCGTCATGTGGGCGAGCTCGTGATCGAAGGCGTCGTGGAAGGCGACGAGGTAGTCGAGCGGCGTGGTCGTCAGCGGATCGGCCGCGAGGCCGCCGGCGAACGAGTGCGTGCCCAGGACGGAGCCGTCGGCGACGGAGAAGAACGCGACGGTCGTCGCGTCCGTCGGGATCGCGATGCTGGCGCCGTCGCTCGCCGCGTCGAAGGGCGCCAGGCCCGCGGTCGTGGACACGCGGATCGCCGAGGCCCAGCCGGGAACGAGCGCCCAGCGTTCGTCGGCCGCGTCGTCCCAGATCACCGCGAACGTGGTGGTGCCCAGGCCGGTGGCGCCCACGCGGGTGGCCTGGGCCCCCTCGACCAGGCTGGCCACCGACGTGGGTGGGTGCACGGTCACGAGGTGGGAGGCGACGTCGACGGGGTACGTCTCGATCAGGTGCTCAGCGCCCGGCATCGGCAGGCGCTGCACCACCACCACGCCGCCCGTGGCCGTGGAGGCGAGGTCGACGAGCTCGATCGGATCCGTCGTGACGGGGACGGGCCCGCCGACCCCGCCCAGGAAATCGACGGCGCGGAGGCGAACCCCCGAGGTGAAGCTGGTGTCGGTGATGACGATGGAGTCGCCGATCGCCGCCGCCGACACCTGCTCGGAGGCCGTCCCGAGCAGCGTCGCGATCGCGCCGGGCGCCGCGTCCTCGTCGATCGTGGAGTCGCAGTCCTGGTCGCGCCCGTCGCAGAGCTCGAGCGCGCCCGGGAAGACCCGGCTGTCGCTGTCGTCGCAGTCGTCCCCGCAGGGAGGCGGCGCGTGACCATCGAGATCCCCGTCGCGCATCGCCCCGACCGTGCGGCACTGGCTGCCGATGCAGCGCACGTCCTCGCAGGCCACCGGCGCGCAGTCGGAGTCCGCGAAGCAGGCGGCCGTGGTGCCCGGAGGCACCGTCCCGCCGGACGGGCCGCCCTGACAGCCGTCGAACCCGGGCCCGGTGAGCGCGAGCGTGAGCGCCGCCGCGAGGAAGCGAGACACCATCGGCGGGAGGATAGCCCGAAAGGTAAGCTCCGGCGCGCGATGCTCCTCGTGGCGCGAGTCCGGCGGACCCTTCTCGAACGCGCGCTCGTGCCGCGCGGTGCGCGCGTCGTGGTCGGGACCTCGGGCGGACCCGACTCGACCGCCCTGCTGGAGGTCCTGGCGCGGCTCGCGGGCGAGCTCTCGCTCTCGCTCGTGGCCGCGGGCATCGACCACGGCCTGCGCCCATCTGCGGCCGCGGAGCTCGACCTCGCCGCCGCGCACGCCAGCCGGATCGGCGTGGCGTTCGAGCGCGTGCCGGTGAGGGTCGATGGGTCCGTCCAGGCGGGCGCCCGGCGCGCGCGCTACGCGGCCCTGGCCCAGCTGGCCGGCCGCTCGGGCGCGTCCCGGATCGCGGTCGGACACACGCTGGACGACCAGGCCGAGACGGTGCTCGCCCGGATCGGCCGCGGCAGCGGCCTGCGAGGGATCGCCGGGATCGACCCCGCGCGCGAGGACGGCGTCGTGCGCCCCCTGATCGACGCGTCGCGCGCCGACGTGAGGGCATTCCTGGACGAGGCGGGCCTGCCGTTCGCGGAGGACCCCTCGAACGCCGATCCGCGCTTCGAGCGGGCGCGGATCCGGCAGGGCCTGCTCCCCGTGCTGCGCGCCGCCGATCCGGCCGCGCTCGCGCACCTCGCTCGGCTCGCCGACGAGGCCCGGGAGGCCGATCGGGCGCTCGAGGCGCTCGCCGGCGCCGCGCTCGCCGACGCCGCCTCCCCGGCCGGCATCGCGCTCGACGTGCTCCGCCGCTGGCCGCCGCCCGTGGGCCTGCGCGCCCTGCGTCAGGCGCTCGGCGAGGGCCTCGGCCGCGCACACCTTTCGATCCTCGAGGCCTGGCTCCATGGCAAGGGGGAGCGTGGCGAGCTGCGGCTACCGGGCGGACGCACTGCCCGGATCGGCGGGGATCACCTGGTCGTCGGCCCGCCCGCTCCGTCGGACCCGGATGAAGAAGCATGAATGCCGATGAGTCCGAGCGCGGGATCGTTGATGGCATGGTGCCATCGTGCTTAACTTTCGATGGCCCCGAACAGGCGCTCGGCCTCGGTTCGGCGCGAGGTAAACAGTGAAGCAAAGCCACAAGACCCTCCTGCTCTGGCTGCTCCTCATCGTGATGATGATGGCGATCTACTCGCTCATCGCGCAGGAGCCGACGCCCCGCGAGGTGCCGTTCAGCGACTTCGTCGCCGACGTGCGCACCGGGCACGTGGACCAGGTCGAGGTGACCTCGCGCGGCACGGGCGAGGCGGAGTTCGCCTACTTCCACGTCGAGGGCGAGCGGCGCGAGATGCGCACGACGTCCGGCATCATCGGCGAGGGGCTCAACCAGGAGCTGCTCGAGCACAACGTCCGGGTGAACTACGTCAGCGCCGACCAGCACAGCTGGTGGGCGATCGGCCTGTGGACGTGGCTGCCGACGATCCTCGTCATCGGGCTCTTCGTGTTCTTCATGCGCCAGGTGCAGGCGTCGGGCGGCCGGGCGATGAGCTTCGGCAAGTCGCGCGCGCGCCTGCTGAACGAGTCGCAGAACAAGGTCACGTTCGCCGACGTCGCGGGCATCGACGAGGCCAAGGACGACTGCGAGGAGATCATCGCCTTCCTCAAGGACCCCAAGAAGTTCCAGCGCCTCGGGGGCCGGATCCCCAAGGGCGTGCTGCTCATGGGCTCGCCTGGCACCGGCAAGACGCTGCTCGCGCGCGCGATCGCGGGCGAGGCGGGCGTACCGTTCTTCAGCATCTCCGGCTCGGACTTCGTCGAGATGTTCGTGGGCGTGGGCGCCAGCCGCGTCCGCGACCTCTTCGAGCAGGGCAAGAAGCACGCGCCCTGCATCATCTTCATCGACGAGATCGACGCGGTCGGCCGCCACCGCGGCAGCGGCCTCGGCGGCGGGCACGACGAGCGCGAGCAGACGCTGAACCAGCTCCTGGTGGAGATGGACGGCTTCGAGGCGAACGAGGGCGTGATCATCGTCGCGGCGACGAACCGCCCCGACGTGCTCGACCCCGCCATCCTGCGCCCCGGCCGCTTCGACCGCCGCATCATGGTGCCGCAGCCCGACCTCAAGGGGCGCGTGGGCATCCTGCAGGTCCACACGCGCAAGGTCCCGCTCGGCGACGACGTCGAGCTCGAGCGCATCGGCCGCGGCACGCCGGGCTTCTCGGGCGCCGACCTCGAGAACATCGTCAACGAGGCCGCCTTGCTCGCAGCGCGTCAGGACAAGGACGCCGTCACGATGGCGGACTTCGAGATGGCGAAGGACAAGGTCTCGATGGGCGCCGAGCGCCGCTCGGCGGTCATCAGCGAGCACCAGAAGCAAGTCACTGCGTGGCACGAGGCCGGCCACGCGCTCGTCGGATGGCTCACGCCGGGCCACGACCCCGTCAACAAGATCACCATCATCCCGCGCGGTCAGGCGCTCGGCGTGACGATGTACCTGCCGATCGAGGATCGCGTCGGGTACACGAAGGAAGAGGCGCTGGCCAAGATCGCGGCGGCGCTCGGCGGGCGCATCGCCGAGCAGCTCAAGTTCGGCACCATCACGAGCGGCGCCGCGAGCGACCTGCAGGCGGTCTCGGCGATCGCGCGCAAGATGGTCACCGAGTGGGGCATGAGCGAGCACCTCGGGACGCTCTCGTACAGCGACGAGCCGCGTGGCGGGTTCATGGGCGGCATGGGCCGCAAGCGGTACTCGGAGCGCACCTCGCGCCTGATCGACGCCGAGGTGAAGAAGCTCGTCAAGACGCAGTTCGAGTACGCCAAGAAGCTCCTCGAAGACAACCGCGACAAGCTCGATCGCATCGCCGAGGCGGCGCTCGAGCGCGAGACGCTCGACCACGTCGAGCTCGAGGCGTGCATCGAGGGCCGGGAGCTGCCGGTGCGCGAGAAGATCGTGATCCCGCGCTACGCAGACAAGGCGGCCAAGGCGAAGGAGAAGCGCAAGACCAGCATCTTCCAGCCGCGCCCGCGCGAGGTTCCCACGGGCGGCTGAGTCGGTGTTCGCGGCGGCCCGCGCGATCGGGCCGCCGGGTTTCGGGGGTTGGTGCACGACGGAGATCACAGACCAGCGGCCATCGGGCGCCCCGCGAGCGGGCGCGCGGTGGAGGTATGGGGTGTCCTCAACGTCACGCCCGACTCGTTCAGTGACGGGGGCCGGTTCCTGGCGCTCGAGGCGGCGCTCGCGCACGCGAGGCGGATGCTCTCCGAGGGCGCGGACGTCATCGACGTGGGCGGCGCCTCGTCGAGGCCGCGGGGCACGACGTACGGGGCGGGTGCCGAGGACGTCCCGGCCGAAGTCGAGCTCGCGCGGGTGATCCCCGTCGTCGAGGGCGTCGCGCGACAGCTCGGGGCGCGGGTCAGCATCGACACGACGCGCGGCGCCGTCGCCGACGCCGCGCTGCGCGCGGGCGCACGCATCGTGAACGACGTGTCGATGGGGCGGGACGAGGCCCTGCTCGCGGCGGTGGCGCGGCACGGCGCCGACCTCGTCCTGATGCACACGCGCGGCAGCGGGGAGGTCACGCGCGCCAACACCGCATACGACGACGTCGTCGGCGACGTCGCGCGCGAGCTCCGTGAGGCGTGCGCGGTCGCGCTCGCCGCGGGCGTCTCGAGCGACGGGCTCTACGTCGATCCGGGGCTCGGCTTCGCGAAGACCGCGGCGCAGAGCGCCGAGCTGCTCGCGCGCACCGGAGAGCTCCGGGGGCTCGGCGCGCGGGTCCTCGTGGGCGCCTCGCGCAAGTCGTTCCTCGGTGTGCTCGCGGAGCGCGCCGGTGCGCGGCCGGGTCCAGACGCGCGCCTCGGCGCGAGCCTGGCGGCGGCGATGGTGGCCGCGCGGCAGGGCGTCGCGGCGGTCCGCGTCCACGACGTGGCCCAGACGCGGCAGGCCCTCGACGTGCTGGCGGCGCTCGAGGCGTGCGGCCATGCGTGAGCTCGTCGAGCTGCTCCCGATGCTGCACGGGCTCTTCGCGCAGGGCGCGCTGCGCGTGGTGGCGGACGTGCTCGACGTGTTCCTGGTCGCCTTCCTCGTCTACCGCGTCCTGCTGCTCGTGCGCGGCACCCGCGCGATGCAGATGGCCCTCGGCCTCGGCCTCGTCTTCGTCACGTACCAGCTCGCGCGCGTCATCGGGCTGGTCACGCTCTACACGATGCTCGACTCGCTGCTCACGTACATCGTGTTGCTCGTCGTCGTGCTCTTCCAGAACGACATCCGCCGCGTCCTGGCGCGCGTCGGCGCGCAGCCCTTCCTGCGCGGCGCGGCCCAGCAGCGCGAGATCCACGCGATCGAGGAGGTCGTGAAGGCCGCTGCGCTCATGTCGCAGCACAAGATCGGGGCGCTGATCGTCTTCGAGCGCGACGCGTCGCTCGACGAGTTCGTCCAGCAAGAGGGCACGACCGTCGACGCGGCGATCAGCAAGGAGCTGCTGCTCTCGCTCTTCGTGTCGAGCGCCGACAACCCGAACCACGACGGCGCGGTCGTCATCCGAGACGGGCGCATCTGGCAGGCCGGCGTGTTCCTGCCCATCGCGGGCAGCCCCAAGCTCGACCGCTCGCTCGGGACGCGCCACCGCGCCGCCATCGGCATCTCCGAGGAGACCGACGCGGTCGTGGTCGTCGTCTCCGAGGAGCGCGGCGCCATCAGCCTCTGCTTCAACGGGAACATGGCGCGCGACCTCGATCCGAGCTCGCTGCGACAAGCACTGCTCGGCCTCTTCCAGGCCAGCCGCAAGAAGCGGACGGCCGAGGCGACCGGCTCGCGCAAGCGCGAAGGCTCGAGCTCGGTCAGCATCGTCCCGCCTCCGCCGAGCGCCTCGATCCCCTCGCCCGAGGCCGCGGCGAGCGCGGAGCCGGCGCTCGCGAAGCGTTCGACCCCCGGAGAGGGCTCACCCGGATGAAATGCGCTCGTCGGCCTGGGCTCGGAGGCGCACGTGCCGACGCGCGCTGAGCCGCGCCCCGGGGGCGCCCTTCGCGCGATGCTGACGGAGAACGTCGGGCTCAAGGCGACCTCGCTCGTGATCGCGGTGTTCCTCTTCTCGGTGGTGCGGGGGGCCGAGGACGCGCAGCGCTCCGTGCTCGTCGACGTGGTCGCCGTCCTGCCTCCGCCGACCGAGCCTCGGATCCTCACGAGCGACCTGCCGGCGAAGGTCCGGCTCACGCTGCGCGGCAGCCGCTCGCTCCTCAACTCGGTGCGCACCGACGACCTCGGCCCCGTCCAGGTGGACCTCTCGGAGACGCACGCGAGCGTGTACTACTTCGACGCGGAGCAGTTCTCGGTGCCGGCGGGCGTCGAGGTCACGCAGGTCTCGCCCGACGCGCTGCCTCTCACGTGGGCCGAGCGCGCGCAGCGCATCCTGCCGGTGCAGGCGCGGCTCGACGGCCGTCCGGCGGCGGGCCTCATGGTCACGGGCGAGCCCTCGGTGCGCCCGAGCACCGTGACGCTGAGAGGTCCCGAGCCGGATCTCGCCACCATCGACCGGGTGTTGACGGAGCCGATCGCGCTCGCGACCCTCTCCGAGGGGCGCATCGAGCGGCGCGTCGCGCTCGCCCGACTCGGAGCGCACGTGGAGATCGTCGGCGACGAGGACGTGACGGTGCAGGTCGAGATCGCGCCCGAGATCGCGACGCGGCCGGTGCCGCGGCTCGAGGTGGCGGTGGTCGGCGGCGCGCTGCGCGACGTCCGGCCCACGCGCGTGCGCGTCACGCTCCGCGGCCCTCCGACGGCCCTGGACGCCATCGACGCTCCCTCGATCGTGCCCTACGTGGACGCGGCGGCGGTGGATCCCGCCGCGGGCACGCAGTCGGTGCTGGTGCGCGTGCGCGGCATCCCGGACGGCGTGGAGCTCGCGGGCGTGGATCCCGAAGAGGTGCTGGTGACGCCGGTGCCGGTGGCCGCGCCGCATCCGCATTGAGCGACCGTGCGCTCAGCGCCCGCGGCCCTCGGGTATCCTCCGGACCGGAGGGGACGATGGAACACGCTGCTCGCTGGGTCGCCCTGGTCGCAATTCTCGCGAGCGCAGGCTGCGGCGGGCCTTCGGCCACCGACGGCGGCGCGTCGGGGATCGACGCAGGGGCGGACGCGTCGGGGATCGACGCAGGGGCGGACACGTCGGGAATCGACGCGAGGGCGGACGCGCCCCGCTCGGACGCGCCGGGCCTGGACGCGTGGACCGACGGCGGCCGGACCGACGCCGGACCCGTCGTCGACGACGACCGGGACGACGACGGAGTCCCGGACACGCTCGACGCCCTGCCCGACGACCCGCTCGAGTGGGCGGACAGCGACTCGGACGGCGTCGGGAACCTCGCCGATACCGACGAGGACGGCGACGGGGTGCTCGACACGGCCGACGCGCTGCCGTTCGACCCTGGCGGCTCGGCCATCCCGACCCCGCCCATCGTGCCGTCCGCGCTGCCGTCGGGCGCGCCTGCGCTCGGCGCGCTCCCCGTCCGGCTGGTGATCACGCTGGGAGGCGCCGCGGGCGACGCCGCCCACGTCGCGCTCGGCGCGGGCCTCGCCACGGGCGTGACCCTGGTGGTGGAGGGGACCGGCGCGCGCACGCTCGACGTGCTCGCGCTCGAGTCGTCCGTGGTGCTCTTTCCGCAGCGTGAGCGCTCGAGCGCACGTCGGCGCGAGATCAGCTTCGCGCCCGAGACGGCCGACGTCGTCCTCGGGCTCGACGCCGCCGGGCGCGCGGGTGGGGCGCGCGACTTCACGGTGACGATCGTGGCCGACGCGGATCTCGACGGTCTCGACGACGCGCGCGAGCTCGCGCTCGGGATGCGACCGTTCGACCCCGACCCCGACGCCGACGGCCTCGACGACGCCGAAGAGCTCGTCGCCGCGCCGGATCCCGATGGCGACGGCGTGCCCGCGTTCCTCGACGACGACTCGGACGGGGACGGCATCGCGGATCGCGACGAGCCCGCCGTCGACCACGACGGGGACGCCCTGCCCGCATTCGTCGACCCCGACGCCGACGGCGACGGTACCGGAGATCTCGGAGCGGACCCGGCGGACGACCTCGACGCGGACGGTCTCTCCGACTTCCTGGACGTCGACGACGACGGGGACGGCCTGCGCGACGCGGTCGACGCCGCGCCCAGGGTGCCGCTGAGCGTCGACCTCGATCCCCGCACCGGAGTCGTGGTCAGCGCCCTGGCCACGGTGCTCGGCGCCGACGTCGCCCCCGGCGCGATCGTGCCGGGCCAGACGCTGGTCGTCTCGGGCCAGAACCTCGACGGTCCGGGGACGCTCGTCGCCATCTTCGGCGCCTCCGGACCGACGCCGCTCTCGGTCGTTCCGACCTCGGTCGCGGCCACCGAGCTGCGCGTGCTCGCCCCGAGCGGCGCCACCTCGCCCGTGCGGATCGTCCGAGGCGTCATGGCGTCGGAGCCGATGTCGGCGACCGTGGTCGATCTCGCCGAGGCAGAGCCCTTGCTCTTCGAACAGCCGACCGCCACCACGTGGCCGGCGCCCCTCCGCGGCAGGAACCTCGAGCGGATCTACCGCCTGCACCTGGGCGACCGTCGCCTCGCCCCGGATTTCTCCACGGGCGTGCCCGCGATCCAGGCCGAGGGAAGCGGTCTCTTGCGCGTGGAGAGCCTCGACGGCACGAGCAACGAAGTGCCGCTGCGGATGAGCATGCCCGGTGTCACGGTCAGCCTCGCGCTGCCGAGCGGGAGCACGCTCGACCCATCCACGTTCGTCGTCTCCGGGGCCCTCGAGGACGCGCCGGACTCGGGTGGAAGCGCGACCTTCGCGCCGCCGCTCGCTTCGGCGGGGCAAGGTGGCGAGCTGATCTCCGCCATCTCGGTCGACGGGCTCGGCGCGGGGCACGACTGCATGGCGCTCGCCGCCTACGCGATCGACGGCTTCGCCGGCGGGATCGACGCCACGACGACCGCGACTGCGCTCGCGCTCGTGCACACCAGCGGCCTCTCCCGCGTGGACCGGACGGCGGCCGAGACGCTGCGCGGTCGCTTCGCGGCGCTCCCCGAGACGGCCGCGCTCGCGACGCACATCGATGCACGGCTCGCGGCCGACGACCGGTGCCCGCTGGATGCTCCGGACGCGGCGATGCGGGACGCCATCGTCGCGCTCGCCGTCGCGGCGGAGGCCGACCTGAGCGCGGGCCTGACGGACGGCACGCTACGCGCGCCGGGTCCGTCCACGTTCGTCGCACCGCGGTTGCCGCTGCGCGTCGCGACGATCACCCCCGAGCAGTCCGACATCGCGGTCCTTCAGACCGCGGGCACCGAGAACGTCGAGGTCGAGAACGACAGCTCGCTGAACCTCTCGGCGCGGATCGAGACCGCGCCCGAGGGCCGTGTCCTGGTGCCTCACGTGGGCGGGTACTTCGACGAGCACGTGATCGGCGGGCAGTCGGGCGTCCTGACGCTCTACCGTGCGTCGACGTCGTCCTTCGATCAGCCCCGCGCCCGCGACGCGCTGGTCGAGGTCATCACGCCCGGCGTGCTCGCGCCGTTCCCGTCGGACGCCGCGCGCCGGGAGACGCAGCAGCTGCTCGCGCTCCGCACCGCGGTCGAGGGCTTCGTGCTGCCCGCCATCGACGCGACCGTCGGGGGGCTCGGCCCGCGGCAGGAGGCGGTGCTCCACCTCATCCTCCAGCAGGGCTACCTCGGCGTGCTCGACGCACGCATGGCGTACGACGCGCACGACCTGCCGGGCTTCGTGTCGGCGGTGCTCGGCATCGTACTGCGCGACCTCGACGGCATCGGCCCCATCACGCAGGGCCTCGCGCAGCTCCTGGGCGGCGCGGTGGTCGCGCGCGTATCACGCAGGCTCGCGGCGCGCTTGGTCCCGATCCTCGGGCAGATCGCCACCATCGCCGACGTCGCCGGCACGACCGCGGGTCTGACGAACATGGGCAAGCTCATCGTCGACATGGCGACCACGCCGGGCGTGCTGCGCTACGACGTACAGTTCGGATTCGCGATCGATCGCGTCGAGCCGCTCGTGGTGGAACGCGCGTACCGACCGGCGCAGGTCACCCTCCACGGGGCGAGCTTCTGGGGGCTCGACCTCGGGCGCCGCGTGCGTCCACGCGTTCGCGTCCGTGACGGCGGCTCGGGCGCCGAGCGCACGTACGACGTCGCGCAGATCTCCCTGGATGGCACCGAGCTCACCGTCGTCGTGCCCGGCGACTTCATGGCGACGGCGGTCGGCCCCCTCTTCTTCGCGGTCGATCGCGCAGGCGAGCGGATGGAGCACCCGGTCGGCGTCGCCGTCGAGCAGACGCTCCGTCTCGCGTCGACGGCACCCGACCCCATCGGTCCGGGGCAGCGCATGCTCCTCTCCGGCGCGGGGTTCGGGCCCGATCCTCGCCGCGTACGCGTCTGGTTCTACGGCGTCGACGGCTCGGGGACCGAGGTCCAGCTGCGCGGGCGCGTGGTCGAGCACACGCGCACGGAGCTGGCGGTGATCACGCCGAGCGGGCTCGCCGCCGACCGTTCCTGGGAGGTGGAGGTCGACGTCACCGAGCCGTCCGGGGCGCTCGCGACGTCCAACCGCCTCGCGCTGAACGTGCGCTGCGCCGATCTCGCAGGCACCGTCTGGGACCTCACGGCGACGTTCGACCTGTGCACCACGCCGCGCCGGTCGCACTTCCTGGTGGTGTTCGATCGCTTCATCCATCCGCTCAATCCCTCTGTGCGCACCGGCGCCGTGCTGCTCGAGAGCGGCAACCCGGCGAGCGACGGGCGCGCCGCCTTCGCCGTCACGTCGTCATGCGGCCCCGACAACCGCCTCTATCTCGTCGGCGATGACGCCTCGGTCGGCGTCATCGGTGCCGACTTCTTTCCCCACTCCACGCACGCGACCGAGGTCGTCGTCGCGGATCGACGCTATCCGACGGTGGGCAGCCTCTCGCCCGACGGCCGGAGCTTCCGCTGGTTCTCGAGCTACCTCGGCGGCTGCTCCGGCGCGCTCGGATTCCCGCTCGTCCCCGACCGCGTGGTCATGCGCCGGAGGGAGTGAGCGGAGACCGGGCGCGGCCGCGCGTCGGGCTCGGAGGATCGACGGGCCGTTCAGGCCGCGGCGGCCTTGCGCTTCTTCTGCTTGGCGCCCTCGGGCGCCGCCTCGCCGGCTTGCTCGAGGGTCTTGAAGAACGCGCGCTCGAGCGTCTGCACGAGCGGAGCGAGGTGGCGGATCTGGTGCCCGCCCTCGACGGCCGCGCGCAGGATCTCGTCGGCGCCCTTCCCCTTCGGCGCGCGCACCTCGAGCGAGCTGCCGTCGCGCTTCACGATGAAGCCCGTCTCCTCGAGGGTCTTCATGAACGCCGCGGGGTCGCCCTTCGCGCGCACCTCGAACATGCCCTCCTCGGGCGAGACGAGCGGCGCGAGCGCGCCCGCGTAGAGCACCTTGCCGCCGGCGACGACGACGACCTGGTCACACGTCTTCTCGACGTCCGGCAAGATGTGCGTCGAGAGGATCACGCTCGCGCCGGTGCGGCGCGGGATGTCGAGGACGAGCGCGAGCATCTCGTCGCGGCCCGCCGGATCGAGACCGCTCGTCGGCTCGTCGAGCAGGAGCAGCTTCGGGTCCCCGACGAGCGCCTGCGCGAGGCGCGCGCGCTGACGCATGCCGGTCGAGTAGGACCCGAGGCGGCGGTAGCGCGCCTCGCCGAGGCCGACGTAGTGCAGCACCTGGTGGGCACGCCCGGTGGCGTCGGCGCGCGGCAGCCCGCAGAGCTCGCCCGCGAGTGTCACGAACTGCAGCGCCGTCAGCTCCGGCAGCACCGAGTCACCCTCGGGCATGTAGCCGATGCGCGAGCGCACCTCGAAGGGCTCCCGCACCACGTCGTGGTCGAACACCTTGAGCGTGCCGTGGTCGGGCTTGATCAGGCCGAGCAGCGACTTGAGGAGCGTGCTCTTGCCGGCGCCGTTCGGGCCGAGCAGGCCGATCCGCCCCGGCTCGAGCGTGAGCGACACGTCCTTCAGCGCGCGGAGCTCGCCGTAGCGCTTCTCCAGACCCTCGATCTCGATGAGCGGCACGTCGCGTGTCTACGTCGAACGCGCCCCGCGGGCAATCCGGTCGCACGCGGCCGCTTCGAGGGGACGTCACCACCGCGCTCGACGTGCCGCACACCCGCAGATCGCGCTGGGCGCCCGGGGGAAGCGCCAGCAGGCACGCGATCGTGGCCGCACCGCGCACGCTCAGTCGACCACCATCATCGGCTCGCGGGCGACGCAGATGCGGCCATCGCCCTCGGCCTTGGCGCGCAAGAGAGCGCGGTCGGCGGCGCGCAGGAGCAGGTCGCGCGAGCCGATGTTGGGCGAGGGAAAGAGCGAGATGCCGATCGAAACGGTCACCCGGACGCCCCCGGCGCCCGAGTCGACGGGCTTGTCCCCGACCGAGCGCGAGATCCGCTGCGCGACCGCGAGCGCGCCGCCGAGGTGCGTCGAGGGGAGCAGCACGACGAACTCCTCGCCGCCGTAGCGCGTCACGACGTCGATCTCGCGGACCGCGGCGCGCAGGCGCTCGCCGATCTCGCGCAGCACCACGTCCCCCGTCTCGTGGCCCATGCGCTCGTTGATCGCCCGCAGGTGATCGACGTCGACGAACGCCACCGCGAGCGGCTCGTGGTGGCGCTCGGCGCGCTTCCACTCCTCCGCGAGGCGCGTCTGGAGGTAGCGGACGTTGTAGAGGCCCGTGAGGTCGTCGACGATGGCGGTCTCGCGCAGCTTGTCGCGCTGCGCGCTCACCTGGTCGAAGCTGCGCTTGAGCTTCACGAAGCTCGCAGCCCTCAGCAGCAGCTCGCGCGTGTCGAAGGGCTTGGCGAGGTAGTCGTCCGCGCCGATGCGCAGGCCCTCGAGGCGGCTGTCGGGATCGGTGCGCGAGGTCAGCAAGATCACGGGCAGGAAGCTGCCGCTGGCCTTGAGGATGCGGCAGCACTCGATGCCGCCGAGCCCGTCGAGGACGACGTCGAGCAGGACGAGATCCAGCTCTTTTCGCTGGTGCATCTCGAGCAGCCTCCCGGCGCCCTCGAGCGCGTGGACCGCGTAGCCCTCGCTGCGCAGGAGCGACGCGACGCGGTCGCGCTGGATCTTGTCGTCGTCGACGACGGCGACACGTCCGAGGGAGAGGGGCGGCGACGAGGGCACGGCAAGAGATAGCGCGTTGACGAGCGCGCGTCGCCCGCGCACGTTCTGCCCGTGGGAGAAGCCAAGAAGAAGCGAGGCGCCAAGCCGCCCGCGAGGGAGCCGGAGCCGAGCCCGGCCCCTGCAACGCGCAGGGACGCGACGGCGTCGGGCCCGCTGCGGGTCGGCGCGGTCGCGATGGTCATCGTCGCGTTCGTGTTCGGCTCGATGTGGCTGCGCAGCCGGGGCCAGACGCAGTCGGGGCGGACGGATCCGCCGCCCTCGAGCGGGACGCCCCCCGCGACGACGACGCTCGCACCGACGGCGCTCCCGAGCGAGCGCCCCGAGGCCGTGTAGTCGGCGTAGGTCACCCGGCGCGGACCGTACGGACCGTCGAGGACGCTGTCGTCTCCCAGGATGGAGGCGCGGATCGTTTCGACGAGGGGCTCGCGGGAATCGGCGGTCATCCGCGG
>JBGAQA010000075.1:0-34545 GCA_044220955.1 Sandaracinaceae bacterium
AGGCGCGCGAGGATGCGTGCGACGTCCCCGGCCCGCCCCGCACACGCGTCGATGAGCCGTGCGATCCCCGCAGCGTCGATGGCGACCGAGTACGCCCTGGCGAGCTCGGCGGTCTCGCCTGCCCCGAGGGGCGCGAGGGCGATCGACGCACCGAGGTCGTCTCCGACGCGCACCAGCGCGCCCGGCGGCGCTCCACCGGTCGACGCGAGGCCATCGACGACGATCGTGACGGACTCGTCCGCCGCCTCGCGCGCGAGGTCGCACGCCGCGGCGGCTCGGTCCGCGGGCACGAGGACGACGGGCCCGCCCGCGCGCAACCGCCGTGCCACCTGCGCGGCGAAGGCGCTCGCTCCGGCGCCGGCTGGCGCATGCACGCGGACGAGCGCGCCGGGCCTCGCCTCCCTCACGACGCGCTCGATCGCCGCGGCGCGCCCGACGAGCGCCGCCACGCCGCCCCGATCCTGCGCGCGCGGCCGCGCGCCGAGCATCGCGAGCGCCGCCTCGCACGAGGCCGGGCGCCCGCCCGGATCGGGATCGCACGCGCGGGTCGTGAGCGTCGCGAGCGGACTGCCCGGCGTGGCGAGCCCCTGGAACGTCTGGCCGAACGCGAACAGATCCCCCGCGACGCTGGCGCTCGCGCCGACGAGATACTCGGGCGCGAGATACGCGGCGGTGCCCCCCGCCGGACGCTCGCCGATCCGCACCGCGAGCCCGAGGTCGATCACGCGCGCCCGGCCGTCGACGACGAGGATGTGCTCGGGCTTGAGATCGCCGTGCACGAACCCCGCCGCGTGGAGGGCGAGCAGCGCGCGGAGCACGTCGATCGCGACCTCGCCCGTCGACGCATGCGACGCGTCGAGGGGGCGACCCTCGACCCACTCGAGCACCAGCGCACGCGCCCCGCGTACGAGCCCGTGGTCGACGAGCGCGCGGAGCGCGGGATGTGCGACGCGATCGGCCACCACGATCTCGCGCTCGATCGCGCGGACGGGATCGGGACTGGCCGCGGTCTTCAGGTGCACGGGCTCGCCCGTGATGCGATCACGGCCCCGCGCGATGCCGGGCCGCATCGACCAGCCTTCGAACCGCCGCTCGAGCCACGAGAGCAAGGATAAATAGTAGCTGCACTATTCATAAGTGTCGTCTGACATTTTCGACGGCAAATAGCCGAATGATTCAGCGGATTCGTCGTCGGCACCGGCCTTGATGGTGCCCGGCGCGGAGGTGCTCTCATGTCTCGCTCTGCTCGCTTCTCCTTCACCGTCCTCTTCTTCGCCGCGCTCGGCTGCCAGTCGTCGCCCGTCACGCCGGGAGGCTCGTACGCGGTGACCTCGTGCTCGTCCGCCGGCGACTGCGCGGACGGATCCGTCTGCACGCGGGACCACTGCTTGCTCGCCTGCGCGACCGACGCGGACTGCCCGGCGGGCGCCGCATGCGCGGACGGCGAGTGCTACGCGGGACGCTTCGGCGCGTGCAGCGCGGACGGCGAGTGCCGCAGCGGCGAGGTCTGCGTCGCGGGCGCGTGCGCCGAGCTCCCCGACTACCGTGGGTGCAGCGCGGACTCGGACTGCCCGACCGGTGCGGCGTGCGATGCGACGACGGGTACCTGCGAGGCGCTCTGCGTGCCGAGCGCCGAGCTCTGCGACAACGGGCTCGACGACGACTGCGACGGGGTCGTCGACGACGGCTGCACACCCATCGCGTGCTCGACGGACGCCGACTGCGCGGTCGGCCAGGCCTGCGTGAGCGGCGTCTGCGCCGCGGGCCCGAGCGCGTGCTCCACGGACGCCGACTGCGCGAGCGGCGAGGCATGCGTGAGCGGCGTGTGCACCGCACGCACGCCGACCTGCGTCGCCGAGGTCTGCGACAACGGCATCGACGACGACTGCGACGGCATCGTCGACGACGGATGCTCGGCGTCCGGGTGCACGACCGACGCCGACTGCGCGGCCGGCCAGGTCTGCGTCTCCGGACTCTGCACCGCTGGTTGAGCGACGCCTCGCGCGGTACGACGTGCCGAGGGCCGGAGAAGGACCGAGACGATGACGACGATGCGACCGATCCTCCGCTGGACCCTCGGCGCGCTCGCGCTCGCCGCCCTGGGCGCGATCGCCCTGCCCGCGTGCGTCGGCACGCCGCTCCCGGATCCGCCCTCGCTCACCGAAGCGCTCGTCAGCCTGAGCGTCACGCCGCAGGTCGACTCGGTTCGGCTCGTGGGGCGCGCAGGGGCGATCCGACCCGGCGGCGCCACGCTCCGCATCACGGCGCCACCGCGCGCGGGGATCCTCGTCGCGACGAGCGCCGACGGCTCGTTCGGACGCATCGTGCCGGGCGCGCCCGGCGACATCTTCTACGTGGAGCTCGTGCTCGCGGACGAGGATCGCTTCGTCGGCGCGTACACGGCGGTCGTCGGCACTGCGTTCGTGGGCGCGAGCGCCGGCCCCGACGGCGACACCGACGGCACGCCCGACGTGATCGACTGCGCGCCGGCCGATCCTCTGCAGGCAGGCCAGCGCTGCGGCGGGGCGTGCGCGACGGATGCCGACTGCGCCGCGGGCCAGACCTGTGTCGCGGGGCTCTGCAGCGCCTCGGCCGCGACGTGCGTCGCCGAGACGTGCAACGGCGTCGACGACGACTGCGACGGCATCGCGGACGACGGCGATCCCGGCGGCGGCGTCCCCTGCACGCCAGCGACGGGATCGTGCCCCGGCACCGTGGCGTGCAGCGGCTCGCCGAGCTGCGTGCCGATCACGCCCGCGACCCGCGAGACGTGCGGCAACGGGCTCGACGACGACTGCAACGGCGTGATCGACGACGGCTGCTGACGCCGTTCGTCCCCCGATTGCATCGGCTCGCCTCTGCGGCCCCTCCCGTCTGCGGGCCGCACCCGCTCCCGTCCGGGACGTCCGTGGCGAGCACTCCTGTCATCGACGCGGCTCAGGCCCGCTCGCGACGCACGCGATCGAGCGCGACCGCGACCACGATGATCGCGCCGACCACGATCTCCTGGACGTAGGTCGGCACGGCGGTGAGCGTGCAGCCGTTCGCCAGCACCGCCATGAAGAACGCGCCCAGCAGCGAGCCCCCGATGCTGCCGCGCCCGCCGCTGAGGCTGCCGCCGCCGATGACGACGGCGGCGATCACGTCGAGCTCGAGGCCGAGCGCGGTCGTGGGATCCCCGACGGTGAGGCGCCCGAACTGGAGCACGCCCGCCAGGCCCGCGAAGATGCCTCCGAGCGTGTAGACGGCGAGCTTCACCCGCTCGACGCGCACGCCCGCGAGGCGCGCGGTGGGCTCGCTCGACCCGACGGCCAAGAGGTGTACGCCGAGCACCGTGCGATGCAGGACGAACGCGACGGCGCCCGCGAGGAGCAGCGTGATCCAGGCGCCGCGCGAGACGACCAGCCAGCGCGGATCCGGCGTCTTGCGCATCAGATCCTCGAGCCAGCCGGCGGGCGCGTTCACGGTCTGCTCGTCCGCGAGCCACTTCGCGATGCCGCGCGCGATGCCCATGGTCCCGAGCGTGACGATGAAGGGGACGATCCTCAGCCGCGTGACGAGCAGGCCGTTCAGCGCGCCGGAGGCCGCGCCGACCGCGATACCGCCGACGAGGCCGGTGAGCGGCGAGGCCCCGTCGTGGAGCAGCACGGCGGTCGCGACGCTCGAGAGCGCGACGACCGAGCCGACCGAGAGATCGATGCCGCCGCTCGCGATCACCAGGGTCGCGCCGATCGCGCCGATCGAGACGATCACCGTCTGCGTGACGACGGTGCGGAAGTTGTAGAGCGAGAGGAACTGGTCCGGGACGAGCAACGAGAAGAGGACGAGCGCGAGCACGACGCCCATCGCGGGGCCGGCGGAGGCGAGCAGCGCGCGGGCACGGTCCTTCACGCGGCCGTCTCCAGCGTCGCGGCCTCGAGCAGGCTCGCCTCGGTCCACTCCGAGACGGGGCGCGCGCTGCCGAGCACGCCCCGGCGCATGACCGCGATCCGGTCGCAGACGCCGAGGAGCTCGGGGAGATACGAGCTGACGACGAGCACGGCCTTGCCGGCGGCGCAGAGCCCGTCGATGCGCGCGTAGATCTCGGACTTGCTCCCGACGTCGATGCCGCGCGTCGGCTCGTCGAGGAGCAGCACGTCGGCGTCTTGCTGCAGGAGGCGCCCGAGCGCGACCTTCTGCTGGTTGCCGCCCGAGAGATCGCCCGCGCGCTGCGAGGGGCCGCGCGCCTTGATGCCGAGCTTCTCCATCCAGCCCCGCGCCGCACGCTCGCGCTCGCCCACGCGCAGCACACCGAAGCGGGAGACGTCCCGGGTGAGCATGAGGTTGTCGGCGATCGGCCGATCGAGCGCGACCCCCTCGGACTTGCGGTCCTCGCTGAGCAGCCCGACGCCCTGCGCGATGCGCGTGGGGACCGGCGCGCCGCCGTCCGTGCGCGCCGCCACGGTGATCGACCCCGCCCGCACGGGCTCGAGGCCGAGCACCGCGCGGACCAGCTCCGTGCGCCCGGCACCCACGAGCCCCGCGATGCCGAGGACCTCGCCGCGCCGGAGCTCGAGCGACGCGCTGGCCGGCAGGCGCGCGCCCGCGAGGCCCTCGAGGCGGAGGACGACGTCACCGGCCGTGCGCGCGTGGGGCGGATAGATCTCCTCGAGCGGGCGGCCGACCATCTGCGCCACGATTGCCCTCGTGGGCGTCCCGGCCACGACCCCCGCGCCGACGGTCTTCCCGTCGCGGAGCACGGTGTAGCGAGCGGCGAGCCGCTCGACCTCCTCGAGGAAGTGCGTGATGTAGACGATCGACACGCCGCGCTCCCGCAGGCGCGCGAGGACGCCGTCGAGCGCGCCTGCCTCCACGGCAGAGAGCGAGCTCGTCGGCTCGTCGAGCACCACGAGCGTGGCGTCGAACGCGAGCGCACGGCCGATCTCGACGAGCTGCCGCGCGCCGGGGCCGAGCGTGCGCACGACCCGGTCCGGAGCGAGGTCGGGGTGGGCGAGCACCGAGAGCACGCGCTCCGTCAGAGCGCGGCGAGCGGCGCGGTCCACGAGCCCGAGGCGCGAGGGCTCACGTCCGAGCACGAGGTTCTCGGCGACCGTCAGGTCCGGCGCGAGGTTGAGCTCCTGATAGATCATCGCAACGCCCGAGCGCAGCGCGTCGAGCGGTCCGCGGGGCACGTAGGGAGCGCCGGCGAGCTCCATCGTGCCCGCATCCGCGCGCTCGGCGCCGCTCAGCACCTTCATCAGCGTGCTCTTGCCGGCGCCGTTCTCGCCGACGAGCGCGTGCAGCTCGCCACGCGCGACCTCGAGGTCGACCCCGCCGAGCGCCACGAGCGCGCCGTAGCGCTTGTGGATGCCCGACATCCGCAGGATCGGCGCGGCGCCCCGGCTCACGCTCACTCCGCGTCGAGGATCGAGAGATCCGGCGCGAGCAGCCGGTGCACGTCGGGCTGGTCCATGTTCTCTGCCGTCACCATCGTCGCGCCCGTGTCGATGCGCGCCTCGACGTGCTCGCCGCGCAGGCTGGCGACCGCCGTGCGGACCGCGAGCTCGCCCATGCGCTCCGGGTTCTGCAGCACGAGGCCGTCGATGTCGCCCGCGCGCAGGGCGTCCACCATCGCCTCGTTCGCGTCGAAGCCCACCAGCCGGACGCGGTGCTCGGCGTTCGGCCCCGCGCGCGACGCGTCCCGGAGCGCGCGCAGCATCCCGAACGTCGTCGACTCGTTGGGCGTGAACGCCGCGTCCACGTCGGTGAAGCGCACCAGCAGCGACTCGGCCGTCGCGTACGCGCTCTCGGTCGTGGCGCCCCCGTACTGGTTGTCGCTCACGATCTCGATCCCCGGATGGTTCGCTCGCATCGCGTCGAGGAACCCACGCTCGCGCTGGGCCGTCGAGTCGCTGCCCTCCTGGTAGCGCATGACCATCACGCGCCCGTGATCGCCGAGCAGCGCCGCCACGCGCTCCGCCGCGAGCGCGCCGCCGGCGGCGTTGTCGGTCGCGACGAACGAGACGAGCCCGTCCCAGCTCATGCCCGAGTCGAACACGACGACCGGGATGTGCTCGCCCTGCGCCTCGCCTGCGACCGGGTTGAGCGCCGTCGCGTCGAGAGGTGCCAGAACGATCGCATCCACGTGCCGCGTGATCATGTCCTCGACCACGCGGATCTGCCCCGCGCGGTCGTCCTCGCGCTGCGGCCCCTGCCAGAGCACGTCCACGTCGAGGTCGTGCGCCGCCCGCAGCGCGCCCGCGTGCACCGAGCGCCAGAAGACGTGGGTCGTGCCCTTCGGGATCACCGCGATGGTGGTGCGATGCGGCGCGGCGGGGGGCTCCGAGGTCGGCGCCGGCGCGGTGTCGTTGCTGCTCCCACAAGCGACGACGAGGAGCGCGGAGAGTGCGAGGACGTGGAGACGCATGTGGCTCGATCGCCGGTTTTCCAGGCCCTGTCAACGCGCGCGGGCAGAGTTGCCATTTTTCATGTAAAAATGGCAACTGTGTTCGCGCGCCAGCTGGTCCCTCCCGGGAAGGAGAGCTTCTTCCTCTTCGGCCCGCGCGGGACGGGGAAGTCGACGTGGGTCGCGGCCTCGATGCCGAAGGCGTTGCGTCTCGACCTGCTCGACCTCGGGGTCTACGGTGAGCTCCTCCGGCACCCGGAGCGACTCGCCGCGATGATCGCCTCGGCCGGTGCGCGCGAGGTGATCGTCGACGAGGTCCAGCGCCTCCCCGCGCTCCTCGACGAGGTCCACCGACTGATCGAGACCGAGAAGGTGCGCTTCGCGCTCACGGGATCGAGCGCCCGCAAGCTGCGTCGAGGCGGCGCGAACCTGCTCGCCGGGCGCGCGCGCACGCTCGAGATGCACCCGCTCACGGCCGCGGAGCTCGGCAGCGCGTTCGATCTCGCGCGCTCGCTCCGGGTCGGGCACCTGCCGACCGCCTACACCGCCGGAGACGCGGAGCGCTTCCTGCGGAGCTACGTCGGCACCTACCTGCGCGAGGAGGTCCAGGCCGAGGCCCTGACGCGCAACCTCGACGCGTTCTCCCGCTTCCTCACGAGCGCGAGCTTCTCGCAGGCGAGCCCTCTGTCCATCTCCAACATCGCGCGCGACGTGGGCATCAGTCGGAAGACGGTGGAGAGCCACTTCGACCTGATCGACGATCTCTTGCTCGCCGTCCGGATCCCGGTCTTCACCCGACGCGCCAAGCGCGCGATGACGGCGCACCCGAAATTCTACTACTTCGACGCGGGCGTGTTCCGTGCCCTCCGGCCACGCGGTCCGCTCGACGTCGGAGACGAGATCGACGGCGCTGCGCTGGAGACGCTCGTCATGCAGGAGCTGCGCGCCAACAACGCCAACCTCGAGCTCGGCTACGACCTCTTCTACTGGCACACCCGCGATCACCGGGAGGTCGACTTCGTCCTGTACGGCGAGCGGGGCCTCGTCGCGATCGAGGTCAAGCGCAGCAGTCGCTTCCGCGAGGCCGACCTCGACGGCCTCAGGCTCTTCCACGCCGACTATCCGCCGGCCCGCTGTCACTTGTTCTACGGCGGCGCGCGCGAGTACGAGATCGACGGGATCCGGGTCTGGCCGTTGGCCAAGGCCCTGCCTGCGCTGCCCGATCTGCTCTCGCGGTGACGGATGTCTGCCCCGCCCCCGCCCGCGTAGGCTCGCGAGCACGATGGCCAACGCAGGCTCCGCGTCCAGCATCTTCGGTGCGGTGCTCCCACCCAAGGGCTTCACGGAAGTCCGACCCTTGACCTGGGCACGCGCCCGGACCGACTCGATCCGCGACGCCGTCGATCTCGACGCGCTGAAGGGCGGCCAGCGCTCCCTCCGGTGGGGCATCGACCTCGCGTTCGTACCCTCCGCTCGCGGTCGCGCGCTGCGCTGGAAACGTCAGCTGCAGAGAGTCGTGATGGACCTCTGCATCGACCCGATCGACGAGACCGGCGAGGTGTCGGACGAGTACGCGTACGTGGACATCCCGGGCTACGAGGTCCCGAGCGCGGCTGCCCTCGAGCGCATCGCGAACGCGAAGGTTCCGCCCGCCGTCGCGGAACTGGAGAAGATCGACTCGGTCGAGCGATTCGTCGCGGTGCTCGACGCTCGTTCGTGCCGACGCTGGGAGCGCTTCTCTCCGGAGAGCTACACGCAGATCCACCTCGCATGGGGCTCGCGCTGCACGCCCTCGGTGATCGAGAGGGCGCCGAAGCGCATCTGTCGACGTTCTGCCAACGCGGCCGTTTCGAGCGAGCCGACCGGCTGCTCAGCCGGGCCGTCGAAGCCGTGGCGCTGCGGTGAGCGATCGACTCGCGACCTCGACCCCACGCTCGCCCTCCGCCTCTCCCTCGTCGTACGCTCCGCCGCCATGACGAAGAAGGTCGCGGTGTTCTGGCCGGGCGACGCGCGCAGCAAGCCCAACGAGGTCGCCCTCCCGAGCGTGGAGGCGGCGACGCAGCAGCTCGAGGCGGCGCTGAAGAAGCTCGGGCGCACGCCGTACCGCGTCGAGGGGTTCCTGACCAAGCCGCACGAGTCGATCGCCAAGCTAGGGCCGATCGACGACCCGATGGTCGGCGTCTGCTGCCACTGGTTCTACGGGCCGCACACGTGCGACGGCGTGGTGAACAAGGACAACCCGCTCCTGCTCGCCTCGAACTTCTCCGGGCAATGGCCGGGGCTCGTGGGCCTGCTCAACACCGGCGCCTGCCTCGAGTACGTCGACCGCGCGCACTCGCGCATCTGGACCGACGCGCCCGACTGGACGAAGGACACGGCGTTCATGGAGCGCCTCGAGGCGTGGTGCTCGAGCGGGCGCGTCGCGTACTCGGAGAAAGATCTCCGCGCGCACGCGCCGATCTCCGAGGCGGCCTCGAGCCGCGCGAGACAGGTCGCGGAGAGCTTCCGGAAGAGGCGCGCGCTGATTCTCATGCTCGGCGACACGTCGATGGGCATGATCAACGGCTACTTCGGTCCGCGCTTGCTCAAGGACGTCGGGTTCGCCGAGCACAAGATCGACCAGGCGTGGATCATCGATCGCGGGCGGCGCATCGAGCCGAAGCGCATCGACGACGCGCTGCGCTTGGTGAAGGACGCGGGCGTGACCTTCCACTACCAGGAAGAGGTCGGCGGCGAGACGAGCGCGCAGGACTTCACCGAGGAGAGCACGCGCGAGCAGCTGCGGGACTACCTGGTCGCGCTCGATCTCCTGCAGGAGTACGGGGCCGACTGTCTCGGCTGGCAGTACCAGCTCGGCCTCATCCCGCTCCGTCCCCCCAGCGATTTCGCCGAGGGGCTCCTGAACAGCGCCTGCCGGCCCGAGAGCGACGGGCATCCGATCGCGACCGCGACGGAAGCGGACCAGGGCAACGTCGTGCCGATGGAGATGCTCAAGCGTCTCTGCGCGAGCAAGGGCCTGCACGAGGCCGTGATGTTCCACGACGTGCGCTGGGGCGCCCAGCACGACGGGCGCTTCCTCTGGGTGCTCTTGAACTCGGGATCGTGCGGCGCGTACGCGTTCAACCACGACCCCAAGACGCTGAAGGGCGTGCACAGCTACCGGCAGCCCTCGATGTACTTCCCGACGCCGGGCGGCACGTTCGCGGGCGAGAGCCTGCCCGGCGCGATGACGTGGGCGCGCGCGTACGTGAAGGGCGGCAGGCTCTGGATGGACGTCGGCAAGGGCGAGGTCGTGAAGCTCCCGCCCGAGGTGCGAGATCGCTGGTGGCTCGGCACGACGCGCCAGTGGCCGTTCATGGCCGCCGACATGGGCATCGGCCGCGACACGCTGATGGCGCACTATCTCTCGAACCACGTCGCGGTCGCGTACGGCGACGTGTTCGAGGAGATGGTGGCCCTGAGCCACGAGCTCGGCTTCCGCGTCCGCGTGCTCGGCGCCCGATGAGCGCCGAGCATCACCGCAAGCTCGAGAACATGTACCGCGGCGCGCCGATCAACGCGCTCTACCAGCCGGCGATCACCATCGGCGACGGGAGCGCGGAGGTCGTCGTCGCGGTGAAGCCCACCTTCTTCCACGCGGCCGGAGCGCTCCACGGCTCGGTCTACTTCAAGGTGCTCGACGACGCGTGCTTCTTCGCGGTCGCTTCGAAGGTCGAGGACGCGTTCGTCGTCACCGCGAGCTTCACGACGTACATCACGAGGCCGGTGACCGGCGGCACGCTGACCGCGCGGGGACGCGCCGTGCACGTCGGCAAGACGCTCTTCCTCGCCGAGGCCGTCGTCACGGACGACGCAGGCGCCGAGGTCGCGCGCGGCAACGGCTCGTTCATGCGGAGCAAGATCACGCTGGGCCCCGAGCTCGGGTACCGCTGAGGGCCGCGACGAACGGCGTGAGCTATCCTCGACACGTGGACGTCGAGGCCTTCGAGGAAGCAGAGTTCTACCGCGCGCTCGCGAACAGCGGCGCGCGCGTGCTCCTCATCGGCCGCCGCGCGGTCATCGCATGGGGCATCCCCGTGAGCACCGCCGACTACGACCTCTGGACGCGCAGCGAGGACGCGGAGCTCGTGAACGCCGCCGTCGCGCCGCTCGACATGGTCCCGAACCGCACACCCGAGGAGGCACGCAAGGTTGGTCGGTACGTGCTCGAGAACGGGGAGCGCGTCGACGTCCTGATCGCGCGCTCGGTCCCGACGATCGACGGAATCCGCGTCGAGTTCCACGACGTGTGGCAGCGACGCGAGGAGCTCGTCGTCGCGGCTGGCGTCCGGATCGCGGTGCCGTGCATCGACGACCTCATCCTGACGAAGCGCTTCGGCGCACGACCGAAGGACGCAGAGGACATCCGGCTGTTGCGAGCGCTCAAGGAGGCACGCAAGTGACCACGCGCGCGCACGCGGACGCGGACGCGATCCAGCGCGTCGAGGGGCTCGCGCAGCGGCGCCTGAGCGCGGACGAGTTTCGGGCGTGGGCCGACGGCGAGATCGCGCCGGACGAGATGGCCGAGATGATCTCCCTCATTCGCTGGTTCCTGCGACGCTATCCCACGCCCGCCGATCGCCTTCGGTCGGCGCGGCGACGGCATGCCCAGACGGCACGGACCATCGCCAGCTCGCGCGGCCCGGCGGAGTAGCGACCTCGACCTCGCTCGCGCGCTCGTGTCTACTCGCCCGCATGAGCGTGCAGCGCCTCTATCTCGGCATCGACGTGGGCACCGCGAGCGCGCGGGCCGGGCTCTTCGACCGGACCGGAGCGCGCCGCGGGATCGGCTCGGCGCCCTTCCCTCTCTGGCGACCGGCGCCGGACTTCGTGCAGCAGTCGTCGGCGGCGATCTGGCAGAGCGTGTGCGACGCGACGCGCGCCGCGATGAAGGAGGCCAGCGCGGCCCCCTCCGACGTCGTCGGGATCGGCTTCGATGCGACGTGCTCGCTCGTCGTGATGGACGCGCAGGGCGCGCCTGTGACCGTCTCGCCGGACGGCGCCGCCGATCAGGACGTGATCGTGTGGATGGATCACCGCGCGATCGATCAGACGGAACGCATCAACGCCACGAAGCACGCGGTGCTGCGCTACGTCGGCGGCACGATGTCGCCCGAGATGGAGCCGCCGAAGCTGCTCTGGCTCAAGGACAAGCTCCCCGCCTCCTGGGCGCGGGCGGCGCGCTTCTTCGATCTCCCCGACTGGCTGCTCTGGCGCGCGAGCGGCGCCGACGTGCGCTCGCTCTGCACGACCGTGTGCAAGTGGACCTACCTCGGGCACGAGGCGCGCTGGGACGACTCGTTCTTCGCCCGTGTGGGCCTGGCGGATCTCGACCACGGCAAGATCGGCCGCGTCGTGCGGCCGATGGGCGAGCGCGCGGGCGCTCTCACCGAGCGCGCGGCGATGGAGCTCGGCCTGGCGCCCGGCGTCGCGTGCGCCGTGGCGATCATCGACGCGCACGCGGGAGGGCTCGGGCTTCTCGGCGCGGGCGCGTCCTCGCTCTCGCCCGAGGTGCTCGAGACGCGCCTCGCGCTCATCGGCGGCACCTCCACCTGCCACATGGCGGTGAGCAAGGAGCCGAGGTTCATCGACGGCATCTGGGGGCCGTACTTCTCGGCGATGGTGCCGGGGCTCTGGCTGACCGAGGGCGGCCAGTCGGCGACCGGAGCGCTGATCGACCACGTGATCGACTCCCACGCGCGCGCCGCGGAGCTGCACGCCGAGGCGAAGGCGACGGGCACGAGCGTCTACGCGCTCCTCAACGCGCGCCTCGACGCGCTCGCCTCCGGCCTCGCCTTCCCGGCGGCGCTCACGCGCGAGCTGCACGTCGGCCCCGACTTCCACGGCAACCGCTCGCCGCGGGCCGATCCGACGCTGCGCGGGATGATCAGCGGGCTCACGCTCGATTCCTCGGTCGACGCGCTCGCGCTCCTCTATCTCTCGACCGTCCAGGCCATCGCGCACGGCACGCGGCACGTCGTCGACGCGATGAACGCCGCGGGCTACCGCATCGACACCATGATCGCCTGCGGCGGCGACACGAAGAACCCCGTGTTCCTCCGCGAGCACGCCGACGCGACCGGCACGCGCATCGTGCTCCCGCGCGAGAAGGAGGCCGTGCTCCTCGGCGCCTCGATGCTCGGCGCGGTCGCGAGCGGCGACGTCCTGGACCTCACGACGGCGATGGCCTCGATGAACGCGGCCGAGCGGACGCTCGAGCCTGGCGGCGCGGCCGTACGCGCGTTCCACGAGCAGAAGCACCGCCTCTACCACCGGATGCACGCCGACCAGCTCGCCTACCGGGACCTGATGCGGACCTGACGTCCCCGCGCTTGACGACCTCGGGAGCCCGCGCTACCAACGCCGTCCACTCTGCGGGACTAACTCAGTGGTAGAGTGCAACCTTGCCAAGGTTGAAGTCGAGGGTTCGAATCCCTTGTCCCGCTCTCTCGAATCCTCCTAGAAAACGGCCCGTTCCGCGCTCGCAGCCGGACGGGCCGTTTCGGTTCCGTCGGCGACGATCCCCACCTCGGCGACGTGGCCGAGTGCAACCCGCCCCGGGTTGCATTCAGCGCCGACGCGGCGCGGGCTCTTGCGGGCCGGCCGACGCGCGTGAGACACCGATCAGGACACGCGGAGGTGAACATGCGCGGTCATCTGGTTCGTCTCGTGCTGTTCGCGCTCACGCTCGCAGGCTGCGCGGACCAGAACGTCCAGGCGAACGCGCAGAACATCTACGGGTTCCCGTTCGACGGAGGCCTGCTCGTGCCGGACGAGGCGGACGCCGGCCTGGCCTCGGAAGCGCAGGCGCGGCGTGACGCCGTCGTCCGCATCGTCGGGCCGCTCGATGCGGCGGGGAGAAGCCATTGCGGGGGTATCCTGGTCTCGCCACGCGTCGTGCTCACCGCTGCCCACTGCCCGTTCGTGGCAGGGTTCGCGAGCGCCGCGCCGATCTACCTCGATTCAGTCGCGTTCGGAAGAGACTGGGCGACCGCCGGCCAGAGCGCGCAGGTGGTCGGATGCTTCATCCCCGACGGCGCCGTGCTCGGTCAAGAGCACACGCGCTGCGGGGATCCGTTGCTCAACTTCACGCCGGACGGCGACACCGTCGGCCGCCCCTTCGTCACGAGCCTCGACTGGGCGGTCCTCGTGCTCGATCGACGTGTCGACGGCCCGAGCCACGGCACGACGATCGTGGCGACGCCGGCATCAAGGGCGCTCTCGCCGTTCGATCCGACCAACCCGAGGCCCGTCGTCATGGGCACGCCTATCACGTGGTCGAGCGCGTTCCACGTCGGCACCCCCGGCATCGACGCCGGCGCCAGCGCGGACTCTGGCGTCGGCCCAGGCTTGGAGATCGATCCGAGCGTGGGGCGGGTCTTCGCGACGCTCACGTTCGGCGCCGTCGGGCCGGATCCAAGGATCGAGCTCGCAGGCTCTGGCGACTTCACGCACTTCGTCGACACGCCCGAGTCGGAGTTCCTCTCTGTCCTGACTGGTGACTCGGGCTCGCCCTTCTACGCACGGAACCCCGATCTCGAGCCCATCGAGCTCGTCGCGCTGACCTCGCGCGCTGGCGGCACAGTGCTCCCCGGCGTGGATGCAGGCACCTCGATCGGCCCGGGCTTCGACGCAGGCGTCGGCGTGCAGATGAACCCGAACATCGAGGCCAACCGCCCCGTCTGGGATCCCGCGGTACGCGACTTCCTCGCGCGCTTCCTCGACTGCGACACGCACGAGTGCGTGATCGATGTCGAGCGCGGCTACCGCGTGTACGTCGGGCCCGCCGATCCGAGCCTCGACGACCCCGACGGCGACGGCCTCCGCGACACGGCGATCGGCGGCGCCGCGCCGCACGACGTGTGCCCGGGCGTCCCCGACCCCGACCAGCGTGATCGCGACCACGACGGCGTCGGGGACGCATGCGATGCTTGTCCAGACGCGTACGACCCGCTGCAGAACAACTGCAACGAGGACGCCGAGCGTGCGGCGCTCGGCTGCGCGGCGAGCGGGCCGTGCGTCGGCATGCGCGGCGACCTCTGCGATCCGACCCCCTGCGGCCTCACCGAGCCGCGCACGACGCCGAGCGGTGACCCCACGACCCTGCCGACGTTGCGAACCACTCGCCTGGTCGTCGATGGACGCCAAAGCGATGCGCCGCCGAGCGTGGAGGGGGCCACGGGCTTCCGGTTCTGTCCATGCGAGATCGCGAGCGCCGGGACCGTTACCGAGCGACGTGTATGCGCTACCGGCACCGCGACCACCGCATGTCGAGTCAACCAGACCACCACGTACCGGACGACCGCGCAACTCGGTGCTCCAGAGGACAGCGCGTGGCGTTGGATCACGACCAGTCGGGACACGACGTCGGGCACTCCGGGTCCGACCCCAACTCGGCGTACGCGCTACGCCGTGCAGTACGAGCCGGTCCCGGCGCTGACGCCCGACGTCCTGGATGCCGACGCCTCCTTCACTCACTGCCTGCAGAGCACCAGCGCCACCTCGTGTGCCGCGACCGACCTCTCGCGATGGAGTAGTGCGTTCGCGGGCTCCTATCCGATCGCTCCATCCGCGGCCGGGGTGCTCCACGGCGTCTTGTGGACCCACACGAGCACGCTCGGAACCGTCACGACGCTCGCCACGCAGTCGTGCGACGGCGCGAGTTGCTGCCAGGATGGCGACTGCAGCAGCGCGTGCGCCGGCAGCGTCGCGTGCCCGAACGCCCCGGTTCCCTTCGCCGAGGAGCGCGCGAGCCACTACTGGAGCGGCCTGGTCCCCGACGCCACGACGATCGTCATCCCGGGGACGGCACCGCCGCCGTGGGTGAGCGTCATCGGCCCGATCGTCGGCGATGCCGCCTGTCCCTACTGCGCCGGGTTCTTCCCCGAGATCGGTGTCGGCTGGTCCGGGCTCCGCGCGCTCCCGCCCTTCACGCAGGTCGATCACAGCAGCATCGCGCTGGCCATCGGGGCCTATCGCGTACCCGTGGCGTCGTTCGGCCTCGCGCTCTTCGATCCGACCATCTTCGAGGGAGAAGGACTCCGCTGGACGTCCGTCGCCGAGCCGACCGAGTGGCTCGAGCCGACCGGCGTGCGCTTCGTGTCGCTCGACGCGAGCAACGCGGTCCAGTCCGTCGTCATCGCCGGTCAGGGCGCCCTGACACGCGTCGATGCGCAATGCCCCAACTGCCAGTGCCCGCCAGGCCAGTGCCAAGGGCCGTTCCTCGCGCTCGCCCAATCCGCACCGCCTCCCGTCCTGCCGAGCGCTGGCTACGTGCTCGCGGCACGGCGGCGTGCGCTGTACGTGATCGGCGGCGACGGGTCCGCGGGCCCGGTCTCGTCGATCAGCGCGTTCTCGACCGATGCGCTCTCGTGGAGCGCGCTGCCTGACTCGTCCCTGCCGCTCGGGCACGTCCTCGCCTCGACGTACTCCGCCGAGGACGACACGCTCTACGTGCTCGACGAGCGCACGGTGCACCACATGCGCTTCGCACGGCTCCTCGGCATCGAGGTGAGCTCGTCCCAGGCCCACACAATCGCGGAGTGGCGCCGCCTGACGTCCAACGATCGGTTCCAGCTCACCGCGGGCGCCGGCCATCGGCTCTACGTCGCCGCGTCGCTCGGCTCCGCCCTCCACGTGGTCGTCGCGCTCGACCGAGACGGCACGCCGCGCGGGCTCGCAGGCGGACTCGGAGGGCTGACCGACGCGCCGATTCACGCGAGCGCGATCGGGCTCACGCTCGTCGTGACCGGCGTGCGGGGTCCACATCCGATCGGCTACGAGTGGCGGCAGTTCATCAGCGGCTCGCGGATGATCGAGCGCTGCTTCTGAGGGCGCCGTGCAACCCGCACGTCCGCTCATCCTGGTCGTCGCGCTGGCCGCGTGGGTTTCCTGCGACACGCCGGTCGCGCCCGGTGATGGCGGGCCTGATGCAGCCGCTGCGGACGCGGCTCCGGATGTCGGTCCGCACGACGTGGGACCGTCGGACAGTGGCACGGCCGACCCGGAGTGGGTCTCGATCGCAGTGGGGCTCCCCGACTTCTGCCGGCTCGAGCGGGCAAACCATCCCGAGCGCCTCGATCAGCTCCGAGTGCGGTTCTCGCCCTGCAGCTCGCGCAGCAACTGTCAGGTCTCGAGCGTGATCGAGAGTGGCGACTGGTATGGCTCCGACGGGACGTACGCCGTCGGTACGGTGACGCCTGACGACTGGACCTGGATCTTCGTCTCACCCACGGATGGTGGGCCACCGATCGCAGCGTATCGTGGTGGAACCCGTGCAGATCCGATGTTCTGCGGACTTGGCTTCGGAGCGATTGGCGGCGGTCGCTTCGCCATGGGGACTTCGTACAGCAGTGGCGGCGTCGAGGGCGCGAGCTTCTTCGTGGCGCCACTCTCCGATGCGGGTCGCATCGATCGCGCGTTCCTGGATGATCGCACGCATTTCCGTGGCGCGGCCTTCGTGCAGGGCCTCTTCGTGAGCGACACAGCGCTCGTCGCGTGGGACTCGGCGGGTTTCTTCGTCGACCTCTCCACGGGGAGTTTCATTCGACTCTACGACTCCGCGGGAATGGCCGGAGCCGTGGAGGACGACCCGAGCGTGGTCGGCAATGCAGTCATGTTCGTCAACTACGAAACGAGCTCGTCGGCAGGCTACATCGTGCTCGGGCACGCAGGCGTGCCGGGCGGCTATGCCCTGTACCGCGCTCCAACGGGCGTGGACATCGCACGACCCGTCACCGACGGGATCGACGTCGGGTGGGCGCAGTTCCCGCTGGGCTCGACGACGACCCCGCCCGAGCTGTGGACCGCGCGCTTCGTCGAGGACCCGACCGCCTTCGCTCCTACCTTCGTCCGCGTCATCGACACCGTCTACCACCCCCGAGTGGGGGATGGCCTCTGGGTCGACTTCGACGATGGGCCCAACCGCTTCGAGATCATCGACCTGCACGGTGGTGGCCGGAGAACGTATGCGATGCCGGACGACATCGCGGGCCGACAGCTACTCCACGTCTCGTCGCACCGCGTGCTGTACAACGTCGGCTCGCAGCTCGTGCAGTTCGACCCGAGCCTCTTGCCCTACGACGATGAGCCCGATGCTGGCACGGACGCGAGCATCGACGATGCAGGGGTCGACGCGGGCGACGCGGGATGATCCGCTCGCTCTGCGGCATCACTCGGGCCCGGGACGCGGGGGTCGCGCACGGGCGAGGATCCCCACCTCGATCCCCACATTCTGACGGGACAGCACGCGTCGGCACGCAGCACCACGAGGCACTTTCTCCCGAGAATCTCGGGTTTCTCGTTCACGCGCGGGGACTCGATCCCTCTTGCCAAGGTTGAAGTCGAGGGTTCGAATCCCTTGTCCCGCTCTCCCGAACCAAGGCGCTGAACGAGGCCGGCACGAGCGGAACGCTCGCCGGCCTCGCGCCTTTTTCGGCGCGATATCGCCCGAGGTGCCCGGGCGAGGCCGGGCGGTGATCGCGGATCCAAGTCGCGACCGACCTTGATATCCTGCCGGCCCGCCCCGCCTCCGAGGCAGTGGCGGCCCGGAGAGGACCGTCATGAGCGAGCTCGATCCCCGTCTGAAGTCCGCCCTCGCCGCCGTCGAGGCCGCCCCCGACGATCTCGGACTCTGGGACGATCTCGAAGAGATCGCGGCGAAGCTCCAGAAGCCCGACGAGGTGGGTCAGCTCTACCGCGACGTGCTCGCGAAGAACCTGACGCAGGCGCAGGTCACCGCGATCGGCCCGCGCGCGTCCGGGTTCCACGAGGAGTGGTTCGGCGAGGACTCGCCCTTCCTCAGCGAGGTGCTCACGCGCGTGCTCACGCTCGACCCGCGCGCCGACTGGGCGCTCTCGCGCGTCACCGTGCTGATGACGGTGCGCGAGCGCTGGAGCGATCTGCTCGCGCTCTACGACCGCGCCCTCGCGGCGGCCGACGATCCCTTCCGCAAGACGCAGCTGCTCGAGGAAGCGATGCAGCTCGCCAAGGACTTCGCCGGGCAGCCCGACCGCGCCATCGGCTACCTCGCTCAGCTCTCCGAGCTGCGGCCGAGCGACACGCAGCTGAAGGTGCAGCTCGAGCGCCTGCTCGAGCGCCAGGGCCGCCACCAGGAGCTGATCGCGCTCTGGCGCAAGGGCGAGGACGCCGAGTCCCCCGAGAAGCGCCTCCAGATCGCGCGCACCTACCTCGACTCGCTGAGCGACGCGGGCGCGTCGCTGGAAGAGGCGCGCGGCCTGCTCGCAGGCGGCGAGGCGGTCGCGGACGCGATGGTGCTCGTCGAGCGCGTGCTCGCCCTCGACTCGGCGCCCGCGACGGTGCGGCGCGAGGCCCTCGCCGAGCTGCGCGAGCGCTACCAGGCCGCCGGCAAGTCGGACGACTACCAGCGCGTCACGCGCGCGGCGCTCTCGTTCTCGACCGGGCAGGACAAGATCGCGCTGCACCGCGAGCTCGCCAACGTCGCAGAGAGCGCAGGGCAGCCGCAGGTCGCGCTCGAGCAGTGGGCCGCCGTGCTCGCGCTCGATCCCTCCGACGGCGAGGCCGAGGACCGGCTCGCGAAGGTCGCCGAGTCGATCGAGGCGTTCGGACCGCTGGCCGATGCGCTCGAGGCGGCGGCCGCCGCGTCCACGAGCACGTCCCGACGCAACGAGCTGCTCGTCGCCGCGGGCGACGTTCGTGCTCGCACCGATCGCGCGGCGGCGGAGGCGCTGTACCGCCGCGTGCTCGACGCCGATGGGACGAGCGCGGCGCGCAAGCTCGAGGTCGCGCGACGCCTCGCCGTCCTGCTCGACGCGGCGGGGGGCGAGCGGCGCGCGGATCTGCTGGCGCTGCGCGAGCAGCTCGCGACGCTCGAGGTGGACGCGTCCGAGCGCCGCCGCGCGCTCGGGAGCGCGGCGCGCCTGGCCGCCGAGCTCGGCGACCGGGACCGTGCGCTCGCCGCGTGGGACCGGCGCCTCGCCGCCGATCCCGCCGACCTCGAGGCGCTGGAAGCCAAGAGCGCGCTCCTGGCCGAGCTCGGGCGGCACGCCGATCGGGCCAAGACGCTGGCCGCGCGCGCGGCGCTCCCGCTCCCCGGTGCGGTGCGACGCACCGACCTCGTGGAGATCGCGACCATCGAGGAGACGCGGCTCGCCGATCACGCGGCCGCGATCGAGACATGGCGCGGCATCGCGTCCGAGTTCGGCGAGACCAACGAGACCGTCGACGCGCTCTCCCGCCTCTACGAGACCGTCGGCCGCCACGAGGCGAAGAACGAGCTGCTCGATCGCGCGAGCAAGCGCGACGCGGAGCGCGCGGTCGAGATGCTCGTGCGGCTCGCGACGCTGCGTGCGGGTCCCCTCGCCGACGGCGACAGCGCGGCCAAGCTCTTCCACGAGGCCATCCGCCTCGACCCCGGCCACCCGTCGGCGCGCGCGGGTCTCGCGACGCTACTCGCGGTCCCGAGCGCGAAGGCCGGCGCCGTCGAGGGCCTGGCCGAAGCAGCGCGTCGAACGGACGACGTGGACGCGCTGCTGGCGCTCCTGTCCGATCGGCTCGAGGCCTGCGGCGACGACACGCGCGCGCGCGTTCGCCTGCTGCGCGAGGCCAGCGCGCTCGAGGAGCAGCGCAAGGCGGATCCCGCGAAGGCCTTCGAGCACGCCCGCTCGGCGTTCGCGCTCACACCCGAGGACGACGCGCTCGAGCGCGAGCTGCTGCGGCTCGCAGGCGCCGCCGGCCGGCAGCGCGACGCCGCTGCGGCGCTGGCGGGGGCGAGCGCACGCCTCGTCGACGACCCGCTGCGCGCGTTCGCCCTCGGCAAGCGCGCCGCAGACCTCTTCGAAGCGAACGACGCCGACGCGGAGGCGCTCGAGGCTGCGCGCGCCGCGTTCGCGCTGCAGCCCACCGACGAGGAGGTGGCCGGCCAGGTCGCGCGCCTCGCGGCCGGCGCGGGAGACTTCGCCACCGTCGCGCGCACGCTGGTCGACTCCTCCTTCGCCCTTCGCGCCATCGAGGAGCCCCTGCTCGCGCAGGTCGAGGCGCAAGCGGAGGAGAAAGGCGCCTGGGACGCCCTCGCCGCGGGCGCGGAGCCGGCCATCGAGGCGCGCGCCGGTGCTCTCTCGTCGACCGAGGCGCGCGCGAGCTCGGACCTCTTGCGCTCGCTCTTCGTCCGGCTCGCCGCATGGCAGCGCGACCACCGGGGCGACCTCGAGAAGGCCGAGGCGCTCCTCGCGCGGGCGCTCGCGTTCGACCCCGCGCACACCGACACGCTCCGCGAGCTCGCGCGCCTCTCGTGGCGCGCGCCAGGACGCCGGCTGGTCGACACGCTCCTCGCGCTCGCCGATCAGCTGCCGGGCGACCTCGACGCGCTCTTCGACGCGGCCCGCATCGCCGAGGAGAACGTGAAGGACCCCGTCCTGACGCGGGAGATCCTCGGCCGCCTGCAGCGCGCCGCGACGCGCCTCTGGCTGAAGGGCGAGCCCGCCAAGGGCGAGCGGCCCGCCGACCGCACGGCGCTCGACGCGCTCAACGCGCTCGTGCGCCTGGAGACCGACGCCGGCCGCATCGCGCACGCCATCGACTGGCTGGTCGAGGGCTCACGCCTGCCGCTCCCCGCCTCGGAGTCGCGGGCGATGCTGCGACGCGCGGGCGACCTCGCGCAGGGCAAGCTCGGCGACGAGGCGCGCGCGATGCGTCTCTACCAGCAGGTGATCGAGGACTCGCTCGAGGACAGCGAGGTCGTCGATCGCCTGGCCAAGACGTACGAGGCGCGCGCGCGCGTGCCGGAGCTGCTCGCCCTGCGCAAGCGCGAGCTCGAGCTCGAGCTGCCGGCGGAGCGCAAGCTCGTCGTGCGCCTCGAGGTCGCGCGACTGCTCGGCCACCTCGAGGAGAAGGGCGGTCGCGTGGAGATGCTCCGCGCGAACCTCGCCGAGCAGCCGGGCCACCAGGAGTCGATCGCCGAGGTCTCGAGCGTGCTCGAGGGCAAGGGTCGCAGCGCAGAGCTGGCGGACTTGCTCGCGGGGCAGGCGCGACGCCTCGAGGACCAGGACCCCCAGCGTGCGGCCGGCCTCTGGAGCCGCGTCGCGAAGATCGGCGAGGAGCAGCTGCGCGACACCGAGCGCGCGCTCACGGCGTACCGTCGCGTCGTCGGGCTCGCGGCCGGTAACCTCGGCGGCGCCATCGAGGCCCTGGAGGCGCTCTCGCGCATCCACCTCGGGCGCAACGAGCCCGCGCTCGCGGCCGAGTGGCTCGAGAAGCAGCTCGACGCGACCAAGGGCGTCGAGGCGCGCAACCAGGTCGCGCTCCGGCTCGCCGACGCGCGCCTCGCCGCGGGCCGCACCGACCGCGCGATCCTCGCGCTCGAGCGCGCCGTGGCCGAGGATCCCGCGGCCATCGCCGCGCGCGACCGGCTCGCCGACCTCTACCGGAAGTCCGACAAGCGCCTCGAGCTCGCGAACCTGCTCCGGGACGGCGCCAAGCACGCGAGCGGCGACGCGCAGACGGCGTACGTGCACGAGGCCGCGGGCATCTACCGCGACCTCGGCGCGCCCGAAGAGGCGATCGGCATGCTCGAGTCCGCGCGCGAGCGCGCCGAGCTGGACCAGGAACTGAAGAGCACCCTCGCCGAGGGCTACCGCAAGGCCGGCCGCCTCGCGGAGGCGCGCACCGTGCTCGAGCAGATGATCACCGACTTCGGCCGCCGCCGCTCGCCCGAGCGTGCGCATGCCCACTACCAGCTCGCGCAGGTCGCGCACGCAGCCGGCGACCTCAAGGAGGCGCTCGATCACCTCGACAAGGCCTCGAGCATGGACCTCGGCCACGCGGGGATCCTCCGCCTGCTCGGCCAGCTCGCGCGCGAGGGCGGGCAGCTCGACCGCAGCGAGCGCGCGTACCGCGCTCTCTTGCTCCTCGTGCGTCGTCAGTCGCCGGACGCGCCCGACGTGCAGGTCGGCGCCAGCGAGGTGCTCTACGAGCTCTCCCGCCTCGCCAAGGATCGCGGACAGGACGCGCAGGCGCGCGAGCTGCTCGAGTCGGCGGTCGAGACGGGCCAGCAGCACAGCGCCGAAGCGGCGCGCTTCACGAGGGTGCTGATCGCGCGCGGCGAGGCCGATCTCGCCGAGAAGATCCTCGCCAAGCGCATGACCCTCGACGACTCGGGCATGCCGCGCGCGCGGGTCCTGGCCGATCGCGCCGACCTGCTCGAGACCCTGAAGGACCAGCCCAAGGAGGCGCTCGGGGCACGCCTCGAGGCGATCGAGATCGCGCCCGACTGGACGGCGCAGATCAGCGCCGCGCGCGCCACGGCCAAGAAGCACGGCGAGAGCGCGCGCGTGGCCGAGACGCTGCGCAAGCTCGTGGATCGAACGACGCGGCGCAAGGAGGACGCCCAGCTCGCGTCCGACCTGCTGATGCACCTCGCCGACATCCTGGAGAACGACGCCGGCGACCTCGCGGGCGCGGCGGAGGCGTACGCGCGCGTCGAGGGGCTCGGCGTGCGGACCGTCGACGCATGGCGCGCCCTCGGTCGCGTCGCCGCAGCGCGTGGCGACCGCATCGAGGAGATCCGCGTGCTGCGCCGGCTCGTCGCCGCGGGCGTCGACACGAGCAGCATGGGCCGCCCCGAGGACGACATCCCGGAGAGCGCCAAGACGGATGCGCTCTACCGCATCGCCGAGGTCGAGCTGCGCGATGGCGAGACGCTGCAGAGCGGCCTCGACACGCTCGCCGACGCGGTCGCGCGCGACGGCGACAACGCCCGCGCCGCCAAGGCCGCCGCCGACGCCGCCGCGCACTTCCCAGGGGACGCGCACTCCGGCGTCTACGACGGCCTGGCCGCGCTCTGGGAGCGGACGGCACGCGCGTCGGGGGACAAGTCGCTCCTGCTCGGGTACCTCGGTGAGCGCATCGCGGGCGAGGGCGCGTCGATCGAGGACGTGCGCGAGGCCGCGCAGGTCGCGACCGACCTCGGGCGCAGCGACGAGGCAGAGCGGCTGCTCGTCCGCGGAGCCGAGATCGCGAAGGGGTCGCTCGACGGGCTCGCGGGGGCGCTCTGGATCCCGACCTCGCTCGCGGACCGCCGGCGCGCGGCCGGCGACCTCGCGGGCGCGATCCGATGGACGCTCGCCGCGGTCGAGGCCTCCGAGGCCTCGGGCGACGCCCCGCGCACCGAGGCGCTCTCGAAGGATCTGGCTGCGCTGGCCTCGCAGCCCGGCGGCGACCCGGAGCTCGCCGTCCGCACGTACGCCAAGCTCGTCGAGGCGGAGCCGCGGGACCGCACGCTCTGGGGCCCGGCCGCCGACGCGTACGTCGCCACCGAGGACCGCGCCGGGTACGAGGCGCTCGTGCGACGCACGCTCGACGGCCTCATCGAGCCCGAGGACCGCAACGCGCTCCGCATGGAGCTCGCCGCGCGCCTCATGGGACCCTTCGCCGCTCAGGAGGACGCCATCTCCGTGCTGCGCGAGGTCCTCGACGAGGATCCGGATCACCTCGGGGCCTCGCAGCTGCTCGCCGACGTCTTCGAGCGCTCCGGGCGCGACGAGGAGCTCGCCGACCTCCTGCGCCTGCAGCTCGACCGCGCGCGCGATCGCAACGACGCGGCCGCCGTGGCCGCGCTCTCGCTCCGCACCGGCGGCCTCTACGCCAAGACGCGCCGCGAGGACGCGATGGACGCGTACCGCGCCGGCCTCGACTGGGCGGCGGAGGATCCCGCGCTGCTCCGGGCGCTCTATCAGCTCTACGGGAAGGACGACGACGCGCGCGACCGCGCGACGCTCGGCGAGCGCTTGCTCGCCGTCGAGACGGGCGAGCCGGCCGCCAAGCTGGCGCTCTCGCTCGCCGACCAGCTCACGGAGCTCGAGGATCCGGACGCCGCGCTGCGCGCGCTGGACACCGGGTTCCGCGCCGCTCCCGGCCACGAGAAGCTGCGCAAGCGGCTCGAGCTGGCGCTGCGGGAGCGGGGCGACGTCGAGGCGCTCGCCGACATGATGGCGTTCGACGCCGCGCACCGGACCGACGCGGCCGCGCGCCTGGCGCGCTATCGCGAGGCGGCGGGCCTCTACAGGGGCGAGCTGAACCGCCCCGAGCGGGCCGCCGACGTGCTGAAGGACGCCGCCGCGCTCGCGCCGGGAGATCTCGCGCTCCTGGGCGAGCTCGTGGAGGCGCTCACGCAGTCGGGGCGCATCGACGATGCGGCCGAGGCCGTTCGCGCCGTGCTCGAGCAACGCCCGGACGCCACGCGCGAGAGGGCGCAGCTGCTCGGCACGCGCAGCCGGCTGCGCCTCGAGCTGCGCGACACCGCGGGCGCGCTCGAGGACGCGGAGGAGAGCTTCCGCATCGACGCCAAGGGCGCACAGGCGCAGCTCGTCGCCGCGCTCGATGCGCACCGGGACGTCCTGGCGAGCGGCGGTGACCTCGAGGGCGAGCGAGCGACCACGCTGCGGCTCTCCAGCATCCTGCGCGCCGGTGGCGACACACCGCGCAGCCGCGACGTGCTCGCCGGCTGGGTCGAGCGGGATCCGGGCGACGTCTCCGCGCTCCGCACGCTCGTCGAGCTCGACAGCGGTGCGGAGCGCTGGTCGGACGTCGTGATGCACACGACTCGCCTGGTGGGCTTGGAGACGGGCGAGGCGCAGGCCGAGATCGCGCTGCGCTTGCACGCCGCGGCGGGCCAGGCCGGCGATCCAGGCTCCGCGCGCGACGGCCTCGAGGCCGCGCACCGGGACCAGCCCGATCATGTGGGCATCCGCAACGCGCTGCGCGCGCTCTACGAGAGCATCGGCGCGTTCGAGGAGCTCGCTTCCGTCCTGCTCGTCGACGCGCAGCAGAACGAGGGCGACGTGCGCGAGGCGGCGCTGCGCCGCGCGGGCGAGATCTACGTGTACGAGCTGCAGCAGCCCGCGCGAGCGATCGGGCCGCTCCGCGAGGCGCTCGCGCTCAAGGAGGACGATCTCGACCTGCTCGTGCTGCTCGTCGACGCCCTCATCGGCTCGGACGCGCTCGCGGAGGCGGTGGAGATCCTCCAGACCGCGATCCAGCAGAAGGGCAAGAAGCGCTCGCCGGCGCTCGCCGCGCTCCAGCAGCGCATGGCGCGGATCGCGGGCCTCTCGGGCGACCCGCAGACACAGCTCGAGTGGCTCAAGGTCGCCCTCGAGACCGACAAGCAGTCGAGCGCGGTCGCGGCCGAGCTCGCCGAGCTCGCCATCCAGCTCGGCGACGACGCGAGCGCGATGAACGCGCTCAAGGTCGTCACGCTGCAGAAGACCCCGGGCCCGATGAGCAAGGCCGTGGCGTTCCTGCGCCAGGCGCAGATCGCGTCACGGCAGGGCGATCACCAGAAGGCGGTGCTCTGGGCGCGGCGCGCGCGCATCGAGGACGCGGAGCTGCGCGAGGCGGAGGAGTTCCTCCACTCCATCGGCGAGGCCTGAGCGACGCGCACCCGGGTGCGTCGCGGCGACGTTCCCGGCGAGGAGTCCCGCGCCCGCGCCCGCGCCCTCGCCCTCGCCCGCGCCCGCGCCCGCGCCCGCGCCCTCGCCCTCGCCCTCGCGCTCGCCCTCGCCCTCGCCCTCGCCCTCGCGCCACGCCGAGATCGGCGAGCACGCGTGAGCCCTGAGCGACGCACGTGCCGAAGCTCAGAGGCTGTCCCGAAATCGATTCGAGCCCCCGGGCCGATCCGGCGGCCGCGCGAGCTGAGCCGTGTGCCTCGCGAGGCGAGCGGTAGCGAGCCGAGTCGGTGAGGGGGTGAGACGCATCCGGCTCCGCCGGTGCGTCGAGGGGGCGGCTCACGCCACCTGAACTGAAAGGTCAGTTCCCGTTCGCGCGTGGGCGTGCGGACGGGCGCTGGCTCTTCCTGCCGGACGTCTCGAACGCCTCTTCGATGAGCTGCTTCTGCTCGAGCTTGTGTGCCTCCGGCGAGCCGGTCGCAGGGCTCGCGCTCTCGACGCGCGAGACGCAGCGGAGCGGGAAGCGGTGCTCGAGGATCGTCGGCAGCCGCGCGTTCATGAAGTACCAGGCGCCGCTGTTCCAGGGCTCCTCCTGGCACCACACGAGATCGGTGCCCTCGGCATAGGCCGAGAACACCTCGCGCAGCTCGTCGGCGCGGAGCGGGTAGAGCTGCTCGAAGCGGACGATCGCGACGTCGTCGCGCCCCTCGGCCTTCCGCTTCGCGGCGAGCTCGTAGTAGAGCTTCCCCGAGCACGCGATCACGCGCTTGGCCTTCTTCCCGACGACCTCGCGGTCCGGGATGATGCGCTGGAACTGCCCGTTCGCGAGGTCGTCGATCGTGCAGGCGGCGTCGTCCGAGCGGAAGAGGCTCTTGGGGGACATGACGACGAGCGGCTTGCGCCACTGACGCTTCACCTGACGGCGCAGCGCGTGGAAGATCTGCGCGGCGGTCGTGAGGTTGACCACCTGGATGTTGTCCTCCGCCGCCAGCGCCAGGAAGCGCTCCAGGCGCGCGCTCGAGTGCTCGGGTCCTCCTCCCTCGAAGCCGTGAGGGAGCAGCATCACGAGGCCGCTCAGCCGGTGCCACTTGTCCTCGGAGCTGACGATGAACTGGTCGATGATGACCTGCGCGCCGTTCGCGAAGTCGCCGAACTGCGCCTCCCAGATCACGAGGCCCTCGGGGCGGTCGAGCGAGTAGCCCCACTCGTAGCCGAGCACGCCCTGCTCGCTGAGCGCCGAGTCGTAGATGTCGATCGAGGCCTGCTTCCGGCCGAGCGCGGCCCCGACGTGGCGGAGCGGCATGTATCGCTCGCCCGTCTTGGAGTCGTGGACCACCGAGTGCCGGTGGCCGAACGTCCCTCGCTGCGAGTCCTGGCCGGTGAGCCGGATCGGATGATCCTCGAGCAGGATGGACGCGTAGGCGAGGTTCTCGGCGATGCCCCAGCGCATCGGCTTGCCCCCGGCCGCCGCGAGGTACTCCTTGCTGCGATCCTGGAGCTGGCGCATCGGCGAGTACCCGTCCGGGAAGCGCGCGAGCGCGCTCGCGAGATCCACCAGCGTGGCCCTCTCGACCTTCGTGTCGGCGTCGGACACGCCCGCCTCCGGACCGCCGAGGAATCCGGTCCACACGCCCGTGCCTGTCTCCGGCTCGTAGCGGTTCTTGGACTTCACCTGCTCGTGGGCGCGCACGAGGCGGCCTCTGCGATCGGCGAGCAAGGCGGCGACCTCGGCGTCCGTCGCGCGTCCGTCCGAGACGAGCTTCTTGGCGTAGATCGCCCGCGGCGTCTCCTTGGCGTCGATCCGCGCGTACATCTGCGGCTGCGTCATGTACGGGTTGTCGCCCTCGTTGTGGCCGTACTTGCGGTAGCAGTAGAGGTCGATGCAGACGTCCTTCGCGTACTTCTGCCGGTACTCCGCGGCCAGGCGGGCGACGTGTGCGACGGCCTCCGCGTCGTCGCCGTTCACGTGGAACACCGGGCAGCGCAGCATCCGGATGAGGTCGGTGCAGTAGCGCGTGCTGCGCGCGTCCTCGACGAGCGTCGTGTAGCCGATCTGGTTGTTGATCACGACGTGGACGGTGCCGCCCGTCGTGTAGCCCTTGAGGTTGGCGAGGTTGATCGTCTCGGCGACGACGCCCTGCCCGATGAACGCGGCATCGCCGTGGATGAGGAGTGGGAGCACGCGCTTGCGCTCGCCCTCTGCTCCGCGACCCGCGGCGCGCCGGTCCTGCTTGGCGCGCGCGCGTCCCTCGACGACCGGGTTCACGAACTCGAGGTGGCTCGGGTTGAACGCGAGCGTGAGGTGCACCTTCTTCTCGACGCCCCCTGCGTCGACGAAGACACGATCGGTGGAGTACCCGAGGTGGTACTTCACGTCGCCCCGGCCCTTCATGCGCTCGGCCTCGCTGTCCTCGAAGATCGAGAGCAGGTCGATCGCGGGCAGCTCCATCACGTTCACCAGGACGTTCAGCCGCCCCCGGTGCGCCATGCCGATGACGATCTCCTCGACGCCGAGCGACGCCGCGGTCTCCATCGCCATGTCGCAGAGCGGCACGGTCGCATCGCCACCCTCGAGGCTGAAGCGCTTGGCGCCCTTGTATGCGTTGTGGATGAAGGTCTCCCAGACCTCCGCCTCCGTGAGCTTGGCGAGGATCGCGTGCTGCTCCTCGCGCGTGAGCGAGGGGCGGTTCAGCGTCGACTCCATCTTCGTCTGGAGCCAGTCGCGCTCCTCGGGATCCTCGATCTGCGTGACCTCGACGCCGATCGAGCGGGTGTACGTCTCGCGCAGGCGATGGGCGATCTCCTTCAGCGTGAGCTGCTGGGCCATCGCGTTGAATACGGTGCTGCCGTCGACGTCCGCGAGGCCGAAGCTCTCGAGCGAGATGTCGAAGGGGGGCTTGGCGAGCATGCCGAGCGGGTCGAGGTCCGCGAAGAGGTGCCCGCGCACGCGGTACGCGTTCACCATCGCCGAGACGCGCGCCTGCAGCTCCGTCGCGGTCTTCGTCTCGGGGCCCGGCGCGAACGAGCGGCGGTCGGACGGAGTGCCGAAGCCCGTCGGGGGCGCCGCAAGGCCGCTCACCGTCACGACGCCGCTGCTGGTCACGACGCCCGCGGAGCTGCCGTTGGACCCGGGCGCCCTCACCTGCCCGGCCGAGCTCTTGCGCGGCGGGACGAGATCCTCGTCGAGCGAGTCGAAGTAGCGCTGCCAGCTCTCCGGGACCGCCGCGGGGTTCTCGCGATACTTCAGATAGAGCTCTTCGACGAGACCCTGATTGACGCCGAAATCCTGGGACATCGTGTGGTTGCCTCGACTGCCGATGCGAAGGTCGAGCATCGTAGCCCGCGCCTCCGGGCGCTTCCACCAAACGCTTGCTTTTCGGCCCCTGGCCACGACTAGATCCGTGCCGACCGTGGCCGACACACCCACTTCTTTCGTGCTCGTCGTCAATCCGCACGCCGGTGCCGGGCGCGCCGAGCGGCGACTGCCGGCGCTGGAGCGCGCGATGAAGGCGCGCGCGCTGCAATACCGGGTCGCGCTGACCGCGAGGTCCGGGGACGCGACGACGATCGTGCGCGACGCGCTGAAGGCGGGCGCGGCGGGGATCGCCGTCGTCGGCGGGGACGGGACCCTGAACGAGGCGACGAACGGGTTCTTCGAGCCGGACGGAGCGCTCGTCGAGACGAAGGCGTGGTTCGGTCCGATCTCGTGCGGCACCGGCGGCGACTTCCGCAAGACGCTCGCCGCGACGAACGCCGGGAGCAGCGACGCCGCGATGGAGGCGCTCGTCGAGCGGCTCATCACCAGCGAAGTGCGGCCGATCGACGCCGGCTGGCTCGAGTTCGTCGGAAACGACGGAGCGAAGACCGGCCGTGCGTTCCTGAACATCGCGAGCTTCGGCCTCGGCGGGCTCGTCGATCGCCTCGTGAACGAGTCGCCGAAGTGGATGGGCGGCACCGGCGCCTTCCTCGTCGGCGCCCTGCGCGGCGCCGCGCGCTACAGGAACCAGCGCGTGCGCATCGCGGTGGACGGCGAGCTGCCGCGCGAGACGGCGATCGCGAACCTCGCGGTGGCCAACGGCCGCTTCTTCGGCGGCGGCATGCAGATCGCGCCGCGCGCCGAGCTCGACGACGGTCTGTTCGACGTGGTCGGGCTCGAGGACGTGGACTTCGTCGCCCAGCTGCGCCTGGCGCCGCATCTGTACGCGGGCACGCTTCTCGGGCGCAAGGGTGTGACCTACACGCGCGGGCGGGTCGTCGTCGCCGAGCCCGTGAGCCCGAGCGAGCACGTGCTGCTCGACGTCGACGGCGAGGCCCCCGGGCGGCTCCCGGCGCGCTTCACGCTGCGCGCGGGCGCGCTCCGCCTGCGCGGATGAAGCGCGCGCTGGCGCTCGGCACGGCGGCGGGCCTCTGCATCGGCCTGGCGGGCGCGCCGGAGGAGGCGTGGGCGCTCGCGTGGCTCGGGCCCGGACTGCTCTTGCTGGGGCTCGAGCGCTGGGACGGCGCGCTCGCTTCGCCCCGCGTGGCCCTGGCGTTGGGGATGGCGAGCGGCTTCGCGACGAACGCGTGGACCATGCGCTGGGCCGTCGGCCTCTTCGAGCGCTACGCGATGATGCCGTGGCCGCTCGCGCTCGCGCTCGCGACGCTGCTCTGGATCGCGCAGGCTGCCCCCTGGGGACTCGGGTGTCTGCTCGCCGCGGCCATCCGGCGGCGCACGTGGCTCTCGCTCCCGCTCGGGGTCCTCGTCGCGTCGTCGCTCGTGCCGATGATCTTTCCGTGGCGGCCGGGCGTCTCGCAGACGGGATCGCTCCACTTCGTGCAGTGCGCCGAGCTCGGTGGACCGCCGCTGGTGGACCTCTTCTTCCTGCTCGGGGCGTGCGCCGCCACGCAGGCGCTCCGCGCGCGGGATCGTGCGGCCGCGGCCGTCGCCCTCGTCTGCGTCGGCCTCCCGCTCGCGTTCGGAGCGATCCGCATCCCCGCGGTGCGCGCAGAGCGCGAGCACGCGCCGCTCCTGCGCGTCGGCTTGATGCAGCACGGGCTCGGCATCGAGGAGCGCCTCGACGCCACGCGCACGCTCACCGATCACCGCGCCATGCGAGCGGCGACCGCGGCCCTCGAGCGGGACGGCGCCGATCTCGTGCTCTGGCCCGAGTCCGCTTACGGGTTCGGGTGGCCGCGGGAGGCGCGGGTCGATCCGCTCGGCGACGACGCGTTCTTCCGCGACGGCGTCCACGGCCCGCTGCTCGTCGGCGCGATCACCGGCACCTGGACCGACCGATGGAACTCGGTCCTCGCGCTCGAGGACGGTCGCGTCACGGGGATCGCCGACAAGGTCCACCTGATGACGTTCACCGAGGAGGTGCCGTTCTGGGACGCGCTCCCGCCGCTGCAGCAGATCGTCCCGCGCGGCCTCACGCCGGGCGACGTCGAGACCGACGTGCTCTCGGTCGCCGGGGCGCGCGTCGGGATCCTCAACTGCTTCGAGGATCTCGTGCCCGACCACACGCGAGAGCTCGCGGCGCTCGGCGCGGCGCTGCTGACGAACCACACCAACGACGCCTGGTTCGGCGACACGGAGGCGCCGCACCTGCATCGGTTTCTCTCCGTGATGCGCAGCGTCGAGACCCGGCGCGACCTCGTCCGCGTCGTCGGCACCGGGCCGAGCGGGCTCACCAGCGCGCTGGGCGAGCGCGACGAGGGCACGCCCACCTTCGAGCCAGCGTCGCGCGTGGTGCAGGCGCGGCTGCTCGAGGGCACGACGCCCTGGGTGCGCCTCGGCGACGTCGTCACGCTCCCGGCCCTCGCGCTGCTCGCCGCGCTGGCGCTCGCGCGCCGACGTGGACTAGCGTGACGCGATGCCGGGTCCGACCGCGTGGATGCGTGCGGCGATGCTCGCGGTGATCGCGCTCGTCGCGCTCGGCAACGCGCTCGAGTGGGTGGACCCCGACCTCTGGATCCCCTTCGTCTGCATCATCGCGGTCATGGGCGTCGGAACGCACGGCGGCGTGCTCGACACGGTGCCCTTCGTGATCTTCGAGCTGCTCGTGGTGCTCGTGCTCGGCGTCGCGACCTTCTCGGGGTCGCGCGACTTCGTCTGGGCGGCGTCGGTCGCCGTCAGCGTGGTCGCCGTGGGGAAGATCGCCGTTCTGCGGATCGGCAGCGGCCCCGGCGGTGACACGAAGGCCTGAAGTCCCGATGGCGGGGGCCGCGCATCCCCCCGCGCCGCGCGGAGGCGTCGACCGGAGCTCGGGCTCACGGAAACGGGAAGACGATCTGGACCGCGCGGTGCTCGAGCGCGTCGATCGGGCGCGCGAGCTGCGCGTCCTGGTTCGGCCCCCAGCACCAGAGGGTCCCGTCGTGGCGCGTCGCGCACGCGTTCGAGTTGCCGACGAAGACGTGGTCGACGTCGTCGAGGATCGCGCCGCCCTCGCGCTGCACCTCCGCGCGGAGCGCGAGCCACGAGGTGCCCCCGCCGGGGACGCCGGCGAAGCCGTTGAAGTTGATGCCCCAGCAGAGCACGTGGCTCGTGGCGGCGACGACGCCACACGTCAGGTTCGCGCTGCCCTCGCTGGCGATCGACGAGAGCTCGGGCGCGCCGACCGGTGTCGCCGGGCGCGCGCGGCATACGTCACCGAGCCCGAGCAGATCCTCGCAGGGCTGGCCTGGCGCTCCGGCGACGTCGCCGAGCTGCGTCTGCTCGTTGCCGCCCCAGGTGAGCAGCACGGGCGCGCTTGCGCCCGCCGGCCACTGGAGCACCGCGCGCTGCGTGAGGCCGACGGCGAGCGCGGACACTCCCTCGAGCGGCATGCCGGCCGCCGTCTCGATCGTCGTCGGACCGACGTTGGGATCGGTCACGCCCGTCATCGACTCGATCGGCACGTGGCCCGCCTGGCCGTGGTCGTTCTCGCCCCAGCACACGACCCGCCCGTCGAAGAGCCGGGCGCACCCGCCGTAGGCCGCGACGCCGATCTCCGCGACGCGCGCGATGCCGCCGGCCGGCGCGGTCGGCGTCCCGAAGAGCACGTCGTCCGCCATCGTCGGAGCGATCAGCCCGTCGTTGCGCCCGAAGCAGAGCACCGAGCCCGTGCTCGGATCGAGCGCACACGCGTGCGCGAAGGACGCGCTCAGGGCGATCGCGGAGCCGACGATCGGACGCAGCAGGTCGGTCGCCGCGAGCGGAGTCGTGGTGCTGAACGCTCCCGCCTCGTCGTAGCCCCAGCAGAGCACGTGACCGGCGTGGTCGGCGTTGGCCGCGCCCACGTGGACGCAGCTGAACCCGTCGCCGCACGCGAGGGAGTCGACGTCGCGCAGAGGCGTGCCGCCCGCGTCGACCACGAGGCCGGGCGTCGGCACCGCGACGTCCTCGCCGTGGCCGTTGCCGAGGCGCCCGCCGTGCTGCTGTCCCCAGCACCAGACACGCCCCAGGCAGTCGAGCGCGCAGGCCGAGCCCGCCCGCTGGAAGCACGCGCTCTTGATGGCACAGCCCCCGGGACCCGCGTCGACCTCGGCGTCGGGCGGCGCGGCGTCCCCGGCCGGCCCGGCATCGCTCGCGCCACGCGCGTCGAAGCAGAACATCGCGCCGCCCGAGGACGGGGCGCGGCACTCGCCGTCCGCGGGACAGTCGCTCGCGTCCGCGCAGCCCTGCTCGCAGCGGTCGCCGACGCAGACCAGGCCGCCCGAGCACGCCCGGCCCACGCCGCTCTCGCAGCCGAGATCGAGATCGATGCCGCACGCGCCCGAGCCCGTCGCGTCGAGCAGGCAGCTCGCGCCGCTCGGGCAGTCCCGGTTGGCCGAGCACCCGGCGCGGCAGCGGCCGAACGCGCACGTCCCCGTCTGGCACTCGCTACCGCGACTGCACGTCGAGCCCACGCCCGCGCCGCTGCCCTGGCACGCCACGAGCGTCACGAGTGCGAGCAGCGGGGCGAGCCAGCGCACGTCGGGCCCCTATTCCTTCGAGGCCTGCCCGACGAACCAGTCCTCGCGGTCCCGGAAGAGCACGTTGAACGTGGTCAGCGAGCCGTAGCAGGCGGTGATGTACTGCTGGATCTGCACCTTCTCGTCGTCGGCGAGGCCCTTGCTTCCGTTCACCTTCTGCTCGAGCACGCGCAGCTTGTCCCGGAGCATCACGATCTTGTGGAAGAACGCCTCCACCGGGATCTCCTTGCTCGCCGTGCCATCCTTCCCGGGCTTGATCACGAGCTGACCGCCACGCCAGCGCTCGGCGAGCGAGACGTCGCCCACGCCCAGCTCCTCGCGGAGCACGTCACGAAGCACCCTGCGGAATTCGTCGAGGTCCATGTCGAGATCGATCTCCTTGGGAAGCGGCGCGCGCGCCGGGACGTCGTCTTCGTGATCCTCGCGCATGCGCCGGGGCATGCCGGGGACGGCCTTGCGCTTGAGCGCGCCCTCGAACGAGGCGCCGCGCGGCTTGTGGTGCGTGCAGGTCGCCGTGTCCTTGAGCGGCGGCGGCCAGCACTTCAGCATGCACTCGCCCTCTTCGGACATGTCCTCCTTCTCGCGCAGGGCGATGAAGAAGGAGCAGGTTCCGCAGCGGCCCGTGAGGTCGCGGTCCATGTTCGGGCCGAATGGTGCCCCATCACCCGAGGGGGAGCCACACGACCAGGAGCGCGCCCGGACCGGCCTCGAGCATCCGGGCCGCTCCCCCGTGGGCGTGCGCGAGCTCGCGGACGAGTGCGAGACCGAGAC
>JBGAQA010000076.1:0-33900 GCA_044220955.1 Sandaracinaceae bacterium
GCCTCTTCGGCCCCGCGCTGCTCGTCCCGCTGCTCACCGTGCTCGTCGCCCTGGGCGGCGAGCGCATCCAGGTCGGTGGCCATCGCCTCTTCGACGGCACGTCGATGACGCTCGTCGGCGTGGCCTTCGCGAGCCTGATCGCCGGCGTCGCGGCGCTGCGGGTCACGCGAAGCCCGCCGCGCGCGGCCATCACCGAGGGCGCGCGCCTGCTCGACGCCATCGGCTGGGCCGCTCTCTTGCCGATGCTGCTCGCGACGCTCGGCGGCGTGCTCACGGCCACCGGCGTCGGCGCCTCCATCGCGCACCTCGCGAGCGCGGCGCTGCCCGTCGACGACCGGCTGCTCTGCGTCGTCGCGTTCGGCGTCGGGATGGCCGCCTTCACGATGATCCTCGGCAACGCCTTCGCGGCGTTCCCGGTGATGGCGGCCGGCATCGGTCTGCCGCTGCTCGTCGTGCGCCACGGCGCCGATCCCGCCGTCGTGGGCGCCCTCGGCATGCTCAGCGGCTACTGCGGCACGCTGCTCACGCCGATGGCCGCGAACTTCAACGTCGTGCCGGCGGCGCTGCTCGAGCTCGACGACGCCAACGGCGTCATCCGAGCGCAGGTCCCGACCGCGCTCGTCCTGCTCGCGACGAACCTCGCGCTGATGTACGCGCTCGCGTTCCGGTAGGCGGCTCGCTCGGACACGTGTTGCCGATGTAGTCACGCGCGACCACGACGATCCCGCGCTCGGTTGACGCGCCGGATCCGGCGCCTCGATACTCGCGCCCATGAGGGCTCTGCTCTTGCTCGGCGCTCTGCTGCTCGCCGCGTGCCAGTCGGCTGCGGCACCCGGCGCCAGCTGCGCGCGCAGCAGCGAGTGTCCGTCCGGGCTGGCGTGCGCCTACGGGCGCTGCCGCAGCCAGTGCCTCACCACACGCGACTGCGCTGCCGGCACCGAGTGTCTCCGCGACGCCGCGGGCAACGGTGGCTGCGCGCTGCCCGTCGTCGACACCTGCGAGCGCGTCACCCTCCCGTGCGTCGAGGGGCTCGTCTGCGTGGGCGCCACGTGCCGTCAGTCGTGCGCGACGCTCGGCTGCGCGCCGGGCAGCACCTGCCGCGGAGGCCTCGAGCCGGTGTGCGTCGCCGACGACCTCGACGGCGGCACGCGCGCAGACGTCGGTCCGCGCGACGCCGCCGGGGGCGACGCCGCGCCCACGCCGCTCTGCGAGGGCGACGGCGGGACCTGCGCGCTCGGCACGTGCGCCGACCCGATCCCGGCCGAGTGGGGCCGGACCTACGTTGGCACGACCGTCGGCGGTCCCTCCGAGCTGAACAGCGCGGGCGAGGGCGCGTGCTTCGTCGGCAGCGAGCGTCCCGAGCGCGTGTACGCGCTGCCGGCGCAGCCGGGGGACGTGACGATCACGCTCGACTCGCCGACCGACCTCGCGCTCTACGTGCGCGGGACGAGCATGCCGTGCGACGTCGCGCAGGAGCTCACGTGCGTCGATCTCGCCAGCGGCGACCAGTCGGAGATCGTCACGGGCCAGCTCTCCGCGAGCACGGGGACGGTGTACGTCGTCGTCGATGGATGCGAGAGCACGTGCACGCCGGCCGCGACGGGGGCGGGCGACGCGTACAGCATTCACTTCGCCATCACGCCCTGATCCACCGCAGGGCCCGGCGAAGCCGTCAGCGCCAGCGCACGAGGAGCGGGTCGGGGTGCGGGACGGTGTCGAAGCTGCCCTGCCCGAGCTGACCGACCTCGTTCTGGCCCAGGCAGTACACGTCACTGCCCTGGAGCATGCAGGTGAAGAAGAGGCCGACCGCGACCTCGCGCACGCCCGTCTGCGTGCCGAGGCGGACGGGCTCGCGCGTGTCGCCCGAGATGCCGGGGACGCCGTCGCCCCAGCACCAGACCGAGCCCTGCGCGTCGAGCGCGCACTGCGTGCTCTCGATCGACGTGCCGAGGTGCGTGAAGCGCACGCCGGTGGCGCGCGCGACGGCCTGCGCAGGACAGGCGGAGCCGGCCGCGAGCGGAACGCAGCCGACGGGCGGCACGACGCCCGCCATCCGGCCCCAGCACCACACCGCGCCGCTGTCGCGATCGAGCGCGCACGCATGGTGACGACCTGCGCGTACTTCTTCCATCGTCGTCGGCAGGCCGGGCACCGCGATCGGCGTGCTCGAGCCCGCGAGCATCCCGGCCGGCGTCGTGTCCCCCAGCTCGCCGTACGAGTCGTCGCCCCAGCAGAGCACGCTCGTGCCCATGAGACCGCACGCGAAGTGCTCCCCTGCGGTCAGGCCGGTGAGACCCCGCACGACGGAGACGGGCACGGCGAGCTCGTGCATCGCGGCGTCCGCACCGAGCTCGTGATGCTGGTTCGGGCCCCAGCCGTACTCGCGGCTCGGGTGGATCGAGATCACGGCGTCGCCGGAGACGAGCACGTCCGTCGCCGTCGCGGGCAGGGCGCCGCCGCTCTCGAGCTGCACGGCGCGCGCGGGCGCCCCGATCGGCACGCTCGTCACGCCGAGCAGGTTCGTCCAGCCCGCGCCCCAGCAGACGACCTCACCGGTCGAGATCGCGCAGGCGTTGTCCCGACCGACGGACATGCGCTCTGCGACGAGCGGACCGCGCGTGGCGTCGCCGTGGATCGCCCCGAGGCGCGCAGGCAGCGCCGTGCAGCTCTCCGGACCGCAGGGATCGAGCGTCTCCTGCCCGTTGTACGGGCCGCCCCAGCACCAGACCTCGTCGTGCACGGTGCGCGCGCACGCGTAGGCCGCGCCGGCGAAGATCTCCTCGACGGGATCGCACGCGGGACCGTGGCAGTCGGCGTCGAGCGGCACGTCCGCGTCGCTCGCACCGCCGTCGCCCTCGGGCGCACGCACGCAGCGGGCGCGGCCGTCGCTGCCGGGCGAGCAGAGCGCGTCGCTCGGACACTCGGCCACCGTCGTGCACGGGTTGGCGCACGCGCGATCGATGCAGGCGAGCTCGCTCGGGCAGGGCGCGCTCGGGCCGCACCCCGGGTCGTCGTCGAGCGTGCAGGCGCCGCCCGCCGCGAGCACGACGCACGTGGAGCCGATCGGACAGTCGCGGTTCTGCACGCACTGCGGGCGACATCGACCGAGCGAGCACGTGAGCGGCGCCGCGCAGTCGCTCGCGCGCGCACAGGCCGCGCCCGAGGTCGCGGGCGTCTGGCACCCGGCGAGCACGACGAGGCCGGCGAGGGCGGCGAGGCGCATGCGGGGAGCGTACGTCAGGGGCAGCTCCTCGCCAGATCGCGTTTCCGCGTGCCCGTGATCCGGCGGTGGCCTGCTCCCGCGCGGCGTGCTCACCCGAGCTGCACGGCGAGCGCGCGGAGCGCGGGGGCGACGTCGGCGAGCTCCGGATCCTCGGCCAGAGCCAGGAAGGGCGCGCCTCGGATGCCGAGATAGCTCGTGTAGGAAGCGACGTACGGCGCACCGACCGCGCGGACGCTGCGTGCATACGCGCGTAGCGCCCGCGGATCGTCGGCCTTGCGCAGGAGCGCCGGTCCCGCGAGCGCGAGGCTCTTCCCCTTCAGCTCGGAGAGGTCGTACGCGAGGTCGAGCCAGCGTGGATCGCGCTTCGGAACGTCCACGAGCCCGTGCTCTCGCACCCAGCTCGACGCGAGCAGCGAGTACGAGAGCACCAGGAAGATCGCCTGCACCCACGGGTCCTCGAGCGCCGGATCGCTGCGCACGCCTTCGCACAGCGGAAGCAAGCGGTCGTAGGCCGTGGTCGGGTGGAGCTTGATGCAGGCCGCGACGCACCTCGTCTGGTAGCCGGAGGGACCGCTCCGCGGCTTGGTCGGATGGCGCAGCACGGTGCCGCAGCGATCGACGAGCGCCTGCAGCGCCGCCGGGTCGTCGTAGGCGAGGAGCACGTCGGCGGCCGTCCCGCACACGTCGGCGGCAGGGTGATCGAGCCAGCGCGCGAGCGCCGGGATCGCATCGGGGCGCTTCTGCGCACGGAGCGTGTGCAGCGCCTCCTCGACCCCGCGCCAGGTCGCTCCCTGGAGCTTCTCCTTCCACGGATCGCCGAGCAGGCGCGCGACCCTCGCCACGGGGTCTTCCGGCGATGTCGCCGCCTTGCGTGCGCCCTTGGACCTCTTCTTCGGCGCGGCGACGACGTCGCCTTCGAGCACGCGGTAGTCGTCGCTCGCGTACGCCGTCTTCGCTCGTTCCGCATCGAGCCGCCGGAGCACGGCGCGCTCCGCATCGAGCACGAGCTCGAACGCGAAGTCGCCCTCGGCCCCCGCCGTCGCGAGCAGGACGAAGCGCCCTCGCCCGCCGTGGGCCGCCGCGGTCGCGAGCACACGGGTGAGCGACCAGGCCTCGTCGCGGAACGCGTCCTGCCCGACGTCGAAGCGGACCTCGACGGCCGTGTCCGTCCTGCGCGCGCTCCGGTGGGCGCCTCGTGCCGTCCAGCCGGCGATCCACTCGCCTGCGGAGCTCTCCACGCCGTGCTCGTCGGGCAGCTCCGCCGGGGGCGGGGGCAGGACGTCCGCCGGGGGCACGGCGTCGCGCCAGTGCGCGAGCGCGTCCGCCGAGGGGAAGGTCATCCTGCCGAAGCCGCCCGCGTTCCAGCCCACGTCGTCGATCCGAGCTCTCGCATACCACAGAGGGGGTGGACGCGAGGCTCAGCGCCGACGCCGTACGAGCAGCGCGAGCGCCGCGAGCACGCTGATGCCCAGCGCGCTGCCGCTCCGGCCGTGGCCGACGGAGCAGCCGCCGGTGAGCGCGGTGCTCGCGGCGTTGGTCTGCGCCCGGCCGCCCGCGAGGCGGATGGTCGCGGCGCGGGCGCCCTCGCCGAGGCCGGAGGCGTCGTTCCACATCGGGGTGATCCACACGTGGTCGAAGCCGTTGCCGGTCGAGAGGTAGCAGCGCAGGCCGTCGCTCGCGCGCGCGCAGAGGTCGGCGCGGGCGTCGCCGTCCACGTCGGCGAGGCGGATCGAGCGGTAGTACGCGGCGCTCGTCCAGCCGCGCGCGTCGTCGAGCACGGGGCCGAGCACCTCGCGGTCGAAGCCGCGCTCGCCGAGGAGCCAGCAGTGCACGCCCGTGCTCTCTCTCGCGCACACGTCCATGCGGCGGTCGCCGTCGAGGTCGGCCATGCGCAGCGTCGTGTACACGCCGCGCTCGCTCCAGCCGTCCGCGTCGGTCATCGCGGGGCCCGCGAGCTGCTGCCCGAAGCCCGTGCCGGTCGAGAGCGCGCAGCGGAAGCCGTCGGGCGTGCGCGCGCAGAGGTCGGCGCGGTGGTCGGCGTCCACGTCGAGGAGGCGGATCGTGCTCCAGTAGGCGAGCGCGTCGAAGCCGGTCGCGTCGCTCCAGCGCGGGCCGAGCACGCGCGCGCCGAAGCGCTCGCCCTCGCTCAGCCAGCAGTCGACGCCGTCCGCGCCGCGCGCGCACACGTCCGTGCGTGCGTCGCCGTTCACGTCGCCGAAGCGCACCGTGCCCCAGTGGATCACGTCGCCGAAGCCGGCCGCGTCCGAGAGCGCCGCGAGCGTGACGAGGCGGTCGAAGCCGTGACCGGTCGAGAGCCGGCACGCGAGCCCTGCCGCGTCGCGCGTGCACACGTCGATCGCGCCGTCGCCGTTCACGTCGGCGAGCTCGAGCGTGGTCGTGCCCGCCGAGATCGCCGGGCCCTCGATCGACTCGCCGAAGCCGCCCTCGATCGAGCGCCAGCAGCGCAGCGTCCCGCCCTCGTCGGCGCACACGTCGGCGCGATCGTCACCGTCGACGTCGGCCATGCGGACGAGCGCGCCGTGCACGACGTCGTCGCCCGTCATCACCGGGCCCGCCATCGCCTGCGAGAAGCCGTGCCCGTCGCTCGTGAGGCAGGTGAAGCCCTCCGTCGTGCGCGCGCACGCGTCCGCGCTGCCGTCGCCGTCGACGTCGGTCGAGAGCGTCGGGCCGTAGATGCCGGGGCCGAGCAGCGCTTCCTCGCGCTCGCACACCTGCTCCTCGTCGCTCGCGCCGTCGCAGTCGTTGTCGCGCGCGTCGCAGAGCTCGGCCACCGGATCGACCGAGCCGGCGCAGCTGCCCCAGTCGCCGGCGTGGCAGGTCTGCGTGCCGGCGACGCACTCGCCCACGTCCGTGCCGCAGCGGCGCTGGAGGTCCTCGTCGACGCCGCCCTGGCAGTCGTTGTCGATGCCGTCGCAGACCTCGGCCGCGCCCGGGTGCCGGCGCGCGTCGTGGTCGTCGCAGTCGACGCCCTCCGGCGATCCGTCGCCGTCCGCGTCCACCACCACGTGCGCGTTCGCGAGCGCCGTGAGGTCGGCGAGCGAGCCGTTGAACACGTTGCGGTCCACGCGCCCGCCGATGCCGGGCACCGAGCCGCTCGACGTGTACTGCCACATCAGCCAGTCGTGCCAGCGGTCGTTGATGTTCGGGCACGACGCGCTCGTGTACTGCGCGTGCCAGAGCGCATAGCCGTTGTTCGGGAAGTACGAGCTCGCGACGTAGGGATCCCAGTAGTAGCGGCCCGTGTAGATGATCGGGCGGCGGCCGGTGCCCGCCTCCACGCGGTCGGCCCACTGGCGGATCCGCGCCGTGTACGTCGCGGGCGAGACGCCGGGCGAGGGCGCCTCCACGTCGCAGGTCACCGGCAGATCGCCCGGGCCGAGGCGGCCGACGGCGGCGACCACGATGTCGGCCTGGGTGTTCACGTCCTGTTGCGGCTCGAAGAACTGGTACGCGCCGCGGATCAGGCCCACGCGGCGCGCGTCGTCCCAGTTCGACCGGAAGTACCGGTCCCGGTAGGTGCCGTCCCCGATCCGCACGATCGCGAAGCGGATGCCCGAGCCCGCGACCGCGTCCCAGTTGATCGAGCCCTGCCACGAGCTGACGTCGATGCCCTGCACGGTGGGCCCGTGCGCGCAGATCGTGACCTCGCCCTCGGCGGCCGCCGCCTCGTCGAGCGGCGCGCAGCCGGCCGAGGCGGCGGCGGCGAGCGCGAGCGTGACGAGGGCGAGGCGGCGCATGAGCAGGCTCCTTCAGCGGTGAGGATCGACGCGGGAGGCGATCACCTCAGCCAGTGGAAGAGGGGGAACGTGTTGGTCGCGGTGCCCGCCAGGCCCGTGGCCGCGTGGCGAGCGACGGTCGCGCTGCTGAGCGCGTGGTCGTACACGGCGACCTCGTCGATCGAGCCCTCGAACGTCTGAGCGGCGCTCATCGCGACGGCGGGGCGGTGCCCCACGTAGAGCTGCCCGTCGACGAGCAGCGGGCCCGTCATGCCCGTCGCACCGACGCGGTGGCCGTCGAGGTAGAGCGCGCCGTTCGCACCGTCGTAGGTCGCGACCACGTGGTGCCACTCGTTCGCGGTGATCGCGCCTGCGTCGCTCATGATCGAGTGCGCGGCGCGGGTCGAGTCCACGAGGTTCGCGTAGATCTTGTCGCCCGCGTCGAACTGCCAGACGTGGGGGCCGTAGTGCATCCCGTCGTGCAGCTCGAGGATCGGGTGCTTGGCGCTCACGTCGTCGGGGTGGAACCAGCACTCGAGCGAGAGCTCGTCGGTGTCGGTCAGCGCCGTCATCGCCGCGACGCGCACGTAGCCGCCGTCCGCGAGGTGGATCGCGCCGTTCGTGTCGTGCTGCACCGCCCCGTGCGGGTCGCGTGTCGTGGCGCCGACGAGCTCGCCGTAGTGGCCGTTGCCGCTCAGGTCCGCCGCGCGCGCGCCGCTCGTCTCGCCGAGGCGCAGGTACACGACCGGCTCCGAGGCCTGGATGACGTCCTCGTAGCTCGCGGCGAGCGGGCGCAGGTCGGCGGGCAGCACGCCGCAGGTGCCGTCGCAGTGGCGGCTGCTGCACTCGAGGTCGCCCCCGCAGGCCCAGCCGTCCGAGCGGAGCGGGCGGCAGCTGCCCCACACGCCGGGCTGCCAGTGCGCGGGCAGGTCGCAGAACTGGCTCGCGCCGCAGTCGAACGCGTGCGAGCACGAGGCGTCGGCGCGCCGCTCGCAGACGCCCTGCGTGCTCCCGTCGGCGCGCAGGTAGAGGCGGCACGCGTTGCCCGTCTCGCACGAGAGCGCCGAGGTGCGCAGCGCGCCCGCGCTCAGGTCGTGCGGCGTGCAGTCGGCGCCCTGCGCGCCGGTGCCCGAGAACATCGCGGTGAACGCGGCGTAGTCCACCGGGCTCTGCCAGCACGCCTGCCCCTGCGCGCGCAGCGCCGCGACGAAGCGGCCGGCCGCGAGCGGGTCGTAGCCGAGGCGCGGGTCGTCCACGAGCGGGCGCACGCGCGTGCGGCAGGCGCTCGTCTGCGTCGTCACGCAGTCGCGCGGGTGCGAGTCCGGGAAGCAGTGCTGGTCGGCGCTGCAGATCGTGGTCGCGATCTCGTCGCAGAGCGCCTCGGCGTCGACCGGCGTGCCGGGCGCGGCGCCGGCGCACGCGGCGAGCGAGAGCGCCAGCGCGGACAGGCCGAGCGCGGAGCGAACGAGTGGGTGGGAGATGCGGGTCATGGGGCTCACCTCGACCGCTCCGAAGGGCAACGCCAGTGCCACCCAGGGCAGAGGTGCGGAGCCGCCCGCTGAGGCGTCCAGATCGCGATCCGCGCCCCGAACGGGCCAGCCAGACCGTGCGCGGCCGCGCGCGGCGTTCAAGAACTGGTCACCGCTCGAAAGCCCTCTCCCCGCTCGCGGTGAGGGGCTGGGTGAGGGGGGCGCGAGCCAGGCCTTGCTCCCGCCCGCTCCTCAGATACTGTCGGCGCCGTCGTGCCGCGTCCGTTCCGGGATCACCGCTTCCTCTTCGTCGTGGGAAAGGGAGGCGTGGGGAAGACCACGGTGGGCGCCGCGATCGCCGTCGCCGCCGCGAAGAAGGGCAAGCGCGTGCTCTTCGCGATGTGCAACGCGAAGGAGCGCCTCTCGTATCTGCTCGAGGTGCCGCCGATCGGGCAGGAGAACATCCGCACGATCCCGAACCTCGACGCGGTGAACATGACGCCGGCGGCGGCCCTCTCCGAGTACGGGCTGATGGTCCTGCGCTCGCGGACGCTCTACCGCGCGGTCTTCGAGAACGACATCGTCGGGGGTCTCTTGCGCGGGACGCCCGGGATGGAGGCCTGGTCGATGCTCGGCAAGGCGTTCTTCCACACGAAGGAGACGCGCGAGGACGGCTCGCCGCGCTACGATCTGGTGATCGTCGATGCGCCGGCGACGGGCCACGGGCTCGAGATGCTGCGCGTTCCGCGCGTCATCACCGACGTGGCGCCGCCGGGGCTCTTGCGCCGGGAGGCAGAGAGCGCGGTCGAGCTCTTCCGCGATCCGCTGCGCTCCGGCGTGGTGATCGTGACGCTCGCCGAGGACATGCCCGTGAACGAGTCGCTCGAGCTGCACGCGGCCGTGACCAAGGAGCTGCACCTGCCGGTGGCCGGGCTGGTGGTGAATCAGGTGCTGCCGCGCCTCTTCTCGCCGAGGGAGCGCGACGAGGTGTTCGCCCTCGCTGGCAAGGCCCCGGCGGGCACGCCGCTCCACGGCCTCGCGCTTGCCGGCCGGACGCGCGCGGCGCGCGAGACGATCCAGGAGCAGAGCCTCGCTCGCCTGACGAGCGCGCTGCCGAACGTGCCGCGCACCGCGCTCCCGATGCTGTTCACGCCGGAGTTCCGCCGCGCGCAGATCGACGCGCTCTCGGAGCCCTTCGCCGCATGAGCACGCCGCGACTGCCGAGGCGGGGCAAGCGGGGCGGCGACGGCGGCGCGCCGCCTGCGCACCCGCTCGAGCGCGCCATCGAGCAGCTCTACACCGCGGGCGCGACGCCGCGCCTGGTGATGGACGCGCGCCGCGTGGACGTGGTCGTGCCGGACTTCGTGCGGGCCCGGTGGGGCGCGCAGCTCGTGATCGATCTCGACGCGAGCTACCCGCTCGACCTCGCGTACGACGCGGACGGCGTGCACGCGAGCCTGGCGTTCTCGGGCGTCGTCACGCGCTGTACGTTCGGCTGGGCCTCGATCTATCGCGTGATCGATCGCGCGAGCGGCCGCGGCATCGAGGTCCCCGCGCACCAGCCGCCCGCCGAGCTGCCGCCCGAGCTCGCGTACGTGATGGACGAGCCGAGGCCGGTGACCGAGGTCGTCGAGTCGAAGAAGCCCACGCTCGCGGCGGTGCCGGCCGCAGCGCCGAAGAAGGATCCGGCGCCGGCATCGACCACGAGCGACGAGGCCGCCAAGGCGCGCCGCGCGAAGTTCCGCGTCATCGACGGCGGGTGAGCCGAGCTACCGAGCGGGAGCGTCGCCGAGCGTCCCATCCATCGCGGCCAGGCGACGCTCCGCCTCGGCGTAGAGGGCCACGAACGTCGCCGGGTCGTGCGCGACGCCTGCCGCCTCGGCGTGAGGTCGCAGCCACGCGATCGCATCCGTGAGCCGGTCGAACGACGCGATCGGCGCGCGTGGACGTGCCAGGAGCGTCACGGCCAGCGTCGCGGCGCGCATCGCGGCGGCGCGCACGCCGCCGAACTCGAGCACGTGGGCGCTCGCGATGATGGACCGGTCCAGGACGCGCAGGGTCTCCGAGAGCTCGCCGGTGTTGGAGTCGAACCCGACGCCGAGCGGGAAGCGCGGCGAGAGCCGGTACGCCGTGAGGCAGACCAGCCCCTTCGGGTGCTCCGCGAGGCCTCGCTCGAAGCCGGCGCGGAGCTCCGCGAGGACCGCCCCGTGGAGCGGTGCGCGCCGGATCCCCACGACCGTCCCCGCGCGCCCGAGCAGCACGCCCTCCGGTCGCTCCGAGAGCACGATCGTGCCGTCCGCGCTCAGAGGGGCCCCGACGATCTCGGACATGGAGGTCCGCGAGAGTAGTCGTGCCCGGGCGACGCGTCACGCGGAGCGTTGACGCGCGCACACCACGACGCGCAGCCTGGATCTCGTGCAGACCACGCGGGCGTCGCTCGTGGTGCTCCTCGTCCTGCTCGCGTCCTGTGACGCGAGCAGCGGCGTGTGCTCGACCAGCGCGGACTGCGGCGATGGCTTCGTGTGCAGCTTCGCTCTCTCGGGTCGGCCGACGTGCTCTTCGCAGGGTCGCTGCGTGGAGCTCTCACGCTGCTTCGGTCAGAGCGTCTATTTCCCGACGACCGCCGTCGATCCCGACACCTTCGGCTTCGGAATGTGCGGGTGCGATGGCCGAGCCGTGCAGGGCAACTGGTTGTGTCCCTCGGTCCCCATCGTCGCGTTCGGCCTGGCCACCTGCACGTGCACCGGCGCTCCGGTCGACGACCTCCACGCGGGTCCGCGCGGGACCGATGAGCCGTGCCAGGTGTCCGGGAGCTTGCAACCGGGCGGCTTCTCCCCGGCACGTTGCTGCGACTGCAGCCTGGCCGTCCCGCGCTCGAACGTCTGCGGCATGGCCTCGGGCGAGCGCCTGCCAGACGGGTGCTGCAACTGCTTCCGGGCCGCGTCTCCCGACCCGACCGGTCGCTGCGTCCCTCCCGGGGGTGTGTACCCGGCCGGTGCGCCCTGGTGCTGTCCGATCGACGCGGTCGATGCGGGCGCCGCTGCGGACGCCGGATGATCCGCGCTGGACTCGCGATCGCTGGACTGGTCGCCCTCGTCGCGACGGCGGCGGAGGCGCAGACCGCCCCCGCAGCCGCGCCCCGGGCCGTGACCATGCCCGCGTACGGTCGTGTTCGGGTGTCGGTGGGCTGGGACGGCGTGTTGCACACGGGCAGCGACACCGTGGTCGCGATCTCTGCGGGCTTCGGGCCGACCGCCTACCCGCTGACGTTCGTCTCGTGGTCCAACGTGCTGACAGGCAGCGTCGACACGGGCGATGCGCTCTTCCGGGCCGTCGTCCCGCAGACATACCTCGTCATCGACGGTCCGCCTGTCTCGCCCGTCGGTGGAGATCAGGCGGAGCTCGGCAACGTCGAGCTCGAGGGTCTCGCGAACGTCGACGTCGGGGCCGAGCATCGCTTGCTCGTCGGCGGTGGGGTTGCGCTCCCCACGGCGACCGATCAAGGGCGCGGGGCCCAGTTCCGCCTCGTGGCGTGGGAGACGAGCTTTCGTGACGCTCCGCTCTGGGTCGACCAGGCGCTGACGGTGTGGCCCACTCTCGACTATCGGTTCGCGATCCCTTGGCTCTGGGTGAGCGCGCTCGTGACCGTCCCCGTGTTCTTCCCGCTCGCCGGCGACGGGGGCCCTCAGCCCCTGTCGCGCGGGCGCGTGGAGGTGATGGTCGAGGTCGATGCCGCCGCCGCGCTCCGGATCCTCGACACCGTGGACGTCGGCGTCGCCTTCCTCGCCTGGACCTTGCCGACGGGAGCCGACCGCGATCCCCGCTCGCCCCCGTGGATCGACCTCGCACAGACCGCGCTCACGCTCAGCGTGCGGAGCGATCCGCTGCTCGACGCGCCGGTCTTCGGTGGTGCCGAGATGATCTTCGACCTCGACGGACGCTGGGGCCCGACGGGCGCGCCCGGCAAGCTCTGGGGGCTGCACGCGTTCTTCGGCGGCCGACTCGACCTCTGACGCAGCCCGCGTCGCCGGTCGCTCGAAGCGGATCCGGGGGACCTCGAGCCGCGTCTCAGACCTCGATCAGCGCGAGCGTCGGGTCGAGGCGCCGGAGATCCGCGGCGTCCGACGTGGCGATGACGTGACCGCGGGCTCGCGCGCAGAGGACGACCGAGGCGTCGATCACGTCGTCCGTGCGGCGGACGCCACACAGCTGCCCCGCCTCCCTCGCTGCGCGTGCGTCCAGCGGAACGAGCTCGACGGCCTGCGAGTCGGCGACCAGCCGGGCGAGCGCGACCTGGCGCGCTCCGTCGCGCCACACCTGACCGAGCGAGCCCGCCGGCAGTGCGAGCCGCGCCCTCTTCTCTCTCGCGCGCTTGATCAGGACAGCCATGCGCCGGTCGCCCTTCTCGAGGGCGATGAGCGCACCGGCGTCGAGCGTGAGCCCGCTCATCGCCGAGGCTTCTCGCGGAGCCCGAGCGCGGCGTCGGCCCAGGCACGCTCCGCCCGCGTCATCGGCCCGCCGCTCGCCGCGAGCATCTCGTCCAGCATCGCGGCCAGCGCGTCGTTCTCTGCCTGGGCCGCGACCGCCTTCGCGACGTACGCGCTCACGGACGTCGCGCGGCCACGTCGAACCTGCTTTCGCGCGTGCGCGACGAGCGGCTCCGGGAGACTGATCGCGATCTTGGCGACGGTCATACCGCGCAGGATACCGCGTGGCAGCCCGCGTGGCCACGGCGCGGACGGCGACGGACGGCTCAGCCGACGACGCCGAGCGCGCCGCGGCAGTACGGGCAGATCGCGGGCTGGCCGGGCGCGAGCACGACGGAGACGGGCGCGCTGCAGCGCGGGCAGGTCCCCGCCCACTGCCGTCCTGCGTGGGTGACCGCGTTGCCGCTCAGGATCACGCCGGGCTCGAGGTCGAGGCGCGCGTGGATCAGGCCCCGCTCGACGGCGTCGAGCGCGATCGCCTGCGCCATCTCGTCGCTCGTGCCGAGCTGCTGGGCGAGGGTGGCAATCGGCAGCCGCGCGTGCGTGTCGCAGAGCGCCTGCACCCGCGTGAGGCGGCGGTTGCGCCAGAAGAGCCACCCGGTGAGCGCGTACAGCGCGAGGCTGGGCAAGATGCAGACGACGGTGTTGCCGAGGATGCCCTCGCCGAGGTGCCAGGCTGCGTCGGGCGAGATGTCGCTCGCGCTCACCATCGCCTGCATGGCGATGAAGAGAGCTCCCACCAGCACACCGAAGGTCGCGAGGATGCCGGTCAGGATCGGGCCGGTGTTGCTCACGCGCGTGCGCGGCGGAGGGAGCGCGGCGAGGCTCGCCAGCGTTCCCGGCGCCGAGACCGGCGGCAGCGGCACGAGCGGTGCGACCAGCGGCGTCGGGCCGGGGCGCGGAGGCGGGTGCGCGTAGGATCCCCGGCGCTGGGCGACCGCGGCGCGGACGCCGACACCGACGATGAGCCGCAGCAAGCCCAGGGCCACGGCCCGACGGTAGCACGCGCTCGATCCGTTCGAGGCGATCAGGCTATCCTGCCTCGGGGATGAGGCGGCACTCGAGAGCACGTGGCGTGGCGCAGCGAGCGCGGGTGATCCCGGCGCTCCTGTTCGCGCTCGTGTGGCTGCTCGGCTACGAGGTCGTCCCCTTCGCGCACCAGGCGATGCACGCGCACCTCGGCGCGCACTCGCACGCGAGCGAGGCGCACTGCCACGGCACCTTCTGCCACGGAGACGACGAGGCGCAGCGCCACGGCCCGGCCTCGCCCGACGAGCACGGGCAGGGCAGCCTCGAGCACCGCGGGGTCGCCGCGCTCGCGCACGAGATCACGATCTTCGTGCCCGAGCTCATGCTCGCGGGAGAGCAGCCGCTCGACGCGGTGCACGTGGCACGCGTCTCGAGCTTCGAGCGCTGCTCGCCGCCGGCGCGCGGCCCTCCGGTCTGAATTAGGCGGCCTGCACCTCCGCGATCCTCCGGGATCCCGCTCGCGCAGCGCGCGGACGCCGCTCCGAAATCGGCTCCGCGCGTGAGGACGCGCGCGCTCGTCGCTGCCACCTCCCTCGGCAGCGTGGGCGCGCGGCCCGCGCACGGGGATCCCGGGGAGCGCGCCTCGTCTGGCGTCCGTCCCCGATCGGTTCCCCGCGTTGGAAGCAAGGCGTTGGCTCTTGGCGATGTGCATCGCGCTCGCGATGAGGGCCGAGGTGCGCGCGCAGAACCAGAACGGGAGCGAGAGCGGGAGCGAGAGCGAGAGCGACGGCGACCTCGACGACGACCTCGACGACGACGACGACATCGTCTACTCCGCCACCGGCACGGTCGACGCGCGCATCCACGACGCGAGACCCGCCGCGGCGTCGGACTACCGGCTCTCCATCGAGCCTTTCCGCGCCGTCCCGCGCGCGTCGGCCGAGAGCCTCCTCTCGCTCGCTCCCGGCGTGTTCCTGGTCAACCACGCGGGCACCTATCACTCGAGCACGATCTACACGCGCGGCTTCGACGCGGGCGAGGGACAGGACCTCGAGATGCTCGTCGATGGGATCCCCATCAACGAGGTCTCGAACGTCCACCAGCACGGCTACGCGGACTCGAACTTCCTGATCCCGGAGCTCGTCCTCGCCGTTCGCTTCACCCAGGGCCCCTACGCGCCCGCGCAGGGCGACTTCGCCGTCGCCGGCACCGCCGAGTACCTGCTCGGGCCCGCGCAGCGCGGCATCACGCTCCGCGGCCAGTACGGGATGTTCGATACGCGGCGCTTGATGCTCTCGTGGGCGCCGGTGCAGGCGCGGCAGGGCAGCTTCGTCGGGGTCGACCTGCGCGACTCCGCAGGCTACGGCGCGAACCGCTCGTCGGCGAGCGCCGCGCTGAACGGGCGGCTCGAGCTCGAGCTGAGCCACGACCTCTCGCTCCACGTCTTCGGCGCCGCGCAGCTCGCCCAGTTCGCGTCCGCGGGGGTCGTGCGCCAGGACAGCGTCGATCTGCGCCGGCTCTCGTGCGCGCCGAGCTTCGATCCGCAGTTCTTCTGCACCGAAGATCCGAGCCAGGGCGGCCAGAGCCAGCGCGCGCTGCTGTCCGCCGGGCTCACCTGGCGCGGCAGCCACGCGCGCTTCGACGTCCTGCTCTACGGCGGCTACCGCTCGCTGCGCGTTCGCGAGAACTTCACCGGCATGTCGCGCGACATGCGCGGCGACGGGCAGGACGAGCAATACCAGGTCGCCACCGTCGGGCTCACGGCCCGCTATCGTTTCGAGGGCGAGATCCTCGGGCGCATGCAGCAGTTCGAGATCGGCGTCTCCGCGCGCCACGACTCGGGCGTGACACGCCAGCTCCGCGTGCGCGCATTCACCGGTGTGCCCTACGCGGCGACGTTCGACGACGACATCCACGTCACGCGCGTCGGGGCGCACCTCGGCGGGGACCTCTCGCTCGCCGACTGGCTCTCCCTGCACCTGGGCGCCCGCGCCGACGTGTTCGCGTTCGGCGTCGTCGATCACGCCTTCCCCGCGAGCGACGGGACGGGCGCGCGCTTGCCCGAGCAGGCGACCGACGCGTTCGGCGTCGTGCTGCAGCCGCGCGGCACGCTGCGCGTCCGTCTCGCGGAGCTCGCGCCCGCGAGCGAGCGCGGTGCATCGTCGTTCGAGTGGCAGACGAGCGCGGGCGTCGGCACGCGCAGCTCGGACGCGGCGCGCCTCTCCGAGGGCGAGCTCACGCCCTTCGCGCAGGTGATCTCGGCCGAGACCGGCCTCGTGCTCACCTCGCACGCCGATGCCGACCTCGACGTCGACGCGCGCGCGGTGGGCTTCCACACGCACGTCGACCACGACCTCGTCTTCGATCCGGCCGCTGCGCGCAACGTCGATCAGGGAGCGACGAGCCGCCTGGGCGTCTCGGCGTACCTGAACGTGCGCGCGTGGCAGTGGCTCTCGGCCGCCGCGAGCTTCTCGTACACCGAGGCGTACCTCGACACGCCGGGCTACACCGACTTCGTCTCGAGCACGCGCCTGCCCTACGTGCCGCGCTGGGCCTCGCGCCTCGACGCCGCGGGCACGCGCTCGATCCAGATCGACGGTGAGTCGGTCGCGATCACCATCGGCGCCGGCGTCGGCTGGCTCGGGGAGCGCCCGATCCCCCTCGGGCAGGTCGCGCCGCAGGTGCTGCTGCTCGACGCGCAGCTGGCCGTCGAGTGGCGCGGCGTCGAGCTCGCCGTGATCGGTCAGAACCTCACCGACGCGCGCTGGCAGTCGAGCGTGTTCAACCAGGTGTCCTGGTTCGACGCGTCGCTGCCCGAGAGCCGCACCCCGGAATTCACGTTCGCGGCGGGCCCTCCGCTCTCGATCACGGGCCGCCTCACCGTCCGCCTCGACGAGACGGCGATCTTCGCGGGCTCGCCCGCGCCTGCCACGGAGCCTGCTCGATGAGACACGCACCTCTTCTCTTCGCCGCGCTCGCGATCACCGGAGCGAGCTTCGCCGCTTGCGGGGTCACGCCAGGGCGCGCGATCGCGGTCACCTTCACCGCGGAAGGCGCCCTTCCCGACTTCGAGACGGCCGCGGGCTGGCGCGTCCACCTGACCCAGGCGTGGATGTCGATCGGTCCGATCTACGTGCTCGCTCCGGCCGCCCAGACCGCGCGGCTCGATCGACTTCGAGCCCTGGTGCTCCCGATCGCGCGCGCGCACGGCGGTCACGACGACTTCGCGGCGCTCGCCGTGCGCGCGGAGTGGCTCGACGAGCGCGTCGTCGACCTGCTCGGAGGTCCGGTCGTGCTCGGCGAGGGAGATGGCAGCGCGGGCCAGGCCGAGTCCACGACCGTCGAGCTCGCGGTCCCCGCGGACGCGGCGGGACCCACGCGCGGGCACGTCGCGTGGGTCGCGGGCGTCGCGACGCCGCTCGCGGGAGGCGCGGAGGTCGCCTTCGAGGGCGGCCTCGACGTCGCGCCGGACACGGTCGGCAGCGCGGTCGAGTCGGTCGCGAGCGCGTTCGCCATGGACGCGAGCGGAACGCTCGCGCTCTCGATCCACGCGGACGGCCGAGGCGGCGCTGCCCCTTCGTGGCTGGAGCAGGCCCACTTCGACCGTCTACCGCTGCCCGCGACGGGCACCGTCCGCTCCCTCGCTCCGGGGACGCAGCCTTACGTCGCGTGGTATCTCGCCGCGCGCGACGCCGCCGCGTTCCGCACGGCGTACGCGCCGGGGGCCGAGCCATGAGCCGCCTCCTCGCGCTCGGTCTCGTCGTCGTCGCGGGGTGCGGCAGCCGAGGCGCCGCGGGGACGCTGCGGATCGCGGCGAGCGGCGAGCAAGCGGCCGTGGACGGCTATCCCAGCTCGACCGGTGTCGCGTTCGTCGATGGCTGGACCTTGGCCTTCGACTTCGTCCTGGTCTCGCTCGATGCCCTCTACGTACGTCGCGGCGGCACCGGGCCGACGCTCGAGGCGGACGCCGTCGTGGTCGATCTCCACGACGCCGTCCGACAGGATGTCTGGACGTTTCCCGCGCTACCCGCCCAGCGCTACGAAGACGTAGGCTACGAGATCGCAGCTCCGACGGCGTCGAGCCGACCCATCGGATCGGTCACGGACGTGCAGATCGCGACCATGGTCGCCGGCGGCGTGACGTACTGGCTGCATGGTACGGCGCGCCACCCCGATCACCACGACGTGGTCCTCGACCTCCGGATTCCGACCCACGCGGCGATGAGCCGCTGCACGAGCGCGACGGACATGGCCCAGGGTCTCGTCGTCACGCCGAGCGGCACGGCGGACCACACGGTGACCTTCCACCTCGATCACGTGTTCTTCGACTCGGTCGTCCTGCCCGAGCCGCACCTGCGCTTCGAGGCGTACGCGGCCGCCGCCGGCGGCGACTTCGTCGTCACCTGGGACGAGCTCGCCTCTCAGCCGCTCGCGAACCTGCACGACATCGACGGATCGCCCCTGACGGAAGGCGGCCGGCAGATCTTCTACGACCCCGGATCGACGCCGCTCGCGGTCCAAGACCTTCGTTCGTTCGTCTACCACCAGGCCACCACCCTCGGTCACTTCGACGGCGACGGGCACTGCGACTACGTCTGCGTCGACGCCAGTGGCACCGCCCAGCCGGGCTGCCCGGCGCCCGCGCGTTGAGGAGCCCGCGTGCGCCGGACCCCCGATCAGCGGCGCACCGGGTACTTGCTCAGCTTCCGCTGGAGCGAGCGCCGGTGGACCCCGAGCAGGCGCGCCGCCTGGGACACGTTGCCGCCGCAGTCGGTGAGCACGCGCTGGATGTGCTCCCACTCGATGCGCGCGAGGCTCGGGACGACGTCGGGCAACGCGAGCGGCGCGGCGCCGGGCGGCTGATCCTTGCGGGCGAACGCCGCGAGGATCTCGTCCACGTCGGCGGGCTTGCTCAGGTAGTGCGTGGCGCCGAGCCGCACGGCCTCGAGCGCGGTCGCGATGCTGCCGTAGCCCGTGAGCACGACGACGTTGGTGGAGGGATCGATCGCGATGAGGTCCCGCACGAGCTCGAGCCCCGAGCCTCCGGGCATGCGCAGGTCGACCAGCGCCAGCTCGGGGCTCTCCACGCGGGCGAGGGCGAGGGCCTCCGCGGGCGAGGGCGCCTGACGTACGTCGTAGCCGCGCTGGATCAGGGCGCGCCCGAGACGCTCGCGAAACGTGTCGTCGTCGTCGACGATCAGGATGGAGACCGACTCGGACAGGATCATGGGCTCACCTCCTCCACCGCGACGTCGGGCAGACGGACCGTCACGCGCGTGCCGCGCCCGAGCGTCGAGTCGATCGCCAGCGAGCCACCGAGCTGGCTGACGAGCGTGCGGGCGAGGAAGAGGCCCAGGCCCATCCCCCGACCGGGCGGCTTCGTGGTGAAGAAAGGCTCGCCTGCGCGCGCGCGCGCCTCGGGGCCCATGCCCTCGCCTCGATCGACGACGTCGATCACGAGCGTTCGGCCCGATGCATCGAGCGAGAGCTCGATCCGCCCGTCCTGGCCGCTCGCGTCGAGCGCGTTTCGCGCCAGGCTCGCGATCACCTGCTCGAGCGCGCGGCGTGGGACGCGGACCTGGCGCTCGGGTGTCGTACAGCGCACGTCGATGCGCGAGAGGAGCGGCTCGCCCAGATCGCTCAGGCTCGTCGCGAGCTCGCCGATCCGCGTCGGCTCGGCGGCCTCGCCTCGGAGCTCGCCGGAACGAAGCGAGAGGCGGTCGAGGACGGCGCGGCTGCGCTCGACCTCGCTCCGGACCAGGCGCGCGTCGTCGCGCAGGCTGGCGAGCTCGGGGCGGTCGGCGAGCGCGCGCTCGAGCTCCGCGGCGACCGTCTTGATGGTGGACAGAGGCGTCGCGAGCTCGTGCGCTGCGCCGGCGGCGAGCGTGGTCAGGCCGAGCAGGCGCGCCGTCTTCGCCGCGTTCTCGCGCTCGATCGCGAGCGCCCGTGACACCCGGGTCACGAACGCCGCGATCAGTAGCGCCGCGACGGTGAAGGCGAACCACATCCCCTGCAGGTGCAGCGAGAACGACGCGTCCCCACCGCCTCCACCGTGGTGGTGCGCGTGCGGATCGGCCGGCGCGACGAAGAAGAGCAGGCCGTAGCCGGCGGCCGCGAGCGCGACGGTCGCCCACGTGTACGCGCCCGGCACGACGACGGCCGCGAGCGTGACGTAGACGAGATACACGATGCTGAACGGGTTCGAGGGCCCACCGGCGAGCGCGAGCGCGACGGTGAGCAGCACCGTGTCGAGCAGCAGCATCGGGCCGATCGCCTCGCGGCGGGGCCAGCGCGCGAGCGCGGCGTTGGTGACGAGCGCGAGCGCGAGGATCCCGAGCAGCGGCGCAACCGGCAGCGCGAGGTGGAGCGCGAGCGTCGCCACCGCGAGCGCGGCCCCCTGAGCCAGCACCGCGGCCCAGCGCAGCCGCACCACCGACGCGACCTCGCTCACGGCCTCGTCATCGTACGTCGTCGCGCGGCCGGCCACGGTGGGGCCCCATAGCAGCCGGCTCGAGGCGCGGCCCTCGCTGCGACGATTCGCCGCACGGGCCGCCTTTCCCTCACTCGCTCTCTTCTTCGCGCGCGAGGCGACGAACGGTCAGCTCGATGCGCGCGCCGCCCTCGAGGACGAACTCGGTCGGCACCTCGCTGCGCACGTGCGAGGCGATCTCGCGCACGCGGTCGCCGTCGCCCGTCTGCTGGAGGGCGTCGATCACCGACATCGGCAGCGACGTCGCGACGTGTCCGGGCGTGCGCAGGCCCCGACCGGGCAAGCGGAGCGAGAGCACCACCGAGCGCGTGTCGTAGCGTCGACGGATCGACTCGAGCACGTCGTGCAGATCGTGCGGCTCCGGGCGCTCGGGCTCCACCTCGCGGCCCGGCTGCACGAGGAGCGAGATCGAGTCTCCAGCGGCGCTCTCCGGAACGTGCACGCTCGTCGTGATCGTGCGCTCCTCGCCGTCCCAGGGGCGGAGCACGACGCGTACGGGCACGTCCTGTCCGGGGTCGACCTCGGTCGAAGCCACGCTGGCGTCCACGATCTCCGCCGTGCGGTGCTCGAAGCGGAGCGAGAGCTCGATCTCGACGCCCACGAGGCGCGTGTCCTCGAAGGGGTTCGCGTACGCCGCCTCGACGAGGTCGAAGGCGCGGATCTGCGAGAGCGCGCTCGTCTGGTGCGCTCCCGTCGCGCTGAAGCCGTGGTCGACCACCTCGACGGGACTGGCGACACCCTCGAAGCGAACGCGGCTCGTGGCCTCGAAGGTGACGTACTCGGAGTCGCCGGCCACGCTCTTGACGGCGCTCTGGATGCTCGTCGAGAGCAGCGTGCCCGTCGCCGAGCGGTGGCTCGCGAGCTCGAAGTTCCACTCGCTTCGTTCGGTGTCGGGGATGCCGGTGAGGTGCAGGCGCACGGGGATCATCGGCGCCTGCATCGACGTGTCGACGACGATCGCGGCCTGGCGGTCCTGCACGAGCGTGCCCAGCGGCGCGATCGGCTCGGCGATCTTGAACGAGCGCTGCACGGTCGAGAGGATGTGCAGCACGCGCGCCACGGCGGTCGGATAGCCGACCTCGCCGATCTCGAGCATCGGGTGGCCGAACGCGACGAGCCGCTCACCCTCGACGTGCGTGACGGTGCCGATGACGGTGCTGGAGATGTCGCCGCGCGCGAGCGTGACGGCGAGCCCCCCACCGTCGACGAAGCGCGGGGGTGCGCTCGGCGGCGTGCTCATGGTGCCGGTCCCGCCGGCCTGGAGCACCTCGATCCCCAGCGGCGCGTACGCCTGCGCGAGCATCGCGACCGCGGCGTCGTCGAACCCGCCGACGAGCATGGGCGTCGAGGCGGGCATCCACGTCGAGCCCGCTGCGTCCGGTGAGGTGGGCATCACGTGGCGGGCCATGTCCTCGAGCGCGGCGAACGCCGACGCGCGGCGGTCGCCGAGGTAGGGCGTGATCCCGCCGAGGGGCCGTCCGCGCCGCCCGCGCGTCGCCGCGCCCTCACCCGCCGGCGTCGTCGGCACGGGCGTCGCGCCGGGGAACGAGGTCGGCCGGGTCGGGCGCCGCATCTCGCGCAGCATGTTCGCGATCGGCGTGACGCCCGCGTACGGATGTCGTCCGAAGGGCCAGCCGTACGAGTAGGCGCCGAGCAGGCGATCGTCGATGAAGATGGGGCTGCCGCTCATCCCGCCGACGGTGTTCGCGTCCTCGAGGATCGGGTGCTCGCAGTGGACGATGACCAGATCCTGATCGGGCCGGAAGCCGTGCAGCACGTCGACGATCTCGACCTCGAAGCGCTCCGGGGTGGTGCCGCGGAACACGGTCAGCCCGTAGCCGCGCATCCCGGGCTGGAGCTCGCTGACGTCGATCGTGTCCGAGGGCGCGCGCACCTGTCCGGCCGCGACCCACGCCGCGAGCCACGTCGCGATCGCGATGCCGCCGAGCCAGACCGCGCGCGGTCGAGTCTTCACGCCGGCGAGCTTAGCCGATCGGTCGAGCGCGTGGTCACGGCTGAGGGATCGCAGTCAGCAGGCACACGCGGTCCGGCGAGCAACCGGCGAGCGAGAGGGTCGTCGTCACCGACGCGGTCTCGTCGTACACGAGGATCGAGTCTGGCGGCGGCCCGTCCTCGTCGACCGGGACGAGCACGACTCCGGGCACCGGACCGAGCGCGTCGCCGTCCGGCAGGTGCGCGAGCCCCTGCCCCGTGTAGCGGACGTACGCCGCGACGTCGGGCGTGTCCGTCTCGTCGAGCTGGATCACGTACGCGGGCTGCGTCCGCATCAGCTCGATGATCAGCTCGGCTCGGATCACGCGCGGCTCGTGGGCCGGGGCGACGGCCACGAGCGGCTCGCCGGTGAGGTCGCGCTGCTCGAGCGACATGGGCAGCGCTCCCAGATCGCGCGCGCCCATGAACAGGCGCACGTCGGGGTCCGGGGAGCTGATCATCACGGTGAGGGCCGGAGCCGAGCTCGGCGTCGGCATCATCGGTGCGCGCGTCGCCGGTGCGACGGTCCCGGTCGGGCTCGCGGTCGGGAGCGGAGCGCTGCGACGCGCGAAGTAGACGGCCGCCACGATCGCCACGATCGCCACCGCGCCGATGACGACGAGCAGGGCCGAGAGCACGACGATCGCGATGCGCCTCGTGCGAGACCCCGGCGCGCTCGGCATCGGCACGGCGCGGCTCTGCGTGGCCGGAGGGGGCGGCGCCGAGCTCGCGTCGGCGACGCGCTGCAGCGCCACGGCGGCCGGCATCACCAGCGGCATCGACATGCGCTCTTCGGTCGACGGCTGCGCGGCGGGCTGATCGGGCTCGGCCATGGCCCAGCCCTTCTCGGGGAAGAGCCACGCGACGAGGCGCGCGAGCTGCGGACGTCCGTAGCCGGCGGCCATCTCGTGCAGCAGCTCGCGTAGCTCGAGGCTGAGCTGCTGCGCGCTGGGCATGCGCTGCTCGCGATCGAGCGCGAGGCAGCTCAGGACGAGCCGGTCGAGGCGCTCCGGAACGCGGTGGTTGTGGTGCGAGGGGGGCTCGAAGAGCCCGGACTGCAGGAGCTGCGCGGCGCGCCCCGGATCGTCGGGCGGGATGAGCGAGCGTAGCGTCAGCATCTCCCAGAGCATCACGCCGAGCGAGAAGATGTCGGCGCGGGCGTCGATCGTCTCACCGCGCGCTTGCTCCGGCGCCATGTAGCTGATCTTGCCGATGCTCACGCCGCTCGCCGTCTTGAGCACGTTGTCGGCCGCCTTCACGAGGCCGAAGTCGCTCACCTTCACCGCGCCCTCGTTGCTGACGAGCACGTTCTGCGGGCTCACGTCGCGGTGCACGATCCCGAGCGGCGTCCCGTCGTCGTCCTTCTTGCGGTGCGCGTGGTCGAGGCCCTGGGCGGCCTCGGCCCCGATGAACAGCGCCGCTGCGAGCTCGAGCTGTCGCTTTTGATCCACCAGGCGCTGCAGGATCTGGGAGAGCGAGACCCCCTCGACGAACTCGAGGACGAGGTAGGGCTCGGGATCGATCCCGAAGTCGATGACCTGCACGAGGTTCGGGTGGTCGAGGCGGGCGTTGGTGCGCGCCTCGGCGGCGAAGCGCTCGAGGAGCGAGGGATCTCGCCGGTATTGCGGGAGGATCCGCTTGATCGCGACGCGCTTCTTGAAGCCGGCCTCGCCGACCCGCTCGCCACGGAACACGGTCGCCATGCCGCCATGGCCCAGCTTCTCGAGGAGGCGGTACGGCCCGATGCTCTCCGGGACGCCCGCGACGGAGGCGGTCACGGCGGGCAGGTTATCACGCAGGGCGCGGCCGCCGACCCTCTTGTGTCCGAGCCCGAGATCCGACTAGGCTCCGCCCGCCATGAGTGAATTCGACGCCCGCCTCGATCGCGACGCTGCCGTCCTGCGCCGCGCCCAGTCGATCAACGCGAACCCGAGCTACATCCTCGACTTCATCGTCTGTGCGATCTTCCTCGTGGTCGGGATCCTGACGCTCGTCGTGTCGAGCATGCGCGACGGCACCGAGAGCGACCTCGACACGAACGCATACCCATGGGTCGGCTGGGCGGTGTTCGCGGCCATCGTCGTCGGAACGGTGATCGTCCAGCGCGTGCCGTACGGCGAGAACGTGCCGATCGCCTTCGCCGTGATCGCCGCGATCATCGTCGGCTTCATCGCCGTCTACGTCGCTGCCGTCCCCGGCTGGGTGACGCTCGGCGTCGTGGCGCTCGGCGCGGTGCTCGTCCTGGCGACGCCGAACGGCGGGAACTTCATGCTGATGGGCATGGCCGTGCTCTCGCTCGGCGCCGGGCTCGTCACGATATGGGCGGCCGCGCTCGCCATCTTCGGCGGCGGCGGCGAGTAGCGAGCCGAGTCGAGTAGCGAGCGCTGTCCCGCTCGGGCATCATCGTCGTCTCCGAGGAGACGCGCGATGAGCACGACCCACGTCACGAGCGGCAACGGCAAGGGCACGAACGGGCACGGCGCCACGTTCGAGAAGCGCTCGCCCGTCACGAGCGAGCGGCTCGCCGAATTCCACGTCTCGAGCGAGGCCGAGGTGAAGGCCGCCGTCGCCCGCGCCCGCAGCGCGCTGGAGAGCTGGCGGCAGACGACGCTGGAGCGGCGCATCGAGCTGCTCCTGCGCATCAAGGAGGTCGTCCGGACCCACGGGGAGCAGTACGCGCGCAAGATCAGCGAGGACACGGGCAAGCCGCTCGTCGACTCGCTGCTGACCGAGCTGATGAGCGTCCCGCTCTTCCTCGACTACTACAAGGCCACGGCGCCGAAGGTGCTCGCCCGCAAGAAGGTGCCGGGCTCGATCCTCTTCCCGGGCAAGACGAGCTACGTCGAGCACTTCCCGGTCGGGGTCGTCGCGATCATCAGCCCCTGGAACTTCCCCTTCCAGCTCTCGATGGTGCCGATCGTCTCGGCGCTCATCGCCGGCAACACGGCGGTGCTGAAGCCGAGCGAGGTGACGCCCATCACGGGCGAGATCATCCGCGAGATCTTCCAGCGCATCGGGCTGCCGACCGGCGTGCTCGAGGTGGTGCAGGGCGACGGGTCCACGGGCGCGGCGCTCGCCGAGGCCGACGTCGACAAGATCTTCTTCACCGGGTCGGTCGCGACGGGCCGCAAGGTGATGGCGGCGGCGGCGAAGAAGCCCATTCCCGTCGAGCTCGAGCTCGGCGGCAAGGACGCGTTCATCGTCTGCGCGGACGCGCACCTCGAGCGCGCCGCGAAGGCGGCTGCCTGGGGCGGCCTCGTGAACTGCGGGCAGATGTGCACCTCGGTCGAGCGCATCTTCGTCGAGGCGAAGGTGCACGATCGCTTCGTCGAGCTGCTCACGCGGGAGGTCGAGAAGGTCACCGTCGGCGGTCCGGACGAGCACGCCGACATGGGGCCGATGACGATGTCACGGCAGATCGACGTCGTGGAGCGGCACGTCGCGGACGCGCTCGAGAAGGGCGCGAAGATCCTCACCGGTGGCCGGCGCCTCGATCGCCCGGGCCAGTTCTACGCGCCCACGCTCCTCACCGGTGTGCGCGCGGACATGGAGATCTATCGCGAGGAGACCTTCGGCCCCGTGCTGCCCGTCGTGAAGGTCGACTCCATCGACCAGGCGCTGCGCATGGCCAACGAGCACCAGTACGGCCTCGTCGGCAGCGTCTGGACGAGCGACGTCGACAAGGGCATCGCCATCGCGTCCAAGATGGAGTGCGGTCAGGTGAACGTGAACGACGTCGTCGTGAGCGTCGGCAACCCCAAGCTCCCCTTCGGTGGGGTGAAGAACAGCGGGTTCGGCCGCTACCACGGCCCCGAGGGCCTCCTCGCGTTCTCGCACCAGAAGGCCATCATGGTGGATCGGGGCTACCTCGAGACCGAGCCCTTCTGGTTCCCGTACAGGAACAAGTACGACGGCATGCGCGACCTCTTCCACGGGCTGCTCGGTGGCAGCGTGCCCAAGGTCTTGCGCGGGTTCCTCCGGCTGCGCCGGAGCGGATGATCTCAGCGCGAGGTCGGCTTGCCGCGGAGCTCCTCCGCCATGGCCTCGTCGATCCTCGCGATCTTGACCGTCGTGCGCGCGCTGCCCTCGCGCGGCGTGCGCAGGACGGCCTCGGCCTCCTGCGAGCTCAGCGCGGCCACGCGCGCCGTCTGGCGGCCCGTCGGGCTCGGCTCCGGGGGCGTCGGCGTCGGGGTGCGCGCCGGCGGCGGCGTGCGCCTCGTGGCGGCGGCGGTCGGCGGCGTGTGGGTCGCGTGCATCGGCGGCGGCGGGACCGAGCTCGGCGCGCTCCGCGCCGATGGGAGCGCCGTCGAGCTCGAGCGCTGACGCGCGAGCCACCGGTGCCCCTCGGCGACGGCCGTGAACGCGCGCACGGGCAGCCGCTCCGAGAGCGCCGTCATGTTCACGCGCGCGATCATCATCTCGTCGCGCAGCACGAAGCCGATCATCTCGAACGCGCGCTGCGAGCGAATCCAACGCCACATCGCCGCGCGCGCGTCACCGCCCTGGTCGTCGCCGCGCGCCTCCGACCGAGCGTCGACGAGGAGCCGGCGGAGGTGGAAGCGCTGCGAGGCGAGCTCGAGCTCGGACACGTAGCGCAGTACCTCCTCGCCGCTCGTGAGCGTGCCGTGCTCCACCACGAGCAGGTAGTCCGCTCGCGCCGTCAGCGAAGCACTTCCGTTCGTCAGCTCGATGGTCGACATCACCAACCGATCCGAGCGGGAGAGTAGCCGACGCACAGCCGGCTCGTGCCCGCAATTGACGCGTCTCTTCTCGACGGATCATTCCAAGTTGCCCGGACGAGCCCGCGCCACGAGCGCGCTATGCTGCGCTCGTGGTCACCCTCGTCGTGCTCGCCGTGACGCTGATCGTCGTGGCGCTCGCCGTGCTCTCGACGCGGCGGAGCCCGCCGGGGTTCCCCCCTTCGCGCGACGTGCCTGGGGTCCGCTCGGCGCTGGTCTTCGAGCGCCTCGCGGGCGACGTGCTCGACGATGGCGAGAGCGCGCCCGACCCGGCGCTGCTGGATGCGATCGCCCGGAGGCTGGAGCAGGTCGGTGCGGAGCCCGGCTCCTGGCGCGCGGAGCGCGAGGGCACCGTCGAGCTCGCGGGGCTGATGCTCGGTGACGCGTTTCTTCTCACGCTCGGTCCGGTCTCGCGCATGCGCTGGCAGCTTCACGTGTACGCGCAGCCGCTCGGCGGGCCGCGCTACGTCGCGCCGCCGCGCACCGACAGCATGAAGACCGTGATGCGCGCGATCGATCACGCCGTGCGAGCGCTGCCCGACGTGCACGTGATCGGCTGGCAGAGCCGGCAGGACGCCTTCCACGGTGAAGAGGCGTACGCCGAGTCGCCGGTCGATTGATCGCGGCCCGCCCGCGCGCATTGATCACGGAGCGATCGAGCGCCATAGAAGCGCCATGAGCGAAGTCGTGGACGGCGCGCTGCGTGCGCGCATCGAGGAGATCCTCGGATCGGGCAAGGTCGTCCTCTTCATGAAGGGGAGCCGTCGCGCGCCCGCGTGCGGCTTCTCGTCGCGGACGGTGGACGTGCTGGACGAGCTCTTGCCGGACTACGTGACGGTCGACATCCTCGCCGACGAGGCGCTCCGCGAGGGGATGAAGGTCTACGCGAGCTGGCCGACGTTCCCGCAGCTCTACGTGGACGGGAAGCTGATCGGCGGCGCCGACATCGTCACCGACATGCACGCCGCCGGCGAGCTCGCCGCGGCCGTCGGGACGAGCGGACCGATGTCCGTCGAGACGCCAGAGGTGATGCTGACCGAAGCGGCGATGGAGGCCTTCGTCTCCTACGCGGAGACCACGCCCGCGGCAGTTCGTCTCGAGATCGATCGTGCGTTCGACGCCGTGCTCGACCTCGCGCCCGCGCGCCCGGGCGACGTCATCCTCGACATGGGCCGTGTCGTGCTCGCGATGGATGCGGCGAGCGCGCGCCGCGCCGACGGCATGACGATCGACTTCGTGCGCACCAAGACCACCGAGGGCTTCAAGATCGAGAACCCGAGCGCACCGCCCAAGGTGCGCCCGCTCTCGGTCGAGGCGCTCAAGGCCATGCTCGACGCCCGGAAGCCGATGCTACTGCTCGACGTCCGGACCGAGGACGAGCGCGAGATCGTGAAGCTCGAGGGCTCCGTGCGCTTCTCGGCGGACGATCCCGAGATCCTCGACGAGGTCGATCGCGCGATGCCGATCGTCCTCTACTGCCACCACGGGATCCGCAGCCGCGCCGCTGCCGAGCACGTGATCCGGCTCGGCTTCCGCGAGGTGCACGACGTCACCGGCGGGGTCGAGGCGTGGGCGCAGCGCGTCGACCCGCGCGCGAAGCGGTACTGACGTGCGTCGCCGCGTGATCTCCCTCTCCCACCTCGTGGGAGAGGGCCCGGGTGAGGGCCTCTTCGCGCTGACGGTCATCCTGTGCGTCATCGCTGGCTGCGACTCGGGGCAGGGGCGCGCCGACGCGGGCGCGACGGATGCGCGCGCGGCCGTGGACACCGGGCGCGCGGACGCGGCCACGGGCGGGGATGGGGGCGGGGACGCGGGCGCGGGCGAGGATGCGGGCGCGGGCGAGGATGCGGGCGCGGGCGTCGACGCCGGCGCGGGCGTGGACGCGTTCGTGTCGAGCGACGCGTTCGTGTCGAGCGACGCGTTCGTGTCGAGCGACGCGTTCGTGTCGAGCGACGCGTTCGTGCCGAGCGACGCTGGGCACGACGCTTTCGTCTCCACGGGCGGCTGCGTCTCGGGCGCGACCGGCACGCGCGCCGTGCGCTTTCGCTGGCGCGGCTCGGGCCCGGGCTCGACCGCGTACGTCGACTACCAGGTCAACGAGCTGCCGGACACCTCGCCCTGGCACGTCTCGGCGGCGAGCCGATCTTTCTCGTACACGCCCGTCTTCGACGACACCTTCCTCGGCGAGGGCGGCCTCGACCTCGAGGGCACCGCGTTCATCGACGTCGAGCTGAGCACCCTCGGGCTCGCGTCGGCGTCGAGCGTGACGATCGCGATCTACGGCCGCTCCTTCGCCACGACCACGAGCGGCAGCTTCCACTGGCAGACGTTCCACGGAACCGGCAGCGCCCCGACCAACCTCGTCGCGAACAGCGCGCCCTACGAGTGGTACCTCGCCGACGCGACGAGCGAGCTGCCCGCGGGCGATGGCGCGACGCTGCTCCGCATCTATCCCGGGCCGTCCTCCGGTGCGCTCATCGTCAGCCGTGTCGAGATCTGCTTCACGGAGTGAGCGTCCGCGCAGCGCGGTCAGAAGGGCATGCCGAGCGGCACGAAGTCCATGCCGCCCGGGACCATGTAGCTCGTGTAGCTGCCGAAGCCGTACACGTAGAGCCCGAAGAGGTGGTCGCCGCGGATCGCGTGCGAGCCCGCCGAGATGCGGATCTGGCCCGTCGCCATTCCCGTCGCCGTCGACTGGGTCAGCATCCCGGTGATCGGCGCGTCGTCCAGGTACACCTGTCCGCCCATCGGGATCGCGACGCCGATGTAGCTCTGCGAGTACGTGTCGGGCGCGAGGATCTCGTAGCTTCGCCGGTACTGGGCCGTGGGCACGACGAGCGACATCGCCGGGTCGCCGACCGCGAAGGGACTGCGGCCGATCGTGTCGAAGCCCAGGTAGTTCTGTCCGACGAGGAAGAGCGCGCCGAGGATGGGGCCGTCCGCGCGCGCCCACACGTCCTGGTCGACCTCGTGCTCGGTGTACTCGCCGCGCGTCAGGTCCACGGCGTCGGTGCCGTCGCGCAGCGGCGGGTCGAAGGTCACGTGGGCGGCGCCGCCGACCGCGACGATTCGCAGGATGTTCGGCTCGCCCATGCGGATCGGATGCGTGACGGGCACGAAGAGGTCGTTCGCGAGCGACTCGACCGGAAAGATCTGCTCCTCGACGTGGTCGCAGGCCCAGCGGTTGTAGGGGACGAACGTGCAGTCGTGACCGCTGTAGACCGCGACCCGCTCGCTGGAGACGATCTCGGTCCCCGTCAGGTCGTAGTCGCGACCCGGGTCGCAGTACGTGACCGTCGTCGTGCCGCGCATGTCCATGTCGGATACACCCGGGCACGCCCCCGACGGGTCCGCGCTCTCGAGGACGAGCACGTCGCCCACCGCGAGCGCGAAGTCGTGCGACTCACCGGGCGCGAGGGCCGGGACGGCGCCGTCGCTCGAGGGGAGCGTGTGCGCGCTCGAGCGCACCGTCACGGCGATCGCGTGATCCTCGGCGTTCACGATCGCGACGAAGCCGGGCGAGGCGCCGCGCATGGGCGCCATCCCGCTCTCGACGCGGTCGAGCACGTGCGTCGGGCGCGACACGACGAGGTAGCTCCCGGTGAGCACGTGCACCGGCAGGAGCAGCGAGGCGTCGTTCGTGTAGGAGAAGCAGCCGTCCACGGGGTCGGTCGACGTGCACGTCGGGCTGCTCTGGTAGCGCAGCGGGTTGAACTGCGTGAGCGTCACCGGGACGTCCGAGACGACGTGGTAGGCGCCGTCGGGCACGAGCACGGAGGCCGGCGCGCCCGCCGTGCCGCGCAGCGCGTCCACCCAGGGCAGCTCGCGGATCGCGAGCGCGCCCGGGGGCACCACCAGCTGCTCGATCACGTCGGTCGAGTGCAGGATGGTCACCTGCGCGTCCACGAGCTGCGGGTTCGCGATGACCACCGCGTACTGGAACGCGGGGTTCAGCTCCGAGTTCGGCAGCACGGTCGGGTAGTAGTCGCAGCCGATGTACGAGTGGTCCGTGACGGCCTGCTCGCAGAGGTTCACGCAGCCGGCCTGGCTGCAGTGCTCGCCGATCGAAGGGTCGCACGTCGGCCCGGGCATCCGCGCCGTGCCCTCGATGTTGCAGAGGCTCACCATCTCGCCCGTGCAGGTCACCTGCGCGGGGACGCACGTACGACAGCCGAGGCCGGGGGCGCAGATCTGGCCGGACGCCGCGCAGTCCGTCTGCGAGGTGGCGTGTCCCGCGCCGTCGCACGTGGCGAGCTCGGTGCCGTAGCAGACCATCCCGGCGGGCTGCGCCGTGCAGGGGTTCGACCCCGCGTCGCGCAGCGTCCCCGCGTTCGGGACGCGATTGCAGCCGGCGATCGCCGCGAGCGCGAGGAGGCCGAGCGAGACGCGCATGGGGCGATGGTAGGCCATCATCCGCGCTCGCGCGCGCTGCCGGCGCACTCGCTCGCTGGGTCGGGGGTGATCTCGGAGCGCAGCGAGTCCACGTGGGCGAGCCACTCGCCGATCACGTCGTCCGGCGCTCCGTGCGCGACGAGCGTCTGGCGCAGGAGCTCGCGGCGTCGCGCGAAGTGCCCGCCGAAGATGCGGTGCGCGGCGTGCGCGGCTCGCAGCGGCCGGCCGCCGTACACGACGCCCCCGCCGAGGTGCTCGGCCGCGTGCTCGTACTCGCGCTGGGCCAGGCGCGCGCGGTCCACCTTCGCGAAGAAGAAACCGATCATCACGTCGCTCGTGGTGCGCGCGACGAAGTCGTCGATGATGCGGCGCAGCGTCGGCTCGCCGCCGAGGCGCTCGAACGCGGTTCGCTCGGTCACCCCGACGTGATGCGGCACTCCGGCGCCGAAGGCAATCCGCCCTCTGGTATGCTCCCGCCGTGATGCGGCCCTGGCTCCTCGCGTCCTCGATCCTGGCCTTGGCGGGCTGTGGCGGTGCGGCCACGGAGACGACGGTCACCACGACCCCCACGGCCTCGGCCGCGATCGACCCCGAGGCGGTGCGCGAGTTCCAGGCCGGCGTGCGCGAGATGGAGCACACGTCGCGCGCCGCCGATCGTCGAGCGCGCGAGCACTTCGAGGCGGCGCTCGCGGTCGACGCGGGGCTCTGGGAGGCGCACTACCAGCTGGGCGTGCTCGACCGGCGCGCGGGCGATCTGCAGGCCGCCGCCACGCAGTTCGACACGGCGCACACGACGGCGCCCGACGCCGAGGAGGTGCTCGTCGCGCTCGCCGAGGTGCGGCACGCGCTCGGTGACGCGGGCGCGGCGGCGGACCTCTTGCGCGCGTACGTCGCGGCGCACCCGGACGAGATCCCGGCACGCGTCTCGCTCGCGACGATCTTGCGCGAGCGCCAGGACTACGACGGAGCGCTCGAGCAGGCGCGCGAGGTGCTGATCCGCCAGCCCGCGAGCGCGCGCGCGCTGGCCGAGGTGGGCCGGGTGTACCGCGCGCGCGAGCAGTACGACGTGGCCGAGCTGGTCATCCGCAAGGCGCTCGACCTCGGCGACACCGCCGAGCTGCGCAACGACCTCGGTCTGGTGCAGCTCGGGCGCGGCGACACGCAGGCGGCGTTCGAGGAGTTCGATCGCGCGATCGCGCTCGACGCGAGCTACGCGCCGGCACACCTCAACCAGGGCTCGGTGCTCCTGCACGCCGGCGACTACGCGGGCGCCGCGGCCCACTACCAGGCGGTGCTCGACGCCGACCCCGACAACCTCGACGCGCGGGTCGCGCTCGGTATCGCGCTGCGCGGTCAGGGCCACAACGAGGAAGCGCGCCGCGCCTACCAGGCCGTCCTCGACGCGCAGCCGACGCACGCGGCGGCGCTCTACGACATGGGTGTCTTGCTCGCCGAGTTCCTCGACGACCGCCCGCACGCCCGCGAGCTCTTCCAGCGCTACCTCGAGGTCGCCCCGAGCGGGGCGCCGCAGCGCCAGACGGCGCAGAACTACGTACAGGACATCGGCGCCGAGATGGCGCCGAGCGCGCCGAGTGGCTCCTCCAGCGGTTCGTGACATGGTCGGCCGATGGCGCACGGCGACGACCACGACCACGACCACGAGCACGACGAGAACTGCGACCACGATCACGAGGGCGAAGAAGCAGAGCTCGATCCGAGCTCGCCGCGCGGCCAGCTCAACGAGCTCCTGAACGGCGCGGTCGAGGTCGCGGTCGAGCTGCTCGCCGAGCACGGCGAGTTCGATCCATTCGCTCTCGCGCTGCGCACCGACGGCGAGGTGCTGCACCTCGGCTCGGACGGCGGCGAGGCCCCCGTGGATGGCGAGGGCCTCGACCCCGACGCGGTGATCGCCAGCCTGCGCACCTCGCTCAAGGAGCGGAAGGACGACCTCGTCGCGATCGCGATCGTCGCCGACGTCACGCTCGAGGACGAGGACTCGCAGGCGACGACCGCCGCGATCGCGATCTCCATGGAGCACCTCGTCGAGGAGCCGGTCTCGTGCTTCCTCCCCTACGAGATCGACGAGAAGAACGAGGTCGGCCTCGCCGATCTCGTCGGCGAGCCGGGCGAGCGCCACGTGTTCCCGGCGCCGATCGCGAACTGATGCAGGCCTACCTCGATCTCCTCCGTGCAATCCGCGAGCGCGGCACGAAGAAGGGCGATCGCACGGGCACGGGCACGCTCTCGCTCTTCGGCGCGCAGCTGCGCGTGAACCTGGACGAAGGCTTCCCGCTCCTCACGACCAAGAAGGTCCACTGGAAGTCCATCGCGCACGAGCTGCTCTGGTTCCTGCGCGGCGAGTCCAACGTTAAGTACCTGCGGGACCACGGCGTCACGATCTG
>JBGAQA010000077.1:0-33570 GCA_044220955.1 Sandaracinaceae bacterium
CCGAGGGCGCGGCAATGGCGCCGGTCCCGGTCGTGCTGCCGTGACGCGGAGCGTACGTGGGCGACGAGGCCTCTCGGGCCGTTCAATCGTGCGGGCTGGTCAGCGCGTCGAACAGCTCCAGGTCGATCGGCGGGGCGGGAACCGGCGCGGGCAGGGGTGGCACGAGCAAGACGCCGCGCTCGGGGCGAGCGCTGGTGCGCGCGACACGGGCGACGGCGAGGACCACGGGCAGCGGGTGATCGCCGAGGAGCAGGCGAACTCCGGCGACCGAGTCGAGGCTCGATCGCGCGCGGGTGAGGCACGTCGCGAGCCCGACGAGGTCCGGCGCGCCCCCGACCGCCGCGACCGTCGGCAGGCCACGGCCGCGGACGACCTCACACCCCGGGCCGAGGAAGCCGCCCGTTCCGCTGACCCACGCGTCGCCGGAGTCCACGACTTGAACGAGCAAGAGGGTGTCGTCGGCGAGCTCCTCCTCGGGCGAGCGGACGTCGCTCTCGCGGCGGAGGCGCGGAGCCGCCAGCGGGACCGTCGCGAGGGCGCCGTCGGCCGCGACGGCGACGTCCACCCGGCGGGTCCCGAGCTCGGCGAGCGCACCCACGAGCCTCTCGAGAGCCTGCGCCGTCAGCGTCCCTGGCGCGTGGAGCGTGACGACGCGGAGATCCGTGCGGGCGATGCGGAGCGTCTCGAGCGCAGTGCCGAGGGGGGCCTGGCTCGGGTGTCCGTCCTCGCCGACGGCTCCGGGGAAGACGAGCACGCCCTGCTCGAGACGCGCGATCTCCAGCAGCGGCTCGGGTAGCGCGTGCGTCGCAGCGATCGGGTCGCGGAAGGACTCGAAGCGCAGCCCTCGTGCCGCCGGCGACGCGTCGAGCTCGATCGAGGCGCCGTCGACGAAGAGACGCGGCGCACGCTCGTCCGGCGGGACGAGATCGTCGCCCCGCGGGACGTCGACGAGCAGGGCGCGAAGCTGCGCCGCGCGCGCGTCGGCGGCCGCCGAGCGCTCGTCGCGGCGAGCTTCCCAGTCGGCGCGCTCCGTCGCGCATCCGCTCGCGGTGGCGAGCAGGCCCGCGAGCACGAGGTGCCGTACGCGAGGGCGCGCGCCCGGGCGACTCGCAGTGCGCGTGTCGCGCTCGCTCGGTGTCGCTGGGCCCCGGTCCGGATGACGGCTGGCGGACGTGCCCTCCACGCGCGCGACCTTGCCACATCCGGGAGCGCCGTCGCCAGGAACGCCGCCCCGCGGCGGCGCCGCCCACCGCCGGCGCCGGCGACGCGCGACGACGCGGTGCTGCTCGCCGCGCGCCGAGCGCGATACGCTCGCCCCTCATGACGACGCCCCTCGAGACGGTCCGGCTCGCCGATCCCGCGCACCGCTCGGAGGTGCTGCTCGCACCTTCCAGGGGAGGGATGGCGACCCGCTTCACCGTGGGGACGCGCCCGGTGTTCTTCCTCGACGAGGCGTCGCTCCTCGACGAGACGAAGAACGTGCGCGGCGGCAACCCCGTGCTCTTCCCCTCGCCCGGGCCGCTGCCGGGCGATCGCTTCACGCGCGACGGCAGGTCCGGCGCGATGAAGCAGCACGGATTCGCGCGGAACGTCGCGTGGAGCGTCGTCGAGCGCTCCGATCGCGCCGCGACGCTCGAGATGGTGTCGGACGACCGCACGCGCGCGCAGTTCCCTTGGGACTTCTGCGTCCGCTTTCGCTATGCGCTCGAGGGCCGCACGCTGCGCATCGAGCAGCGCTTCGAGAACACGGGCGAGGTGCCGATGCCCTTCGCCGCGGGCTTCCACCCGTACTTCCACGTGCCCGACGCCGACAAGGGCCGCGCGGCGATCCCGACCCGCGCCACGCGCGCCTGGGACAACGTCACCAAGCAGCACGTGGCCGTGCGCGCGCCGATCGACCTCACGGCGAAGGAGGTGGACCTGCACCTCGTCGACCACGGTGGGCCCGAGGCCGAGCTCAGGCTCCCGGACGGTATGCGCATCCTGGTCGCGGGCAGCCCCGAGCTCGCGCGCTGGGTCGTCTGGACGCTCGCGGGCAAGGACTTCGTCTGCCTCGAGCCGTGGACGGCGGCGGCGAACGCGCTCAACGATGGCACGGGGCTGCTCGTCGTCCCGCCGGGCGGCGCGCGGGAGCTCTGGACCTCGTACACGCTCGGGTGACGGCGGCGTTCAGCGCGTCGCAGCCGCTCGCTCGCGGAACCACGCGACCGTGCGCGCGAGCCCCTCGGCCAGAGGGGTCACCCCGCCCATCGCCTCGACGCTCGGGACCAGCAGCGAGCGCTCGACGTCGCCTGCGCGCCGGGGCCCCGAGCGCCGCGGCGACGTCCGGCCGGCCGCCTGCTCGATCGCGTCGAGCAGCGCGCGCGTCGTCGTCGCGACGCCGGTGCTCACGTTGGCGATCGGCTGCGCGATCTCGCCGGCGATCGCGCGCGCGTTCGTGCGGACCACGTCGGCCACCGCGACGTAGTCGCGCACGCACCCGTCGTCGCCCTCGTCCCTGCGCGCGTTGATCTGCACCGCCTGCCCCGCGAGCACGCGCTCGGTGAAGATCGCGACCACCCCGGCCTCGCCGTGCGGATCCTGGCGCGGGCCATACACGTTGGCGTAGCGGAGCACCGTCGACGGCAGGCCGAGATCGACGCGCGCCCAGCGCAGGTAGCTCTCGACGGCGAACTTGCTGCACGCGTAGGGGCTCATCGGTGCCGGCGGCGTCTCGAGCGTGGCCGCGCCCTCGGCGACGTTGCCGTAGATCGCTCCGCCCGTGGACGCGAAGACGAAGCGCTTGCACCCGTGGCGCGCCGCGGCGCGGATGACGTTCAGGCTCCCGAGGACGTTGATCTCGGCGTCGCGCTCGGGCTCCTTCACGCTCACCGCCACCGAGATCTGCGCGGCCTGGTGCGAGACCGCGTCCGGCTGCACCTCGGCGAAGACGCGCTCGACCGCCGCCGCGTCGCGGACGTCACCGACGACGAGGCGCGCCTTCGCGCTCACGTTCTCGCGCTTGCCCGAGGAGAGGTCGTCGAACGCCACCGCCTCGTGCCCGTCCGCCACGAGCCGGTCGATCACGTGCGACCCGATGAACCCCGCTCCGCCGGTGACGATGACGCGCATGCGGCGCTCTTAGCACCCGGTCGGTTTCACTCCAGGCCGCTCCCGCCACCACCGACGTCGTAGGACCGAGCGCCCGTCGCGGTCTGGCCTTCGGGCGTTGCGGGCGCAGGTCTGGGCGCCGCATCGACGCACGGCGTTCGACGAGCAGCGAGCAGCGAGCAGCGAGCAGCGACCTACGCACGGCCGCGTCGTCTCACGAGTGCGGCGGGCGGCGTCTTCGCCGCCATCGGAGGGCGGGGAGGACCAGCGCCAGCGACGTCGTCGCCATCCAGGGACGCGCGGCGGGTGCGCCGACGACGCAACCGCACCCCGCGATGGGTGGCGCCACCGCGCCTGCGTCGTTCGCGAGCGCGGCGTCGGGTGACGTAGCGCTGCCCGCGTCCGCGCCGTTGCCACCATCGGCCATGCCCGAGTCCATGCACGACGTCATGTCCGGCGGACACGTCGATGCCGTGCCGTCGCACACCTCCGGCGTGTCGCAGGACTGGGTGGCGTCCCGGCAGGGTGCGCCCGTCGCGAGCAGCGCATCCGGCGGGCACGACGCAGCCGTGCCGGAGCAGCTCTCCGCGACGTCGCACGGGCCGGCGGCGGCCCGGCAGACGACCCCGGTCGCGAACGTCGGGATGCAGTCCGCGCTCGAGCCGGCGCACAGGTCCGGGGCGTCGCAGAGGTCGCCGAACGCCGGCGCGCAGACGGTCCCTGCGGGCGCGTACGTCGGGGGACAGCTGTCATGCACGCCGTCGCAGAAATCGTCGAGATCGCATGGGTTGAGCGGGTCGCGCCGCAGACACGGGGTTCCCGCGGCGAAGATCATCGCGCCCGGACACGAGGTCGAGATGCCGTCGCACGTTCCGAGGGTGGAGCACGACCCGGGCCCCGAGCCGCCGCACGCGATGCCCGGCGGAACCACGGCGTCGCCCGGACAGGCGAAGCTGGTTCCGTCGCAGCGCTCCTCCGCGTCGCATGCGCCCACCGGAACGCGGCAGATGGTGTCGGTGCGAGCCGCCGTGTCCGCGGGGCAGACACCGGACGTTCCATCGCACACCTCGGCCGCGTCGCACGCGAAGAGCGGCGATGCGGCGCGACAGACGGTCCCCGCGCTCAGGCGCGCGTCCGCCGGGCACACCGTCGACGAGGACGAGCAGGACTCGGGCAGATCGCAGTCACCGATCGCTGCACGACACACGACCGGGCTCGTGAGCGCGGTGCACGTACCGTCCATGCTGCCGCCGGCGGCGACGCTGCACGCCTGGCAGTCGGCCACGCCTCCGCCGCAGCCGCCGGCGCAGCAGACGCCGTCGACGCAGAATCCGGACGCGCAGGCCGTAGCGTCGGCACAGGCGTCGCCGTCGGCCCCGACGACGGAGAAGACGTGCGCCGCACCGCGATAGACCGCGATGGGCGTGTAGGCTTGTGGTCGTCCGAGGAGCGCGACGCTGCCGCTGCGGCTCCACGCGACACTGCTCCCGTGCAAGCTGCCCACTTGCAGCTCGGCCGGTTGGAGCGCCGTTTCCGTGGACCACGTGCCGGCGGCAGTTCGGAGATAGAGCCCGACCGTTCCTCCGACTGCCGTGAGCGGAGCTCCCACGAGCGCCCGGTTTCCGTCACCGCTGAGCGCCACCGCGGCGCCGAATCGGTCACCGGTGACGCCAGCCGGGAGGGCGAGAAGGGCCTCCTCTGTCCAAGCCCCGCCGACGAAGCTGAAGACGCCGACGTGACCCGGTCCGGTCGGGGTCGTCGAGGCTCTCACGTCGATGCTTCCGACGAGTGCACGGCCTCCGCCGGCACTGAGCGCGACCGACGTCCCGTACAGCGCGTACGCGGGGGCCGCGGAAGGGGTGATCAACGTGGGCGCCGACCACGTCGTGCCGGAGCGAGTGAAGATGCGCGCGCCGCCGACGTCGGTGAGCGACGCGCGGTTCTCGAAGGGCGAGCCGACGAGCGCCGTAGCTCCGTCGTCGGTGATCGCGACCGATGCGCCGAAGCTGACCGAGCCCTGCGTGACGCCCGAGAGCAGAATGGCCTCTTCAGACCAGACGTTCGTCGAGCTGCGGAAGAGCACGCGCGCCGAGCCGCTCCCGAGCCCGAGCGGTGTCGTGTCCGAGGGTGCTCCGACGACGATCCTGGAGCCGTCGGCGCTGACCGCCACGGAGGCACCGAACTGATCGTACGGCGCAGCCCCCTGCGCTCCGACGAAGGCAAGCGACGTCCAGCCACCCGCGTCGTGCCCGAACACCACGATCTGGCCCGCGTCGCTGCCCACCGGGGTGTCGGAGTTGGGGCTGCCCAGCACCACGATCGTGCCGTCGCTCGATATCGCGACGGAGGCGGCCATGTCGGACCACGTGTAGCCGGTGGGTGCGGGCGGCGCGAGGCGAGCGTCGAGCGCCCACGCCGAGGCGGTGCGCAGGAATACGTAGGCAGCGTTCTCACCAGGAGCGCCCACGACGGCACGTGTCCCATCGCTGCTGAGCGCTACGGATGTACCGAACACGTCTCCGTCCGTCCCGCCTTCGGGCCCCACTGCGACGCCGGCGTCCCAGCTGGACCCGGTCTTCGTGAACACGACCGCTCCGCCGGCGTTGGTGCCTACGCCCGCGATGTCGACGCCGGGCGCCCCCGCGATCACCAGCCCTCCCGAGCTCGAGATGGCCACCGATCGTCCGAGCTGATCGGCACCGAGCCCGCCTGCGTAGGTCAGCACCGGACCCGCCGTCCACGAAGTGCCGTGGTCGTAGGTGCGCAACACGCCCCCGCCTGGGGGGCTCGCGAACTGCGACGGACCACCTGCCACGAGATGCGCACCATCCGGCGTGAGCGCGACCGACGAGCCGAGCTGCTCGCTCGCACCGACGCCACCGAGGGTGGCGTCCGCGGTCCACGCCGACGCCGCGAACCGGAACAGGACGACGGCGCCAGTTGCCGCGTCGTACGGGATGCCCACCGCGAGCAGCGTTCCCGACGCGTCGAACGACAGGGCGGACCCGAACATGTCCCCCATCGCCGGCGCCGGATCGAGCAGCGGCGCTGCCTCGGGCGTCCAGCTGGTCCCGCTCCGCCGGTACACCCGCACGCTCCCCGCGTCGTTGCCGCCCGGCGTGTTGTCGCGCGCCGCCCCGATCGCGGCGACTGTTCCGGCCGCGTCCAGCGCGACGCTGAAGCCGAAGTGGTCGCCCGTGGCGAGGTCCGTCGGCTGAAAGAGGGCCTCTTGCATCCAGCCTCCGCCTGTCCAGACGAGGGCGAGCGCCTGCCCACTGGTCGTGCCCGCGGATGTGTCCATGTTCTCGGCACCGACCACCATGCGGCTCGCATCGGACGCGATGGCGACGGAGCCGCCGAACCGACCGAGGTCGTCGGTCCCAGGCCAAGTCGCCGTGGTCACCTCGGTCCACGTGGTCCCGCTCCGCGTGAACGTGCGGACGCTTCCCGGCGCGATCGCTCCCACCTTGTCCGTCGGCGCGCCGATCACGACGGTGCTGGCGTCGGCGGTGACCGCGATCGAAGCGCCGAACGAGTCACCGCCTTCGCCGTCGCTGGCGTAGAGGACGGCCTGCGCGCGCCACCCGAGCGCCACGCGCTGGAGCACGACCACCCGACCCGCCGCCAACGCGACGGGTGAGGTCGCGCGGGGCTCACCGACGAAGACGTACATGCCGTCCGCGCTCATCGCCACCGCCGTCCCGTAGCCGCCGTTGGTCACACCGCCCGGCGGCGCGAGCGACGCCTGCTCGGTCGCGAGGAGCGGGTCGACGACGAGCGGGTACGAAGCTCCGCTGTCGTCGATCTCCACGCGCAGTCCGTGCTCGATCGCCGCGAGTCGCGCAGGGACCCGCCCACCGCGGGCATCGAGCACGACGAGCTCGCCATAGCGAGCGACGCAACGGCCGAGCGCGTCCACGAGCCCGACGTTCTCGTCGTCGATCTCTCGCGCCGCCAGCCCGTCGAGGTGGATGTCCACGAGGAGCGCGCCCGGACCGGAGGGCGGGTCCGCGATGGTGACGCCATGCTCGAGCCCGGAGGGCAGCGCGCGCCACCACTCTTGCGCCCCCGCGAGGCCGACGTCGAGAACCACGTCCGTGCCTTCGGCGTGTGCAGGGTGGGCATGCGCGGCTCTCATCGCTCCGACGCGGCCGATCGCCGCGACGCCCAGTTGGAGTCGCTCGCCCTCACCCGCTCCGCGGTCCAGGCGCACGCCGGCGACACCCGAGTCGAACGTTGCCGAGATCCCCGGCGACGTCAGCGAGAGGGAGGGAGGCGGGCGTATGAACGCCGGGCTCGGGCCGGACGCACCGCAGACCACCGCCAGCGCGACGCACAACGCCTGCTGATTCGACATCGGGCCTCCTAGTGATGGCGGCGAACGCGGAGAACGCCGATCGCCGCTCATGGATAGCTGATACACGACGCGAGCGGCGCCCGGCAATCGATTTGGGTGCAGTTCCCGATCTGCGTTCGAGCGCGTGTTCGCGAAGAACGCGTTCGTGCTGGGACAGGAGGTCGAGTTCTTCGAGCGCGAGGTGGCCGCCTACCTCGGCGTGAAGCACGCGATCGGCGTCTCGAGCGGCACCGACGCGCTGCTCGTCGCGATGATGGCGCTCGGCGTCGGACCGGGGAGAAGCGTAGCGATTTCGATCGGTTGCACGGCGTAGGTTGAGGGTCGGGGCTTGCTCGCGGCAGATATCCGGCTGCTGACACCCAACACCAACCGGAGAAGCCCCGATGCCGCCGAGTATCGACGAGGCACGCGCAGCCGTCGAGGCCGCTGTGCGCTCGCTCGTAGTGTGCGCCGAGAGCGACGAGAAGTTCGCCGAGTTCGAGTCCATGACGTGGGGCCGCCTTCTGGCGCTGGGTCGCGCCGTGGTCGTGCTGTTCCTGGTGCGCCGCGCGCTCGCCGAGCCCGCCGCCGGGTACGCGCACGCGGGTACGCGGTGGACGCCGGCCGAGTGGCGCACGACCGACCTCGGGACGCGCTTCGGCAAGGTGCTCTTCGCGCGCCGCGTCGGCCGACGCGCGGGCTTGTTCCGACGCGGCAGGGCCGACCTGCGACTGGATCGCGTGCTCGGGCTCTGCGGCGGCTTCAGCCTCGGCGCGGCGACGGCGCTCGCGCGCCTCTGCGCGCAGATGGCGTTCGCGCAGGCGCGCGCGACGATGAGCGCGTTCTTCGAGTGGGCGCCGAGCCCGCGCGCGACGTTGCGAATCCTGGACGCGATCGGCGGCCACGCACGCGCGTTCCTCTCGCAAGTGCCGGCGCCGACGGACGACGGCGAGGTGCTCGTCGCCGAGGTGGACGGGGGCGGCGCGCCCGCGATCAGCGCGCGCGAGCTTCGACGACGGCGCAAGCCGAAGAAGCACCGGCGTGGTCGACGAGATCGGCGCGAGCGTCGCCGGGCGAATCCGCGCCCCCGCCGCACGAAGGGCAAGAAGAGCAAGAACAGCAAGGTCGCCTTCGTCGGCGTGCTCTTCACGCTGAAGCAGAGGCCCGACGGCACGATGGAGGGCCCGCTCAACAAGCGGATGATCGCGACCTTCGACAGCCACCGCGCGCTCTTCGAGTGGCTCCACTGCGAAGCCGTCAAGCGCGGCTACGGCACCAAGCGCACCGTGTTCATCGCCGATGGCAGCGATCACATCTGGAAGTTGCAGAAGGAGTTCTTCCCGCTCGCCGAGGCGTGCATCGACTGGTGGCACGTCGTCGAGTACCTGTGGACCGCCGCCGGGTGCCTCCACGCCGAGGGCTCGCCCGAGCGCAGCGCGTGGGTCGACGAGCAGAAGCGACGCCTGCGACGCGGCCACGTGAAGCTCGTGCTCGACACGATGGCCGCCGCACACCGCGCGATCCCCAAGACCGGGCCCGGCAACAAGGGACGCCGCGAGCGCCTGCTGGACACGCACGAGTACCTCGCCGAACATCAGCACCGGATGATCTACGCCCGCCTCCGCCGCGACGACCTCGACATCGCATCCGGTGTCGTCGAGGGCGCCGTGCGCAACCTCGTCCGCATGCGTCTCGACGGACCGGGCATGCGCTGGGGACGAGACCGCGCCGAGATGATGCTCCACCTACGCTGCGTGCTCCTCAACGGCGAGTGGGAGGACTTCGAGCGCTACCTCGCGAAGCAGACGATCACTCTCGCCGCGAACCCGAAGCCGACGCGCACGCACGACGCTCAACCCAACCCTCTCGCCGAGGTCGCGTGACCACCGACGGAGAACGGGATCTGCACCCAATCGATTTCGAGGCGCTCGGAGGGCTCCGGTCCCCTCACGGCCGTGCGCGGCGAGAGCGCGCGAGAGTCAAGGCATCCTCGTCGGGCGCGCGCTCCTCCGAAGTGGACGCGCGCGCTGGCGCCGCGGCGGGGCGCCGCACCCAGAGGTGGAGCGCGAGGCCGATGGCGAGGCCGGCTCCGACGATGCCGAAGAAGAGGCCCGGTCCGGGGACGTGCTCGAGGCCGGTCTGCACGTTCATGCCGAGCATCGCACCGAGCGCGGTGAACGGGAGACAGACCGCGGCGAGCAGGTTGAGCCGGTGGCTCTCGAGGGCGATGCGCGCCGAGGCGCCGGCCTCGCGCTCGGCGTCCTCTGCGAGGCCGAGCTGGAGCGCAGCGGCGGCCTCCTCGGAGAGCGCGCCTGCCTCGCGCTCGAGATCGTAGGCGCGGTCGCGCGCGGCCAGGACGTCGAGGTCGGCGGGGATGGCGGTCCGTACGTCCTGCAGCGCGGCGTGCAGGTTGCGCGTCGAGCGCGCGAGCGGTCGCGCCTCGCGGATGAGCGTGAAGCGCTCGCGCGCGCTGGCGGCTCGGGCCAGCCGCCGCTCGAGCTCGTCGAGCCTGCCCGCGTACGCGTCGAGGAGCGTGCGCAGCGCGACGGGGCCGCTCGGTCCGGGCGAGCCGCGCCACTGACCTTCCGGATCGCGCCAGAGCAGGGTCCCGCGTCGCTCCTTCTCTCCAGCGCGCGGCGGCTGGTGCAAGAGGAGCAGGGCGTGGCCCTCGTGCAGCATCGCCCGCTGGCGGCCGATCGAGGCGCCGACGCGCGCGCGCAGAACCGCGGGCAGGGTCCATCCGTCCGGGAGGATCTTCGGCATCGAGGCCTCCTTCGCCCGCATGAACGCGCACGGGAGGCCGACTGTTTCGCCGGTTCACCGGAACGTCACGCACGCACTCGCTCGCTCAGCGGGGCGCGGCGTAGACGCGGACACCGACCGTGTCGCGCAGGAGAAAGTAGAGCGTGCGGCACGAGGGCGCGATCTCGGGTGAGCCGACCATCTCGCCGGCGGTGGCGAGGTCGAGCGTCGTCGGCGTCGTCCCGAACGTCCCGCTCGCGCTCGGCCGCGCGTAGCTCACGACGTGGCCCGCGAAGGATCCGTAGAGCGTGAGGCCGTCCGGGGAGAGGTCGGGGGCCGTGAGCTGGATCGTCGCGAGCTCGGCCACGATGTGGAGCGTCGGGAACGGCTCGCCGATCGCCGCGCGGATCGCGCGGAAGGGCGCGCCGCCGGAGGCGCCGTAGATCGCGCGCTCGTCGTCGACGACGGCCAGCAGCTCGACGCCATCGGCGACCGTGCCGTCCACGACGAACGCGCTGCGCCGGTCGGCGCGATGGGCGACGAAGACGGGAGAGGCCGCGCTCGAGCACGTGAAGTACACGCGCAGCCCGTCGGCGCTCACGTCGATCTGCGGGTTGGCGAGCCCGGCGCTCGCGCACGCGGCGTCGAGCTCGGGCAGGGCGGTACGCGCGGTGAACGGCGCGGGGACGGCCGAGCGCCGCACGACCGCGAAGTGCGGCCCGTCGCCGAGGAAGATCTCGAGCTCGTCGGCGGTGACCGCGGGCGAGGACGCCGCGAGCACGCCCGGAACGATCACGGTGCCCAGCCCGAAGATCCCGGTGCAGTCGGGGGCGGCGGGCCCGGTGTCGGGCGTCGCGGGGGCGTCGCTGCCGGCGTCCGCCGGCGCCACCAGGGGAGGGTCGCAGGCGAGGGCGAGCGCGGCGAGCACCAGCGAGCCGGCTGCGAGTCGCGTCACCGTGCGATGATACCGGCTCAGAGCGCGCGCAGCTCGGGAAAGAGCCGCGCGAGGGTCGCGTCGTCGAGCGCGTGAGACTCCTCGACCGGCACCCATCGCACCTCGACGTGCAGCACCCTCTCGGGCTCGATCGGCAGCACGGCGTCCACGGCCGCGCGCAGCGCGCCCCGATCATCGAGCGGCGGCACCTCGCCGGGCCCGCGCACGACCAGCGCGAGCGCGAGCACCGCCGTGCCGCTCGCCTCGGTCGAGAGCGTCCGGGCCCCGCCGCGATAGCCCACACCGTCGGGCACGACATCGCGACGCACGAGCGCCTCGAGCGCCGACGTCGCCACCTCGATCGGCGAGCCCGACCCGGCGGGCGGTGTCACCGTGAGCGCGGCTCGAATGGGCGCGTCCGCGCGCGCGAGCGCGTCCGCGAGGTCGCTCAGCCGCTTGTACGGGGTGCCCTCCGCGGCGAGCGCACCGAGCTCGCTGCGGAGCGTCGAGGGCACGGCCAGGGTGAACGTCACGAGCGAGGGAGGCCCGTACGCCACGATCGGCTGCACGCGTCGCTCTTCCCACTCGATCCGTGCCTCGACCCGCTCCCGGCGCCGACGCGCGAGGAGGGTGACGACGGCCACCACGGCCATGAACGCCAGCGCACCGAGCGCGAAGACGGGGCAGAGGTGCTCCGGTCCGCTCGTCCACGCCGCCCAGGCGACGAACAGCACGATCCCGACGACCAGCAGCCCGGCGGGGTTCTCGTCACCGTCCCCGCCCGGCGCGCGGCCCCCCGACCCCATCGGCGCGCGATGGTGGTGGTGCTTGTGGTGATGATGGTGGTGATGGTGACCCATCCCTCCCCAGCGTCGCCGGCCCCGCGCCCCGTCGCAAGACTGCAACTCCTGGCGCGCGTCGCGATACGATGGCGCGATGGGCGGAGCGGCGTCGAGGGCGGTGGCATGCGCGTGGCTCGCGCTCGCGTGCGCGCTCGGTGCCAGCTCGGCATCTGCGCAGCCGCTCGCCGAGCCGGCGGCGTACCGCCCGCTCGTCGACGAGGCGCTCACCGAGTTCGACGCGGGCCGCTACGCGGAGGCCCGCACGCTCTTCGAGCGGGCGCACGCCGTCTACCCGAACGCGCGGACGCTCCGCGGCATCGGGATGGCAGCGTTCGAGCTGCGCGACTACGTCGCGTCGGCCGCGGCGCTCGAGGCCTCGCTCGCCTCGGACGTCCGTCCCCTGACCGAGGAGCAGCGCACGGCGGCGATCGCGCTGCGCGAGCGCGCTCTCGTCTTCGTCGGATCGTTCGGCATCGGTCCAGCGCCCGCGGGCACCGAGGTGCGCGTCGACGGAGTCGTCACCGCGCCGGCCGGGTCGATCGAGTCGAGCGCGCGGGTCGCGCTCGCGGTCGGCAGCCACGAGATCGCGCTCCGCGCTCCCGACGGACGCAGCGTGCGCGCGGCGGTCGTCGTCCACGGGGGCGAGGACGAAGACCTGGGCCTCGTGATCGAGGCGCATCCGTCGACGACCGCACCGGGCCTGGAGATCGGGCTCCCGATCGCCCCGACGCTGCCGCCGGAGCGGGCCGGGCGCGACGACGTGCCGTGGATCGTGCTCGGCGTCGGCGCGGTCGGCGCGGCTGCGGGTGCGGTCCTGCTCGCGCGCGGGACCGTCGACGCGTCGGCCGTCTCCGGCGCACCGTCCGCCACCGAGTGGGCCGACGTCGAGGTCGCCTCCGATCGCGCGCTCCCCGCCCTCGCCGCCGGGGGCGTGCTCGCGGGTGTCGGGCTCGCCGCCGTGATCGGGGGCCTCGTGTGGGGCCTGCTCGTGACCCCGACGTCGCCCAGCCGAGCATCCGTCACCGCGAGTCCCGGCTCGCTCGAGGTGCACTTCTGATGTCCGTTCGCTCTGCCCTCGCTCTGCTCGTCGCGCTGCTCGTCGCTTGCGCGCCCACCGTCGGAGGCGACGGCTTCTACCGCTGCGCGCGCGTCGGCCGCTGCCCGGCGAGCGCGCCCCACTGCGGCGACGACGGCGTCTGCCACACCCAGCCTGGAGCTCACGACGCGGGTGCAGACGCGGCTTCCGAGGACGCGCGCGTCGGTCCGCCCGCGCTGAGCTTCCGCGACTGCCTCGTCAGCAGCACGTGCGACCCCGGCGAGGAGTGCTTCACCGACACCGACTCGACGACGCACACGGTCGCCGGCTACTGCACGCGCCCCTGCCTGGACGATCCGGACTGTCCGGACCTCGCCGGCGTCCCTTCGGCGTGCGGCGTGAGCGCGCCTCGCGTCTGCCTTCGTCCGTGCACCGGCGGGACCGACTGTCGCTATCCGCTCCTGTGCATCGCGGGCCGCTGGGGCGCGGCGAGCGCGGTGTGCAGCAACTTCGACGACGCGTTTCCGCTCGAGTACTACGAGCCTTGCGCCGACGACTCCGGCTGCCCGCGCCCGCTCTCGTGCCTCGCGGGGCGCTGCATGCGGGGCTGTCCGACCGGCGGCGAGTGCATCCTCGGGATCGAGGAGTGCACCTCGGGCCCGGGGGGCCTGCCGACGTGCCTCGTGACCTGCGACGTCGACGGGACCTGCGACCTCGTCACCGGTGCTCCCTGCGGCGGCACGCCGATGCTCTGCCGCCCGCCGGGGTGGTGAGCCCGGCGCGCGTGCTCGCTGGGGAGGACCCGGCCCGAGGCGCGTCGCGCGCGGAAGGCACGGGCCGGTGGGGTGAGCCGATGCAATCGGGGATGCGGCGGCTCAGAACAGGAACGTCTCGCAGACGCCGCCCATGAAGCGGTACCAGGTGCGGTTCGAGGAGTGCACGCGGATGCCGTAGTTCTCGGCGAGGTGATCGCTCGGCGCGCGCACGCGCAGCTCGTGGTCGTCGTTCGGGTCGCTGATGCAGACCAGGCCCATCGCGTCGCACGCGGCCACGACGGCGGCGGTGTACGCGGCGTCGTCGACGACGAGCCAGCTCGAGGTGTCCCTGAACATCACGGGATCGAAGAGCTCGGGCCGGGTGTCCATCACGCTCTGGACCGACGCCTGGACCTGCGCGGAGAAGCGCGCCGGGCTGCTCGGGGCGCACCACACGTCGTCGACGCAAGGATCGCAGCCGAGCGTGTGCCCGCAGCCGTCGGGCGCGTCGCCGCAGCACGCCGTGCAGTCGTATGCGGGCACGCAGCCCGGGCCGGCGTCGGGAGTGACGAACGCGTCCGCCGGTACGGCCATGTCGACGGTCGCGAGCGCGTCCGCCGCTCCCGCGTCGCCCGGCGCGGCTGCATCGGTGCCCGGCGCGTCGACGCCGACGTGCCCGCCGTCCGCGGCGGCGGCGTCGCCCCGCGCGCGCCCGCCGAGGTCCGTGGCGCACGCCGGCAGCGCGAGGACGAGCGCGATCACGATCGTGCGTCGCATGCCCCATGGTGCCACGGCCGCGGCCGCCGCGCGCGCCGACCCCGTGCTAGCTTCGCGCCCCGTCATGGCCCACCCGAAGCTGCCCGTGCTCGAGCTCGTGCTCGTCAACTACAAGAACTTCAACGCGCGCGCGACGCGCGACGCGCTGCTCGCGTACTGGCGGCACGTCGAGGGCGGCGGGAAGATGTTCTGGGCGCTCGCGGGCGCGATGAGCTCCGCGCAGCTCGGAATCACGCTCGCGCCGGCGATCCGCGCGGGGCTGATCCACGGCCTCTCGGTCACGGGCGCGAACCTCGAGGAGTCGCTCTTCCGGCTCGTCGCGCACCACTCGTACAAGGACTTCCCCGAGTACCGTTACTTCACGAAGAACGACGACACGAAGATCCTCGAGGATCGGATGCGCCGCGTCACGGACACGAGCATCCCGGAGGACGAGGCGTTTCGTGCGGTCGAGAAGTACGTCGTCCCGATGTGGACGAAGGCGCAAGAGACGGGCGCGCGCCGCTTCTGGCACGAGTACTTCTACGAGCTGATCCAGGCGCTTCCGAAGGAGTCGCACGAGGGCCCGGCGGACGAGTGCTGGCTGCTCGCCGCCGCGCAGGCGAAGCTCCCGATCGTGGTGCCAGGCCACGAGGACTCGACCTTCGGCAACATCTTCGCCTCGCACGTCGCGCACGGCGACTGCGGCGCGCAGATCGTCAAGAGCGGCATCGAGTACATGGTCGCCTGGTACGACCAGTACCAGGAGCTCTCGGCCGGCAAGGGCATCGGCTTCTTCCAGATCGGCGGCGGCATCGCGGGCGACTTCCCGATCTGCGTCGTGCCCTCGATCAAGTACGACCTCGAGAAGCCCGTGAAGCCCTGGGCGTACTTCTGCCAGATCAGCGACTCGACGACGTCGTACGGCAGCTACTCGGGCGCGACGCCGAACGAGAAGATCACCTGGGACAAGCTCACCGAGACGACGCCGATGTTCGTGATCGAGTCGGACGCGACGATCGTCGCCCCGCTGATGCTGAGCGCGCTGCTCGAGTGCAAGGCGCACCCGGCCGAGGCGAACGCGCTCATCGCGAAGCACACCGGGAAGTAGTCGACCGACGGGAGATCCCTCAGGGCTCGTCGGCGAAGACGGGCGCATCGACGGTGATCGCATCGACGAACGCGGGCGGCGCGGCGGCGTGCGTGACGGCGGGTGCGAGCGGACCTTCGACGGCCGAGCCGTCGAGGACGCGCACGCTGGGCGTGCCGGGAAGCGATGCGAACGCGTCCCTCCAGGCGGCCGCGTCCGCGGCCGTACGCAGCACGACGTAGACGCTCGTCTCGATCTTCGCGATGCGCGTGAGGCGCTCGAGGAAGGTGAGCGTCGCAGCCACCGCGGACGGGTCGAGGAGCGCGGCGCGGACGCGCGCGATTCCTTGCAGCTCGAAGACGTCGGCATCGGTGAGAGAGAAGAGAGGTGTGGCGTCACCTGCGACCTCGACCTCCGGGCCCGGCAGGTGTGCGGCCTCGCGGAGCAGCGCCGGCGCGGCCGGGTGGTCGAGCCCGCCCGCGATGCGCAGGACCGCCGAGCCCTCCTGCGCGGCGCGGATCATCCTCGCGCGGAGCACGCGCGTGCTGGTCGTCACCGGCCCGAACGAGACACGGAGCACCGGCAGCGGCGCGGCGGGGCGATCGATCAGCGGGTCGCCCTCGACCTCGCCACGTCGGACGATCGCGCGCACGTCCCGCACGCGCGTGGTCGGTGCGCGGCCGGCCCGGGCGGGGACCGACGTCGGTACGCCCGGTGGCGCGGGCGCGTGCGGGCGCTCGACGCGCCGAGACTCCGAGACGATCTCCCCCGAGCCGAAGCGAGCGACGTAGTCGGCGGGCGCGCCGGCGCAGACCTCGGCGCCCGGGCACGAAGGGCAGCGGGGCCCCTGGGGCTGCGCGTACGACGCGGCGATCGCGGCCCACGCGGTGCCCTCGACGAACGCGTGCGCGCGCGTCCGGCCGATCGCGGCACCGAGCTTCGGCGCGACGCAGCGCGGGAGGTCGTGCACGTGCAGGGAGAGCCGCGCGCGGGTCGCGGCGGCCCACGCGTCGTCGAGCGGGTCCTCCAGCAGGCCGAAGCGCGGCGCGAGCATGATCGCCTCGCGCAGCGCGACGCCCCGGTGCGCCAGCCGCACGAGGTGCACGACGCGCGCGCGCACACCCTCGGCGAGCACGACCAGCTCGGCCACGTGCGAGGCCGTCGGGCGCGTCAGCGTCGCCTCGATCTCGGTCGGGATTCCCGCGTCCGCCGCGGCGAGGAGCGCACGCATCGCGCGCTTCGCCGCGCCCGGCTGACCCACGAGCCAGTCGTGCGCGTCGGGCCGGGCCGAGTGGAGCACCACCCGCAGCGTGCCGAGCCCCGCGGCGCGGAGCTCGCGCAGCGTCTGCACCGACGCGAGCACGAGCGCGTCCGTGCGGAGCGTCGCCCCGCGGAGCGCGCCGAGCACCTCCGGCAGGTCGGCGCGGAGCGTCGGCTCGCCGCCCGCGAGCACGAGCGGGCCTGTGATCGACGCGGCGCGCGTCGCGAGCGCGGCGATGGGCGGATCCGGCGCGTCGAGCTCGGGATCGTCGAGGCGCGCAGGGCCGCGGGCGCGCGCGGTGACGTGGAGGAGCGTCTCGCTCACGACGCCACCTCGACGCGGACGGCGACGCCCGGGAGGTCGAGGGCGAGCACGTCGCGCAGCCGCGACCAGTGGCTCGCGCCGCGGGCGGCGATGCGCACGGACTCGACCCCTGCCTCGGCGAGGGCGTGGATCGCCCGGTGCACCTCGCTCGGCGCCGCGTCGGCGGCGACGCGCGCGGCGATCCGGATGCGTCCCTGAGCAGGTCGTGTCCGATCGAGCGCGCCGAGCGCGACCAGCTCCCGGACGAGCGGCGCGTGCAAAGTGGACGCCGCGAGATCGAGCGCGAGATCCGTCGCGCCGGAGGCCCTCAGGCGCGCGGCATCGCCCTCGGCGAGCGTCGAGACCACGACCCAGACCGTGGGCGCGCTCGTCGCGATCGGTCCGCCGTTCCACGCGCGCTCGACGTGCTGGGCGCCCTCGGCGGCGCGGGCGCTCGCGTCCCAGGGCTCGACGCGGGGCAGGGGCGCCACGAGGCCGCTGCCCCCGCGGTGCGTCCAGTACGCGCGCCAGGCGCCACCGCAGCGCGTTCGGAGGGCACAGCCGAGACACGGCGGGCCCTGCTCCTTGTCTCCCTGGTTCTCGATCCCCGGCAGCGCCTCGAACGTCGCCCCGCGCGCCTCGATCGCCTCGATCGCCTCGACCGAGCGCGCGCGCCCCTCGTCGTCGTCCCAGCCGACGCAGAGCGGCAGGCCGCAGTACGGGTTGAGGAGGCGGATGCCGCGCTCGCGCGCGACCGCTCGCGCCTCGCGCACCGAGCGCGCGAGCACCGCGTAGTCGGGCAAGAGCTCGAGGTTCGCCTTCGCGCGCCCGTGGGGCTGCACGGCGGAGAGCGAGATCGACTCCACGCGCGGAAGCCGCGTCGCGACGAAGCGCACGTAGTCGGCCACGCGCGCCTCGGTCTGCCGCGCCGTCACCGGGTTCAGCACCACGCGGACGCCGGCGTCGAGCAGCCCGTCGATCCCGCGCAGGCAAGGCTCGAACGCGCCCGGCAGCCCGGCGAGCTCGTCGTGGAGGGATGGCTGATCGGAGAGCAGCGACACGAACGCCGAGGTGAGGCCGGCCGCCGCGAGCTCCGTGGCATAGCCCGGATCGACGAGCGTCGCGTTCGTCTGCAGCTCGACGAAGGGCACACCTCTCTCTCTCGCCTCGCGCACCAGCGCCACGAGCTTCTTGCGGTAGAGCGTCGGCTCGCCGCCCGAGATCGTCAGCGTGCGCTCGCCGCTCAGGACGAACGCGTCGAGCTGGCGCGCGATCTCGCCCTCGGGCGGTGTGACGGGGTCGTAGTCCTCGAAGGGCACGTTGCAGAACGGACAGCGCTCGTTGCACGCCATCGTGAGGCGCAGCAGGCCCTTGGTCCGATCGCTCGCCTCCGCGGACGAGGAGCCCACGACGGGCAAGGAGCGCGCGGACGAGGACGGCATCGAGCCGCGGGAAGATAGCACCCGCGCGGCTTGACCCTGCGCGCACTTCCGGCGCTTCATCGCGTCCGATGACCGCCGAGGGGACCCGGGTCGGCAGCCGCTACCTCGTCGTGGCACCGCTCGGGCGCGGCGGCATGGGCGTCGTCTGGGTGGCCGACGACGAGCGCCTCGGCCGGCGCGTCGCGCTCAAGGAGCTCTCGCCAGCGGCGCTGGGCGATCCGACCGCGCGCGCGCGCTTGATCCGCGAGGCGCGCCTGGCCGCCTCTCTCGAGCACCCGCACATCGTGCGCACCTACGACGTCGGCGAGACGCCCGACGGCGGCGCGTTCCTCGTGATGGAGCTGGTGCGGGGCAAGAGCCTCGCGCAGCTGCTCGGCGAGAGCACCTTCTCGCTCGCGGAGCGGCTCTCGGCGCTCGTCTCGATCGCGCGCGCGCTCGCGCACGCCCATCGAGCGGGCCTCGTGCACCGCGACGTGAAGCCCGACAACGTCATGCGGGAGGACGGCGGGCGCATCGTGCTGCTCGACCTGGGCGTGGCCAAGCCGATCGCGGCCGCCGCGGGCGCGTCCGACATCACCGCCACGGAGCACGGCGCGATCGTGGGCACGCCCGCCTACCTCGCCCCGGAGCAGGCACGCGGCGCCGCGATCGATGCGCGGGCCGATCAGTTCGCGCTCGGCGTGACCGCGTACCAGCTCGTGACCGGGCGCCTGCCCTGGTCGTCGACCAACGTCGCCGGGGTGCTCGCCGAGGTCGTGGCCGACACGCCCCCGCCGCCGAGCGCGCACGTGCCCGAGCTGCCTGCGTCGGTCGACGCGGTCGTGATGCGCGCGCTCGAGAAGCGCGCCGACGATCGCTTCAGGACGATGGACGCGCTCGCGGACGCGCTCGAGGTCGCGCGCGCCGATCTCTCGCCCTCGGTGCGCGCGCCACTCGCCATGCCGGTGGACGCTTCGGCGGCGACGACGCCGGCGGTCCCCGCCACGGGCGATGGCGCGAAGGTCGAGACACCCCGCCCGACGCCACCGAGCGCGGTCGATCCGATCGCGGCCACCGCGCTGAGCGCGCGGACCGGGGCGCGCTCGGGCGGGAGCCGCCGTGCTCTCGCCGTCGTGGCCTCGCTCGGTGTGGTGGCGCTCCTGGCGTGGGGAGGCTTCCAGCTCGCGCAGCGCTCGCCGCTCGAGGCGCCGGGCTCCGTCGTCGCCTGCCCGCCGCTCGCCGTCGAGTCGTCGAGGGAGGGCGAGCCGTGGATCGGCGCGGTGGCGGCGTCGCTCGTGTGCCAGCAGGCGGCGGTGTTCCTCGGCGGCGACGGCGAGCGCACGCGCGTTCCGGCGGAGCTCCTCGATCTACCGCGGGTGCCGACGGCCGACGTCGAGCGCGACCCCTACGTCCGGCCGGACGCGCGCGAGCGCGCGATCGTGGCGGCGCGGGCGCGCGCGGCCGCGTGGGTGGACGGCGTCGTGCGCCCTGGAGAGGACGACTTCGTGGTCGAGCTGGTGCTGCGCGACGCGAGCGGCGGCGAGCTCGGCCGGAGCACGGCGCGGGCGCCCGTGCTGCCGCGCGCGGTGGGCGAGGCCTTCCGCGCGCTGCGCCCCGCGCTCCCCGTGCTGCCGCTCTCGCCCGTGGCGGCGGATCTGCTGGGCACCTCGGACGTCGAGAGCGCGTCGTGGCTCGTGCAGTGGCTCGCGATGCTCAGCGTCGGCTCGTACATCTGCGACGACGAGTGCCCGCGCCTCGTCGACGACGCCCGCATCTCCGAGGACCAGCGCGACGTCGTCCGCTACTGGTGCGCGCACGCGGCCGCCGATCGCGAGCCCGCGTTCCCGGTCGCGATCGACGCCACGAGCCCCGCCACCGTCGCGCGCACCGCGTTCGCCGCCCTCGCGGTCGACCCCGCCGTCGACTTCGCGGCCCTCCTGGAGGCCGTGACGGAGGCGCGCGCTCACTCGACCTCGCCGCAGACGACCGCACGCCTCGTGGCCCTCGAGCTCACCGCGCGCACCGCGCTCGGCCAGGACGGCGAGGAGCTCGCCATCGCGTCCGTCTCCACCGATCCACGCCTGCACGTGGCGTGGGCGATGCTCGACGCGGAGCGCTACGGCCTGCCCGAGGCGGGCGCCACCGCAGCGGCGTACGCGGCGTGGGTGCCCGAGGAGCCCGACGCGTGGAACGTGATCGGACATGCCGTTCGCGCCGCAGGGGATCCCGTCGGCGCGCTCGGCTTCACGGCTCGCGGCGTGCGGATCGGCGGCGACTTCCCGCTCTTCGCCTCCAACTTCGCCGTCTCGGCGCTCGCGCGCGGTGACCGCGACACGGCCCGCGCGCTGGCGGCCCGCCTCTCGCTGCGCACCCGGCCCGGGCAGCGCGTCGGCAGCCAGGGCATCCTCGCCGCGATCGACCTCGCCGAGATGCACTTCCAGGCTGCGGTCGACCGCTCGCACACGACGTTCAGCACCATCGACGTGCTCGGGGGCATGGACTGGATCGATGCCGGCTTGCTCGAGACCAGCGCCCGGGCGGCCCGCGTCCTCGGACGGCAAGACGAGATCGTCAGCGCATTCACCGAGCGCTTCCTCGATCCCGAGCCTCCGCGCGTGACGCGTGGCGGCGGGTACCTCCCCGCGATGCTCGCGCCCCTCTGCGCCACCGCCTCCGATGTCGCGCTGGGGACGCGATGCCTCGCGCGGCTGCGCCGGCTGCTCCAGCCGGACTGCGTGGCGCCGGACTCGATTCCCTCCGTCACGAGCGCGATCCTCGACGGCTCGGACCACCTGATCGCCGGTGATGTCATCGCGGCCGCGCGCCTGCTGCGCGACGTGAGCGCGCCGGCTGGCGCGATGCTCCTCGGGCACGAGGCCGAGGCACGCGCCGGGGTGCCCGACGCCGGCGAGCGGCTCGCGACCATCGTCGACGACACCACGCGCCCGGTCGGCTGGATCCACGTCGTCGCTGCACGCGAGGCCGCGGCAAGAAGCGACCACGCGCGCGCCGCGGCGCTGGCCGACCGCATCGTCCGCGCGTGGGCGGGCGCCGACGCGGAGATCCCCGTCCTGCCCGAGATGCGAGCCCTCGCCGCGCCGCCTTGAGCTCAGGCCACGGTGGGGGATCAAGGCGACCAGGCACGGCAGCACGTGTCCGCGGCGTGCGCCGCGTCGCAGCGCGCGCCCGATCGGAACAGGGAGATGCACGCCGCCATGAGACGATAGTAGTAGTCGCCCATCACGTTCGCGCCGGGCTCGATGTCGCGGCTGTACTCCACGTCCCACTGATCGATGAAGCATCCGTCGGGGTAGGCGCTGCACGGACACGCAGGGTGACCGCAGGGCTGTCGCTGGGCGATCCACTCGTTCCAGCCGGTGATCGTGACGATGGGCGTCTCCGGCCAGTCGAAGACACGCTCGAACTGTCGCCGGAACGTGAGGCCCTGGTGCTTGGGTGTCGCCGTGGAGACGTTCATGAAGGTCTCCTGGTAGGCGGCGGCGACCGTGATCTGCTCGATGGAACCGTCGCGCGTCGCGACGCGCTGCATGCATGGCTCGGGGCTCGTCGGGGCCTCTTGGCATCGCTGCATGAAGCTCCAGGGAGCTCCGTCCTCGCGGTACACGCCCCACATCCGGCGCACCGTGTAGCTGCGCGCGAGCTCGGCCTCGCGTGTCGCATCGACGGGATACTGCTCGTTCTCGGTGATCAGGAGGAGCGGGCGACCGAGGTACTCGAACTGGATGCCCGGGTATGCACCGAGGCGAGCGAGGATCGCATCGACGGTGTAGGTGCTGGCGCTCTCGTGATCTCCGACGACGGGGACCCAGGGCACGACACGCGGCGCACCGGGCACCGTGCTCCACACGGCCAGCAGGCGATCGAGGGGCTCGAGGATCATGCCGCGCGTGTCGTCGCTCCGAGCGTCCACGTACGCGTGGTTCGTCGCGTCGAAGAAGACGAAGTCGATGCCCGCATCGCGCAGCAGCTCCGCGTGGTGGCGCAGGATCGCGTCGGCCTCGCTGGGGCAGTAGTAGCCGGCCTCCGGGCGGCCCCAGTAGTGGAAGTCGCCGTAGTCCCCCCACGCCTGGCGTCCCGCGAGGACCTCGGAGATGTCGTGGACCGGCCGGCTCCGCGCCGCGCGACAGTGCCAGGTGCTGTAGAAGATCCCGAAGCGTGTCCGGGTGGTGTCCACCGCGCGCTCCGTGCAGATGCTCCGCGCCGTGTCGCAGCGCTCGCGCCCGCTCGCACAGTCGACGTCGGTGCGACACTCGACGCAGAGCCCGCCTGCGCAGATCGCGCCCGAGGCCGCGGTGCCGCACCAGACGCCGAGCACGCACTCGTTGCGACAGAGTCCGGAGCGGCAGCCACGGTTCGGGCCGCACTCGGCGTCGTCGCGGCACTCCGGCGCCGACGCATCCGCCGGGGCGCTCGCGTCCGGCGGGGCGGCCGCGTCAGGGGCTGGGTCGGCGTCCTCGCTGGGTGTCTCGAGGACGTCGAGGAGCGGGGCGTTCCAGGCGTCCGCGCTCGCATCGTCGAGGACCGCGACGGCGGCGTCCATCGAGGCCGCGTCGGGCGCGTCGGAGTGCGGTCTCGCGGATCGCGCGGCGGTGCAGGCGACGAGCGTCGCCGCGAGCAGGGATGCGACGAGCGACGTTGCGGTGGCACGGGCCGGAGCGACGAGCATGGAGCCTCCGCGCGCGACTCTGCGCGCGCCGGGCTCCGGTCCCGTCTTACATCGTCTGTCCCCGTTGACGGCCGAGGCGGAAGTCCGGAGCATCCACGCTGTGGCGCAGGAGCATCATCGCGCGTGCCTCGTCGCAGCCTGCGGCCTGCTCGTGTCGAGCAGTGAGGGTGCCCCGGCCGCTCTCCAGGCCGCGAGCTACCCGGTGCCCCCACCGCCGTGACGGACGCGGTGGCACACATGCGGGCGCTCCAGGCCAGCTGGCTCGCCGTGGCGGTATCGGGCTGCACGGTCGCGCTTCCCTACCCGGGTGTGGAGCAGGAGATCTGCGACAACCACGTCGACGACGACTTCGACGACGAGGTGGACTGCGACGACGACGGGTGCGACGGAGAGTGCCCGGAGGACGACGCGACGTCCTGCACCGACGGGCGCGACGACGACCGCGATGGCCTCTTCGACTTCGCCGACCCCGGGTGCTGGCCGCTCGCGCACGTCGAGATCACGTCGTGCGGCAGCGCGCCCGGCACGGACGCGCGCTTCGACTTCGACGGCACCGACGAGCGCTGGGCGTTCAGCGACGGCGCGCACGCGGCGGACCCCACCGGGAGCGTCTCGCATCCGGTCTTCGTCGTGGGGCCGGACGACTCGGGCCGTGCCGACCAGATCGACGTGTCGACCGGGCGCCTGGTCGGGATGTCGCTCATTGCACGCCTCCATCTCGATCCCGTCGCGAGCCGTGTCTCCGTCGAGCTCGACGTCCGCGACGCGCCGGTCGACGTGTCGCTGATCTCGGTCTCGCTGGGCTCCGGCCGCCTGTCTCTCGAGGCGCTGACGACCGACAGCGCGATGCTCACCGCGACGGAGGAGGGCTGGTACGAGGTCACGCTCGACGTCGTCGACCTGGGGACGCTGCACGCCGAGGTCCGGCACGGCGGCGTCGTGGTGGCGCAGACCACGGAGGACATCCCCACGGGTAGCTGGTCGCCGAGCCAGATGCTCGGCGTCCGCCTCCGCGGCTACACCGGCGCGGCGAGCCCGCCCCTCGTGGTCACCGAGATGACGCTCCATCGCGACCCCTTCACGACGCCGTGTGGCGCGGTCGTTCCCGCGCTCGAGCCGCTCGTCGGCCTCTTCTTCTTCGGCGTGCGCGCCGTTTCGATGCAGGGCGACGGCTCGCTCTGCGCCGTCGGCGACAGCTTCGTGGACGAGCGCGGCGAGTCGTACGTCCCGCCCGTGCCTGCGCTCGCGCGCTCCGCGGACGGCGGGCTCGCGTGGGCGCTCGACGCGCACGAGGAGCTCGCCGATCCGCCTGATCCCTTTCACCCACTCCGCTTCGAGGGAAGCTCGCTCTCGGGAGACGTGCTGCACACGCTCCTCTGGCGCGCGGCGTCACCGAGCCAGGTCGGGGTGCTCGATGGCTGCTCGACGTATCGCGCGATCGGTGACGTGCCGCTCGGCGCCGACATCGAGGCCCGTGGATACGCCTTCGACGGAACCGAGCACGAGATCTTCGCGGTGCAGGGCGATCGCATCGTGCGGCGCCGCTTCGCGACGGGCGACGTCCACTTCACGTCGAGCGACGTCCTCGCTCGAGTCGATCCGGACGCGATCGGACCGATCACCCGCGTCGGCAGCGACCTCGTGGTGACGGGCGGCGGCGGACCGACCCCTGGCCTCTTCGTCGTGTCGAGCGGGCCGCGGCACCACGACGCACTGCGCCCGCTCCATCCGATCGGCGGGTCCGGGCTCTCCGGGGCGTGCGACGAGTACGAGGCGCGCGGCCCGGTGCTCGCGATGGACCCTCGCCCGGTCGTGACGGACGCCGCGGCCACCGGCACCGTGCTCGTCACCTGCGCGGGACGCACGACGCTCGGTGGCCAGCTCGCCGGCCATGTGCCGCGGCGCTTCGTCGTGCGCGCGCCATGACGCGGCCGTGCTGATCGCCACCGGCGACGGAGCGAGAGCGAGAGCGAGGTCGAGAGCGAGGTCGAGAGCGAGAGCGAGAACGAGAGCGAGGTCGAGAGCGAGAGCGAGGTCGAGAGCGAGGTGGAGGTCGAGAGCGAGAGCGAGGTCGAGAGCGAGAGCGAGAGCGAGAGCGAGAGCGAGAGCGAGAGCGTGCGCCCCCTTGCTGTCGACGAGCCCCCGTCTCGCATCGGCGGTAGCATCACGCTCTCGTGGACCTCGCGAACGGCCTCCTGGTGGTTCCCTCGGCGCACGATGCGCGCTTGCGTGATCTCGCGCGCAAGCTGCGGCTGCTCGTGCTGCGCGATCTGCTCGCTCGCGGTCCCGGCGAGGTCTCCGAGCCCGTTCGGCGCGCGCTCCCGCGCGTGCAGCAGGCTCTGGTCGGCTGCGCGCGCACGCACTCGGCCGCGCTGCTCGCGGCGCTGGGATCGGAGGACGTGCTGCCGCCGCTGCTCGCGATGATGGGTGGCGTGTGTCCTCCGGACGCGATGCTGCGCCAGGCGATCCCGCCGCTCCTCGCGCGGCTCGGGTCCGCGCGCGGCGTGCTCGAGGAGAGCGTGCTCTGGGACGTGCCGATCGCGGTGCTTCCCTTGCCCGGTCGCGGGGTCGCCCGCTTCGCGCCCGAGGCGCAGGGCATGGTCGCGAACGCCGCGGGCGTGGAGGTGCGGCTCGCGGGCGGCGAGGAGGTGCGGCTCGACCGGCTCGAGACTGGCGCGACCTTCCACGCCATCGCCGGGCTCGACGCGCACCTCTCTCTCTTCGACGTGAACCCGCTCGCGATGCGCGAGGAGCACCCCGACAAGCAGGGCAACGCGATCGAGCTGGGCGGGAGGTCGATCGACGAGTGGACGCGCGCGCTCTCCGAAGCGGCCGCGCTGATCGGTCTCGCGCTCCCGACCGTCCACGCCGAGCTCGCGCTCGCGCTCCAGCGCATCGTGCCGGTCGGCTACGAGCCCGAGCGGCACCTCTCGGCGTCGTACCGCGAGGCGCCGGGCCTCGTGTACATGACCCTCCACCCCAGCGTGCTGACGCTCGCCGAGGCGCTGGTGCACGAGACGCAGCACGGCAAGCTCAACGTGCTCTCTTACTTCGATCCGGCGCTCGTGAACGGGCGCACGACGTGGACGCCCTCGCCGGTGCGGCCCGATCTACGGCCGCTCTCGGGCGTGCTGCTCGCCGTGCACGCGTTCGTGCCCGTCGCTGCGCTGCACCTCGGCCTGGCCGAGCTCGACCACCCGATCGCGCGCACGCCCGAGTTCGCCACGCGCCGCGCGCAGGTGCTCGCCGGCAACGCGCGCGGCCTCGCCATCGTGCACGAGCTCGGCGAGCCGACGCCGCTCGGCCGCGAGCTGATCGCGGCGCTCGACGCGCTGCACGCGCAGACGCAGGCAGCCGCGCCCCCCGCCGTCGTGGACGCCGAGGCGCTGCCGCCTGGCTGACGGGCGACGCCAGCTCTGTCGGCGTGCTGGCCGCGTCGCGGGGCGGTATCCCCGTTGCTTCGCTCGGTCGGACACGAACCGCAGCCGCGAGACCCGGGAAGTGTGTCCGAGTCGGGATGGGGTGCGCGAGGGGCTAGCCCCTGAGTCACAAAGAGAACTGCGAGGGTGAACGGTGGCGGCCGGGTCGGGTGCCCCGCTGTTGAGCGCGCGACGACACCGCAGCTCGTGTCGTTGCAGCGAAGCAACGGGGCATCCGGCTCCGCCGCGGCCCGCTCGAGGTTCGGCGCCCCGAGAGGCTCACTCGATCTTGCGGACCATGCCCTCGCGCACCAGCCGCTTGATCAAGACGAGCTTCCCGTCGTCGTCCAGCTCGCCCGGCAGATCGCGGATCGCGAAGTCCGCCGTCTCGAGCGCGTAGCGCGTCGGCTCGGCCGCGTACGCCGGCAGGCGCATCTCGGCGCCGTAGCACGACACGATGAACTGCCCGTCCATCTCGCGGTACCGGTAGAGCAGCGCGGGGCGCGCGCCGACGCGGTCGTCGAGCCTCAGCTTCGAGATGGAGAGCACCTGCTCGAGCTGCCCCTCGAGGAGCGCCGTGCGCGTCGAGACGAGGTCGTCCGCGAAGTGATCGAGCGCCGCGTCGGCGTCGGCCTTGTCGGCGAGGCGCCGGAAGAGCTCGCGGAAGGTCCCCCGCGCCTTCGTACGATCGAACTCGGTGCGCGCGTAGCCGGGTGGCAGCGCGCGGCGGAACTCGAGGTCCGAGAGCGCCATCTTCGCGACCGCCTCGAGCAGCACCTCGGTCCACGTGGTCGCGAGCGCGCCGACCGTGATGTGCAGCGTCTCGCCTTGGAGCGTCTGCGCGTCGTGCATGATGCCCCGCGGCAGATAGAACATGTCGCCCGGCTCGAGATCGAACTCCATCGTCACCGCGCCCACCGGCGTCGCGTCGCGCTTGAAAGGCTGGCCGCGGAAGGGCAGCTCGATCGGCGTGTCGAAGATCTGCCAGTGCTTGGTCCCGTGCACCTGCAGGATGATCACGTCGTGGCTGTCGTAGTGCGGCGGGAAGCCCTGCGAGCCGGGCGGCGTCATGTAGATGTTCGTCTGGAAGCGGCACGAGAGCTCGCGCTCGAGCGAGCGGCAGAGCTCGTGCAGGCGCGGCACGAACGTGTGCAGCTGGTTGAACCCGATCGTCCCGCCGTCGGCGAACTTCTGATAGAGGCGCGCGAGGTCGACGGTGCCGTCGGGGAACGTGTAGTCCTTCGCGTCGACGGGGTTGCGCGCGTTCGCGATGAACGCGTTCGACTGCGTGAGCGTGTGCGAGGTGAGGACGCGGTCGAGCGACTTCAGCGTCAGCAGATCGCCGTAGTACGCGGGGTTGTTCCTGCGGATCAGCAGCGGCTTCTTCTCCCAGTACTCCTCGAAGAAGCGCTCGCGGGTGATCGGCGCCAGGATCGCGTCGAAGTCGTAGGCTCTCGGCTGGCTCATGCGGGGTCCTCCACCAGGGAGCCCTAGGCACCCGGGCAGCTTCGGGTCTGGGGCTGCTCACAGAGCCGGCTCGGCAGACCTGTCTGGACGTGAGCGGTACGGCTCGCGCATGCTGCACCCGTGGCTGAACGCGCAACGGCGGGGTCCCCGTCCGCAACTCCGACGAGTCCCGCCGACGCGCCCGATCCCAGCCCCGCCGGCGCCTTCGTCTCGGTGGGCGTGAAGCTCACGCTGGCGACCGTGCTGGTCGTCGCCGCGGTGACCGCGCTCACGTACGTGGCGCTGACGCGCTTCGAGCGCGACAACCTGCTGCGCGCCAAGGAGACGGCGGCGCACATGATCGTCGAGCTCTTCGCCGACGCCGTCAGCGCGCCGGTCGTCTTCGAGGACGCGACCGGGATCACCGATACGCTCGCCTACCTCGGGCACAACCAGGACGTGACGTCGGCGTACGTGTGGCGCGGCGAGGCGTCGTCCCCCGAGATCCTCGGCCGGTACGAGCGCAGCCCGCGCGAGGCGCCCGCGCTGCGCGGCGAGGGCACCTGGCGCTCGGACACGGAGCTCTGGGTGACGCTCCCCATCCACGATCCGGCCGGCACCGAGGTCGCGATCGCGACGGTGGCCTTCTCGCTCGCGCCGGAGAACGAGGCGTTCGCGGCCCTCTCGACCCGCATCCTCTCGTCGGCGGCCGCGATCGCGGCGCTGCTGACGCTCGTGCTCGCGTGGATGTCGCGCCGCACGATCGTGACGCCGCTCGCCAGCCTCGTCTCGCTCGCTCGCGCGCTCGAAGAGGGCGGCGAGGCGAAGCCCGTCGTCCGCGCGAACGACGAGATCGGCCGCCTCGGCTCCGCGCTCTCGCGCATGGCCTCCGCCGTCGCGTCGCGCGAGAAGGCCATCGCCACGAAGAACGCCGACATGCGGCGCGTCCTCGACAACGTCCGGCAGGGCTTCCTGATGCTCGATCGCGGCGGGCGCCTGGTCGGGGAGCGCTCGGCGATGGTCGATGCGTGGCTCGAGGGGGCCGAGGCAGGCGCGACGTTCGCGTCGGTGCTCGGGCGCATCGACCCGATCGTCGGCGACACCTTCGACCTCGGCTGGGAGTCGCTGATCGAGGGGGTGATGCCCACCGACCTCTGCCTCGACCAGCTTCCGTCCAAGTTCCAGAAGCGGGACCAGCACTTGCGCGTCGAGTACCGGCTCGTCGGCGACGAGGCGCACTTCGACGCGGTGATGGTCGTCATCTCGGACGTGACGAGCGAGATCGAGCGCGCACAGGCGGAGGCCGAGCAGCGCGAGCTGATGGCGGCCGTCACGCGCTTCGTCGCCGACCGCAGCAGCTTCCTCGCGTTCGTCGCCGAGGGAAGCGCGCTCCGCGACCGCATCTGCGCGGACCCCGTCGAAGGCAAGACGCTCATGCGCGACGTCCACACGCTCAAGGGCATCTGCGCGATGAACGGCGCCGACCGTGTGGCGACGATCTGCCACGAGATCGAGAACGCCGCCGCGGAGCGCGGAGACGTCCCGACGTCTGTCGAGCGTGGGGTCATCGCGGACGCGTGGGACGCGCTGGCCGACCGGATCGGTCCGCTGAGCTCGGTCAGCGAGGAGGGTCGCGTGGAGCTCACCGCTCGCGAGATCGACGACCTCGTGCGCGCCGTCGTGGAGCACGCGCCCTACGCCAAGCTCCTCTCGATGGTGGAGGGGTGGTCCGGCGAGCTGATCGAGCCGCGCCTGCGCCAGCTGGCCGACGAGGCCGCCCGGCTCGCGCGGCAGCTCGCCAAGCCGGCGCCGGAGGTGACGATCGACGCGGCGGGTCTACGCGCGCCGGACGCGTGGGCACCGTTCTGGTCGTCCCTCGTGCACCTCGCGCGCAACGCGATCGATCACGGCATCGAGGCCGGTCCGGCGCGGGAGAAGGCTGGCAAGCCGGCGCGGGGCAAGCTGGGCTTCACGGCCACGCGAGGCGAGGCCGGGATCGTGATCGCCCTCTCGGACGACGGTGCGGGCATCGACTGGGACGCGCTGGCTGCGAAGGCCAAGGCCCGCGGGCTGCGTGCGGACACGAAGGAAGCGCTGGTCGACGCGCTCTTCACCGACGGCGTCAGTACGCGCGCGGAGGTCACCGAGGTCTCGGGCCGAGGCGTCGGGCTCGCGGCGCTGCGCGACACGGTGGTGTCGATGGGCGGCGAGCTGCGCGTCGAGAGCTCGCGGGGGAAGGGAACGCGCTTCGAGATCCGGCTGCCGTTCACCCCGCGGTCGCGCACCATGCGGCCTCCGCGCGCGTCGAGCGCGCCGCCCGGCACCGGCGGTACGCCGCTGCCCGGCAATCCCGCCGGCGTCAATCGGGCCTGACGGAGCCGTCGGACGCATCCGCGGCGCCGTGGCCCGCGGCCTGGGGCATGGCCGCCGATCTCGGCGACGCCATGACGACACGGTTCCGGCCCGACGTCTTCGCGGCGTACATCGCGTGGTCTGCCCGCTCGATCAGGGCGTCGAGCCCGTCTCCGGGCTCCCACGTCGCCACGCCGAACGAGGCCGTCACGGGGATCTTCGCGCCCGCCTCCGAGGTGATCTCCAGCGCCTGGAGCGCGACGCGCATCCGCTCGGCCGCGACGCGGGCCGCCTCGCTCGTCGAGCCGGTGAGCCCGACCACGAACTCCTCGCCGCCCCAGCGGCCGACGATGTCGCTGCCGCGCGACTCCTTGACGAGCGCGGCGGCGACCCGCGCCAGCACGACGTCGCCGGCCGCGTGTCCGTGCCCGTCGTTGATGGACTTGAAGTGGTCGATGTCGAGCAGGAGCAGCGAGAGCGGCCAGCCGTGGCGCTCGCTCCGCGAGATCTCGGCCACGAGCGCCGCCGAGAACGCGCGCCGGTTGAGCAGCCGCGTCAGCGTGTCGGTCCGCGCGAGGCGCTGCGACTCCTCGACGAGCATGGCCATCTTGATCGGGCCGCCGAGCTCTCGCGCGACGATCTGCATCAGCGCGTCGTCGCCGGCCTCGAGGCCGCTCGACTCCGTGCTCTGACAGGGTCCGAGCGCGAGGTGCGCGATCACGGCGTTGCCGAAGGGGATGTCGCAGACGATGGGGCGCGTACCTCGCTCGTCCACGCTCGCGTCCTCGTCCTCCACCCGGTAGAGGGCGAGGTCGGCCGGGATCGCCAGCGCGGCGCGCGCCTCGGCCTCGGCCACGTCCCGGCGCTCGGGGTGCGCGTGCAGGCCGAAGCGCGCGGGGCTCGTGCCGGCCGCCGGTACGTGCAGCGCGACCCAGCGGTACGTCGTCAGGCGCGTCAAGAGCTGCGTGAACAGATCGAAGAGTCGCTCGACCTCACCGCTCATCGAGAGCGCCCGCACCTCCGAGGCGACGACCGACTCGAAGAGCGCCGAGTCGAGGTGCGACGCGATGCGGTCGCGGATGTCGAGGTGCGTCCCGCCCAGGTCGGTGAAGAACGCCGAGGGCTCCGGGGCGCGCGCGATGGCGTCGGAGACCGCGCGCACGAGGTCTCCCATCCGCCCCTTGGGGACGTAGGCCGTCGCGCCGGCGCGCTCGGCCCAGAAGCGGTTCCGGCTCGTGAGCGGCCCACGCAGGATGATGGGCACGTGCTCGGTCGCGGGCTCGGAGCGCAAGAGGCGGCAGAGCTGCACGCCGCTGATGCCCGGCATCCACAGGTCGGCGACGACGACCGTCGGGGGCTCGGCGAGCGCGATGCGCGCGCCCTCGGCGGGGCTCGCCGCGACGTCGACGTCGTAGCCCTGCATGCGAAGGCGCGCCGCCAGCACGTCGCGGTTCGGCTCGTCGGCGTCGACCAGGATCACGCGAGAGGTGGCCATCGAGCTCCTGTGCTCAGCGCGCGAGCCGCTGGACGGCCGCGACCAGCTGCGGGACCTGGAAGGGCTTCACGATCCAGCCCGCGGCGCCGGCCGCCTTCGCGCGACGCATCAGCGCGGGCTGGCCTTCGGTCGTCAGCATCAGCACCGGCAGCGTCGCGGTGGCCGGCGAGCGCCGCACCTCCTCGAGCATCTCGATGCCGTTCATCAGGGGCATGTTCACGTCGGCGATGACCAGGCTCAGGGTCCGATCGCTCGCGATGAGATCCGCACCGGCGCGGCCGTCGTTGGCCTCGACCACCTCGAAGCCAGCGGCCGAGAGCGCCCGCGATACCTGATCTCGCACCGTCGCCGAGTCGTCCACGACGAGGACCCGCTTGTCCGCCATTGCCCGCTTCCTCCGATCATCAGAAAAGGATCAGCTCGCCCTCGGACGGAATGTCGAGCCCCTCGTCCGACGCGGGTCCGAGCACGAACTTCGCGTCCGCCAGGACGTCGAGCCAGACGCAGAGCGCGCCACCGGGCCCCTCGAACGGGTACGCCCAGAGCTCTTTGCTCGCGCCGACGAGCTCGACGCGCAGGCCGCGCAGCACCATCGGGAGCGTGATCCCGATCGTCGCGCCGTGCCGCATGAGGCGGTTCTTGATGCGCCCGAGCAGCTGGTTGGACATCTCCGAGAGCCAGTCGTCCGGCTGCGGCTGCCCGAGCTTCTCGAGCAGTGCGTTGCTGAGCCCGAGGCCGAGCGCGCCTCGTAGCCCGCCGCCGCCGAAGCCGATGACCGCCACGCGATCGAGGCTCGGCGTCGTCGTCGAGGGCACGATGGCCATCCCCGTCGAGGCGAAGAGCTCGACGGTCGCGTTCGTCACGATGGAGTCGAACACCGCCTTCTCTCGGCCGTCCACGCGATCAGAGTACGGTGTCTCGCCCGCAATTGCGACGCCGTGCAGCAGCACTGCACGAGCGTTCCCTGGCGCCCGTCGCTGTTGATGCGCTTCGCGAAAGCATGGACACTGGGCTGCGGTGCGTCGGACCACGCGGCAGTTCTCGGCGCTGTGCTTGAGCGCGCTGCTCCTCACCGGCTCACTCGCGCCGGCCGCAGCCGACGAGGTCTCGGTCCCGATCGAGCTCCAGGTCGCCCTCCTCGAGCGCATCGTTCGCGACGAGCGGACGTTCGCGGCCGAGACGACGCCGGTCCACGTGCTCGTGGTGAGCCGCGCGAGCTCGCCGGAGTCGCAGCGCGTGAGCGGGCAGCTCGTCGCGGGGCTGCGGCACGCGGGGACGCTCGGCGGCCGCACCGTCGAGGCGACGACGTCGAGCTACACGTCGGCGAGCGCCCTCGACGCCATCCGCATCACGCCCAATGTGTATTACATCCGCGGCGAAACCGGCGTGCCGTCGCCGGTCAACCGCGGCCATACCTCCAACGCCGGGTTTGTCGTCACCGCCGAGGGCGTCGTGAAGGTCCTCGACTTCGGGCTCGCGCGGTCGATCCGACCGACGACGTCGGAGGCGGTGAACCTGCCCGCCATGACCACGGACAACTCCTTCGACATCTACCTCACGGACCCGGGCACCGTGATCGGAACGCCGGCTTATATGTCGCCGGAG
>JBGAQA010000078.1:0-32985 GCA_044220955.1 Sandaracinaceae bacterium
TAGTCGTTCGCGCGTCCGCATCCGGCCACGCGATACATGCTCGCGCCGAGCAGGGTGACGGTGACGCTGTCCTCGGAACAGCCGATCTGTGCAGCGCCGACCTGCCCGGCTTGGCGACCGACCGCGTCGGCGTCCAGCATCGGCACGGGCTGGCCGACCTGCATGCGATGCCCGCCGCAGCCCATCGCCCAGAACGCCGTCGCAACGAGAACAGCGAGCGCGAGCGCGAGCTTCTGCACGCGGCAACCCTCGCAGCGTCCGAAGCGGAGTGTCAATCCAGCATGGCAGGGGGGCCGAGCGGACCCGCGTGCGGTCTGTAGTTGGCTGCGAGCAGACGCGCTCCGGCAATGCCGTATCATCGACCGCGGGCGGGACGGAGTGCAGCGCGCGGTTTCGCATTACCATCGCCGCATGGTGGAGAGCCACGAGATCCCGCAGGCGCCGCGGCTCGATCGCATCCGCAAGGTCGTCGAGACGGCCAAGGCCGGCAAGACGACCCGGGAGCGGACCATGAGCGGCGCGCGCATGGCGCAGCGCGACGCCTCCTACTACCTGCAGGGTGCGACGGCGCTGGGGCTGCTCCAGCATCGCGGCGCGAGCTACGCGCTCTCGGAGCTAGGCGGGCGACTGATTCGGACCGAGAAGAGCTCCGAGGACGAGCGCGCCGTGCTTCGCGAAGCGGTCCGGACGAGCCCCGTGGTGAGTGCCGTCGCGGGGGATTTGCTCGGAGACCCGGGGCCTACTCGTGCGGCCATCGCACGCGCGATGATCCGGGTCGGCGGCCTCTCGGCGCGCACCGCGGACCAACGCGCCGGAGCCATGTTCGGATGGCGCCGCCAGCTGGAACACGCCCGGCTCCCCTATCGGATCGACCACACCGACGCCGTCGAGGTCCGAGACAACGTCGAGGTCACGCTGGTGGAGCCATCGCGACCGGTGCTCCGCTCGATCCACCTCTCGGACTTCAAGAGCTTCGCGCGAGCCGATATCCCGCTCACGGACCTGACCGTGTTCGTCGGCGCGAACGGCTCCGGGAAGAGCAATGCCTTGGACGCGATCCGGTTTCTCCAGGGAGCAGCGCTGGAGCTCCCCATCGCCGACGTGTTGCGGGGGCGGGTCGAGGGCGGACGCGAGCTCTGGCCAGCGATTCGAGGTGGGATAGGTGAGGTCTGCCGCTTCGGGAACGACAGGTTCGCGCTCACTTCCTCGTGGCAGCTCGGAACGGACGTGGTCACGCACTGCATCGAGTGCGCGGTGCGCCCCGTCCCGATGGTGGTGGGCGAGAAGCTCTTCGCCGAGGGCCATGGAAGCTACCTCTTCGACACGGCGGCCGGGAGCCTCGGGAAGTCGGGAGGGATACAGCAAGGACGCGCGCTCAACGTGGCCCTCCGGAGAAGTCGCGGCGGCGACAAGAAGGGCGGCCGCAGCCCATCGCAGACCCACTCGTCGGACTCCTCGCTCCTGGGTCAGCTCACGCCCGACATCGACGTTCACGAGGAGGTGGCCCGCTTCACCGGAGCAGTCCGCACCGCGATGCGGTCGACGAAGTTCATGAGCATCAGCTCGCAGGCCATGCGTGACTATGCACCGGCGGCCGCGACCGACCTCGGTGTCGACGGCCAGAACATCTCCGCCGCCGTGCGACATCTCTGCGAAGACGCGAGCGGCAAGCGTCGGCTGGTCGAGTGGCTCACGGAGCTGTGCGCGCCGCGGATCGTGGACATCGACTTCGTCGTGACCGACCTCGGCGACGTGATGCTCCAGTTGGTGGAGGACGACGGGACCAAGATCTCCGCACGGTCGCTCTCGGACGGCACTCTGAGGTTCCTCGGGCACCTCGTCGCCCTGCTCAGCGCACCGCGCGGGTCGATCCTGCTGATCGAGGAGATCGAGAACGGCCTCCATCCTCAGCGGCTCAGCCTATTGGTCCAGCTGCTCGAAGGAGTGACCAAAGATCGCGGCGTCCAGGTGATCGCGACGAGCCACTCGCCCCTCGTCCTCATGGCGCTCTCTGCCGAGCGCCTGGAGCACGCGGTCGTCTTCGGACGAGTCGCGGGACGGGAGGGAACCGTCGTTCGGCGCCTCGGGGACCTTCGCGGCTTCCGCGCGGCCGTCGAGAAGCGCGGCGCCGACCGCGTCTTCGAGAGTGGCTGGCTGGAGCTCGCGCTGTGAAAGTGCTTCTCGTGCTCGAGGATCCGACCCTCGACCAGTACGTCGTCAGGCCGGTGGTCGAGTGCGTCCTCGAAGATGTCGGGTTGGCGGCGCGCGTCGAAGTGCTCAAGGATCCCCACCTGCGTGGAGTCGCACAGTTGCTCGAGGAGCTGGACGGCATCGTCCTCGACTACCCGATGATCGATCTCTTCGTCGTCGTCATCGATCGTGACTGCGACCGAGCGAAGAACGAGGCGAAGCTCGCGAAGAAGGTGAGCGCCCACGCCCCCAAGATGATTCACTGCGTCGCCGTCCAGGAGGTCGAGGTCTGGATGCTCGCCGCGCAGCAGCAGGTGCCGACCCCTTGGAAGGACGTGCGCGCACACTGCGACCCGAAGGAGCGCTACGCCGAGCCCTGGCTGCATTCCCAGGGCTACGGTGCTGCCGACGTGGGCCACGGGAGGAAGGCCGCGATGGAGGCATTGCGTGGCGGTGGGTACAACCGAGTCCTGTCGAGGTGCGACGAGGTGAGGGGCCTGAAGCACCACGTCGCGGCCATCCGGAGGTGAGCACCGTTCGCCGCTGAGGGCTCCGAGCGGCGCTCAGGCGAAGATCTCCGCCAGCGCCTCGGGCCCGATCGCGGCCTCGCGCTGCAGGCGCTCGAAGTAGCGGATGACACTCACGCAGAGCCACGCCGCGCCCGCCGTGGTCGCGGTCGCGACCAGGTAGTAGACGAACAGAGTGGGCAGGCCGCTGCCGGTGAGCACGCGCGAGCCGAGGCCCCACACGACACCGCGGCCGATGTCCGCGGCCCACCAGGCGGCGATGCGCGGGTCGTCCTTGCCGCCGCTGGCCGCCTCGATCTGGCGCGCGAGCTGGTAGGGCACGAAGAGGTTGAGCAGCGGGACGAACCACATGCCGACCGCCGAGCCGGGGGTGTACGTCGGCGGCGTCGCGGCGAGCGCGATGCCGTTCCGCGCGATGCGGTGCCACCACGCGAGGAACACGATGGCCGTCACGAAGACGGAGAGCCGGCGCGCGAGGTCCTCGAGGTCCCAGAAGTCGTCGTAGAGATCGAGCCCGGCCGTGGGGAACCAGTCCGGGAACCCGTGCCCGTCGAGGTAGAGCGCGAGCGCGAAGCGGACGCAGAGCAGCGCGTCGAGCGCGACGTTGGCCGCGAGCGCGAACGTCGCGGCGCGCGCACGCCCGGCGCTGGGCTCGTACCCTGGGCGGTCCCCCTCGCTCACCCGATCACTCTACAGAGATGTCATACCGGCAGGATGCCCACCGTCGGGAAGTGCTCGCCGAGCCGCGCGAGGTCGTCCGGGTCCGAGGTGTAGACGATCCCCCCGCCACGGAGCGCCGCCGAGGCCATCACGACGGCGTCCACGAGCGTCGCGCCACGCACGGCGGCGAGCGCCTCGCCGGCCGCACGACAGAGCGGAGCGGTCATCGGCTCCACCTGCACGATGGAGAGAATGTCCTCGCGCGCGTCCGTGCGACCACGCCACCACTCCACGCAAACCACGGCGGGCACGACTGGGCGGAGCCCGCGCCGCGCGATCGCCCGCAGCGCCTCGCGCGCCCGCGGCCGTGCGCGCTCGAGCGCGATCAGCATCCCCGTGTCGAACGTGAAGGTGAGCGGCATGCAGCGCCTGCTACGCCGCGCGCCGCTTCTTCCGGGGACGGGTCGCCGCGCGCCACTCTGCCTCGATGCGCTCGGCCTGCGCGTCGGACAGAGGCGGGATGCCGTACTTCTCGAAGTAGGCCTCGGCGGCGGCGAGCTTCACCTCGTGCGCGGCGACCTCCGCGAGCAGCGCCGAGACGTTCCCCTTGTGCCGACGCTTCGCCAGCGCCTTGAGGTTGCGAAGCGTGTCCTCGTCCAGAGAGAAGCTCGTCGTCTTCGTACGACCCGGTCGCATACTGGCACTGTAGCACAGCGCCCGAGCGCAGTAGGCGGCGCTAGCCCGTGACCGCGGAGCCGACGAGCTTGAGGCCCGCGATGACGAGGACCGCGGCGAGCAAGAAGCGGATCGCCTTCGTGCCGAGGCGCTTGGCGCCGAGCTCCGCGCCGATCAGGCCGCCGACGGCCGCGGCGCCGCACCACCCGTACGTGGCGGCCGGGAGCGAGCGCAGGCTCGGGAGCGCACCGGCGAGCCCGGCGATCGAGTTGGCGAGGATGAACGCCGCGGACACGCCGGCCGTCTTGCGCGTGTCCGCCCAGCGGAGGAGCAGCAGGAGCGGCGACAGGAAGATGCCGCCACCCGTGCCGGTCAGACCCGCGAGCAGCCCGAGCACGGCGCCCCACGCGAGCGCCGGCGCGATCGGGACCACGGGCGCGACGTCCGCGCGGTCCGCCTCGGGCTCGGTCTTGCGCGCGGCGTCGTACGCGAGCTTGGCCGCCGCGACGACGAGGATCGCGCCGACGACCGCCTTGTAGGCGGGGCTGGGGAGGGTGAGCGCGCCGCCGACGAACGAGAGCGGGATCGAGGTCACGACGAAGGGCCAGAGCGTCCGCCAGGAGAAGCAGCCGGCCCGGTAGAAGCGGGCGGTGGCGATGGTCGCGACGACGATGTTCATCACGAGCGCCGTCGGGCGCATCACGGCGGGCGCGAACGACGTCAGCGCCATCACGGCGAGGTAGCCCGACGCGCCGGCGTGGCCGACGGACGAGTAGAGGATCGCCACGACGAAGAAGGCGCCCCCGAGCAGCACGGTCTCGTCCATCACGCGAAGTGGAGCAGAGGATGCGCCCCGCGCGAGCGCGGCGTCCACCGCCGGCTGGCGGCGAGAAACCGAGGTCGCTGGGGTGACTCGGGCTAGGGCTTGCCGAGGGGGAGGTAGAGCGTCGCAGCGTCGACCGACGTCTCGCGAAAGCCGTGCGCGCGGTAGAAGGCAGCGGCGCTCTCGTGCAGCGCGTCGACGACGAGCACGCGCAGGCCGAGCTGCTCGCGCAACGACATGCAACGCGCGACGGCGTGCGCCAGCAGGAACGCGCCGTGGCCCTTGCCCTGCTCGCCGGTCGCGACCGCGAGCCTGCCCATCCGCGCGGCCGGGACGGGGTAACGCGGGAGCCTGCGACGATCGATCTCCGTGAGATCGGTGAGCGCCAGCTGGGCCGCGGAGAGCGTGTAGTAGCCGAGGATCGCCGCCGGGACGGCCGGGGCGATCAACACGTGCGTGGTCGCGATGCCGTCGCGATGGTGCTGCGCGGCCTGCTCACGGAGATAGCGCTCGAGGGAGGGCTCACCACAGGCGAACGCCCCGCGATCGTGCCGGCGCGGCTGCAGCAGCTCGACGGCGAGCACCGCTCAGCGTCCGGCGGCCACGCGGGCGAGCGCTCTCTTCAGGCGCGCGTTGGGACGGAAGGGCGCGTCCGCCGCCGCCACGAAACGGCGCGACTCCGCGGCCGAGAGCACCGTCGTCGTCTCCTGCGCCATCACGCTCTCGGCCGCGCGCAACACCGCATCGCGCACGAAGGACGACACGGGCACGCCCCGCACGTCCGCTGCACGGGCGATGCGGGCCTTGTCGGCCGCACTCAGTCGGAGGTCGAGACGCGCCGCGCTGCTGGTCATCTTGCTCCCGTACGGAACCATACCGTACACGCGAGCGGCGCACCATCGGCCGCGCTCAGGGCCAGCCGGGGATCCGTCGCGTGTCGTGGCGGCTCGCGCGGAAGTCGGCGCTGGCGAGCACCTTCTGGTGCATCGGGATGGTCGTCTTCACGCCCTCGACCTTCATCGCGGCGAGCGCGCGCAGCATGCGCTCGATGGCGTCGTGGCGCGTGTCCGCGTGGACGATGAGCTTGCAGATCAGCGAGTCGTAGAAGGGCGGGACGACGTAGCCGCCCTCCACGTGGGTGTCGACGCGGACCTCGCCGCCCTCGTCCGGCGGCCGCACGAACTTCGTGATGGTGCCCGGGCAGGGGCGGAAGCCCTCGGTCGGGTCCTCGGCGTTGATGCGGCACTCGATCGCGTGGCCGCGCAGGCCGACGTCCTCCTGCTTCACCGAGAGCGGGCGCCCGGCGGCGACGGAGATCATCTCCTTCATCAGGTCGAGGCCGCTGCGCATCTCGCTGACGGGGTGCTCGACCTGCAGGCGCGTGTTCATCTCCATGAAGCGGAGCACGCCCTCGCCGTCCATGAGCAGCTCCATCGTGCCCGCGCCGACGTAGCCGATCTGCTTGGCGAGCCGCACGGCCGCGTGGAACGTGCGCTCGCGCTCCTCCTCGCCGAGGAGCGGGCAGGGCGACTCCTCGATGAGCTTCTGGTGGTTGCGCTGGACGGTGCAGTCGCGCTCGCCGATGTGCACGGCGTTGCCGTAGCGGTCCGCCATCAGCTGGACCTCGACGTGGCGGCCGCCCTCGACGAGCTTCTCCATGTACACGCGCGAGTCGCCGAACGCCGCCGTGGCCTCGGCGCGGGCGTCGTCGAACGCGGCCTTCACCTCGCTCGCGTGACGCGCGATGCGCATGCCGCGCCCGCCGCCGCCGCTCTCGGCCTTGAAGAGCACCGGGTAGCCCGTCGCGTCCGCGCACGCGAGCGCGGCGGCCGCGTCGGCGAGCGGGCCGTCGCTGCCCGGGATGAGCGAGAGCCCGGCCGCCGCCGCGGTGCGCTTGGCCGGCGTCTTCTTGCCCATCAGCGCCATCGCCGCGGCGGGCGGGCCGACGAACGTGAGGCCGTGCTGCTCGCAGAGCATCGCGAACGCGGCGTTCTCGGACAGGAAGCCCCAGCCCGGGTGCAGGGCCGTGCAGCGCGACTGCCTGGCGGCCTGCACCACGCGCTCCATGTCGAGGTAGCTCTGCGCGGCGCGCCCGGGCCCGAGCACCACGACCTCGCGGCCGGCGAGGTACGCCGCGCCCGCGTCGGCCTCGGACGCCCCGAAGACGGGCGTCACCCCGAGCGCGTCACAGGCGCGCGCGATCCGCGCCGCGACCTCGCCACGGTTGGCGACGAAGAGCCGATGGAACATGCCGGGCGGCTATCAGAAGTGACCGGTGAGCGCCACGCCGCCGCCGGTCGGCGACGCGAGCGGGATCACCTGGAGCGACGCGCTCGACTCCGGCGGCTGCGCCGGACGCTCGGTCGCGTAGAGCACGATCGCGGTGACGCCGGCGGCGGCGGCGGCGGCGAACGCGAGATCCGCGACGAGCGCGAAGGTCTCGCCGTCGTTCGCGGCGCCCGCGGTGGGCATCGCGTCGAAGTCGCTCTGCTTCGAGAGCGCGAGGAAGCCGAAGACGGTCCCGGTCACCAGCGCCACACCGGCGATGGCCGTCGTCACCCACACGCCGACCGACGGGTCGGCCGGCGGTGGCGTGGGCGCGGGCTCCTCCGGCGGGGCCGCCTCGTCGGCGCTCGACGCGTCCGAGCCCTCGGATCCGAACACGTCGTCGGCGCTCTCGAGGCCGCCCTCGCTGGCCGTGTCGATCGTCGGCGGCGTGGCCTGGGCGACGAGCGCGAGCTCGAGGTCGACGCGGTGGCCGGCCGTCACGTCGATCTGACGCGTGATCGGCTCGTGGCCCGCGAGGGTGACGCGGAGCTCGTGCGAGCCCGCCGCGGTCGTCGTCTCCGCGGTGCCGGTGCCGATCGAGTGCCCGTCGAGCTCGATCGACGCGCCCTCCGGCGTACACGCGACGTGGACGGTGCCCGTCGTCGGGGCCGGGAGGGCGGCGATGCGCGTCTCGACCGAGGCCCGGTCGGGCGCGTCCGGGCGCAAGATCAGGTAGCGCTCGAGCGTCGCCCGCGCTTCCTCGCGCTGGCCGAGCTGCTCCTGGGCCGAGGCGACGCCGAGGAGCACCACCGGGTTCGGCACCTCGCGGAACGCTCCCTGGAACGCGTCGAGCGCCTGCTGGTAGTGGTGGGCGGCGAACTCGGTCTGACCCTGGCCGTAGAGCTCGCGCGCGTGGGCGCGCTGCTCCGCGGTCGGCTCCTGCGCGAGCGCGACGCCGGGCAAGAGGAGCGACGCCAGCACGGCCGAGATGCACGACGCCCGAGAGAGGGATCGAGAGAGGGACCGCGGGCGGGCCCGAGAGAGCGCTTGCCGGAGTTGCTCGACCGTCATGGGTGTCTCCTTCCGACCGTCAGGCGGTCTGCTCGACCCGCAGGAGCTGTTGACCGATGAAGAGGTAGTCGCCGTGCGCGAGCTCGCGCTCGCCCCGGATGCGCACGTACGTGCCGTTGCGCGAGCCGAGGTCGTGGAGCTGGAACGCCCCGTCGGCGCCGAGCTCGATGCGCGCGTGGCGACCGCTCATGTAGATGTCGTCCGGGAAGTTCATCTCGCTGTCCTCGCGGCCGATCTGGACGGCGCTCTCGCGCGCGCAGTACACCATTCCCTCGGCGCCGCCGCGCAAGATCTGCACGAGCCGGAAGGGGCTCGGGCGCTTGGGCGAGGAGTAGAAGTACGTCTGGTCCGGGTCGGGGCCCGAGGTGTCCTTCGGGGTGCCCTCGAGGCGGAAGACCTGCTCGCCGCAGAGGAAGTGATCGCCCGGGGCCATGGGCACCGGCTGCCGGACGCGGACGAACACGCCGTTGACCGAGCCCTCGTCCCGCACGACGAGCTTCTCGCCGCGGTAGATGAAGTTCGCGTGGCGGTTGCTGATCCACGCGTCGTTCGGGAACGGGATCTGGGCGTCGGTGCGCCCGGTCATGTGCTCGGTGCCCTGCAGCAGGTACGAGAGGCCGTCGGCGCCGTCGGTGCCGCGGATGAGGATCAGGCGGGCCTTGCCCGGGGCCTGCATGCTCCCGAAGAAGTCGACCTGCCGCTCGAGGATCGCGTCCGGCACGGTCGTGCCGCACGCGCCGCAGAACTTGTGCCCCGGCGGCACCGGCGAGCTGCACTCCTTGCACACGTAGTAGCGGTTCTGCTCCATCGGATCCTCCTGGGCGGGTGCGGGCGTCGGCGCCGCTGCGGCGAGAGCGTTCGAGAGACGGGCGTTCGAGAGGTTGGCGTTCGGGGCGACGTTCGGGAGCGGGTTGCGAGCTTGGGTCGGTGCCGGCGCGGCGGGCGCGACGGGCGAGGGCGAGGCCGAGAACGACGCGAGCGGATTGCCACAGATCGGGCACCGGGGAGCGCTCATCGGACAGAACGTGTCGCACTGGCCACACGCGATACCGATGAGCTCGTCCATGGTGTCGAAACGGGGAGGGCGACCGACGCTCTCCGAGCACGTTTGTAGGCGAAAATGTGGCGCGACGTCAACGAAGCCGGCGCGCGAGCGCCTCGGATGCCGCGGCCCGCACGCGCTCCTCGGGGTCCCCGGCGCTCGCCGCGCGCAGGGCGTCGGCTCCCGGACCGGTCTCGCGCGCTCCGAGAGCGTCGGCGGCGGCGGCGCGGACGAAGGCGAAGTCGTCGCCGGCCAGCGCCGCGATCAGGGCCGTCTCGCCCCCCTCCGGCGCGAGCGCCAGGACGCGGGCCGCGGCGAGGCGGGCGACCCAGTCCGGCGAGCCAGCGAGGATCGCCGCCAGCCGGTCCACCTGGTGCCGCGCGTCGGCGCCGGACCCGCGGAGGCCTTCGAGAGCGGCACGGACGACGCCCGGATCGGTGTCTCCGAGGAGCGCGTCGAGGCGCGGGTCCGCGGGCCGGACGGCCGCGAGCAGGCCCGCGGCGATCGCCCGGGCCGCCGGGTCGCCCGCCTGCGTCGGCAGAGCGTCGACGATCGCGTCTGCCGTCTCGGAGAAGACCGCGGTAGCCGCCGGGCCCTCGAGCGATCGGAGCGCGAGACGCCCGTCGCGGACGCCCAGCGCGCGAAGCGTCGGGGTCGGGCCCGCGGACGCGAGGCCCTCCTGCACCGCGCGCGCGATGGCCAGGGCGAGCGCGCTCGAGGGGACGAGGGGCTCGCTCCGATCGATGGCGCGGAGTCCGAGCCCGACGGGCGCCTCGCCGGGGCGCAGCTCGGGCCACGACCGCGCGAGCGCGGCGGGCCGACGCGTGGCTGCGCGGACAGCGCTCGAGGCGTCGCGGTCGGAGAGGAGCGCCCGCGAGATGCCGTCGTCGTCACCGCAGGCCAGAAGCGCCACGGCGCGCGCCTGTCCGCCGGCCTCGGTCAGCGCGAGACACGTGCCCTCCGACGTCGGACGCCCGAGCGCGGACAGCGCGAGCGTGAGCGCCGCGCGACGCGACGCGCTCCCCGAGGCGAGGCCGCTTCGTGCGAGCGCCGTCGCGGCGCTCGTGTCGCCCGCGTGGGCCAGCCCGAGGACGGCGAGCGCGGCGACGTCCGAGTCCGGAGCCACGAGCGTCGCGAGCGCCGGGGCGTCGCCGAGCCGTGCGAGTGCCCAGGTCGCGATCAGCGCGCGCGGCACGTCCGGGCCGCGCGCGATCTCGAGCAGGCGCGCCGCGTGGTCGAGCGTCACCACCTGAGCCGCCGCGGCGAGCGCGTCGAGCCCGAGCGCCGAGTCGCCGTGGACGCGCGAGGCCGTGAGGAGCGCGCCTGCCGCGGAGGGCACGCGGGCGCTCGCCAGGATCGCCAGGGCGGTTCGCTGCTCGCTCGGGTCGCTGGAGGCGAGCGCGCGCAGGAGCACCCCGAGCGCGCGCGCGGCGATCCGGCCGAGATCGCCGAGCGCGCGCTCGTCGGTCTCGGCGCGCGGGAGCAGCGGCGTGGCGATGGCGTCCAGCACGGCGAGCGCCGCGCGGGCGAGCGCCGCGCGCTCGTAGTGCGCCACGCCGAGCGCCACGAGCCGATCGAGCAGCGGCTCGGCGCTGCCGCTCGCCAGCTCGATCTCGAGCGAGGCGTCGATCGCGCGCGCGACGAGATCGTCGTCGGGGCTGGCCTCGATGACGTGGGCGTAGAGCGCGTCGGCGCCCGTCGGGTCGCCCCCCGAGCGCGTGAGGTCGGCGAGCGTGAGGGCGACCTCGTGCAGATCGGGATCGAGCGCGAGCGCGCGACGGTAGCTCGCCATCGCCGCGTCCAGGCGTTGCCTGCGGCGGTGCAGATCTCCGAGGCGCACGTGCCCGTGCGCGTCGTTCGGTGCGAGCGCGATCGCGCGCTCGGCGTAGCGGACCGCGTCCTCGTCGCGGTAGAGGGCGAGCGCCGCGTCCGACATGCGACCGAAGTAGCTCGCCGCCCGCGAGGGATCGGCCGCAGCGGCGTGCTCGAGCGCGTCGATCGCGCCCGGCAGATCCCCGCGCAGGGTCCGGACGCGCTCGAGGGTCGTCCAGGTCTGAGCGTCCGAGGGCACGAGCTCGGCGAGGCGCTGGAGCACGGCGGCGGCGCGCTCGAGCGCGCCCGTGCGGCGCAGGGCCTCGGCGAGCAGCGCGCCCGCCTCGGGGTCGGGCGAGGCGCTCGCGAACGCGGCCTCGAGCTCCGCGACGTGCCGGTCGATCGTGCGGCGCCTCGCCCACATGGACACCAGGCCCGCCCGCGCCTCGCGCGCGAGGACGGGGTCGGCCTCCGAGAGCGTGATCAGGCGCGTCGCGAGCGGCTCGGCGTCCGAGTCCCGCCCCGACCTCACGAGCACGTCGATCATCTGCTGCACGCTCGCCCGCTCGTCCGGGGCGAGCCGGAGCGCCTCGGCGAGCTCCGCGCGCGCCTCGTCCAGCAGATCGTGATCCGCCAGGACCGCCCCGAGGCGCGCGTGCGCGGTCGCGCTCGCGTCGCCCGAGGTCATCCGCCGGAACGCCTCGAGCGCCCCGCTCCGATCGCCCCGCGCGAGGAGAAGGTCGCCGACGAGCGCGTGGTGCTCCGGCTCGCGCGGCTCGAGCTGCGTCAGCAGTCTCGCCTCGGCCAGAGCGCGTGCGTCGTCGCCCCAGCGAGCGAACACCTCGGCGAGGCGGCGGTGCAGGCGCACGTCGCGCGGCCGCCCCGCCGACGCGGCCGCCAGGAGCGCGCGGGCCTGCTCGGCCTCCCCGGCGTCGACGAGCACGGTGGCGGCCTCCACGAGGCGATCGGGCTCGTCGGGCGCGCTGCGCCAGAGGGCCTCGAGGGCGCGGGCGGCCTCCTCGACGCGGCCGGTCCGCAAGAGCACGTGCGCGCGCCGCTCGCGCAGCGCGGCATCGCGCGGGCGCGCCCGGATCGCGCGCTCGTAGGCGGCGATCGCGGCCTCGTCGTGCCCGCGCTCGTCCTCGATCCGCGCGAGCAACGCGCGCGAGTCGGCCGAGGCCTCCCTCGACAGAGACGCGACGAGGTCGTCCAGCGTGCCCGCGAGGCGGTGGGCCTCGCAGGCGAGCTCGAGGGCCTCGACGCGCAGACCGCCCCGGGCGCTCGCCAGGACGGCGTCCAGCGCGCCGAGCGCGTCCGCCGGACGGCCACGCGCGAGCTCGGCGCGCGCGCGCTCCATGCGGACGGGCACCCGCGCCCGGGGGTCGCCCGCGACGGCGCGCTCGATCGCGTCGAGCGATGCGAGGGCCGCGTCGGGGCGCCGGTGGGCGAGCCAGGCCCGGGGCAGCGCGAGCCGCTGCTCGACGCTCGGGCGCGCGCCGAGCAGCTCGGCGTCCAGCGCGCGCCCGGCGCCGCCGCGGTCTGCGGCGGCGCGGGCGTCCCGCCGATCGATCTCGGCGGCGGGCGGCTGCTGCCGAGCGGGTGCGGGCTCGAGTACATGCCCACGCACTGCGATCGGATGAGCGGTGAGATCTGCACGCTGGACGGCCAGTGCGGCGTCGTCCCCTGCGGCGCGGGCGCCGGATCCCGCTGCGACGACGGCAACGCGTGCAACGGGCTCGAGGTCTGCGCGCCCGCGCTGGGCCGCTGCACGCAGACCCCACCGGTCACGATGTGCGTCGTGGCCACCACGCCCTGACGTGCGCGCCCCGGGCGCCTGCTAAGGTCCGGCCTGCATGCGCCACACGATCGCGATCGTCGGGAGCGGTCCCGCCGGACTCTACGCGGCCGAGCATCTCATGAAGTCGCGACCGGGCCTCGAGGTCGACGTCTTCGATCGACTGCCCACGCCCTACGGCCTCGTGCGGATCGGCGTGGCCCCCGACCACCAGGGGACCAAGAACGTCTGGCGCGTCTTCCAGCGGACCGCCAAGCGTGCCGAGCTGCGCTTCCTCGGAGACGTCGAGATCGGGCGTGACCTCTCGCTGCCCGAGCTACGGCGGCACTACGACGCGGTGGTGCTCGCCGTCGGCGCGCCGCTGGATCGCGAGCTGGGGGTCCCGGGCGAGCATCTGCACGGCGTGTTCAGTTCGCAAGAGCTGACCGGCTGGTACAACGGGCATCCCGACTTCAGCGCGCGCCACCCGGATCTGGCGAAGTCGATCGAGACGACGGGCGGCATCGCCGTGATCGGCCAGGGCAACGTCGCGGTGGACGTCGTGCGCGTGCTCGGGCGGACACCGCCCGAGATGCTCAAGACGGACCTGCCCGCGTACGCACGCGAGCGGATCGCGTCCGCGCCGATCAGGGACATCTACATGATCGGCCGCCGCGGGCCCGCGGAGGCGAGCTTCACGCCCGTCGAGCTGCGCGAGCTGGGCGAGCTGGCCGAGACCGTCGCGGTCGTGGACGGCTCGCAGCTGCCGGAGACCATCCAGGCGAAGGATCCGAAGGACCAGAAGCTCAAGGAGAAGATCCTCGAGATCCTCCGCGGCTACGCGCAGAACGATCCGGCGAGCAAGCGCGCGCGCCTGCACATCGCGTTCTACTCGGCGCCCCACGAGATCGTCGGCGAGAACGGCCGCGTGAAGCAGCTCGTGCTGCGCAGGACGCGCGTCGAGGGCGGCAAGGCCGTCGAGACGGGCGAGACGTACACGATCGATGTCGGCGTCGTGGTGAAGGCGATCGGCTACCACGTAGCGCCGCTCGAGGGCGTCGAGATGCCGAACGGCGCGACGCACTACCCGAACGAGGGCGGCAAGGTCGGCGAGGGCCTCTGGGCGGTCGGCTGGGCCAAGCGCGGCCCGAGCGGCGTCATCGCGACGAACCGGCAGGACTCGATGGAGGTGGCCGAGCGCGTCCTCAGGGAGCTGCCGCCGGAGCCCAAGCCCGGCCCGCGTGCCGCGATCGACGCGATGCTCGCCGAGCGCGGCGTCCGGGTCGTGACCTTCGCGGACTGGGAGAAGATCGAGAAGGTCGAGGCCGAGCGCGCGAAGGACGGCGCGCCGCGCTGCAAGGTCACGAGCTGGGACGAGCTGCGCGCGATCGCGCGGAGCTGAGGGCCCGCTCTCGACCTCGCTCTCGACCTCGCTCTCGACCTCGTTCTCGACCTCGCTCTCGACCTCGCTCTCGACCTCGCTCTCGACCTCGCTCTCGACCTCGCTCTCGGGGCTCGGCCGGGCGCTCGATGCAACGCGCGGCGTCAGACCGGCCCTCAGCCGTCGCCGAGCCCGAGGACGGACCGGAGCGGCCTTCGGGCCGTGAGGACCGACCGGAGGGGGAGGTGGCGGATCAGGGCCGGGATCACGCCGCGTCCGCGCGGCGACCAAGACCCATCTGCCGTCGTCAGCCGCCGCCCTTGCGGAGCTCGGTCAGCACCAGCTTCGCGACCGCCTTCAGCGTCTCGAACACGCCGATGCCGGTGCTCGCGACCGCCTCGAAGTCGGGCACGCCGCCCGGGTTCAGCACGCGGCGCAGCTCGTCGACCGGCGCGACGTTCGGCATGTCGCGCTTGTTGTACTGGACGACGTAGGGGAGCTTGTCGAGCGAGTAGCCCTGCTCCGCGAGGTTCGTGCGCAGGTTCTCCATCGACTCGAGGTTCGCCTCGGTGCGCGCGATCTGCGAGTCCGCGCAGAACACGACGCCGTCGACGCCCTTGAGGATGAGCTTGCGGCTCGCGTCGTAGAAGACCTGGCCGGGCACCGTGTAGAGGTGGAAGCGCGTCTTGAAGCCGCGGATCTCGCCGAGCGCGAGCGGCAGGAAGTCGAAGAAGAGCGTCCGCTCGGTCTCCGTCGCGAGGCTGATCATCTTGCCCTTCGCGTCGGGATTGGTCTTGTTGTAGATGTACTGGAGGTTCGTCGTCTTCCCGCACAGGCCGGGCCCGTAGTAGACGATCTTGCAGTTGATCTCGCGCGACAGGTAGTTGATGAACGACATCGGTTTGCCTGGCCTTCAGTCGTTGAAGAGGTTGTCGATGTCGTCGTCGGTGATCTCGGCGAAGGGCGTCTCGCGCGCCGGATCCTGAATCTTCTTCAGGAGCGACTCGAAGATGTGGTTGAGCTCCTCGCTCGCCTTCTTCACGCGCAGGCGCACGAGACCGAGGCTCGTCTTGCTGTCGAAGATCACGACGAGGATCACGCGGTTGCCCACGATCTGGATGTGGATGTTCGCGCGCTCGCCCTCGTGGGACTGCGTCGTGAACTCGTTCTCGCGGAGCAGCTTCGCCATGCCGCCCGTCGCGGCGATGTTGCCGGCCGTCAAGGACGCGAGCGAGGTCGTGTCGAGCTGGTCGGTCTCGCCGGCCTTCGCGATCTCCTGCCCGTTCTTGTCGATGACGAACACGACGCGGGCGTTCGCCTCCTTCGCCAAGCGCGTCACGATCGCTTGGATCTGGTTGAACTCCTCCTCGTACATCACCATGTTGGGCGGGTTCGCCATGAGCTCCTCCGAGCCTGCTCTACCGGTGTGCGGAGGCGGCTCTCATCGAACGGCAACGGTGAGTTAGGTACCACCGATCCCGACCGGGGGTAAAGGGCGACGACGCTGCCCGAACGAGCGAGCCGCGATCGGCGCCGGCGCGCTAAGCTGCCGCGTGCTCGGAATCCTTCTTCGCGCGCTCTACGACCTGCTGAGGCTGCCGTTCTGGCCTCTCTGGCTGCTCTTCCGGTGGCTCGGCCGGCCGCGCGGGAGCTGGGTCCACGCGAAGCTCGGCGACGGTCTGGTCGAGACCGATCCGCCGGCCCGTCCCTGGAGCCCGCTCGCACAGCTGATCCCGGCGCTCCGGCGGCGGCGGCCGACCTCGGTGCGCGCGGTGGCGCGGCTGGTCGACGCGATGCTGCGCGACCCGGCCCGCGAGGGTCTCCTGCTCGAGGTCGGGGCCCTGCCCGGGGGCTGGGCACGGATCGACGCGCTGCGCCGCGAGCTCGCGCGCCTGCGCCGCGGAGGGAAGAAGGTCGCGGTCTACCTGCCCCAGGGCGGAGGGAACCGCGAGCTCTACCTCGCGTCCGTCGCGAACCAGATCGTCAGCACCGAGGGCGCCCCCTTCTTCGCCTTCGGCGTCGGCGCGAGCTCGCGTTACGTGAAGGGCCTGCTCGACAAGGTGGGGGTGCAGGTCGAGGTGTACCGGCGCGCGGCGTACAAGAGCGCGGCCGAGTCGGTGTCGGCGACCGAGATGAGCGCCGCGCAGCGCGAGCAGCTGGGCGCGCTGCTCGACACCTACGACGGCGCGCTGGTCGCGGCGCTCGCCGAGCGACCGGGGCTCGACGAGGCGAAGGTGCGTGCGCTCTTCGAGGCGGGCGGGGCGAGCGGGAAGGCGGCGATCGAGGCCGGGATCGTGGACGCCCACGCGTTCGACGACGAGCTGCCCAAGGTGCTGGGCGCCACCGGCAAGCTCGTCCCGGCGGGCGCCTATCTCGCGCGCTCGTACGCGAAGTTCTTCGTGCCGATCTTCAAGCGTCCCTACGTCGCGATCGTGCCGGTCCATGGTGCGATCGGCGACGGCGGGACCGGACGGGGAGCGAGCCGAGCGACGCTGGTGCCCACGCTGCGGCGCGTCGCACGCGATCGGCGCGCGCTCGCGGTGGTGCTCCACGTCGACTCGCCCGGGGGATCGGCGCTCGCGAGCGACTTGATCCATCGCGAGGTGCAGCTCCTCGCGGAGCAGAAGCCGGTGGTGGCGTGCTTCGGCGACGTCGCCGCGAGCGGCGGCTATTACGTCGCGGCGCCCGCGGTGAGCATCGTGGCGAACAAGCTCTCGATCACCGGGTCGATCGGTGTGATCAGCGCGCGCCTCGTCGCGACCTCACTCCTGGACCGGCTCGGCGTGAAGACGGAGGTGCTGCGCCGCGCGCCTCACGCCGACCTGATCACCAACCCGCGTGCGGCGGACGAGGCCGAGCGCGCGATCCTCGACCGCGAGGTGGACGCGTTCTACCGGAGCTTCGTCGCGGTGGTGGCGAAGGGAAGAAAGCGCGAGGAGAGCGAGATCGAGCCCCTCGCGGGTGGCCGCGTGTGGTCGGGCCAGGCGGCGAAGGAGCGCGGGCTGGTGGACCGCGAGGGCACGCTCTCGGACGCGATCGCGCTGGCGAAGGAGCAGCTCACCGCCATGCCGACGGCGTTCCGCGACCTGCTCGAGGCGGTGACCGTCACGCCCGAGGACGGCGAGGAGCCCCCGCTGGAGGCCAAGGGGGCGCTCGCCGCGCTCGCGAGCGCCCTCGACGACGACGTCGCGTTCCTCGCGCGCGCGGCGACGGGACGGGAGCGCGCGATGTACTACGCGCTCGGTCTGCCCAGGATCGAGTAGGCGACTCGCTCTCGCTCTCGCTCTCGCTCTCGCCCTCGACCTCGCTCTCGCCCTCGCCCTCGCCCTCGCCCTCGCCCTCGCCCTCTACCTCTACCTCGCTCTCGCCCTCGCCCTCGCCGTCGCTCAGCGGACCGCCGTCGTCCTCGCCGGACACGCCCCGCTCGCATCCCGCGCCTCGAAGAGCACCGCGCCCCACGCGTCGTGCAGGCACGGAAACCCCACGCTCGGGCACGCGCGTCCGGGCGTGAACGACGACGCGGGGCTCTCTGCCGCGCACGCTGCCCGGTCGAGATCCTGCCGGCAGGCCGTGAACGGCGCGACCGTCGCGGCGCCCGGGTACGGCGACACACAGGCGCCGCGCGTCGGCGCGCAGCTCGCCACGACGATCGCCAACAACGCCGTCGGCCTCACGTGCGCCAGTGCGGCGGGTAGCACTTGTCGAAGTAGGGCAGCGCCTCGACGCGCGTCATCCACGCCCGCGTCATCGGGCCGATCTGCGCGCTCATCGAGTGCTGCGGCATGCGCTCACCGAGCCGCCGCACGCCCGCGAGCATCGGATACACGGCGAACTCCGCGATCGACGGCGAATCGACGATCCACCCGTCCGTCATCGCCCGCTCGATGCGCTCGAGCTCGAGGCCGAGCTCACCCTTCGCCGCCGCGATCTCCTTCGGGTCGCCCTCCCCGTCGCGCTTCCGGATCGTCTGCCGGTAGAGCCGGCTGGCCGCCGGGTAGAAGTAGTGGTCCGCCTCCGCGGCGACACGGCGCACGATCGCGCGACGCTGGACGTCGGTGGGCAGGATCGCCGGCGCTTGTGGGTAGCGCTCCTCGAGGTACTCGACGATCGCCGACGACTCGTAGAGCGAGAAGCCGCCGTCGACGACGATGGCGGGGACTCTCATGCGCGGGTTGACGGCCGCGTACTCCGGCTTGCGGAGGTCGCCCGCCGAGAGCGAGAGCATCTTGAGCTCGTACTCGAGCCTCTTGTGCTCGAGCGCGAGCCAGACCTTCCACGCATACGGCGAGCCCGAGGCGGCGTAGAACGTGAGCATCGACGCGCCGCAGAATAGAGGGCGCACGCGCGACGCAAGACGAAAAACGGCGAAGCGCCCGGGCCGAGCACGGGCCGCCCGCGCCCGCACGGACGCGAATTCGCCGTCGAACGTGGCCGATCCGCCGTGCACGCGCTCCGCGAGCGTCGACGCTCGGGCAACCACCTCGCCGGCTCAGCGCGCGATCGCGACGAGGGTGAGGACCGGGGTAGCGGCCTCCCGCGACGCCGCGAGGTCGACCTCGAGCACGAGCCCGTGGTCGTCGTTCCCTTCCGGGTCGTGCAGCGACTGCCGCACCCGGACACGCGTCGCGTCGCGCTCGAGCGCGCACGCCGAGGCCGACCGCGCGTCGGCGTCGACGACGATCTCCCCGTGCTCCGCGAAAAACGGCGCCATCGCCTGCTCGAGGTTGGCGGGCGTCCACTCCGGCGCGCCCTGCGGAGCGACCACGTACGACGCCGCCTCGTCCCAGCGGCGCCGCGCCAGCGCCCGGACGAGGCGGAAGGTCGCGTTCCGGATCATCACGGCGAAACCGCGCACGTCGCGGGTGACGTCGGGCTCCTCCACGATCGCCTCGCGCACCACGGGCGCCACCAGATCCTTGCCCTCGCGGATGCGCTCCCACTCGTCGAGCAAGCTCGCGTCCACGCCGCGGACCATCGCGCCGAGCCAGTCGACGACGTCGTGCACGGCGTCGGTCTTCGCGGCGTCGGGCACGTTCTGCGCGAGGCCCTTGTACGCGTCGGTCATGTAGCGAAGGAGCAGGCCCTCGCTGCGCGCGAGCCCGAGATCGCGCACGTAGTCGACGAAGGACGCGCCGCGCTCGAACGCGTCGCGCGCGATCGACTTGGGCCGGAGCTCCTCGCGGCCGACCCAGGGGTGCTTCTCGCCGAAGGCCTCGAGGACCTCGTAGAGCAGCTCCGCCCTCGGCGTCGGCATCGTGATCTTCTCGAGCTCGGCCATCCGCTCCTCGTACGGGATGCCCTCGGCCTTCATCTGATCGAGCTTGTCCTTCTTCAGCTGATCCATCTGCTTCATCAGGATCGCGTCGGGATCTTCGAGCGTGGCCTCGACCACGCTCAGGACGTCGAGCGCGTAGTCCGGCGCGATCGGATCGAGCCGCGCGATCGCGTCGAGGGCGAAGAGCGAGAGCCCTTGATGGAGCGAGAAGTCGCGCTGGAGGTCCGCGCTGGGCGCCAAGACGACGTCCCCGTCGTCCTCCTTCTCGCGGACGAGCACGCCGTGCCCGAGCAACGAGCGCACGATGGCCACCGCCCGTCGGGCGTGCGCGAAGCGGCGGTGCCGCGGCTCGTGGCTCGCGCGGATCAGGCGCAAGAGCTCGCGCATTCCGTCCGCGCGGCGCTCGAACGCACCGCTGACGACCTCGAGGACCATCCCTTGCGTGACCGCGAAGCGCGCCTCCAGCGTCTCGGGCATCGAGGTCGCGAGACGCTCGAACGTCGCCCCGTCCCAGTGCGCGTAGCCGCGCTCGGGGGGCTGCCTGAGGACGAGCTTCTTCATCTTCTTCGGATCGCCCTCGGCCTTCATCCGGGACTTCTTGTTCTCCACGACGTGCTCGGGCGCCTGCGCGACGACCCAGCCCTTGCTGTCGAAGCCGCGCCGCCCGGCGCGCCCGGCGATCTGCTGGAAGTCGCGCACGGTGAGGACGGCCGTCCTGTTGCCGTCGTACTTGCAGAGCTGCGTGAAGAGCACGCTGCGGATGGGCACGTTGACGCCGACCCCGAGCGTGTCGGTGCCGCAGATGATCCCGAGCAGGCCCTTGCCGGCGAGCTTCTCGACGAGCAGCCGGTAGCGCGGCAAGAGCCCCGCGTGGTGCACGCCGACGCCGTGCTTCACGAAGCGCGAGAGATCCTTGCCGAAGGGCGTGTCCCAGCGGAAACCGCCGAGCTCCTCCTTGATGCGCTGCTTGGTCTCCTTGCTCACGATCTCGATGCTGGTGAGATCCTGCGCGTGCTCGGCCGCCGCGCGCTGCGTGAAGTGCACGACGTAGACCGGCGCCCGCTGGTTCACCAGTAGCTCCGCGACGGTCTCGTGAAGCGGCGTCTCCCGGTATTCGCGCTCGAGCGGCACGGGGCGATCCGTCGACCGGACGTGCGCGAGGGGGCGGCCACTGCGCCGCTCGAGATCCTCCTCGATGAGGCGCATGTCGCCGAGCGTCGCGCTCATCAGCAGGAACTGCGTGCGCGGCAGCGTGAGCAAGGGGATCTGCCAGGCCGCGCCGCGGTCCCGATCGCCGTAGAAGTGGAACTCGTCCATCACCACCGACCCGATGGCGGCGCGCTCGCCGTCCCGCAGCGCGACGCGCGCGAGGATCTCGGCCGTGCAGCAGATCACGCCGGCGTCGCGGTTCACGGTCGCGTCACCCGTCATGAGCCCGACACGCGAGGCCCCGAGCTCGCGGGCGAGCGCGAAGAACTTCTCGCTGACGAGCGCCTTGATCGGCGCCGTGTAGTAGGTCCGCTCGCCGCGGCTGATCGACGTGAAGTGCTGCGCGAGGGCGACGAGCGACTTGCCCGAGCCGGTCGGCGTGTCGAGCACGACGTGCTGCCCCTCGAGCAGCGCCAGGATCGCCTCCTCCTGGGCGGGATAGAGGGTGAGCCCGGCGTCGGAGGTGTAGGCGAGGAAGCGCTCGAGCAGGGCGTCGCTCGTGGCGTCCTCGCGCCTGGGGATCCGATCTCCGAGGTTCACCGTGCGCGTGTACCAGCTTTTTTCTTCGCGGTGAGGCTTGACGCCGGGACCGTCGGGCGCTAGTTAGTGAGCACTCACTCATCCATCGATCCATGTCGCGGCCCACCACCATCTCCGACGACGCCATCCTCGCGGCCGCGCGACAGGTCTTCCTGGCGCACGGGATCCGCGGGACCACGGCCGAGGTCGCCCAGCGGGCGGGCGTGTCGGAGGGCAGCGTCTTCAAGCGCTGGAAGACGAAGGAGGAGCTCTTCCACGCGGCCATGCGCGCCGACGCGGTGGAAGACGTCGAGTACATCAGGGGCCTCCCCGAGCGCGTCGGCAAGGGGGAGCTCCGCGAGCAGCTGGTCGAGATCGGCCACCAGGCCGCTCGCTTCTTCGAGAAGATCGTCGCGTTCCACATGCACTCGTTCTCCGCCGGGTCCGAGCGGAATCAGGGCGTGTTCGAGGGGCCGGGCGAGCCACCTCCCCTCGTCTCGCGGCGGCGCATCGCGAGCTACTTCGAGGCCGAGCGGCGGCTCGGCCGCATCCGGGACGTCGACCCCGACGTCCTCGGCCGCGTGTTCCTCGGGAGCATCTACAACTTCGTGGCGCTCGAGCTGATGCTGCGAGGCCACGACCCGCGCCCGATGCCCATCCGGACCTTCGTCCGTGGGCTCGTCGATGTGCTGCTCGATGGGGCCCTGCCCGCCCCACCGAAGCCGCGGCCGGCCCGCAAGCCGCGCGCCTCGCGCTGAGGCGCGCCCTTCCCTCGACCCGGAGCACGTCACGCTCATGCCCTCCCTCGTCCGCGCCGTGCTCGTCCTCTCGCTGACCGCCCTGGTGGCCGTCCCTGCGCGCGCCCAGCAGCCCCTGCGGGCCTTCGTCGACGCGGCGCACGACCACGCGTTCGACATGCGGGAGGCGATCGAGGTGCGCGAGCAGGCGCGCAGCCAGGTCGACGAGTCGCGCGCGCGCCTCTTGCCGTCGTTCACGGCGAGCGCCGGGTACACGCGCTTCGAGTACGCGGTCCAGCCGCAGTTCCCGAACGGCATGGGCGGGTTCACGGCCGCCACCATCCAGCCGCTCGATCAGGTTCAGGGGACGTTCCTCTTCAGCGTTCCCGTCGTGGACGTCGGCGCATGGCTCACGTTCTTCTCGTCGGAGTCCACCGCGGACGCGGCGACCGAGCGCGCCGAGGCGTCCCGCATCGACGTCGAGGTCGCCGTGGTGCAGGCCTACTTCCAGCTCGTCGCCGCCCGCGCGGTCGTGGCGCAGGCCCGCGCCGCGGTCGCGACGGCCGACGAGAACCTCGCGGTCGCCACGTCGAGGGGGGCGGCCGGGATCGCCTCCGAGCTCGACGTGGAGCGTGCGCGGACGGACGCCGAGCGCGCGAGGCAGACCGCCGCGGAGGCGTCGCTGAGCGAGGCCCTCGCGTCGCGCTCGCTGACGGTGCTCACGGGCGTCACGCCCGCCGACGAGCTCGTGCCGCTCGACGACGATCTGCACGCGGAGCCGCCGCTCACCTCGTTCACCGGACACCTCGGCGATCACCCGAGCGTGCGCGCCGCCGCTCGTGATCTCGAGGCCGCGCGCCGTCTCCACGACGCCGCGTGGGCCAACCTCTTCCCGACGCTGTCCGCGAGCGCCAGCGAGCGCGTCACCAACGCGTCTGGCTTCGGTCAGCCCTCGCTCTGGCAGGTCGGGCTGACCCTCACGTGGACGCTCGACTTCGGGCGGGCCGCCCAGGTGTCCACCCGGGACCACGGCGACCGGATCGCCGAGATCCGGCAGGCGCGCCTCGAGACGCAGGTCGAGACCGCCGTGTACGAGGCCTGGCACAGGGTCGGCTCGCTGCTCGCCCGCGCGTCCGCCGCGCGCGCCGCCGCGGCGTCGAGCGAGCGGGCCGCGGCGGTCGCGAGCGCGCGTTTCGCCGCCGGCACCGGCTCGGCGCTCGAGACCAGCCAGGCGCAGCGAGACCTCCTGCTCGCAGAGGTCCAGCGCATCCAGGCCGACGCCGACCTCGCGGTCGCGCGCCTCGTGCTCCGCCTCCGCTCGGGTCTGCCGCTGGACGGTGAGCCGTGAGCGAGGGCATCCGCAGGGCGCGCCGCAGCGCGCTCGTCGGACGCGGCGGTCACACGCGCCTGATGTCCCTGCTCGCGATCCGCATGATGTTCCACGATCGGGCGAAGCTCGTCGGCACGTTGCTCGGCGTGATCTTCGCGACGGTCCTCGTGAACCAGCAGCTCGGCGTGTTCCTGGGCCTGCTCGGCAAGAACACGATGTTCGTCGACAACGCCGGCGCGGACCTCTGGGTCGTCCCGCCCTCGACGCAGACGCTCCAGGGAGGAACGCAGATCTCGCTCTACACGCTGAACCAGGCGCGCGTGGTGCCGGGCGTCGCGTGGGCCGAGCCGATCCTGTTCGGCACGGCGATCATGCAGCGACCGGACGGCGGCTCGGAGGCGGTGACGCTCGTCGGGACGCGGCTCACGCACCTGGCCGGCGGCCCGTGGAACCTCGTCGCGGGCGACGCGGCCGCGCTCGCCTACCCGGACACCGTGATCTTCGAGGACTCGCAGCGCGAGAAGCTGGGCGGCGTGAACCTCGGCTCGGTCCGCGAGCTGAGCGGGCACCGCGTCGTCGTCGGCGGCTTCACGTGGGGCCTGAACCCGTTCGGACCGCCGTACGCGTTCACACGGCTCGAGACGGCGCGCGAGATCCTGCACGTCCCGGCGGACCGCACGACCTTCGTGCTCGTCCGCGGGCAGCCCGGAGCGGATGTGCGCGCGATCCAGGCCGACCTCACGTCACGCCTCCCGAACGCGCTCGTGCTCACGCGCGAGCAGTTCCATCGGTCGATCGTCATGTACTTGATCCGCGCCCAGCTCGGCATCTCGTTCGGCACCTCCACCGCGTTCGCGGTGATCGTGGGCTTCGTGATCGTGTCGCTCTCGATGTTCTCGGCGGTCGTCGACAACGTCCGCGAGTTCGGCACGCTGAAAGCCACGGGGTCGACGACGTTCGACCTCGCGAAGCTGCTCTTCGTGCAAGCGGTGAGCTACGCCCTGCTCGGCACCACGATCGGCCTCTTCCTCGTGACGCGGATGTCCGAGGGAATCCGCAGCCCGAACCTCGCGCTCGTCCTGCCGCCCGAGCTCTTCGTCGGCACCTACGGGCTCATGACGCTGCTCTGCGTGTTCGCGAGCCTGCTCGCGCTCTGGCGCGTGCGCAACGTCGAGCCCGGGATGGTGTTCCGATGAGCGCCGCCGCGGCGGCGGACGCCGCGACCGAGGCCCGCGCCGGCGAGGTCACCGTGTACGCCCACGCCGTGACCAAGACGTATGGAGCCGGCCCGGTGGCGGTGCAGGCGCTCCGCGGCGTGGACTTCGAGGCGCGCGCGGGCGAGTTCGTCTATCTGGCGGGGCCCTCCGGCAGCGGCAAGACCACGCTGCTCTCGATCCTCGGCTGCGTGCTGCAGCCGACCAGCGGCGAGGTGCGCATCCAGGGCGAGCTCGTGTCGGGCAAGCGCGAGAGCCAGCTGCCGCGACTGCGCCTCTCGTACATCGGCTTCATCTTCCAGGGGCACAACCTGATCGCGTCGCTCGACGCGCGCGAGAACGTCGCGATGCCGATGCGCATGCGCGGCCACTCGGTGCGCGCGGCGAACCGCGAGGCCGAGCGGCTCCTCGAGCGCGTCGGCCTCGGCGACAAGCTCGAGCGCCCGCCCGGCGAGCTCTCGGGCGGTCAGCGCCAGCGCGTCGCGATCGCCCGCGCGCTGGCCGGCGCGCCGCCCATCGTGCTCGCCGACGAGCCGACCGCCGCGCTCGACGCCGAGAACGGTATGAACGTGACCCTCCTGCTCAAGGAGATGGCCGCGGAGGGCGGGCACACGGTCGTCGTCGTCACCCACGACGAGCGCATCTACCACCTCGCCGATCGAATCGTCCGCATCGAGGACGGACGCATCCTGCCGGAAGGAAGCTGAGCCATGAAGTTCATCCGACGCAACTACAGGACGCTCGTCCTCTTCGCCGTCTGCGGCGTGCTCCTGACGATCATCACCCGCAGCGCGCTCGCCGGGCCGACCACGACGCCGCGCCAGAGCGATCGCGCGCGCGCCGAGCGGCGGGAGATCCCGCCTGCGCAGGCGCCCGATCCCTCGATCGACCGTCCCGATGGCACGTGGATCGGTGGCCTCGGGCGCGTCGAGCCCCACGCTCCCGAGACGCGCCTCGCCCCCGAGGTCGGCGGCCGCATCGCGGCGATCCACGTCGAGGAGGGCCAGACCGTCAGCGCGGGGACCGTCCTGATCGAGCTCGAGAGCGCGCCCGAGCGAGCCGCGCTCGACGCCGCCGACGCGACGGTGGCCGTGCGGCAGGCCGAGCTCACGCGCGCCCGCCGCGGCCTCCGCCCGGAGGAGCTGACGGCGATCACCGCGGAGACCGAGTCGGCGCGCGCGCGCGCGGCGCTCTCCCAGGGCGTGCTCGCGCGCCTGCAGACCGCCGCGACCGGCGGCGGCGCGACCGTGGACGAGGTCGAGCGGGCTCGGCAGCAGGCCGAGGCGGACCGCTTCGCCGCGGACACCGCGGCAGCCCGCGCGCTCGCAGGCCACTCGGGGAGGCGCGAAGACGTGCTCGTCGCGATGGCGCAGGTCCGCGTCGCGGAGGCGCAGCGAGCCCAGGCGCAGGCCGAGCTCGATCGCCGGCGCCTCGTGGCTCCGATCGACGGGCAGATCCTCGAGATCCACAACCGGATCGGGGAATACGTACAACCCGCCGGGGCCGAGCCCCTCGTCGTCATGGGCGACACGCGGCAGCTGCGCGTCCGCCTCGACGTGGACGAGCGCGACGTCGCGCGGATCGAGATGGGCGCCGCCGGCGTCGTCACGGCCGAGGCCTTCGGCGACCGGTCTTTCGCGGGACACGTCGTCGAGATCGGCCACCGCATGGGTCGCAAGAACCTGCGCACCGACGAGCCGACCGAGCGCATCGACACGCAGATCCTCGAGGTCGTCATGCAGCTCGACGACGGAACGGGCCTGGTCCCAGGCCTCCGGGTGATGGGCTACGTGCATCCCGCCGGGGAGTGACGCCCCAGGCTATGATCCGGCGATGCCCGCACGCTTCACCCTCGTCCTCGCCGCCCTCGCCTCGATGCTCGCGCTCGCGAGCGGCTGCGACTGCTCCGGGCCCGTCACGCACGGAACGGCCTGCACGACCAACGCTCAGTGCCGCGGCGGGCAGCTCTGCATCGATCGGATGTGCCGCGTCCCCGCGGACACGGGCCCGGGGAGCGACTCCTCGATCCCCGGGATGGACTCGCACGTCCCCACCCCCGTTCCGGTGAGCGTCGCGATCGACCCTCCGATGGCGACGCTGACGAGCACCGACGGCTCGAGGCCCACGCAGACCTTCGCGGCCATCTTGACCTACGACGACGGATCGATGGGCCCCGCGACCGTGACCGCGTGGTCGCTCGACGCCCGCATCGTCGGCGACATCGACCCGGCGGACGGCAGCTTCACGGCGAACGGCGTCGTCGGGGGCACGGCCACGGTGACGGTCGTGGCGACGACGAGCCGCGGCGACTTCACCGCGACCGCGGCGCTCGAGGTCTACGTCCAGCGAACGGTGCTCGGGCCCGGCGTCCCGACGGACGTGGCGACGACCTTCGCGGCCGCGACGCCCGTGACCGATCCGGCACGCGAGGCCGGCCTCGTGTACCCGCTCGAGGGCGCGGTGATGCCGCAGAACGTCTACCCCGCGGACATCCAGTGGACGCGCGGGACCAGCGGCGAGCTGGTGCGGATCACGCTCACGAAGCCGAGCATCACGGCGACGGCCTACGTGCTGGAGGACGGCCTGCATCACTGGCTGGCCGACACCGCCGCCTGGCGCTCGCTCGCGCAGACGAACCCCGACGCACAGGCGACGATTCGCGCCGACCGCATCGACGGCAGCACCGGCGAGCTTGTCCGCGGAACCGAGCTCCACATGACGTTCGCCCGCGCGGCGCTCACGGGCAGCATCTACTACTGGGCGATCGCGCAGGGCCGCATCATGCGGATCGACGACGGCACCGCGACGCGCGTGAGCTTCATGCCGAACCCGCCCCCGGCCCCGGGTCCCGACGGGAACGCGACGTGCGTGGGCTGTCACTCGGTGTCGCCGTCGGGGCGCTACATGGTCGGGCGTCTCGGGGGCGGCAACAACGGCGGCACCATCTTCGATCTGACGACCGACCTGACGGGGAGCCCGGCACCCAGCCTCTGGCCGCCGAGCAGCTCGCGCACGTGGTGGTTCTCGAGCTGGAGCCCGGACGAGACACGGGTCGTCATCACGCACGTCGAGGGCGCCGGCGGTGGACAGCTACGCCTGCTCGACCCCGTCACTGGATCCTACGTCGATCCGCCCGGCATGCCGCGCGGCACCCATCCAGCGTGGTCGCACGACGGGGCGCGCATCGCGTACGTCACGGGGACCGAGGCGTGGGGCGGCGACTTCCGGACGGGTGACATCGCTATCCTGCCCGTCACGGCACCCGACACGGTCGGGGCGAGCACGATCATCCATCGCGGCTCCGATCTCGCCGGCGCCTCTCCGGGTGGCAACGGCGACGCGTACCCGACGTGGTCGCCGGGCGACACGGCGATCGCGTTCGCGCACGGCACCGGCTGCCGCAGCGACTCGGACCTCGCCGCGCTCTACGCGATGGCCCCCGACGGCAGCGGGGTCGTGCGCCTGGACGCGGCCAGCGGCGGTCCGGCCGGGGACCGCAGCTACCAGCCGCGCTTCTCGCCCTTCACGCAGGGCGGCTACTTCTGGCTCTCGTTCCTGTCGCGCCGCGACTACGGCAACGCACAGGTCGGAACGGCCGGCTCGGGGCGCCAGCAGATCTGGGTCACGGCCATCAGCACCACGGGGACCACGGGCGGAGCGGACCCGAGCCGCGTCGCGTACTGGCTCCCGGGGCAGGACACGGCGTCTCAGAACATCTCGGCCTTCTGGGCACCTCGCGCGTGCCGCGCGGACGGGGACGCGTGCACGGTCGGCACCGAGTGCTGCGGCGGCGAGTGCACGCCGGACGCGACGGGCGCGCTCGTGTGCAGCCCGCCGCCGCCCGAGCGCTGCCACCACATGACCGAGACGTGTACGACCGACGCCGACTGCTGCACGGGCAGCCCGCGCCTGGTCTGCACCGACCACGTCTGCGTCATCCCCATCATGTGACGTGGCGGCGCTGCTCCAGCGGGCGCGCCGCGCGCTGAGCGCCGTCGCGGACCCTGCGCGGGCAGGGGCGATGCAGGCGTACATGAAGTCGGCCATGCCCTTCCACGGCGTGCCCTCGGCCGGGGTGAAGCGCGTCGCGACGGAGCTCTTCGCGACGCTGCCGCTCGAGACCGAGGCGGCCTACGTGCGCGCGACGCGCGAGCTCTGGCGCGGCGCGACGCACCGCGAGGAGCGCTACCTGGCCGTGATGCTGACCCGTCACCGCCGCGGTGGTCGCGCGTTCCGGAGCCCGACCACGCTACCTCTCTACGAGGAGATGATCGTCACGGGCGCGTGGTGGGACTTCGTGGACGACCTCGCCGCGCACGCGGTCGGGGACCTCGTGCTCGCGCACCGCACGGAGATGACCAAGGCGATGCGCGCCTGGAGCCGCGACCCGGACCTCTGGAAGCGGCGCACGTCGATCCTCCACCAGCTCCGCTTCCGGGATGCGATCGACCTCGGGCTGCTCGAGCACTGCATCGAAGGCTCCATCGCCGACCGGGACTTCTTCGCGCGCAAGGCCATCGGGTGGGCCCTCCGCCAGCACGCGAAGCTCGACCCCGCGTGGGTGCTGGCGTTCGTGAAGAAGAACGCCTCGCGGCTGAGCGGCCTCTCCAAGCGCGAGGCGCTCAAGGCCCAGTTCGCGATCGGCGAGATCGACGCGGTGCCCTGATTTCCTCGGGCGGGCACCGCCCCGCTGGGCCCTCGCGAGGCACACGCCTGGCTCCTGGACCCGCTCGAGGGATCAACGAAGCGCCTGCGTCGCGATCTCGGCGTAGCTCGGGGCAGGCAGGAACACGTGCGCGAGCTCCCGAGCGCTCGCCCCGACGCGCATCGCGACGGCGATCGGCCCCAGGACCTCGGCTGCGTGCGGCCCGATCGCGGTCGCCCCGAGGAGCTTGCCGCCGTCGGGCTCGCAGGCGACCCGGATCGTGCCGCGCGCGTGCGGGTCGCGGCCCGCACCGTCGAACGTGGCACGCAGGCTGCCGCCGAAGTCGAGCGTGCGCAGGTCGAACTCGGCGCCTCGCGCCGCGACCTCGCGTGGCGAGGCGCCGACGCACGCGATCTCGGGCGTGGTGTAGACGGCCTCGACGAACGCCGCCGGCATCAGCGGCTCGACGGCGCGGCCGGTCGCGTGCCGCGCGGCGGTCCACCCCGTCGCCTCGGCGCGCGCGCTCGACTGCCCGCCCTGGGTCGCGTCGCCCACGCAGTAGATCGACTCGACACCGGTACGCCCGAAGCCGTCGACGGGGACGGTCCCGTCCGCGCGGAGCGTGACCCCGAGCTCCTCGAGCCCGAGGCGGGCGGTGTCGGCGCGCCGTCCGACCGCGACGAACGCGCGCTCGGCCGCGTAGGTGCGGCCTCCGTCGAGCGACGCCAGCGTCCCCTGCTTCGGATCATGCACGACCGAGAGCACCCGCTTGCCGTGCACGATCTTGACGCCGCGCTCCATGAGCACGTCGCCCAGCGAGTCGGCCAGCTCGCGATCGAAGCGCGGCAGGATCCCCAGCTCGTCGAGCAGCCAGGTGACCTCGACCCCGAGCGACAGGAACGCGTGGGCGTGCTCGGCGCCCGTCGCACCTCCACCGATCACGAGCACCGAGCGCGGTAGCTCGAGCATCGCGCGCACGTGCCGCGGCGCGAAGACGTGGTGGCCGTCGGGCTTGCCGGCCTCGCCGAAGAGCCCCACCGGGAAGCGCGGCTCGGACCCGGCCGCGACGATCGCCCGCTCGAAGGGCAGCGTCCGCACGGCAGCACCGCTCGTGCCCGTCACCTCGACGGTGTTCGCGCTCGCGAAGCGGGCGACCCCCTCTGCCACACGGACGCCGGCGTCCGAGAGCGCGCTGCGCATCCGATCGGCGCGCGCCTTCGCGAGCGCACCGGTCTCCGCGTGGATCGCCGCGAGCTCGGCGGGCGGCGCGAGGCCCTTCTCTCCCCGCGCGCGTCGCGCCTCCGCCGCGTGCAAGAGCACCTTCGAGGGGACCAAGCTCGCGTGCGTCGCGCGGCCGCCGATCGGCGCCTCGGTGACGAGCGTGACGCCAGCGCCGGTGCGCGCCGCTTCGACCGCCGCGGCGACGCCCGCCGGCCCCCCTCCGATGACCACGAGCTTCACGCGGCACCTCCGATTCCCTCGACGAGCACCCGGAGCAAGCCCTCGGGGTCGTCCACGTGCACCCAGTGATCGGCCGGGAGCACCTCGACGGACACGCGAGGCTGCCGCGCCGCGATCGCGCGCGCCCGCTCCCGATCGGCCGCGGAGTACGAGATCGAGCGCTCGCCGATCACGAGGTGGACGCGCGTCTCGCCGGGCGGCTGCTCGACGAGCGGCCAGAGGTCGCGCGCGAAGTAGTCGAAGAGGAGCGCCTCGATCTCGTCGTGATCGAGCGCGAAGCGCACGCCGCCCTCGGTCTCCTCGGTGCTGAGGGCGAGCCACTGTGCGATGGAGCGGCCGTGCTTCTCGGAGACCGAGCGGATGAACGCAGCCTTGGTGGGGAAGACGGGATCGAACGATGCGATCGTGCGGAGCACGGCGAGCGCGGCGTCTCCCTCGCGGAGCGGCTCGCGCGTGCCGGGAACACTGTCGATCATCACCACGTCGGTGAGCGAGATCTTCTCCGCGAGGGCGAGCGCGACCTTGCCGCCGAAGCTGTGACCGGCGACGGCGGTGACGTTCGCACCGCGCGCCAGCCGCGCGACGTCCTCCGCGCACGCGTCGATCGAGGGGCCGGGGCTGCGCTTGGGAGAGCGTCCGTGGCCGCGGAGATCCACGACCCATGCGCTGGTGTCCGGGCGGGCCAGGACGAAGCGCTTGGCGAGCGTGCGCACGTTCTGGCCGCCGCCGAGGATGCCGTGGAGGAAGAGCACCACGCGCTCGGCGCGCGCGCCCTCGATCCGCTCGAAGTAGAGGTCCACCGCCGTCACCGCCGCCCCGCTTAGCACACGTGCTAGGGTCGCCCGCTCCCCCGCCGGAGACGCAAGTGTCGTACACGGTCCTCGCACGGAAGTACCGCCCGCAGACGTTCGCCGACCTCTCCGGTCAGGAGCACGTCACGCGCACGCTCGGCAACGCGATCGCGTGCGGCCGCGTCGCACACGCATTCCTCTTCACCGGCGTCCGCGGCGTCGGGAAGACGACCACGGCGCGCATCCTCGCCAAGGCCCTGAACTGTGCGTCCGGTCCCACGATCACGCCCTGCGGGGCGTGCGACCCCTGCAAGGAGATCACCGTCGGGAGCGACCTCGACGTGCTCGAGATCGACGGTGCGTCCAACAACAGCGTCGACGACGTCCGCCGGCTGCAAGAGACGATCCCGTTCCGCCCCGCGCGCGATCGCTTCAAGGTCGTGATCGTCGACGAGGTCCACATGCTCTCGACGGGCGCGTTCAACGCGTTCCTCAAGACGCTCGAGGAGCCGCCGCCGCACGTGAAGTTCATCTTCGCGACCACCGAGTCGCAGAAGGTGCCCATCACCATCCGCTCCCGCTGCCAGCGCTACGACTTCCGCCTCATCCCGCAGGGCGTCGTGTCGGAGCGCGTGCGGCACATCCTCGCCGCGGAGGGCATCGAGGCCGACGACCACGCGGTCCAGATCGTGGCGCGCGAGGCCGCGGGCTCGATGCGCGACGCGCTCACGCTGCTGGATCAGATCGTCGCGTTCTCGGGCGGCAAGCTGCTCGGCCACGAGGTCGCGGGGGTGCTCGGCATCGCCGATCGCGCGGCGCTGCACGACACGGTGGCCGCGCTGCTCCGGGGCGAGGCCGGCGTCGTGCTCGGGGCGATCGACGGGCTCGCGAGCCGCGGCCTGGACCTGCTGCACTTCGCGCGCAGCGTGGTCGAGCTGCTGCGCGATCTCGTCGTGCTGCGGACGAGCGGGGCGGACACGGAGCTCGTGAGCCTCGTGGACGAGGAGCGCGCGCGAGCCGCGGCGCTCTCGAAGGAGATCGAGCCGCTCGAGGTGCAGCGCGCGTTCCACGCGGCGTCGCAGCTCGTGGACGAGATGGCGAAGTCGACGATGCCCCGCACGACGCTCGAGATGGGCATGGTGCGGATCGCGACCCGGCCGCCGCTGCGGCAGCTCTCGGAGATCGTCGCGCGGCTCGACGCGCTCGAGCGGCGCGGGCCTCTTCCCCCGGGGGCTGGCGGTGGACGCCCCGGCGCGCCTCCGTCCGGTGGCGGTGGCGGTGGCGCAGCGCCGCGCCGCGGTCCCCCGCCGGGCGCGAGCGCCGGCCCGGTGACGGTCCCGGATCGGCCGGTCGCGCGCGTCGCCACGGAGCGGGCGCCCAGCCCCGCGAGATCCGAGGAGCCGAGCGCACCGGTCGAGCCAAGGCCCTCGCCCTCGCCCTCGACCTCGACCTCGCCCTCGACCTCGACCTCGACCTCGACCTCGCCCTCGCCCTCGACCTCGACCTCGACCTCGACCTCGACCTCGCCCTCGACCTCGACCTCGCCCTCGCCCTCGCCCTCGCCCTCGCCCTCGCCCTCGC
>JBGAQA010000079.1:0-11195 GCA_044220955.1 Sandaracinaceae bacterium
TTCTTCGCGGGCGACTTCTTCGCGGGCGACTTCTTCGCGGGCGACTTCTTCGCGGGCGACTTCTTCGCGGGCGACTTCTTCGCGGGCGACTTGCGGGAGGGTCTCTTGGTTCTTGCCACGGCGCGGAGTGTACGACCGGTCGGCGCCCGGCGTCTCGCGCCGAGCGCGCCATCGAGGGCGCTCGAACTACGCTACGCTCTTGGGGAGCGATGGACTCGCCCAGCACCGCGCCCACGGGAACGATCATCGGCGGGCGCTATCTGCTCCGCGAGCGAATCGGCCGCGGCGGGATGGCGAGCGTCTGGCGCGCCGAGCACCTCATGCTCAAGCGCGACGTCGCGGTGAAGTTCCTCGAGCTCGACGCCTCGCTCGCCGAGGGCGTCCGAGAGCGCTTCCTGCGCGAGGCCCGCATCGCCGCGCAGATCCACCACCGAAACGTCGTCCAGGTGCTCGACTTCGGCGCCACCCCGGACGGTCGGCCCTACATGGTGATGGAGATCCTGGCCGGGCGGACCCTCGCGAGCCGCCTGGCCGCGGAGGCGCCTCTGCCCACGATCGAGGCGCTCCGGATCGCCGCGCGGCTGCTCGCCGGGCTCTCCGCCGCGCACGAGGCCGGGATCGTCCACCGCGACGTGAAGCCCGAGAACGTGTTCCTCGTCCGCGAGGCCGACGACGAGTACCCGAAGGTGATCGACTTCGGGATCTCCAAGGTGACCGAGAAGACCACGCGCGTGTCGTCGGCCGTCGGGACCAACCCCGAGGTGATCATCGGCACGCCGGAGTACATGTCGCCCGAGCAGGCGCGCGGGCAGACCGACCTCGACGAGCGCACCGACGTCTACAGCGCTGCGGTCGTGCTCTACGAGATGCTCACCGGCGCGCGCCCTCACGAGGGCGAGCTGCCCGGGGACGTGATCGCGAAGGTGCTCACCGTGACGCCGCGCCCGCTCCGCGACCACCGCCCGGATCTGCCGGCCGAGCTCGACGCGGTGCTCGCCGCCGGCCTGGCCCGGGATCGAGAGGAGCGCTACCCCGACGCGGCGGCCTTCCGTCGCGCCATCATCCGGCTGAACGAGGCCCTCGAGGGCGACTCGACGGGACGGGTGTCGCGCAACGGCATCGCCGACTCCGTCGTGCCGCCTCCGGCCTCCGTCCGGGCCGCGGACGGCGACCACGCCCCGGTGGATCGAGGCGCGCCCACCGAGGAGCGGCCGAGGCCGCGCGCGGGGCCAGAGGACGCTCCGGCGGGCGGGGCGCGCCCGACCCTCGCCCGCCGCCGCCGGATCTCGCTCGCGGGCGTCGCCACCCTGCTGCTCCTGGTGCTCGCCGCGATCGCGTGGGATCGCCTCGGACAGGACCGCGCGATGCACGCGACACCGCTCGCGCCGACTACGGCGACCGAGGCCCCGCCCGACACGACGAGCGCACCGCCGGACGAGCCGGCGCCGCCACCCGAGCCGCCGCCGAGCGGCGCCTCCTCGATCTCACCGGGCGAGGGCGAGCTGCGGACGCTCCCCGTCTCGCCGCCCCCGGCCCGGCGCCGCCGCGCCGATGGGCTGCTTCGCGATCCCGGCTTCTGACGAGGCGTCCGCTCGCACCTCCGGTCGACCGAGGTCGTGGTAGCGTTGGCGGGTGCTCGCCCGGATCGGGGTCGTCTGTTGGTGCGCCGCCTTCCTCTGGGCCCCGTTCGCGAGCCCTGCCCGCGCCCAGGACGCGGAAGCGCGGGCCCGCGCCGTCTTCCAGGAGGGCCTCGAGCTCGCCGACCACGGGGACTGGGCGACCGCGGCGACGCGGTTCGCCACGGCGCTCGAGGCCCACGACGCCCCGCCGCTCCGGTTCAACCTCGCCCGCTGCTTCGATCGGCTCGGACGCCTGGTGGAGGCGCTCGAGCAGCTCGACGCCCTCGAGTCCGGCGGGCACGCCACCCCCGCCGTGAGGTCGTCCGCGCAGCGCCTGCGCGACGAGATCGCTCCCCGCATCGGGCGCCTGGTCGTGCAGCTGCGCAGGGGTGATCCGACGATGCGGGTCGAGATCGACAACCACCCGCTGGACGCGGCCGAGCTCGACCAGCCCGTGCTCGCCGACCCGGGCACCCGGCACATCGCGCTCTGGCGCGGGGACCGCGAGCTCGACGCCATCGACGTGGTCGTGGCCGAGGGCGGCGTCTCGCACGTCGTGCTCACGGCACCCGACGGCGGCCCGGCCCCGAGCGTCGATCCCGCGCTGGCGGCGGACCCCGCGCCGCCGCTCGAGGTCGCGCCGCCGGAGCGGTCCAGCGACCTCGCCGCACAGTGGTGGCTGTGGACGATCGTCGGCGTGGTCGTCGTCGGCGCCGGCGTCGGCATCGCGGTGGGCGTCGTCGCCTCGCAGCCTCCCGAGGCGAGCGTCTCGGGCGACTTCCAGCCCGGCGTGATCCGGATCGGCGGATGAGGCGCGCGTCCCTCGCCGTCGCGCTCGCGATGCTGCTCGGGTGCGCCACACCCACGCAGATCGTCGTCGTCGTCGACACGGACCTCGCGATCCCGAGCGAGATCGACTCGCTCCGGCTGCGGGTGACGTCGCCGGACGGCACGAGCCAGCAGGCGCTGGCGCCCCTCGATCCCGGGACGCGTCCGCCCCGGTCGCTCGTGCTGCTGCATCGGGGCGGGGCGCTCGGTCCGCTGCGCTTCGAGGCCGAGGCCCTGCTCGCCGGCGTCGTCGTCGCCCACACCGGGCGCTCGCTCGCCTTCGCGGCCGGATCGACGACGACCGTACACGTCTGGCTCGCGCGCGCGTGTCGTGGTGTCGACTGCGGAGCACAGACCTGCGGCGCCGGCGGACGCTGCCGTCCGTACGAAGTCGACGCGTGCGATCTCGATCCCGCGCGGTGCGCAGACGCCGGGACGCCCGACGCCGGCCCATCCGACGGCGGCCCGGCCGACGCCGGGATCGACGCCGAGCGGACCGATGCGGGTCCGCGCTGCACCCTCGCCGCCGACGGGCGCCTCTGCGGCGGCATCCGCGCGATGCATGCGCTCGGCGACCGGATCGCCCCGATGCCGTGCACCGCGCTGCCGCCCGGCGTCAGCGTGACCTACGAGCTGCGTGGGCCGAGCGGAACGCTGCCGGCCGCGACGGAGTGGGATGTCCGCGCGAGCGGCGACTACCAGCTCCTCGCGACCGCGAGCGCGCCCGCGGCGTGCACCGTGAGCGCGTCGTTCCACGTCCAGCGCTTCGACATCGCCGCGAGCACCGCGCGACCGGCGACGACCTACCAGGGCTTCGCGGCACGCGTCGGCATGGCCTTCGTCGCGACGCGGGGAGGCCCCTATGCCGTCACGCGAGCGAGCGGCTGGCGCGACCTGCGCATCGGCACGACCGGGTCGACCTTCTCCAACGACGACGTCACCGGCGTCACCGTGCGACGTGACGAGGTGATCTTCGCCACGACGGCGAGCCATCCCCCGGCGACGCGCGTCGTCGTCAGCGACGACTTCTCCTCCATCGTGCTCACGGACATGGCCCTGCCCACCGCGGACCGCTCGGCGCGCCGGATGGCCACGGCGCCCGGACCGCTCGGGAGCGGAGACGGGCTGGGCGCGATGGCCACGCGCACCGGCGCCGTGGTGATCGAGGACACGCCGGCGCCCTTCTCCGCGCGCGCCCTGCCGCTCGCCTGGGACGCGCTGCGCGGGGTCACGATCGGCACCCGCGAGTCGAGCGCCCGCGGCGCGGTCTGGACCGCCGACCTCGTCTCGATGCGCAACCACGCGATCGGAGCGGGCACCGCGGTCGCCGCGGGGGCGCCGATCCCGCTCGGCGTGACCATGATGCAGGCCCTGGTCGTCGACGATCGCGACGCGAGCGCGATGCGCCTCGCCACGTGCAGCCTGGACGCGGGCCTGCGCATCTACGACCTCACGGCGATCGGCGCGGCCCTCCCCGCGCCGATCGCGACGGTGGGCGGCGCCTGCCGGGACGTCGCGCTCGACGAGGACGGCTCGTTCTGGACGGCGACCTCCGCGGGCCTGGTCCGCGTCGACCGCGACGGAAGCGACCGCGCGAGGCCGGCCGCCGCGGACGGGGCGCCGCCCGCGGGCGTCGCGAGGGTCGCCGTCGCGTGGAGCGCGCTCGGACGCGAGATCTGGGCGCTCACCGACACCGGAGACGTCCACGTCGCGAGCGTGTCCGCACCCTGATCGGAGCGCGCGCTGGTAAGATGCCCGCGCCCTCGCGGCCTCGAGAACATGAGCCACTGGACACTCGTCTTCGGCCCGCGCCGCTATCCGCTCGGGACCGCCCCGCTCGTCGTGGGCCGCGGCGACGACGCCGACGTCCAGCTCAGCGACCCGAGCGTGTCGCGCCGGCACGCGACCGTCCGCGTCGCAGAGGCCGGCCCCGTGGTCGAGGACGCCGGCAGCCGCCACGGGCTCGTGGTCGACGGTCGCAAGGTCGCACCCGGCGGGAGCGCGAGCGTCGCGCACGGCGCGCGGATCGTGATCAGCGGGCACGAGCTGCGCGTCGAGGATCTCGAGCGGCTCCGGCTCGAGCTGGCGCGGACGATCGAGGTACCCCGGCGCGAGCGAAAGGAGCAGCCCGCGGACCGTGGCGACGCCGTGACGGGCGAGCTCGACGCGGTCGTCGCCGCCATCGACGACGTCGACGCCGCTCTCAGGGCGGGAAAGATCGGACAGGCGAGCCAGCTCACGCGGGGGCTCGCCGTGAACGTCCGCAATCGCGGCTCGAGCCTCGAGGACGCGCTGCTCGACCGCGGCGCGTCGCTCATGCTCGAGGTCGCGGTCATCACGGACAACCCGCAGTGGGTGGACGACGTGGTCCACCTGCTCGCCGCGCGCGCGCGGCTGATCCCCGTCGACGGGCTCGAGCACCTCGAGGGCGCGATCGCGCGTGCGCCGTCGCTGCGGACCATGGGCCTGCGCACGTACGCCCAGAAGATGCAGGCGCACTACGCGAACAGGCCGACGACCGAGGCGGAGCGACGCGCGCTGGAGCGCCTGCTCGGCCTGATCCGCTGACGGCCCGGCGCACGCCCGCTCAACGCCGTCGCACGCCCGCGTCGAGCGGCGCGCGCGCGGGCGTGAGCGTCTCGGTGTGCCCGTCGGAGAAGATCGCGACGGCCCACGTCTCGTCGCCGTAGGGCCCTCCCGGCACCGGTGCGTTCCAGTCGAGGTTGAGCCACGCCTGGCACGTGGCATCGCTGCGGTAGCTCACCTCGCGCACGCTCTGGCGCCCGAGCCGGCGATCCCAGTGCCGCCGGAAGTGCGCGGCCAGCCGCGTCGCGATCACGGTCGGCTCGAGCTCGATGCACACCTCCGCATAGGCGTGGCCGCCCGCCGGGCTGTCCATCATCACGATGCGCGCATTGCCGCCGATCGCCTGCGTCATCGCGCTGAGCGTCGTCGCGAAGTCGTCGCAGTCGCCCGCGAAGTCGTTGCCGATCGTCTCGCTCGCGCGCGCGAAGTACTCGGCGCCGCGCGGATCGTTCACGTAGTTCCAGCGGACCCGCACGTGCGTCCAGATGTCGGCGACCTGCTCGACGCTGAACGTCCCGCTCGTCTGCGAGGCCACGCGCACCGCGAGATCCCGGGTCGTCGGGTTCGACGGATCGATCGCCGCGAGCACGCCGGGCACGTCGTGGACGCGGATCGACTCTTCCTCGGCGCTCGGCCCGCCAGGCGTCGAGCTCGGCGGCAGCGGGTTGCCCTCGGGCGTCTGGGGGACGGCCGCGACCGGCGCTCCTTCGCGCACGTCGCGCACCAGCTGCGTGACCCTCGTCATCCGCTGCTCGTCGCTCACGAGCAGCGCCGTTCCCACGCCGGCGAGCGCGAGCATGGCCAGCCCCATCACGAGCGTCGGCCACACCGCGCGCCGCGCGCTCGTCCCGAACACGAGGCCGGTGTTGCACGACGCGCAGTTGATCTCGCCTCGCTGGAAGCCTGGCGGGAGCACGCCGAGCTTCTTGCAGCTCGGGCACCGATACCGGCCGAAGCGCGGCATCGCCATGATCGTGTCGCCGATGCCGCCGCGGCGCAGGAACGGCCGCATGCGCGGATCGCCCCAGGGGAGCGGCGCGCGTCCGAGCCGCACGTCCGCGCCGACGCGGATCACCGCGCGCTCGACGCGCTCGCCGTCGACCCACGTGCCGTTGGCGCTGCCGAGATCCTCGAGGACGACCTCGGACGCCTCCCAGCGCAGGCGCGCGTGCCGCGCGGACACCGAGGCCTCGGCGATGCTCACGTCGCAGTCGCCGGCACGGCCGAGGACGACCGAGCTGGGATCGGGTACGGCCACCGAGAGAGCTTATCAGCCGGAGGCGCGCGCTTCGGCGATCGCCGCCCGAGCCGCGTCGAAGTCGGCCGGCTTCTGGACGCTGACGCACGCGGCCTTCTCCGTGGTGCGCTTGATCATCCCGGAGAGCGCGTTGCCGACCCCGATCTCCACGAAGAGCGTGACGCCGCCGTCCACCATCCGGAGCACCGACTCGTCCCAGCGGACCGAGCGGCTCACCTGTCGGATCAGCGCGTCCCTGGCGGCAGCGCCGGTGGTGACGGGCGCGGCGTCCACGTTCACGAACACCGGCCGCCCCGGATCGGCGAACGCGACCTCGGCCATTCGCGCCGCCAGCCTCTCTTCGGCGGGCTTCATCAGCCGGCAGTGGAAGGGCGCGCTGACGGGCAGGGGCATGGCCCGTCCCCCGGCGGCGTCGCACCTCGCGCTGGCGGCCGCGACCGCCGCCGCGTCGCCCGCGATCACGATCTGCCCCGGCGAGTTGTAGTTCACCGGCTCGACCACGCCCGGCGTCTCGGCGCAGATCTTCTCGAGCACGTCGCGACCGAGCTTGAGGATCGCCGCCATCGCGCCCTGACCCACCGGCACCGCCTCCTGCATGAACTCGCCGCGCGCTCTCACGAGGCGCACCGCGTCCGCGAACGCGAGCGTCCCGAGCGCGACGTGCGCCGAGTACTCGCCGAGGCTGTGCCCGGCCGCGACGTCCGGCGTCTCGCCGAGCCCACGGAAGAGCGCCACCGAGGTGGTGAGGATCGCGGGCTGGGTGTTCTTCGTGAGGCGGAGCGTCTCGTCCGGCCCCTCGAAGCAGAGCGCGGAGAGCTTCTCACCGAGCGCGGCGTCCGCGGCGTCGAACACCTCGCGACCGGCCCCCCCGGCGTCGAAGGCTTCGCGCCCCATGCCCACCTTCTGCGAGCCCTGCCCCGGGAACACGAACGCGACCTTGCCCTGGAGGATCGGAGCCTTTGCCATGGGGCGCGGTTATCGCGGGGCGCCCGGTTCTGCAAGCCCGCGCCGCGGGCTCAGCCCCGGTGATCGTGCCGCTGGAGCCGCTCGAGGACGAAGAACCCGACGGGGATCCGCAGAGGCCCGAGCGCGAGGTACGCCTTGCCCAGCAAGAGGTCCGGGTTGTCCGGGTAGACCTGCACGACGTAGTCCCGCAGCGGCGGCCCGAACAGACCGTTGCCGCCGAGGCCGTAGTCGAGGAGCAGGGCGTTCGGGTACGCGGCGTCCCGCGCGCCCGGGAGCGGCGCGTGCACGCGGTAGTAGCCGTGACGCTTGGGCGCCTCGGGGCTCGGCGCATAGAGGTGCTCGTGGTGGTCCGCGTTCTGCCGCACGTCGACGTTGTAGCCGTGGATGTGCGGGGTCGGGCCGCGCGGGTGGCGATCGCGTCCCTCGTAGAAGCCCTTCACGAACTTGCGGATGCCGATCGCGCGCGTGATGACGGCGCCGTTCGCCCCGCGGAACTCCCAGCCGACGAGCGACTCGAAGCTCGGCGCAGCGCTCGTGCGCATGATCGTCTCGCGCGTGCCGTTGGAGGCGCGGACCAGGCCCAGCCAGTCGTAGCGCAGGCCGTTGGAGCGCAGCAGCGCCGATCCCGGGCGCGGGACGATGGCGACGGACGCGGGGGCGACGGCGGTGGCGACCAGCATCGGTCGACTCTAAATTTGGCGCGGGGAGCGCGCAACGGTGCTCGCATCGCGCCGAGAAGGACGGCGGAGGTGCTCGATGTCGACGCTGTTCGCGATCGTGGAACTGGGAATGCTGCTGGTCGGAGCCGCGGTGCTGGGCGGGCTCGCGTACGGCTCGGCGCGGGGGGCGGCGTCATGAGCCTCGCCTCCGAGATGCTGGGCCTGCCGCGCGTCGGCGAGCTCGCCGCGCGGCTCGACCTCACGCTCGTCGAGGGGCTCGCGACGGGCGAGCTCCCCGTCACCCCCGCGCCGAACCACGTGATCCGCATGGTCGGCACGCGGGGTCGGCGTGGCGTGGAGGTCGTGTACCTCACGCGAACGCGGGAGATCCCGGGCGGCTGGCTCGGGCCCGCCGAGTGCGAGGTGAGCCGCGACTGGCGGATGACGATGCAGGTGGCCTCGAGCGTCCAGCTCGAGATCGTCGGCCGCGCCCTCGTCGATGCCGGGATCGAGCCGCGCGTGATGCAGCCGCCGGTGCGGCTCGGCAGCCCGATCGACGACCGGCTTCGGATTCGCGCGTCGCACCGCGAGGCGGTCCGCCGGATCGAGGCGGAGCTGGCGCTCCTGGCGGCGATGCCGGGCGCTCACGTCACGCTGCTCGACGGGCGGCTCACGCTCCACGACCATCCGGGCTACTGGATGATCGGGCTCTGCGCGGAGCGGGTGCTCCCGATCTTCGAGCGAATCGCGGACGAGCTCGAGCGCGCGCCGGCCTTCGAGGAGCCCGAGGCCCAGGCCGCACCGGGCGAGGCGCCCGAGGAGACCGGGCTCGGCGCGAGGGTGGACGTCATGCATCCGTCACGGCTCGGCGCTCTGCTCGCCGGCGTCGCGACGCTCTGCCTGGCGCTGATCGCGCCCTACCTCGCGCTCGACGGAACGAGCGGCCGATCGCCCGGCGAGCTCGCGGGCGCGCTCGTCGTCGCCGGACTCGCCGTCGCCGCTGCGCTCGCCACGGCGAGCGCCGTCCGATCGAAGATCGTGCTCCGGCAGCACGGCTTCGAGTGGCACCGCCTGCGCGGCGTGCTCGCGTTGCGCTACTCCGAGGTGACCGACGCGGAGCTCGAGATCGATCTCGTCGAACGCCAGCAGCTCGAGACGCTCCGGTTCGACGCCGCGGGCCAGACGTTCGCCATCACCGGATACGAGGGCCTGCTCCAGCTCCGGGACGCGATGCGCAGCGCGCGCTGACCCCGCTCGCCGGGGCCCACACCCGAGCGCCTCAGGCGCCCGCCAGGAACTCGCGGTAGCCCACGCGCGGCGGCAGCTCGCTGTTCCGGACGACGGCCGTCTTGTGGAGCCACGAGCAGAACGTCTTGCACGCCGCCATCACGCCCGGCGCCGTCTCGGCGAGGCAGCCGAGCTCGACCACGCTGGTCTGCGTGGCGGGGTGCGTGAACCTCATCGTCACGAACTGATCGCGGCGCCGCACCACCTCGGCCAGTTCCTCGATGCTCTCGGGCGGCGCGTTGGTGGCGAGCACCGCCCCGGGCGAGAGCGTGCGCTCGATCGTCGCGAGCAGCGCCCGGCGCGAGCGGAGATCGCCGAACGACGTCTCGATGACGAGGTCCGAGCTGGCGACCCGCGAGAGGTCGGGGCGCAGATCGATGCGCGCGCGCACGCGATCGCGCTCGGCCTCGGTCATCTCGCCGCTGTCGACGTGCCACTTGAGGCGGCGCTCGACCCGTCGCGTGGCCAGGCGCATCTCTCCGCGCGCGGCCCTCGCGATGGTGACGGGGACGTCGTTGCGCGCGATCGCCACCGCGATGCCGCACGCGACCGGTCCAGCCCCGACGATCGTCACCGACGTGAACGACACCCTGCCCCGCAGCCTGCCGATCGATCGAGGCGCGGTCAAACGCGCCCGTCTCGGACGTTCCGCACATCGCGCGTTGACGATCGGATCCTCGGTCCGTACAGTCGGCCCCCGTGCTCGCGTTGGCCACGTCGAACGCACGGACGCTCTGCTCTCGCGCGGTGCTCGGCACCGAGGTCCGTGCTTCGTCGAGGCCCTCCGCGACGCGAGGAGACCACGATGAATAACGCACGCCGGACCAAGTACATCTTCGTGACCGGCGGCGTCGTGAGCTCGATCGGCAAGGGGCTCGCCGCGGCCTCGCTCGGCGCGCTCCTCGAGGCGCGCGGGCTCAAGGTCACGAACGTCAAGCTCGATCCGTACATCAACGTCGACCCCGGGACGATGTCGCCCTACCAGCACGGCGAGGTCTTCGTCACCGACGACGGAGCCGAGACCGATCTCGACCTCGGCCACTACGAGCGCTTCACGTCGTCGCGGATGACGCGGCAGAACAACTTCACCACCGGCAAGGTCTACGACGCGGTCATCAGCAAGGAGCGGCGCGGGGAGTACCTGGGCGCGACGATCCAGGTGATCCCGCACATCACCGACGAGATCAAGGCGCGCATCCTCGACGTCGGCCAGCGGGCCGACGTGGCGATCGTCGAGATCGGCGGGACGGTCGGCGACATCGAGTCGCTGCCCTTCCTCGAGGCCGTGCGGCAGCTGCGCCACGAGCTCGGGCCGCAGAACTCCGTGTCCATCCACGTCACGCTCGTGCCGCACATCGCCGCAGCCGGCGAGCTGAAGACCAAGCCCACGCAGCACTCGGTCAAGGAGCTCCTCGGCCTGGGCATCCAGCCCGAGATCCTGCTCTGCCGCACCGAGAAGCCGCTGCCGCGCTCCGTGAAGGAGAAGATCGCGCACTTCTGCAACGTGCCCGTCAACGCGGTCATCGCCGCGCCCGACGTCAGCGTCATCTACGAGCTGCCCCTCGCGCTACACGCGGAGCGCTGCGACGATCAGGTCACCGAGCGCCTCAACATCTGGTCGCGCCCCCCGGATCTCTCGCAGTGGCAGCGGACCGTCGACATCCTCAAGAACCCGCCGAAGGGGAAGGTCTCGATCGCGCTCGTGGGCAAGTACGTTCACCTGCGCGACTCGTACAAGTCGCTGCACGAGGCGCTCTCGCACGGCGGCCTCGCCAACGAGGTGAAGATCGACGTGCGCTACCTCGACAGCGAGACGCTCGAGGGCGATCCGGCGGTCGTCGAGCGCGAGCTCGGGGGCCTCGACGCGATCCTCGTGCCGGGCGGCTTCGGTGGCCGAGGCAGCGAGGGGAAGATCCGCGCGATCCAGTTCGCGCGCGAGGTGCGCACCGAGGGCGGCGTTCCCGTCGTGATGCTCATCAAGGACCGCGGCTA
>JBGAQA010000079.1:11205-32868 GCA_044220955.1 Sandaracinaceae bacterium
TTCGGGATCTACCTGGGCCTGCAGATGGCCGTCGTCGAGTTCGCCCGCAACGCCTGCGGCATCGCCGGCGCGAACTCGACGGAGTTCGATCCGAACGCGAGCGAGCCGATCATCGATCTCATGCCCGATCAGCGGGGCGTCAAGAGCAAGGGCGGTACGATGCGCCTCGGCGCCTATCGCTGCGCGATGAAGCCCGGCTCGCTCGCCGCCGAGGTGTACGGCTCGACCGAGATCTCGGAGCGCCACCGCCACCGCTACGAGTTCAACAACGCCTACAAGCAGCGCCTCGAGGAGGCGGGCCTCGTGATGAGCGGCGTCTCGCCCGAGCTCGGCCTGGTCGAGATGATCGAGCTGCCGCGGAGCAGCGATCGGCCCGGCGCCGCAGGGCACTCGGGCCGGACGCACCCCTACTTCATCGGGTGCCAATTCCACCCCGAGTTCAAGAGCAAGCCGCACGCGGCACACCCGCTCTTCTCGCGCTTCGTCCGGGCCGCGCTCGAGCGCCGCGACGCGGCACGGGCCGACGTCGCCAAGCCGGAGGCGGCCGAGGGCGAGCCCGCCCCGGCAGGCGCCCGGGCCGTCAACTGATCGCGACACGGATGTCGCGTCGGCCGGGCGGCCCCCCCCGCGGAGCTGGGGAATGGCGCACGTGGCCCGTTCCGTGCTGTGATTGCATCTTCGGTGGCGCCGCGCCGCGGTGCGAAATGCGATCGGTTCCCTTCGGAGGATGGTGATGCGCAACTTCTCGTTCACGGGGCTCTCCACGACGGTCGTCTTCTCCGGGCTCGCGCTCACCGCGCTCGCCGGCTGCCGAAACGATCCTCCGCGGCTCGTCGACGCGCACGTGACGCCCGACGCGGGCGGCGGCGGGGTCGACATGGGCATGGGCGGCGTCGACATGGGCATGGGCGGCCTCGACATGGGCATGGCCCGCGACATGGGAACGATGGGTGGGGCGTGCACGTACGGCGGTGGCTGCAACCTGACGAGCACGTCGAGCTGTCCGCCGGACAGCGGCGGCGCGCGCCAGGGCTGTTACCCCGACATGACGGCCCCCTCTTGCCACCCGGCCGGCACGGTCGCCGTCGGCGGAGCCTGCACCGCGCTCAACGACTGTGACGCGGGGAGCGTGTGCCTCGGGACGGGGACCTGCGCGAAGCTCTGCTGCTCGGCCACGGACTGCCCCACCGGCCAGTCGTGCACGCCGCTCGGCGACGGCAGCGGCAACCCGCTGCCGAACGGGGTCGGCTTCTGCCACGCGCCCACCGCGTGCACCCCCGTCCCGAACACCGGCTGCGCGGCCATGCAGCAGTGCACCACGACCGCGGCCGACGGGTCGACGGACTGCTTCCCGACCGGCCCGGTCGCCGAGGGCGGCGACTGCAGCTCCGACAACTGCGCCGCCGGCCTCGGCTGCTTCAACATGGGCGCCGGCACCCCGGGCCGCTGCTTCCGCTTCTGCCGCCGCGCGATGGGCACGACGAGCAACCCGGACTGCACCGGCACGGCGACGACGTGCGGCGCGGGTCTCGGCACGACCTACGGGCTCTGCATGTGACGCGGATCGGACGCGCCCGCAGTATCGGCGCGCTCGCGACGACGGCGCTCCTGGCGGCCTGCTCCGGCGGCGGATCGGCCGACGACGACACCGGGCCGGCGCGTGACGCGATGGTCGTCGACTCCACGCTCTGGAACGACGCTTCCATCGACGCCGGGCAGCGCCTCGACGCTGGGCCCACGCTCGACGCCGGGCCGGCGCTCTGCGGAGGCGGGTGCGACCCACGGAGCGTGGGTGCGTGCGGCTCGGACATGGCGTGCCGCCTCGTCTCGGGGATCCCGGCGTGCGTGGCGGCCGCCCCGCCCGACGGTGGCATGGGCGCGGACGGGTCGCGGTGCGCCCACGACGCGGACTGCGGCTCTGGGCTCTCGTGCTTCGGCATGGCGGGCGGCCTCGGGACCTGCGGGCGCCTCTGCTGCGACGGCCGCCCGATGGACTGCGCACCGTCCGAGCGCTGCCGCGGCGACGGGGCGCTGGTGGACGGCACCACGACGAGCTGGGGCCGCTGCTTGCCGCCCATCGCGTGCGACCTCGCGCACCCCGAGCACGCCTGCGCCGCGAACGAGGGCTGCTACATCGTCGATGGGATGGGCACCACCGAGTGCCTTCACTCGGGCGGCGCGCTCCCCGGCGCGCCGTGCGAGCGGCCGTGGGACTGCGTGCCAGGGTATGCTTGCACGGGCCTGACCGCGCGGACGTGCATCGCGATCTGCATGCTCGCCTCCACGGCGCCGCACCAGGGCTGTGGCGACACCGAGCACTGCGAGGCCCAGGCCTACTCGCCGCCGGGGTCGGGCATCTGCACCGGCGGATGATCCGTGCGTCGTCCGCCCCGAGGTATGTTAGGATCACCCGCGTGGCGTTTCGCATGACCCCGAGCGCGCCCTTCGTCGCACTGAGCGCGTGTGTGTTCGTTCTCTCGGGCGCCGGCTGCGCGAGCGGCGGCAGCCTCGACGGTCCGGACATGGGCCGCGGCCGCGACATGGGCACGTCGATGGACGCCGGCCCGCGCGTCGACGCGGACACCGGGCCTCGTCCGGACACGGGGCCGATGCCCGACATGGGGCCGATGCCCGACATGGGGCCGCCGAGGGACATGGGGGTCGCGCGGGACACCGGCTCCAGCACCGACGCCTCCGGCGGCACCGACGCGTCGCGCAGCTGCGGCTCGACGGTGTGCACCGGCTTGACCCACTGCGTCTCGGGGGCCTGCGTGGCGTATCCGATGTGCCGTGGCGACGGGACGTGCGCGACCGCGGGCGACGTGTGCATCGCGCTGCGCTGCATCCCCGGGACGGTCGACCTCGACGGCGACGGGTCTCCCGCCGCGATGGACTGCGACGAGATGGATCCCACGCGCAGCCCGATCGCGCCGGAGATCTGCAACCTGCGGGACGACAACTGCAACACGACCGTGGACGACGGCGCCCCCGCCGACCTCTGCACGACCAACCCGGCGCACGGCATCTGCATGATGGGTGTGTGCGGCTGTCCGGCGGGCTCGGCCGACATCGACCTGAGCGTCCCGGGGTGCGAGTGCACCACGACCCCGACCGGCGGCGCGACGTGCGCGGCGCCGATCGACATGGGCACCGTGTACGACGAGGCGTCCGGCGGGACGCGCATGCTGATGGCGACGGGCAACGCGCTGCCCGCGACCCGCGAGGTCTGGTATCGCTTCCACGCGACCGACGTCGCCGACACGACGTGCGACCACTACAACGTGCACGTCGCGCTGACCGTCAACCCGGGGAACGTGTTCGAGTTCCTGGTGCTCCGCGGCAGCTGCGGCGCCATGACCGTCTGCACGGACTGCACGGGCGCCTCGTGCACGGACTTCACGGACTACCGCTTCGCGATCGACACGAACAGCGGGATGACCGGACAGTGCCCGTGCACGACGACGCCGAGCACCACGGTGAACAACTGCGACGACGACTCGTCGGACTACTTCGTTCGCGTGCGCCGCCACACCGGCACCACGCTCGCGTGCGACGACTACACGCTCGTCGTGACGAACGGGATGCCCTGAGGTCGACGGCAGGGCGCTCGCCCTCCGATCGCTCGCCCTCCGATCGCTCGCCTCCGGGCTCGATCGGCCCGCCGTCCATCCACCGCGGCCCGGCCGAGCGCGCCCCGACCAAGGGTCCGGCTCCCGACCGGTCAGCCCCCCGGACCACTCGCCGCCGACCCGCCGCCGACGCCCCGCCGATCCCCCAAAGCGAGAAGGCCCCGGGCGTCTGCGCCCGAGGCCTTCGCGAGCCGGATCTCTGCCGGGCTCAGGCGCAGCCGGGGTGGGCCGCGGCGGCGTTCAGCGTGTTGACATCCACCGCGTTCGGGATGCCGTTGATGACGCCCCACTCGATGACGAGGCCGACCGGGGGCGGCGTCGTCCGGAGCCGGGGGATCGAGCCCGAGCCCTCCGTCCGCGCGCCGCGCAGGCCGCCGAGCACGCCGCCGGGCAGGATGATCGTCCCCGGATCGCCGGGGTGGGTCTCGTTGCCGATCGCCTGAGCGGTGCTCAGGTCGACCGTGCCACGGATGTGGAACTGGCCGACGATGTCCGCGTCCGTGTGCGAGGAGCCGAGGCGCCACGCGAGCAGCTGGTCTCCGCGCACCTCCACCTGGACCGCGATCGCCGTGGGGCTGCCGTTGACCTCGTCCGCGGTCAGCAGGTGGTTCGACAGCATGCGGTCGAGGAACAGGTCCGTGCGGCCGTCGATGGTGGACTCGACGGTGCTGACGTCCTCGAGCGCGGCCGGGTCGGACGTGGTCACGCCCCCCGCACAACCCGTGAGCGCCATCGCCGCCCCGATGAGCGCGCTGCCGATCCTCTGCTTCGTCTTCATCCGATCCTCCCGGCCGGTCGCGGCCCCGCTCGATCGCCTTCGTTCAGGTCGCGGAGCATTGCACGGCGAACGCTCCTGCGAAAGTCAGCGGCCACCGGGCCGCGCCGGAATGACCTATCAACCGGCGTGCCACCACGCTGCCCGCGAAAAGCGCAGCGATCGGTGCCCCGCGCCGGCGGGCGGTTCTCGCCACGTCACTTTCGTAACGCCGATCATCGCCCGCGCGGCGCGATCGCGGTGATATGCTCCCGCACCTCATGGCCATCGCCCCGCGCTCCGCCGACGAGCTGCTCCGCGACGTTCCCGTCCTCGGCCAGCTGCCGGCGGCCGACCTCCACGCACTCGCCGAAGCGGCGGAAGTCCGCAAGGTTGCGCGCGCCGCGCCGCTCTTCAGCGAAGGCCAGACGGCCGAGGGCTTCTTCGTCGTCCGCACCGGAGAGATCAAGCTGACGAAGAGCGGCCGGGACGGCCGGGAGCAGATCATCTACCTGGCGCGGCCGGGCCGCCCCATCACCGAGGGGGTCCGCTTCGACGGGGGGACCTACCCCGCGAGCGCGATCGCGATGCGCGCCGGGAGCGCCCTCTTGGTGCCGAACGAGACGATCGGGGCGATCGGCGAGAAGCGCCCCGGCGTGCTCAAGGCGATGATCGATCTGCGCGCCCGCCGGACCGACCGGAGCCTCCGCCTGGTCAGCGACCTCTCGCTGCGGACCGTCCCGGCGCGCCTGGCGTCATTCCTCTGCACGCTGGCCGCCGCCCGGGAGACCCGGGGCGAGGACGCGCGACACCTCGTGCGGGACCTGACGACCGAGACCGTGGCGGGCCGCCTCGGGACGGTCCGCGAGGAGATCTCGCGCGGCCTGGCGCTGCTCGAGCGCGAGGGCGCGCTCAAGGTGACGCCCGACATGATCGAGGTCCTCGACATCACCCGGCTCGAGGCGATCGCCTACGGGCGCAAGAAGGGCACCGCGGCCGGCTGAGCGCCGCCACCGGCGCCGAGGACCCGCGGACATGCGCACGCTGGAGGTCTCCGGGCTCACGGTCCGCCTCGTCGGCGGCACCGATCGCGAGGGAGGCGGGACGGGCCCGCTGGTGGTGCTGCTGCACGGCTTCGGCGCCCCCGGCGACGATCTGGTCCCGCTCCACCGCGTGCTCGACGTGCCGCGCGAGGTGCGCTTCGCCTTCCCCCAGGCCCCGCTCGCGCTGCCCTGGCCGCTCGGCGACGGGCGGGCTCGCGCCTGGTGGATGATCGACGTCGAGGCGCTCGAGCGCGGGATCGCCGAGGGGCGTGCGCGCGACCTCTCGCGGGACAAGCCGGACGGGATCGCACCCGCGCGCGAGGCCGTCGTGGCGGCGCTCGGCGCGCTCCGGGGCGAGCTCGCGCCGAGCAAGGTCGTGCTCGGCGGCTTCTCGCAGGGCGCGATGCTCTCGACCGAGGTCGCGCTCTCCACGGACGTGGCGCTCGACGGCCTCGTCCTGATGAGCGGGACGCTGCTCGCCGAGGACGAGTGGGTACCGCGGATCCCGTCCCGGGCGGGCACGAAGGTGATGATCTCGCACGGCACCCACGACCCGCTCCTGCCGTACGCTGGCGCCGAGCGGCTCGCCGCCGCGATGCGGGAGGGCGGCCTCGATGTGGACTTCGTGCGCTTCCGCGGACAGCACGAGATCCCGCCGGTCGTGCTCGACCACGCGAGCGCGTTGATCCGGCGCGCGATCGCGTAGCGCCGGCCACCCTCGAGCGTCAGGGCCCGAGCACGTCCCCGCGCAGCACGAGAATCCGCCCCGCGTGGGCGGCGCTGCGCGCATCGTCGAAGCCCCCGCTGGCGCCGGCGGTCGGCACGTCGTGCATCGTCGCGAGCCGGGCCGCGACGCCCGCTCGCGTCGTCTCGCCACCCTCGACCGCACGTCGCGCGAGCCGGAACGCGTCGTAGGCGTATGCCGCGAACGTGTCGGGGTCCGATCCGAAGCGCGCGTGGAACGCGTCCACGAACGCTCGTCCTTCCCCCTCGGCGAGCGCCGCGTAGAACGGCGCGGCGAACGAGGCACCCTGCAGGTAGCGTCCCGTCGTCTGGATCATGCGCGGATCGAGCGCGACGCTGGGCACGAGCAGCGCGATGCCACGCGCGGAGCGGGGCGCGCTGCCGCCCGGCAGGACGGGGAAGAGCCCGCCGGCGGCGAGCGCGGGCGCGAGGAGCGCGACCTTCTGCGCCGAGTCGGCCAAGAGGACTGCGTCCGGATGCGCCGTCGCGAGCTCGGTCACGAGCGGTCCGAAGGCCGTCGCGCTCGCCTCGTACGTCACGTCGGCCACCAGCTCGCCACCGGCCGCCGCCACCGCCCGCTCGTACGCCGAACGCATCGACGCCCCGTAGCCCGCGGCGCCGCGGAGGATCGCGAAGCGGTGCGCGCCACGCCGCGTCGCCGCGTCCACCAGGGCCCGCGCCTCCCCGTCGAGCGTCGGGAAGAGCCGGAACACCATCGCCCCCGCCGAGGCCAGATCGCCCCGCGGCGAGAGCGTGATGAGCGGCACGCCCAGCGCCTGCGCGCGCTCGGCGGCCGCCTCGGCGGACGGGCCGTCCAGGGGCCCGACGATCGCGATCGCGCGGTGCTGTGCGACGAGCTCGTCGACGGCGCTCGCCGCGCGCGCGGGATCGCCGGCGTCGTCTCGGAACACGAGCTGCGCCGAGCCCGGCGGTGCCGGTCCGTCGAGCGGCGCGCCGGAGGCGAGCACGAGCCCGCGCAGCGCGCGCTGGCCGATCTCGCGGGCGCTGCCCGTGAGCGGGAGGATCGCGCCGATCACCGAGGGATCGGCGTGCTCGATGCGCTCCGCTCGGCTCACGATCTCGGCGAGGTCGCCCGCGAGCTCCACGTGCTCGGCCCGGAGCGCCTCCGCGACGACGCGGACCCGCGCGGCATCGGAGGCGTCGTAGGCCGCGTGCAGGGCTGCGACGGCCACGAGCGGCCAGCAGACGCGATCGCGGCGCAGCTCGTCGTACGCGCGCGCGAGCTCTGCCTCCGCGAGCTCGCCGTCCACGATGGCCCGCGCCCGGCGCTGCACGTCCTCTCGATCCGCGTCCGTCGTGCTGACGAAGTGCAGCTCGTCGAGCGCCGAGAGCGCGAGCACGTGATCGCCCGTGCGGCTGGCGGCCGTGGCGAGCGTCTCGAGCAAGAGGCGCGTCTCGTCCGGGTCGGTCGTCGTGCCGCGCAGCGGGCTGAGCGCCTCGATCGCCTCGGCGTCCCGGTGGAGGAAGTAGAGCGCGATGCCTCGGTGGAAGCGCACCCGCTCCTCGACGACCGAGTCGGAGGACCCGGCGGCCTGGTCGAGCTGCGCGAGCGCGGCCTCGGCGTGACCGTCCGCGAGCTCGACGCGCCCGAGGCCGAGATGGGCGAGCGGCTCGAGCGGATCGCCGGCGTGCTCCGCGAGGAACCGCTCGTACGCCGCTCGCGCGTCGGCGCTGCGCCCGTCGAGCGCGGCCTGATCGGCGCCGTGCAGATCGCTCTCGGCGTCCGGATCGCTCGTGCGCAGCGCGGGCGTGACCTCGAGGGCGGACGTGCCCGTGTGGGGACAGCCCGCGATGCTGCCGAACGTCGTGATCGCCAGGGTCGCCGCCAGCGCCAGGGGCCCGGCCAGCGAGCGGGCGCGACGCGGCGCGCCCTCGAGCGAGAGAAGAGGCATCCCCATCGCGAGCACCGCCTGCACCGGACCGGCGTGCCACTCGACGCCTGCCGGCGCAAGGTTTCGGCATTCGCGTTGACGCGCCCCGCCGAAGCCGCGCACGATCGCGCGATGCAAGCAAGCGCGGAGCGCGCGCCCCGGGAGCACGCGGGCGTCGAGCGGCTCGTCTCGACCTTCGGCGATCGCATGGTTCGCTTCGCCGAGGAGCGTCTCGGCGAGGAGCTGGACGCCCGGATGAACCGGATCGTGACCCGCACGAACGAGGCCGGCGTCGATCCCTTCGGCTTCGATCCCAAGGTGGCTCGCTACGCGCTCGCCGTCTCGGCCTTCCTGCACCGGTTCTACTTCCGGACCGAGGTCTTCGGCATCGACCGCGTCCCGGACGGGCGTGTCCTCGTCATCGCGAACCACTCGGGCCAGGTGCCCATCGACGGCCTCCTGCTCGGCACCTCGCTGATGCTCGACACCAACCGGCCGCGCTTCCCGCGCGCGATGGTCGAGCGGTGGAGCGCCGAGCTCCCCTTCGTGTCGGTGCTCTTCCCGCGCTGCGGACAGGTGATCGGCTCGCCTGACAACGCACGACGCCTGCTGGAACAGGACGAGGCGCTCATCGTGTTCCCGGAGGGCTCGCGCGGGATCAGCAAGACGTTCGACCGCCGCTACCAGCTCACCGACTTCGGCCTCGGCTTCATGCGGCTCGCCCTCGAGACGGACACACCCATCGTGCCCGTCGCGATCGTGGGCGGCGAGGAGCAGTACCCGTCGCTCGCCGACCTCAAGCCGCTCGCGAACGTCCTCGGGATGCCAGCGTTCCCGATCCTCCCGCAGGTCTTCGTCGGGATGCTGATGCCGCTGCCGACGCGCTACCGGATCCACTTCGGCGAGCCGATGACGTTCCACGGCGATCCGGACGACGACGACGCCGTGATCGAGACGAAGGTGGCGGCCGTGAAGACGACGATCCAGACGATGCTGCAGCGTGGCCTCCGCGAGCGGCGGAGCGTCTGGTTTTGAAGCGCGCGTTCGCGCTCGGCCTCGCGCTCGCCGCGTGCACGGGAGGCAGCGCGCCCGGACCCGACGACGCGGGCACCGGCATCGACGCCGGCAGCGATGCAGGCACGGACGCGGCGCGTCTGCCGCGCATGGACGGCGGACGCGACACCGGGACCGACGCGGGGCCTCGCTGCTCCCCCGTGGACGGCGGGGCGATCGACGCGTGCAACGGCCACGGCGTGCTCTGCGATCGCCGCTTCGACGAGGTGGCCTACGCGACCACCCACAACGCGATGTCGAGCGAGGAGCAGCGCTTCACCGGACCGAACCAGCGCTTCGCCCTCTGGCGCCAGATGAGCGACGGCGTGCGCGGGCTCATGCTCGACGTCCACGCCGCGCGCGACGGCACCGTCTCGCTCTGCCACGGCGACTGCCTGCTCGGCGGCTTCCCCCTCGTCGACGGCCTCGCCGAGATCCGCGCGTTCCTCGACTGTCACCCGGCCGAGGTGATGACGATCATCTTCGAGAGCTACGTGCCGGAGAGCGACATCGCCGCGGCGTTCGAGACCAGCGGCCTCGTCGGGTACGTACACGCGCAGGATCCCGGCGCGCCCTGGCCGACGCTGCGCGAGATGATCGCAGGCGGCGAGCGGCTCGTGGTGTTCACGGCGGACTCGGCGCGCACGCTCCCCTGGCACATGTACTCGTACGACCACGCGTGGGAGAACCCCTACGCTGCGGCCGCACCGGGCGATCTCTCGTGCGCCGAAGACCGCGGCTCGCGCACGCGCCCTCTCTGGATCTTCAACCACTTCCTGACGAGCCCGATCGCGAGCCCGGCGCTCGCGGAGATGATCAACCACGACCCGTTCTTCCAGACGCGCGTCGACGGGTGCCGCGCCGACGCGGCCGGCGACCTGCCCAACTTCGTCACGGTCGACTTCTACGACATCGGCGACGTGCTGACCGTCGTCGACGCGCTGAACGGCGTCTGACCTGGCTCGCGCGCGTGACGCGGCGCTCGGCCCCCCGCCTGCGCCTGCCTCAGCCCATCACCGCGCGCACCGTCGACTCGAGGTCGAAGCTCGGCGTGAACCCGAGCACGTCCTTGGCGCGAGTGTCGTCGACCATGCACACGTAGCGGATGTGGTCGAGCTCGGGCGTCGGGAAGGACGTGAGCCGGTAGCGCCACATCCGGTTGAGGACTCCGGCCGCGAGCCCCGAGGGAACCGGCACCGGCTTGCGGTCGAGGATGCGGAAGATGCGCGAGAGCGCGACCTCGCCGGGGCCCTTCAGGTTGAAGATGCCGCGGACCCCCGGCCTGAGCCCGAGGCGGAGCGCCCGCGCGACGTCGCGCTCGTGGATCACCTGCACCATCGGGTCGAAGCCCATCAGCGAGATCGGGTGCTCGAAGCGAAGGTAGTTGCTGGGCGCGTTCTTGACCGTCCCGAGGATGTGGCACGGCCGCAGGATCACCGTCTCGACCTCGGGATGCCTCCAGAAGAAGCTCTGCGCGAGCATGTCCACCTCGACGAGATCGCGGATCTCGCTGAAGTGCTGCGCGCCGAGCAGGGGCGCCTCTTCGGTGAGGAACTGCGGGTTGTCCGGGCTCGGTCCGTACACGTTCGCGCTCGAGAGCACGACGAGCTTCGGCACGCGGAACTCCGCGGCGTACTCGAGCAGCTTCTGGAAGCCGACCACGTTCCAGGTGTGATGCTCGCGCGAGCTCGCGCGCAGATCGTGCATCACGCCGAGGTGCACGATGGCGCGGATGCCGCCCGCGCGGAAGACGTCACGCGTCTTCTTGCGCCGCAGATCGAACTGATGGTGCACCACGTCCTTGGGCTTGCCGTGGAAGGGGCGGCGATCGATCCCGATGACCTTGGACTCGCGGTGGAGCAGCCGAGCGAACACACGCCCGAGGCGTCCGCAGATGCCCGTGACGAGCACGGCGCCGTGGGCGTCGTTCGGGAGGCGTGCCGTGCCGATCTCCGGCGAGGTGACCGACCCACCCGAGGTCGGGCGCTTCGACGAGGCGGCGGCGCTGACCGGCGGGGCCGCGGGCCCGGGCCGCCTCGCGCGTGGGGCGCGGGCTGCAACTCGCCTCGGCTCGCGTTCGTCCCCCACGTCCGCTCAGTTCGCCAGGACCGGCTCGGCGTCGAGCGCCACGACCGCCTCGAAGATCTCGCCGCCCGCGATGGTGAACGTGTTGCGCCCGGGCAGCGGATCCGCGAGGCGCGGGTCCATGTACTCCCAGCGCATGACGAGCTGACGCTCCGCGTGGTCGAAGCCGGTGATGCGCATCGCACGCCAGGGGGTGCCGTCGAAGGTCTCCGTGAACCACTCCTCGACCGCCTCGCGCCCGTCGTGGCGGTACGGGTCGCCCGTCGTGGTCACCGTGAAGGGCTCGACGACCGAGCCGGTCTGCGCGAAGAGCTCCGCGACGCGCGCCGCGTCCCCGCGCATGAACTGCGCGACGTAGCGGCGCGCGATGTCCTCGTCGCCCAGCACCGTCGGGCGCATCGGCTCGAAGACCATCCGGACCTCGAAGCCGCCGCACCAGCGCGAGCGCTGGACCAGCACCTCGAGCCGCTGGCCGTCGCGGCGGATCTCGCCGGGGCGCGGGGGCTCGGGCTGGCCGAAGCACTCCGCCGTCGCGGGCACGGCGACGCGCGCGGTCTCTTCCACCCGCAGCTCTCCGTGGCCCTCCGGCGGCGAGACGTGCTGCACGATCGTCTGCTGGCAGCCCTCGTTCACGTACGCGCTGTCGTAGACGAGGTCGACGCTGGCCCCGTCCTGTGCGATCCGGAGCGTCGACGAGTAGCCCCGCGAGCCCAGCTCGAGCGGGCCCTCGGTGCAGAACGCCAACACCCAGCGCCACTGCGAGCCGTCCAGCCCGTCGGGGATCTCCGCGACGTACGTGGGGTCTTCGCTGCCGCTCGAGTCGCCGCTCTCGTCGAGGGTGCGCTCGCCACCGCCGCCGCCGCACGCAGCCAGCATGGAGACGCTTGTCAGGAGGAGCGCTCGGGCGTTCATGGGCGGAACAGAAGCCCGACCGGCGCCAATGGTCAAGGCCCAGCGGACGGAAAGAAAAGCGGCGGCCGGGAGGGCCGCCGTCTTTCTCACAGTCCTCGGGCGCTCACTGGCACGCGGCGTTCACGCACTCCTGGGTGCCGGTGCAGTCGCCGCTGGTCCGGCACGAGGCCGTCGCGCTCATCTGCGCGTTGCAGAGGTACTCACCGCTCGCCGAGTCCAGCAGGCAGTAGGGCAGCGTCGAGTCGATGGTCAGGCACTGGGCGTTGCCCGCCGCCGTGCCGGTGGCGCCGTCGGGGCAGGGCGTGCGGCAGACGTGAGCGAGGCAGTGCCGGCCGCTGGCGCAGTCCGAGTCGATGTTGCAGGCGACCGCCGGCTGCCAGCTCGGGTGGCAGAACGAGTCGTTGGCGCAGTAGCTCGTCTCGCGGCCCGAGGTCGGGCAGGTGGCCGAGCCGTGGCAGTCGGCGAGGCAGCGGCCGTCGACGCAGTGCTCGCCGTTGGTGCACGTCGCGCTCGTCTCGCAGTCCGTCGTCGCCTCGCAGAAGTGGCTCGGGTTGCAGGTGTCGCCCGCGACGCAGTCCGCGTCGGAGCGGCAGACCGCCGTGCACTCCGCGTTCACGCACGCGGTACCCGCGGGGCAGTCGTAGGAGAACTGGCAGGTGGCCGGCAGGCCCGTGCAGGTCCCCTCGATGCAGAGCTGCCCGCTCGTGCAGTCCGAGGCGCTGCGGCAGTCGTTGGCGCCGTGCGGCACGCACGTGTTGCGGAAGTCGCACCAGAAGCCGCTCATCGTGCAGTCGGCGTCGCTGCCGCAGGTCGTCGAGGGCTCGCACGACGAGATGTCGCACATGAAGCCGACGTCGCAGTCGCCGTGCGTCAGGCACACGCGCGTCCCGGGGACGCACGAGCCGCCCTGGCAGTGCTGGCCCGTCGGGCACTGCGAGTCGTTCGTGCACATCGCCGTGACGACGGTGCAAGAGCCGGCAACGCACGACTGCCCGCTCGGACAGTCGCTGTCGTTCACGCACTGGCAGGTCCCGGCGATGCAGGTGAGCGCCCCGGAGCACTCGAGGCTCGACGTGCACGGCACGCGGCGCGGCGCATCCCCGGAGTAGATCGGGCAGCCCGACAGGAACAAAGCAGCCAGCGGCAGGGCCATCCAGAGGCTCGCGAGAGGCGCCGAAGGCGCGCTGATCGCCTGCACCTTCGAGCCACCGTTCTGCTTTGATTCGAGGATATTCATGGGGCGCCTCCTTCGGCGTTCGGGCCGTCTCAAGCTACGATCGTGCCAGGGGTTCCTCTCCCCGTACGCGCCCTTTTTTGGGCTTCCGGACCGGTCGAGTGAACCCGGGTTCACTTCCCGGGCAGGGGGATCGAAAACGAGTCTTCACGGGGTGTCCACTTCCGGGCCGCCGGCGGATGCCGGAGCGCCGAGCGCGGCTGGCGCATCGGGTGGCGGGGCAGGCAGGTCCGGGCGGGACGCGAAGCGGGGCAGCGGGTCCACCGCGTGCCCGTCCACGTGGAGCTCGAAGTGCAGGTGGGTGCCGTGCGCCAGGCCCGTGTCGCCGACGGCCGCGATCACCTCGCCGCGGGCCACGCGCTGCCCGGGGACGACGAACGTCGCGCTGCAGTGCCCGTAGAGCGTCACGCTCGCGTCCGCGTGCACGACGAGGACCGCGTTGCCGTACCCGCTCATCCCGTTGTCCGAGTAGACGACGAGGCCGTCGTTCGCCGCGAGGATCGGCGTCCCCTCGGCCGCGCCGATGTCCACGCCCTCGTGCGGATGGCGCCGTCGAGTGCGGCGCAGGCGCCCTCCCCGACCGACGGCGATCCCCGCGTGGATGCCGAACCCACGCCAGAGACGCCCTCCCTCGACCGGCCACGCGAGGTCGGGCGACGGCGCGCTGCCCACCTCGGCGACCCACGCGTCCCGCGGCCGCTCGACGAGCACGCGCCGCGCCGCGCCCGTGGTGATGCCGAGCGCCGTGACGCGCGCCTCGTCCTCGCTCGTCGGGGCCGGCACCCGGCGCGGGCCCTCGCACGTCCGTCGGGCGTGGTAGCGATGGCACTCTCGGCCGTGGCTCTCGGCCCACGTGATCGTGCGTGTGACGCCGGGCGGGACTGCGTCCTGCGCCGCCGCGATCGGCACGAGGCCGAGCGCGACCACGAACGCGATCCCGGCACGCATCCCCCGCCTACTGCGCGCGCACGCGGATCGTCTGTCCGACCTGATCGAGCATGCGACGCAGCTCGTCGTAGTCGGGGTGCTTCATCCGCAGCCACGCGTTGGCCATGTAGCCGGCCTCGACCGGCTGCGTGGGCGTGCCCTGCGGGGGGAAGTGGGCGTCGATGATCCACTGGCCGTAGGCGCGCTCGATGGCCTGGATGCCCTCGTAGCCGGCGATCCGTCCGTCGCGATCGGGGCGGAGCGCGATGATGCCTGCCGAGAAGCGGCGCGAGGGCGGCTGGCTCGGGTGGCCGTGCACGACGGCCATCGCCCACTCGCGGTAGATGTCGATCTCGTTGCCGGCCGCGTAGAGGTCCCACGCGCGCACGCCCGGCGGACGGCAGCCGATCTCGCTGAACTTCAGGCCCTTGGGACCGAAGAACCACTCCATGTGCGTGGCGCTCGTGCCGACGCCCAGCTCGGCGATGACCTTCCTGCCCATCGCCTTGATCTCGTCGTACCCGGGGGCGACGTCGATGCGGTTGGTCGCGATGAACTGCGGGCTGATCCAGCGCGTCCGCATCGCCTCGAGGACGTTCGGGTAGTAGTGGCAGACGAACTCGTGCACGACGCGCCCGCCGATGGTGATCGTGTCGTAGAAGCCCTCGTGACCCTCGACGAATTCCTCGACGGCGATGTTGCCGCCGCGGCCGACGCGCATGCCGGCCATGCCCTCCTCGAGCTCGGCGTCGCTGTTCACCTTCGTGGTGCCGGACGCACCGGCGCCGTCGCGCGGCTTGAGGATGAGCGGGTAGCCGACCGTCCTGGCGAACGCCCGGATCTCGGCGGGGTCGCCCGAGCCGAGGGAGGCGGCGGTCGGGATGCCGCCCTTGCGGAGCACCTCCTTCATGGACGGCTTGTCGCGACAGAGCCAGGTCGTACGCACGCTCGTGCCCGGGATGCCGAGGGTCTCGCGCACCTTGGCGGCGGTCATCACGTGGGCCTCGACGACGGCCTCGAGGCGGTTCACCTGCACGCGGCCCGCGAGCCAGCGCACGACGCGCTCGATCTCGGACTCGCTGGTGACGTTCTTCACCTCCTCGTAGTGCGTGAGCCACTCGCGCATCTCGGGGTCGAGCGAGCCCTTGGGGCGCTCTCCGATCCCGGTGACGCGCGCCCCGACGGCGTGCAGGGCGCGCACGAACTCGCGCTGGTTCGCGGGGAAACAGGGCTCGATGAAGACGACGTCGACCGGCATGCAGCGCCGAGCGTATCACCAACGGCGGGCGCGGCGCCCGAGCACGAGACCGAGCGCGAGCAGCGCGAGGCCGGCCACACCGGCGGGTGCCGTCCCGGCGCCGGCCGCGGCGCAGCGACATCCACCGCCGCCCGAGAAGCCCGCCTGGACGCCCGCGTCGATGCCGCTCGACGCGTCGGACCCGCTGCCGCCCGCGTCGGGCGTGCTCGCACCCGAGTCGGTCCCGGCGCCCCCGGCGTCCGACCCCAGCGCCGCGTCCGTCTGCGCGTTCCCGGCATCCGCGGGGGCGCCGGCGTCGCTACCGGCGTCGGGGCCGGCGTCGACGGGCGGCGGGTACGTGGGCGTGCAGCCGTCGCCCACGGCGGGCGCGCACGTGCTCGTCCCCCCTCCCGCGGCGCAGCGCAGCGTGTCGCACGCGTTCGGCGCGCCGTCACCATCGCAGTCGCCTGCGAAGTAGTTCGACGTGATCGCACCGCTCGGGTCCATGAAGCACGCGTCGGTCGGGCCCATCCCCGCGCAGCTGGCGTCGAAGAACGTCCCGTACACGCAGAGCCCCGTCCGGCCGTCGACCGACGGCACGCCGCTCGGCAGGGTCACGCAAGCGCCGGGGGTTCCGTCGAGGTCGGGGCACTGCTCGGGGAGGGGCGCGCCTCCGGGCGTGCTCCCCGGGGTGCAGAGGAACAAGGTGCTGCAGGGCGGGCGGCAGCGCGGCACGTCGCTCCAGCCGTCCTCGCACTGACCGAGCCCGCGGCAAGGGAAGCTCGACGCCGTGTCGGGATCGCAGGGTCGCGCGTCGCCGCAGACGAGCCCGGCCGCGGCGTCGTGGGTACACGCGAGCGCAGGCGGTGGCGCGCAGAACGGCGAGTCGAACGGCTCGGTCGTCGGCACGCATCCAGAGCCGGCGCTCGCGGCGACGCACGGGTTCGTGTCGTGGCCGTTGGGGCACCCGTCCCCGTCGCAGTCACCGCGGAAGTAGTCGCTCGTGAAGGCCGTCCGGTCGTCGGCGCGCCGGTGGCACGCAGCGATCTGCGACGAGGAGATGTGGTTGCCTGGCGCGGTGCAGTAGGTCACCTGGGCGGCGAGCGGCGTCGTGGTCCCCGTGCCGACCGACCACGTGCAGATCGAAGGAGCACCGGTCGGCGGCGCGACCGGCGAGCAGGTCGGCGCGATGTCGTTCACGCGCGGGCAGTCTCCGGCGCTCGTACACGCGAACAGCGTCGTGCAGTCCTCGACGCACTCGCGGGACGCGGTCCCGTTGGAGACGACGTCCTGGCATGTCTGATCCTCGGTGCCGGGCCCCGTGATGCACGTCGCCCGCGTCGAGCACGACGCGGTGCCGGGCGTGCAGACGCGCCCTCCGGCTGGGTCGAGGACACACGCGCCGCGATCGGCGCGAGCGGACATCGACCCGGCGCAGAGCACGGCACAGAGCGCGGCTCCCCAAGCTCGCTGGACCATAAGCAAGTACCTCCGGCGGCGGCCGACGGCACCACCGCTAGGGCCATCGTCCACCACGACGATGCTTGTGTCCACCGCCACCCCAGCGGCGTTACGATGTCGGAGGAGCATGTCCGGCGAGCACGAGTACGAGCTGCTCGAGCGCATCGGCATCGGCGGAATGGCCGAGGTCTACCGGGCCAATTCGCTCGGCGCGGAGGGCTTCGAGCGCCCGATCGCCATCAAGCGAATCCTGCCGCACCTCGCCGAGGACGAGGACTTCGTCAAGATGTTCATCGACGAGGCCAAGATCGCGGTGCAGCTCTCGCACCCGAACATCGTCGGCATCTTCGACCTCGGGCGCTTCGGGAACGACTACTTCATCGCGATGGAGCTCGTGCACGGGCGCGACCTGCGCCAGATCCAGGACCGCGAGGCGCAGCTCGGGCGCCGGCTGCCGCTCGAGATCGCGCTGCACGCCGGCATGAAGGTCTGCGAGGCGCTGCACCACGCCCACTTCAAGGGCGGCGGCAGCACGATGGGTGAGCCCGTCTTCATCATCCACCGCGACGTCTCGCCGCAGAACGTGCTCGTCTCGTACGACGGCCAGGTGAAGGTGACGGACTTCGGCCTCGCCAAGGCTGCCGGGCGCGCCGTCCAGACGCAGGCAGGCATCATCAAGGGCAAGCTCGCGTACATGTCGCCCGAGCAGCTCACGAGCGTGCCGATCGACCAGCGCAGCGACGTCTTCGCCGCCGGCACGCTCCTCTGGGAGATGCTCACCGGCGCGCGCTTGTTCCTCGGCGCGAACGATCGCGAGACGATCCAGAACGTCTTCCAGGCACAGGTCAGCTCCCCCCGGCGCCTCGATCCCGCGATCCCGGCCGAGCTCGATCGCGTGGTGATGCGCGCCCTCGCGAAGGATCGCGACCAGCGGTACCGGACCGCCCAGGAGCTGCACGACGACCTCGAGGAGGCGGCGTACGCGTGCAACGCGATGATCGGCGCGCCCAGCGTGTCCGCCTACATGCGCGCGCTCTTCCCGGAGGTGGAGGTGTCGGGCACCGGGCGGCGCCGCGATCCGCGGGCGGCGACGGCGGAGATCCGGCTGACGGACGTCGCGGTCCCGGCGCGCGGCCCCGCGGTCCAGCCGCGGCGCGCGGCGGAGCTCGATCCGGAGCCGGAGGAGATCGGCGACGACGACATGGCCGAGGAGCTCGACGACGACGAGATCCAGCCCGAGCCGGACTCGATCCTGCCGCCCTCGTACGGAGCTCCCGCGTACGGTTACGCCGAGCCCGACGCGGATCCGGAGGAGAGCCGGAAGACGATCCCCCCCGCCGACTTGCTCGAGTTCACGACGCCGGCGCCCGGCGGGATGCCGCTGCACACACCGGCCACCGAGCCGCAGCGCGAGCCGGCCAGCGAGATGCGATCGACGGCCGTCGGCCCCGCCGCCGGCGCACAGGGCAGCGGCCCTCGCGCGGTGATGCCGAAGATGCACGCGCCGCAGCCCATCATCGCGACCTCGCCGCACCAGTACGGCACGTTCGGTGACGATGACGACGACGACGACCGCACGACGTTCGGTGGACCGCGCTTCGACATCCCGTCCGACACCGGAGGCCGGGCGACAGTCGACGTCGGCCGTGAGGCCGCCGAGCTCGCGGCGCAGATGCTCGAGCCGCTCGCGACCGACACGACGGGCGGCAATCGTCTGCCACCGGAGGAGCTGCTCACGACGAAGGCGCACGCGCCGAGCGGCGAGCTCCTCGCGCGTGCCCGGCGCGAGCAGGAGGCCGCGCAGCGCGCGATGCCGAGCGTGCCGGACGAGGCGCCGGCGCGGGACACCATCCCACCGCCGGACGAGTACGACGACCGCACCGTGGTCGGCGGCGTCGTGGGGAAAGTCCCGCCGGATCCCTTCGCCGAGTGGGAGGACGAGACCACGCCCGTCGGGGACGAGCCCGCCAAGACGCGCCGCGGGTGACTCTCCGGGTCCACCCCCGGACCTCGAAGCTCGGGTCCCGGATCTCGGGGTGGATCTCGGGGTCACTCCCGCGCCGCCAACCTCGCGATCTGCAAGCGTTCTGGCGGGTAGGTGCGCGTTTCGTGGGATCGCTCCTAAAACATGGGCCCTCCGACGAATCGCGCACCTTGCCGCCGGTCGGCAAGGTTTTCGCGGAGTTGGGTAGGTGTGGAGTGACCCCTGATATGTTGGGGGGGTGAAGGTCATGACGTCCGCATCGCACCGCGCGCCGCTCGCAGCGTTGACGGTGCCGAGCAAACCGCTCCAGGCGAACGAGCTGCGCGTGCGCGTGCGCGCCGTGGGCGTGAACCCCGTGGACTGGAAGATGCGCGAGGGCGGGCCGCTGCGGCTCGCGTACCGGCTGCTCGGACCGAGAGGGCCCTTCGTGACGGGCGTGGACTTCGCGGGCGAGGTCGTCGAGACGGGAGCGGCCGTGTCCGCGCCGAAGGCCGGTGCTCGCGTGGTGGGCGGGACGAACTTCGCCAGGGGGCAGCTCGGCAGCTACGCGGACGAGGTCGTCGTGCGCGCCGACCAGGTCGTCGAGATGCCGGGCGCGGTGTCGTTCGAGGCCGCCGCCTGTCTGCCGATCGCCGCGGTCACGCCGTGGATCGCGCTGACCGAGCACCGGCGGACGAAGGCGGGCGATCGCGTGCTCGTGCTCGGGGCCTCGGGCGGCGTCGGCCTCTTCGCCATCCAGCTCGCACGGATGCTGGGCGCCAGGGCCGTGGGCGTCTGCTCGGCGCGCAACGTCGGGCTCGTCGAGCGCCTCGGCGCGACGGCGATCGACTACGGCGCGGGTGATCCGCTCGAGGCGGCACGCGCCCACGGTCCCTACGACCTGATCTTGCACGCGGTCGGGACCGCGACGTACCCGCTCGGCAAGTGCCGCTCGCTGCTCGCCCGCGGCGGCCACGTCGAGCTGGTCGTGGTGCGTCCCGCCGACTACCTCGCGGTCGCCTTCCTTCCCTCGGTCAAGACGGTCCTCGGCGCGCCGACGCGCGCTCGCCTCGAGCCGCTGCTCGCGGCCTTGGCCCGCGGCGAGCTCGAGCCGATCATCGCGGAGACGTTCCCGCTCGAGCAGGCGGAGAAGGCACACGAGCGCTCGCGAAGCGGAAAGGTCGTGGGCAAGCTCTTGCTGACCCCCTGAGGCGGCGCTCGCCGCGGTCGCCCTCGACCGTGAGCGACGTCGCTGCGCCGTCCGCCGGCCCCGCGCACGCTCCGAGCGTCGTGCCCCGCCGTCCCACCGAGTTTCGCTACGTCGAGCACGCGTCCCGCCCCGGCGCTCGCCGCGTCCGCAGCGCGGTGAAGACCTTGCTGGGCCTCGACCTCGAGCCGCCGCCGGACGTCGTGGAGGCGATCGGCGCGATGTACTACGACGCCGATCCGCTCGCCGAGGCCTTCGTCGACGACGTGTACCTCCGGCGCGGCGCAGCGGCCGGGCGCGCCATGCTCGACGCAGCGCTCGCGAGCGGCGTCGCCTCCCTCGCCGACGCGCCCGAGTCGCTCGTCCGCCTCTTCGCCGATCTGGAGCAGGCGCCAGCCTGGCTCGATCTCGCACGCGTCGAGCACGGCGCGCGCGTGTTCCGGCGCTACGGACCCGAGATGTTCCGCCTCGCCGGCGCGGTGACGCTCGAGGCGTACTCCGAGTCGTCGGTCGCCAAGCCGCTGGCGCTCAGCGGAGGCTACCAGGGCGACTCGACGCGCAAGCGCTTCCTCGAGACGGTCGCCTTCTGGCTCGCGGTCTCCGCGCCCCACGGGCTCGAGCCGGGCGCCGAGGGGCGCGCCGCCGCGATGCGCGTCCGCATGATGCACGTCTTCGTGCGCCGCCGGCTGCTCGGTCACCGCGAGTGGGATCTCGACGCGTGGGGTGTCCCCATCAGCCAGGCCGACGCGACGCTCACGCTCATGGGCGGCTCGTTCGTGCCCGGCCTGATGATGCGACTGCTCGGGCACCGCCCGAGCCGCCAGGACGTCGAGGCGTCGATGCACTTCTGGCGCTGGGTCGGGCACCTCATGGGCGTGCGCCCGCGCTGGTACCCCGAGACGATGGAAGAGGCCGCGCAGCTTCTCTGGGTCGCGCGCCTCAAGGGCGTGCGGCGCGCGGGTGACGACGGTGTGCGCCTCTGCCAGTCGTTCGCGCGCGCGTTCGAGTCGGCCGGGCCGCTCGAGAACAAGCTGCACCTCGGCTTCACGCGCTTCTTCCTCTCGAAGAAGACGTACGAGGCGAACGCGATGCCGCCCGCCGGGCTCTGGGCGCTCGCGCCCCTCACGATGTTTCCGGTCGTCTTCACGGCCGAGACGCTGCGACGGCGCGTCCCGTCGCTCGAGGGCGTCGCCGATCGGGTCGCCACCCGCCGCGCGCGTCGCTTCTACGAGCGACACGCCGGCGGCGCGCACGCGGAGTTCCACGCGCCGGCGGCGTTCACCCGCTGAGTCCGCGACGCTCAGTCGCCGACACCTATTCGAGCTCTCCCCGAGTCGATGCAGCCTCGGGCAAGACCAGGCGAATGCGCGACACGAGCGGTGTGCCACGCGAGGCGAGCGGTAGCGAGCCGAGTCGGAGCAGGGGTGGGGCCCCGTGTCCGATTCACTCGGCACGGGGCGGGGCGGGCATCCGCCCCGAAGAAATCAGCATCCGCCCCGAGAAAGACGACAACGCCGGGCGC
>JBGAQA010000007.1:0-8695 GCA_044220955.1 Sandaracinaceae bacterium
CCCGATCCTGGGCCTCTCCTGGACTCCGACTCCGAGCGTGGGAATCGATCTCGAAGCGGCCACTTCGGTCTCCGGGATCATGCTGGGGCTGGGCTTCCGCTACGGGCTTTAGCGGTCTCCGGAGGCGACGCTCGCCGTGCGCTCTGGACAGCGCGGGCGCGCTCGGGGATCCTGCGGGGCATGCGCGACACGGGGCTGGTGAGGACGGTCGGGATCGCGGCTCTCTGCTTCATGGCGTGCACGCCGAGCCCGCCGGCCGCGCCGCCTCCGGAGCCGCCCGCGGCCGCGCCTCCGCCTCCGTTTCCGGAGCCGCCCGCGCCGCCCGCGCCTCCGCCGCCGTCGACGCTCGATCCCGAGGTCGTCCCGCCGACGGGGATCACGATCGATCGCGTGACGGCGAGCGTGGCTCCGAGCGGCGCCTCGCGGAGACACTCCATCACGATCGCGCGCTTCGACCTGACGCGCTTCGAGCCGGTGCTCTTGACGGCGCGCGCCGAGGGCGGAGCGCGCACGCTCGATCGCTGGGTGAGCGAGCGACACCTCGCGGCTGCGATCAACGCGGCGATGTACGAGCCCGACGGCAGCGCGAGCGGGCTCTGCGTGCGCCGCGGCGTCGAGGAGTCGGACGACGACGCTCGCTTCGGCGGCTTCTACACCCTGGACCCACTCGCCGTCGGCGGGGCACCCTTCGGGATGACGGGACGCGACTGCGCCGGCTTCGACATCCCCACGCTGCGCGCCGCGTGGGGATCCATCGTCGCGACGTACCGCCTGCTCGACTGCGAGGGGCGTCCGATCGCGTGGATCGATCCGGACCGCTACTCGGCCGCCGCGATCGCGATGGATCGGCAGGGCCGCCTCGTCTTGATCCACTCTCGGACGCCCTATCGGATGAGCGAGCTGGCCCAGATGCTGGCCGCGCCCGCGCTCGACCTCACCCAGGCGTTCTTCGTCGAGGGCGGACCGGAGGCGACGCTGATCATCGACGCCGGCGACCTGCACGTGCGCGAGGTCGGCTTGCGGCGCGACCTGCCGGATGGCGTCGAGCCGGAGCGCGACGCCCTCTACGAGCTCCCGAACGTGCTAGGGCTGCGTCCTCGCTGATGGCGTACGTGTTCGATCCCGACGTGCTCCACGAGATCGTCAGGAGCGTTCTCGGCCAGCCGATGCCCGTGCTCGTCGACTCGCTCGCCGCGGAGATCGAGACGCGCTACCCGGGCCACGTGTCTGCGGACCGCGAGTGGGTGTTCTCGAACGCCGGCGGCACGATGGGGCAGCTCACGATCCTGCACGCATCGCTCTCCGAGTACATCATCGTGTTCGGCACGCCCGTCGGCACCGAGGGGCACACCGGCCGCTTCTCGAGCGACGACTACTTCTACGTCCTCGAGGGCGAGCAGTGGGCGTACTCCGAGGGCGAGCTGGGCAAGCGCGTCTACCGCCCGGGTGACTGCCACGTGCTGCCGAGAGGTCACGCCGAGGGCTGGTCGATGCCCGACCACGCGTACGCCATGGAGTATGCGCGCGGCGTCATTCCTGCGATGCTTCCCTTCGGCTTGGCCGATGCCTTCACCAGCACGCTCGACCTCCGGACGATCGCCAGGACCTTCCGGCTCTACACGCGTGCCGTCGTGCGCGAGGTGCGGCGCGGCCAGACCTGAGGCGCTCGCGCTCGCGGTGCTGCTGATGAGCGCGTGCGGCGCGCCGTCGACGACGAGCGCCCCCGCTTCGACGAGCGCACCCGCTTCGGTCGCCGGCCCCAGCGCGGTCGAGAGCCCCGCTCTGCCGACCCCGGAGCCCTGCGCCTGGGTCGGCGACTGCGACTACCAGCCCGTCCCCGAAGGCCACCTCGTGCTCTGCCTGCGTGGCCAGTGCATCCCCACGCCGGTCGCCGAGTCGCCCGAGCCCTCGCCGTGCCGAACCCCCGCCGACTGCCCGCTCCACGTCCGCTGCGTCACCACCGCGCTCGGTGGGCAGATCGGCTGCACCGATGGCGCGTGCACGGAGGTGAGCGAGTGCGTCAACGGCTGCGCCACCGACGCCGACTGCCCGCCCGAGAGCTCCGTGTGCCGTGGCGGCGGCTGTCACTCTCGCTGAGGCCGAGCCCTCAGCGAGCGACGACCGCGCCTTGCAGCATCCCCATGCCGCACGTGAACGCGAGGCGACCCGAGGCCGGCGTCGTCACGTCGACCCACACGCGCTCGTTCAGCGGCAGCTCGCGGCGCAGCTCCATCGACGGGATCACGAGCTGCTGCCCGCAGCCCTCGTCGGACGTGCGCAGGAAGCCGAGGTGGATGGGCGTGCTCGCGGGCGCGCTGATCTCGGCGGGCGTGTAGCCGCTCGCGCCGACCTCGATCTCGAACCGGGGCCGTCCGTCGTCGGGGGGGGGTGCTCCCGCGGCCGGGGTGGACCCGCACGCGGCGAGCACGAGCGCTGCGATCGTCGTTCGCTTCATCGGAAGAACCGCCTTTCCCTGGGCTTGGTCATCGGGCGAAGAACGCCTTCACCGTGTCCACGCGGCGCTTGATGAGGAAGGGGATCTTCCAGGCGCCGCCGAGCTTGAAGATCTGCGCGTCGGCCAGCAGGTTGCCGAGCTCCCAGAGCGCCCTGTCGTAGGGCATCCAGTAGAGCTCGGGGTCGGTGTTGCGATCGAGCAGCACCGCCTTCGGCCGCAGGAACGTCGAGAGCGCGAGGTCCGAGTTCGCGACGCCGGTCCCCGTCTCGCGCCAGCCGCTCCAGGGGAGCGCCGCCATCGCCCCCGTGACCGCGTGGTTGTTGATCGTGACGACGCCCACCTCGATCTGCTCGGAGAGGCGCAGAGCGCGGGCGTGATCGCGCGTCCAGATCGAGGCCGTCAGGCCATAGCGGCTCTTCCCGATCCGCCGCATCGCCTCGGCGGCGCCGTCCACGCGAACGACGGCGAGGACGGGGCCGAAGGTCTCGTCCTTCACGACGTCCATCGCGTCGGTGCAGTGGTCGAGCAGCGTGGGCTCGTAGAAGTACCCGGCGCCGGTCGCGCGACCTCCGCAGACGAGCTTGGCGCCCTTCTTCTTCGCGTCCTCGACGTGCGCCTCGACCAGGGCCAGCTGCCGCGCGTTCGTGAGCGGCGACAGGTCGACGTCGCCCGGCGCGCCGTCGCCCACCTTCAGCTTCCGCCACGCGTCCGCGAGCCGCTCGACCAGCGCGTCGGCGATCCGCGCGTCGACGTACGCGATCTCCACCGCGCCGCACGCCTGCCCGACGTTGTGGAGCGTCCAGTGCGTCAGGCCCGCGACCGTGCGCTCGAGGTCGCAGTCGTCGAGCACGATCGCGGCGTCCTTGCCGCCGAGCTCGACCGAGCAGGGGATCAAGAGCTCGCCGCAGCGGCGCGAGACCGCGCGCCCGGCGGGGATCGATCCCGTGAACACGATCGCGTCCACGCCGCTCTCGACCAGCGCCTCGCCCGTCGTGCGGTCGCCGATCGCGACGCCCACGAGATCCGGCGGTAGCTCCTCCGCGATCCGCTCGGCGAACCAGCGCTCGATCCGGCTGGCGTACTCGCTTGGCTTCAGGACGACGCCGTTGCCGCACAGGAGCGCGGGGATGAGCGTGCGGAAGAGCGTCGCCACCGGGTAGTTCCAGGGGGCGATGATCCCGATGACTCCGCGCGGGACGCGATCGACGTGCGCGCTCTTCTTGGGGAAGTTGAGGGGGTTGAGCGAGACCTTCTTGCGCGCGAGCACGGGGCGCACGACGCTGGTCCAGCTGCTCACCTGATCGAGCGGCCCGAGCACCTCGCTCATCAGCGCGTCGACCTCGAGCTTGCCGACCTCCTCGCGCATGAGGGCGAGCACCTCGTGCCGGCGATCGAGCATGGTCTTCGCGGCGCGCGTGAGCGCCGCCGAGCGATCGTCGAGCGAGCGGTTCGCCCATCCGCGCTGTGCGACGCGCGCCTTCTCCACCAGCGCCCTCACGGCGGCCTCGCCCGTGATGGGCAGAGGGGGCAGCGGGTGGCGGTCGACGGGGCAGACGTTGTGGATCGCGCCGCCGCGCACGAGCGGCGGGCTCGCGGCAGAGCCGTTGTCGGTCGAGGTCTCCATGGCCCGCGGGTCTAGCAGGCGCCGCCGCTCGATGCCGCCGAGCCCGTCGATCCCCGCCCGGACGCGCGCGGCCGCACGCGCGGACGGGGCTCGCACGCGCGTCCCTCGCACGGAACGAGCGTCGTGCTCGTCATCGGTCCCCTTCTCCGCGGAGCTTCTCGGCGACGATCGCCTCGAGCTCCTCCCGTGTGACACCCAGCCGCTCGGCGACCTTGTGCGCGAGCGAGCTCGTCGCGACGCCCGGCACGAAGCGGTAGGTCGGCCGCTCGCTCGGGTCGAGCTCGACCTGCAGGAAGGAGAGGCTCTCGACCGGGCGATCCTTGGCCAGGCGCGCCGCGAGGCCGAGGAAGTGCGTGCTCACGAACACCTGCGGCGTCAGGCGCGGCAGGAGCGAGACGACCATCTCGAAGATCGCCTCGCCCTCGTCGGGGTTCGTGCCCGAGCAGAGCTCGTCGAGGATGGCGACCGAGCCGGGCTCGAGCTGCTCGAAGAGCTTGCGGATGCGCAGCAGCTCCGTGCCCAGACGCCCCTCGACCTGCGCCGCGTCGTCGTCCGTGACGAGCGAGAGAAAGAGGCGCGGTGCGCGCCGCAGCTCGGCGCGCGAGGCCGGCACGAAGAGCCCCACCTGCCCCAGGAGCTGCGTGAGCGCGAGCGCCTGCAAGAGGCGCGTCTTGCCGCCCGAGTTCGGCCCGGTGACGACGACGAGCGCATCGCCCCGCTCCGCCGGGAGGTCGCAGGGCTTGGGCGTCACGCTCTGCAGGAACAGGAGCGGGTTGAACACGCCCTCGAGCTTTCGCTCGCCCACGCCCTCCACGAAGGTGGGCAGGCACACCGAGAGGCCCTTGTCCTTCGCGAGATCCGCGAAGCCGAGCGACGCGAGGTAGAGCTCGAGCGCCCCGGTCGCGCCGAGCACGTCCACGACGTCGTCGACGAAGGGCGCGAACACCTCCTCGAGCAGGCGCACCACGATCTCGTTCTCGCCGTAGCGGTGCCCGCGAAGGAAGGCCACGAGGCGGCCGATCAACCGCAGGAAGGGCCCGGGGAGCAGGTCGCTCTCGTGGTTCTCCCGGATGGCGAGCACGCCGAAGCCGCGCACCGTGCCGTCCGAGCCGAGGCGCACCCGCACGTCGACGGTGGCGAGGTTGCCCTCCAGATCGACCAGATCCGTGAGTCGCTTCCAGGCGTCCCTCGCGCGGATCGCGAGGCCCTTCTCCCGCAAGCGCCCGAGCAGCGAGGTCGCGCCGTCGAAGCCGTCGGCGAGCGCGTTCACCGTCTCCTGCAGCCCGACGAGGACCGCCACCTTGCGCCGCACGAGGTTCGGCTCGGTCGAGGTGGCCATCTCGAGCGCGTCGCGCAGGCGGCGCATCGCCAGGTAGAGGCGCTCGAGCTCGTCCCGGCGCGCGCGGGTCGCGGCGAGCTCGCGGAGCACGGCCTGGCGCGTCGCACAGTCGTCGGCCGAGGAGGGGGGAGTCTCCAAGAGACGCCGGAGCACCCTCTTGTTCGGCGCCAATACCTTGGTCCCCGCGGGGGTGGCGAGGCGCAGGTGGAGCGAGCTGTCGATCAGCGCGTCGAGGTGCAGCTGGGACGCGAACGACTCGACCACGAACGAGGTCGGCGCCACGGGCATCGCCTCGACCAGCGTGTCGAACACGCCCGCGCAGTCGCCGCCCTCGAACGCGAAGCGGACCAGCTCCGCGGCGCCGCTGAGGTCCCCCCACGCGCGCGGCTCGGCGTGCAGAAGATCGAGCCCGCGCGGCCCGCTCGTCCCCGGCGCGCTGCCGACCGGCGTGATGAAGAACTGTGGGGGCGCGTTCGGATCGACGCGCGCGCGCCGGCGGTTGCGCGTCGCGCTCTCGAGCGCCATCGAGCCACGTCGCGCCAAGGCGGGTCTCTAGCCCCCCGTGCAGAGCGCGACGAAGCGATCGACCGATCCGCGCAGCTCCGGCGCGATCCAGCGCACGTCGACCTGACGGTCCGTGACCTCGTGGTAGACGCGCGCGGCGCCGAGCAGATCGGCCGCGCTCTTCTGGAGCACGTCGGCCTCGATCCCCTCGAGCGATCCCTTCACGCGCGCGACGGCCTCGTCCTTTCCGGCCGCGAGCAGCATCGCGCCGAGCTTGATGCGCGCCTCGACGATCATGTGTTCGTGGGTCGCACCCGACCAACCGACCGAGAGCGCGGACTCGAGCACGTCCGCCGCGACGGTCGGAGTCGCCTGCTGCGCGTCGAGCGCGATCTCGGCGAGGTCGAAGGCGGCGAAGGCCGAGACGCCGTGCACGCCGAGCTTGCGCGCGTCGATCGCATACGACGCCAGGTGGCGCGCCGCGTCCTTCACGACGGTGGGCCGGTCGTGGAGCTGCTCGGCGAGCAGCCGGTACTGCAGGAACACGTCGAAGATGCTGCGCACGTGCTTGAGACGGATCGACTCGCGGAGGAAGTTGTTGAAGTAGCGGAGCGAGAGGGTGAGGGCGCTCTCGTCCTTGCGCTCGGCCGCGCGCATCGCGACGACGCGGTTGGCGTCGCTGATGCTGGACACCACGTCGGAGGCCTTTCCGATCGCGTGCGAGTACGCGAAGAAGAGCTGCTGGAGCACCTTCCGCTCGAAGAACACCTTCTCCTCCTGCACGAGCGCGATCGCGTCGGTGCTCAGGCCGATGAAGTCGGCCCGGTCGATCTCGAACCACCCGGCTGGCATCTTCCCCTTCCGCGCGCCGTGGTAGTCGAGCAGGCGCTTGAAGATCCAGATGCCCTGCAGCGCCACGTCTCGGTCCGTGCGATCGAGGGACTTCACGACGATGGTGCCGATCTCCTGCAGGCGCTCGTGTACGAGGGCCTGCCCGTCGTTGGCGTCGAGGCGGCCCGTCTGCACGTGGTCGATGGCCCGGGCCGTCTCGTCCTCGAGCCGACGCAGGATGTTCGACGGGTCGAGGAAGCGCACCACGTAGAAGAAATAGGGGATGAGGATCGCCCACCCGCCGAGCGCGCCGCCGACGGCGATCGCGATGGCGATCGTGGGCGCGAAGTGCGGCCCCACGATGTAGTCGACCCAGAGCACGTTGGCGGCGAGGAACGCGCCACCGAAGAGCACGACCTGGTTGACGCGGTCGCGGATGAACATCTCGATCAGCTTCGGCGTGTGCATGTTCGCCGTGAGCGGGATCGCGAGGCCGATGGTCGCGATGAGCATCGCGAGCACGTTGTTGTACGCGCGCGCGATCGGGCTCAGCAGGTCGACGAGCTTGGCGTTGTTGACCTCGACCCAGCTCGTCTGCTCGGGGCCCGGCCAGCCGGCGCGCCAGAGCTCGAAGAGGAATTCCGCGGCGAAGAACGCCGAGAACACGAGGAACACCAGGGTCAGCGTTCGAAAGAAGTAGCTCCGCACGCGGCAATGCTACACAGGATCCACTCATGCCTACCATCGGCCACGCGGAGGGCGGCGAGGTCCGCGTCTTCACCTTCAAGGAGGGGCTACTCTCGGCGGTCGCCCACGACCTCGAGCTGGCCGTCGAGCGCTTCTCCCTCACCTGGGACGACGCGCGGACGAGGGTGTCCGCGACCTTCGACGCGACGAGCGTGCGCGTGCTCCACCCGGTCGTGCACGGGCGCCCCTCGCCAGGCACCCTCTCGGCGCGCGATCTCGCCAAGATCGAGGGCAACGTCGCGTCGGACGTGCTCCGGACGCGCGCGCACCCGGAGGCGTCCTTCGAGTCCTCGTCGGTCAGCGCGGAGGGGGAGGGCTTCCTCGTCCGCGGTACGCTGACGCTCGTCGGTCGCAGCGCCGGCATCGACGCGCACGTGCGTCGCGAGGGCGCGCGATGGGTCACGGAGGTCGTGCTCGATCAGACGCGCTGGGGCATCACGCCGTACTCGGCCATGATGGGCACCCTGAAGATCAAGCCGGAGATACGGGTGCGCCTGAGCGTGCCCGCGTAGGGCGCCTCAGGGATACGCGGCGTGCACGTGCGTCGCGCGGAGCTGGCCGTCGACCGCGTGCAGGCTGAGCGATGCCTCGCCCGTCTCGCGCTCGACCAGGAAACCGGCGGCGACCCGACGCGCGCGGCAGCCGCTCTCGCACGTCACGAGGAACGCGACGCTGCGGGTTGGCGTCTGGATCGTGGTCGCCTGGCCGAGCGCGTCCGGCGCGTGCACGAGCGCCGCCGGGCCCGGCTCCGACGCCATCACCGCCGCGGCCAGCCGCTCCGCGAGGGCGCTGGCGTCCCCCGGCTCGATCGCCCGCACGACGAGGACGACGTTCGACACCACCAGCATCACCAGCGACGCGACGCCGCTCGGGGCGGAAGCGAGCGCGCGGCCGCCGGGCGCGAGGTCGCGCCGCTCCGACATGGCCGTCGTCGAGAGCGTCTCGCGTCGCGCGTCGAAGACGGCGCTCGCCGCGGCCGGCGACGCCGTCACCCAGACGTCGAGCGCGAAGCGGCGCGCACCGTTGCTCGCGAGGACGATCCGCACCGGCAGCGCCGCCTCGTCGGGCGCCGTGATGGAGAGAACCTCGAGCCCGTCGCCCGCCAGCGCCGCGACGGGAAGCGCGTGCTGCGCCTCGGCGCGCGCAGCGATCGAGAGCAGCGAGAGAGCGAGGGCCCATGCGACCGAGCGGTTCA
>JBGAQA010000007.1:8894-10759 GCA_044220955.1 Sandaracinaceae bacterium
AAGCTGCCCCGGCCGCTGTCGAAGGGAGTGTCGTCGAACGCCGGCATCCCGATGGCGCGGATGAAGTCCAGGTCGAATCCGTGATCGATGCCGAGGCGGCTCGTCAGGATGTGGTAGCCGAAGTCGACGCCCACCATGTTCCCGTACGTCGAGAGGATCGACGCGGCGTCCGAGCAGTTGACGGTCGTGCCGTGGCCGCGGTCCTCGTAGTCCTGCGCGTAGAACACCGCGCCTCCGAAGCCGGCGCGCGGATAGTCGGTGTACGCCGAGGCGCCCGACATCGTGTCGTAGCGAAGCCCCGTGTCGTAGTACACGTGCTGCACGAGGAGCGCGCCGACGGCGACGGGATCGCTCGCGGCACCGTCGATCCAGCCTGCGATGCGGTCGACCACGTCGATCCAGGGACGGTGCGGCAGCGTCGTGAAACCGAGGGCCGGCGCACCGGCGAGGCCGTAGAAGCGAAGCGTCACGGTGAAAGTGCCCGGCAAGGGCTGCCACTCGCCGTCTGGCGCGCGCACCTCGAACGAGAACGCCCAGGGCACCTCGAAGCGCCCGACGGCGGGCACGACGCTGCCGCTCGTGTGGAGCGTGATCAGCGCGCCGTCGCGGAACGCGTCGTCGCCCGCGATGGTGGTGTCCGTCGGCGGGACCACCCGCAGCGAGATCCCCTCGGGCACACCCATCGCGGCGCCATGCACCCGCAGGTCCATCTCGGAGCCCGCGACCCAGGCCGTGGGCAGCGCGTACGACGCGTGCTCGACTCCGTCGGTGGCGAGCGGATCGAGGGGCGGCGAGAGCAGATCGGTCCACACTGCGGGGATCGCACGCGGCGAGCCGTCCGCGTGGGCGAGCGCGCTCGCGCCAGCCTCGCGGGGGCCAGGCCCCATCGCGAAGGGAGCCGTGGAGGCGTCGACCTCGTAGAAGCCGTCCGGGACGCCGCCCGTACGCCGGTAGAGCAGCGGCTGCCGCGCTCCGGCGGCGCCCGCGAGCTCGATACGCACGATCCCCACGCGCACGAGCGCGAGCGTCACCGTGGTGCTCGCGTCGATCGCGCCGCCCGTCACCGTCGCGGTCACGGCGAGGGGGCCGCTGGGTAGGCGCGCGCCGCCGGGGCCGCGGCCGTCCCAGGACGTCTGGCAGCTCGTGCCCTCGAGCGCGGCCGCGGGCGTCGGCACGATCGCGCCGTCCTGCCGCACCTCGATCGAGCAGCGCGCGCCGGCGGGCGCGCCGCTCACGTCGAACGCGATCGGCCACCCGTCGAAGCCCGCGAGCTCGGGGTCGACGGCGAGGGGCGACGCGGGCGAGAGCCGGACGACCGGCCGCACGCCGCGCGCCGCGCCCGGTGGAGCGACGTACGACGCCCAGCCGGGCCCGCCGCCGCCGTCGCAGCCGGCGAGCGCCAGCGCGAGCGACGAGAGCAGCAAGAGGACGTGCACCCGCATCGCGAGCTCCTTCCGGGCGCGGTGAGCGTAGTCCATCGCGGACCCGCAACGCAGCCGCCGTGTCGGGCTCGGCCCACCCTCGTGCTCGTGCTCACACTCCCGGTACGGCGCACCCGGCCACGCCCCTCGTCGGCGAGCGCGCTGAACCACCGTCCTCCGTGGACGCGCCGGTCAAGGCGCGCAGCGGTAGTACCCACCGTTCGCGGTGTCGACCTGGCAGCTCAGCGCGCCGAGGGCGGCGCAGACCGGCGCGCTCGGGTCCGAGCAAGGGCGCGCGCAGCGCCTCTCGCCGTCCAGCTCTAGGCACTCGGTCTGGATCGGCCCGAGGAAGACCCCGTCGATCGAGCACTCGCCGAATGCCGAGCAGGCGCGAGTGCAGAGTCCGGCCCGGCACTCGAGGCCCGTCCAGCACGTCTCGCCTTG
>JBGAQA010000007.1:10865-25159 GCA_044220955.1 Sandaracinaceae bacterium
CGCAGCAGGACGGAGAAGTTGTCTCCGAACTGGAACTCCTCGGACTCGCTGCCGCTGACGAGGGTGCCTTCGCCCGTGGCTGCGACCACGCCGTTCCAGGCACCGCCGCATGCGAGCGGCGCGAGGCCCGCGACGCAGGTCGTGAACGCGTCGAGCGCGTCGTCGCACTCGGGGCTCACGGTCCGGATGAAGTCGAGGCGCGGCTGGCACGCCTCGGCCGGCCCGCCGCAGCCGGGCGTGCGCGCGAGCACGGCGCAGAAGTCTCCGCTCGGCGCGCCCCGGCAGCCGCCCACGCTCAGCGCGAGCGCCGAGGCGGTGACGAGAGCGAACGCCGGCGCGCGGGACCGTTCCGACACCGAGGGCAAGCTGTGATGCGTGCCCAGGCCCGTCAATCGAGGGACGCTCGATCGCGCACGCTCGTTCCACCCGTCTCTCGCGCCGCGCGCCGCGGTGCCTATGAAGCGATGCTCGCCAGGCTGCCGCTCCCTCAGCTCACGATCCCCATCTCGCGGCCGATCTTCGTGAACGCGGCGATCGCACGATCCACGTGCTCCGGCGTGTGGGCCGCGCTCATCTGCGTGCGGATGCGCGCCTTGCCCTTCGGCACGACCGGGAACGAGAAGCCGATGACGTAGATCCCCTCTTCGAGCAGGCGCTGCGCCATCTCGCTCGCGATCTTCGCGTCGCCGATCATCACCGGCACGATCGGGTGGCCGGCCCCCGCGAGCGTGAAGCCCGCCTTCGTCATGCCGTCGCGGAAGCGCGCCGCGTTCTCGCGCACCCGCACGCGTAGCGCGTCGCTCTTCTCGAGCAGGTCCAGGCAGGCGATCGACGTCGCGGCGATCGCGGGCGCCAGCGAGTTCGAGAAGAGGTAGGGCCGCGAGCGCTGCCGTAGCCACTCCACGATCGGCCCGCGCGCCGCGGTGTAGCCGCCGCTCGCCCCCCCGAGCGCCTTGCCGAGCGTCCCGGTGATCACGTCCACGCGCCCGAGCACGCCGCAGTGCTCGTGCGTCCCCTTGCCCTTCTCGCCGACGAAGCCGACGGCGTGGCTGTCGTCGACCATCGTCATCGCGCCGTAGCGGTCCGCGAGATCGCAGATCGGACCGAGGCGCGCGATGATCCCGTCCATCGAGAAGACGCCGTCGGTGGCGACGAGGATCCGCTTCGCGCCGTCGGCGCGCGCCTGCTTCAGCTGCACTTCGAGGTCCGCGAGGTCGTCGTTGGCGTAGCGGTAGCGCTTGGCCTTGCAGAGGCGCACACCGTCGATGATCGACGCGTGGTTGAGCGCGTCGCTGATGATCGCATCCTCCTCGCCGAGCATCGCCTCGAACAGGCCCCCGTTCGCATCGAAGCAGCTCGAGTACAGGATCGCGTCGTCGGTCCCGAGGAAGCTCGCCAGGCGCCGCTCGAGCTCCTTGTGCAGCGACTGAGTCCCGCAGATGAAGCGCACGCTCGCCATGCCGTAGCCGTGCGTGTCGAGCGCGGCCTTCGCCGCCGCCACGAGCGTCGGATCGTTGGCCAGGCCCAGGTAGTTGTTCGCGCAGAAGTTCAGGACCTCGCGGCCCTCGGTCGTCGAGATCAGAGCTCCCTGCGGCGACGTGATCTGCCGCTCGGCCTTGTAGAGCCCCTGCTCCCGCAAGCCCTTGAGCTCGCGCTCGAGGTGGGCGAGGTAGTCCTTGTCCATGGCGCGGAGCCTACTACCGCGCGCCGAGGCTCGAGGTCAGAAATGGTACCGGATGATCACGTCGAGGCGTCGGTGGTCGCTCGTGGCCCCACGCGTCTCGATCGGCGCGCGCACCACGCCCATGAGATCGACCACCGCCTCGATCCCGCCGATCACGTCCTCCCAGATCCGTGGCGTGAAGCCGACGTAGTCGTCGAATCGGAACTGCAGGTAGCCCTCGTGCCCCTCGATCAGCTCGACGCGCCCGCCCTCCCAGTAGCGCGCCATCACCTTCACGCCGTTCTTCAGCGCGGCGTTCGGGCTCACCACGAGCTGCAGGATGCGGAACAGCGTCTTGAAGTCGTCCGTCACGGCCTCGCGCGTGAGCGCGCGGATCGCCGTGCGCTCGGTCGGGTACTCTTCCTCCACCGCGGCGAGCAGTGCGTCGTACCACCGCGCGGGGTACCAGCCGCCCGTCACGACGGCTCCGGTGCGCAGCGCCTCGCCCGCCTCGCCCTCGACGCGCGCGAGCACGCGCTCGAGCAGCGCCCGGCCTCCCCGCCGCTCGAGCTGCTTCATCACGCCGCGGAAGTTCACGCCCTTGGCGCGGACGGGCGCCGTCGGGAGCGCGCTGGTCGCGGGCGAGGCCACGACCGGAGCCTACCAAACGCGCCGACGCTGGTAGAGTCGTCGCCCCATGACCGACCCCGAAGGCTTCGTCCGCCCGACGTTCCCCGAGCGCTTCAACATGGCCGACTGGTTCCTCGACGCGCGGGTGCGAGAGGGCAAAGCAGAGCGGATCGCGGTGAAGGTCGGTGATCGGTCGTGGACGTACGCCGAGGTGCAAGCGCTGGCCAACCGCGTCAGCCACGCGCTGCGCGACCGCGACATCGACCTCGAGGACCGCGTGCTCCTGCTGCTGCCCGACGGCATCGAGTTCGCGGTGAGCTGGTTCGGCATCCTCAAGGCGGGCGCCGTGTTCTGCATGGGCAACCCGCTCGGCACCGAGGAGGATCTCGACCACCTCGTGACCTACACGCGGGCGCGCGCCGTGATCGCCCACGCGTCGGTGATGGACCGACTCGGCCCTGTCCTCGCGCGTCACCGCCGCTGTCGCGTGCGCTTCATCGTCGGCGGGGGCGAGCTGCCGGAGGACGGCGAGCACTTCGAGGACGCGATCGTCGGTGCCTCGGAGCGCACCCAGAACGCCGACACGTCGCGCGACGACGTGGCGGGCTGGCTCTTCACCTCGGGCACGACTGGCAAGCCCAAGGGGGCGGTCCACTTCCACCACGACTTCCCCTACAACGCCGAGTGCTACCCGAAGCACGTCCTCGGGCTGCGCGAGGACGACGTGTTCCTGAGCGTCTCGCGCCTCTTCTTCGGCTACGCCACCGGCACGAACCTCATGTTCCCCTTCGCGTTCGGGGGCACGGCGGTGTTCTTCCCGGAGAAGCCCACGCCCGAGAAGCTCTTCGCCGAGATCGAGAAGCACGGCGTCACCGTGCTCTCGAACGTGCCGGCGATGATCCGGCAGATGGCCGACCACGCGGACGCCGACAGGCATGCGCTGCGCTCGCTGCGCATGTGCCTCTCCGCGGGCGAGGCTCTCCCACCGAGCCTCTACGATCGCTGGAGGTCGCGCGGGTGGTGCGAGATCCTCGACGGCATCGGCTCGGCCGAGCTCTTCCACATCTACATCTCCAACTACCCGGGCGAGGTGAAGGCCGCCTCGCTCGGGCGCCTCGTCCCCGGCTACGACGCGCGCGTGGTGGGCCCCGACGGCACCGACGTGCCCGAGGGCGAGATGGGCCGCCTCTGGGTGCGCGGCGACAGCGCGGCGCTCTGCTACTTCGGCGACCAGGAGAAGAGCAAGGCCACCTTCGTCGGCGGCGACTGGGTCGTGAGCGCCGATCTCTTCCGCAAGGAGGGCGACTACTTCTATTACGCCGGTCGTGGCGACGACATGCTCAAGGTGCGCGGCATGTTCGTCTCGCCGCTCGAGATCGAGGACTGCCTCGCCACGCACCCCGCGGTGAAGGAGTGCTGCGTCGTCGGCGCCGTGGACGAGGAGGGCCTGAGCGTGCCGAAGGCCGTCGTCGTGCTGCGCGATGGCCACGTGCCCAGCGACGCGATGATCAGCGCGCTGCAGGATCACGCGAAGAGCAAGCTCGCGCGCTACAAGTTCCCGCGCATCGTGCGCTTCGTCGCCGCGCTGCCGCGCTCCGACCGCGGCAAGATCCTGCGTCGCGAGCTCCAGGACACCTGACCGAAGGCCCTCTGCCCGTCGCGGGGAGAGGGTTGGGTGAGGGGACTCAGGGCCGGACGACGACCGTGCCGCTCGTCACGGGCGGCGCGACCACCACCGAGCCGCTCGGGCCCGAGGGCGCGACCACGACGGTGCCGCTGCTGCTCGGCGCGCTCGGGGCGGTGACGACCACGCCGCCGCCGTAGCCGTACGTCGGCTGCGCATACCCGTAGCCGCCGTAGCTGCTGCCATAGCCGTAGCTGGGCTGCGCATACCCGTAGCTCGGCTGCGCGTAGCCGTAGCTCGGTGCGTACCCGCCGCCGTAGTACGTCGTCTGCGTCACGCCGTAGCCGCGGCTGTAGCTCGAGCCGGAGTAGCCGCGCTGGTAGCCCCCGCCGCGGTAGTAGCCGCGCCCGTAGTACCCGTACGGCGCGCACCCGGGGGCGAGCGAGAGGGCGACGAAACCGAGGGCGAGGAGCAGCAGATTGGTGCGGCGCATGGCCACCTCCGACTCTGCTTGGAGCATACGCGGTGCCAACGGATTGGATCGCCGGTTTCGGCCGCGATCCGTGCGATCGGGCACGCGGACGGCGAGGCGAATCGACCCGCCGTGCTCGGATCGAGACCTTCCGTTCACGGCGTGGATGTAGTCTGCCGGCATGTCGATCTTCGCTGCGATCGCCTACCTGCTCCTGTTCGCGTTCTCCGCGATTTCGCTCGTGGTCGACGGCGTGCGGAGCAGCGAGACCATGATGGCGGTCGTGATCCCGCTCGGCCTCGCGCAGCTGATGTGGATGTGGGCCGTCTTCCGTGCGTGGTCGGCGGCGACGAACGTCGTGCGCGGCGTCATCTCCGCGCTGCTCACGTCGATCCCGGTGCTGGGCGCGCTCGCGAACATCGTCATCATCGGCGGCTTCGGTCAAGCGGCGAACGACACCCTCGGCGCGGGCCCGTCGCCGACGCCCGTCGGTACCGGTCTGTTCCGCGCGTATCCGTTCGTCGCGATCGCCTGCTCGCTCGCCGTGGCTGTCGGGAGCGTCCTGGCGGATCACGGAGGTCGCGGGCCTGGTGAGCTCGCCATGCTCGGCGGCGCCGTCGTCGTCTGTCTGCTCCAGGCCGTCGTTCTGGCGCGCTTGCTCTCGACCGCGAAGCTGCTGCGCGCTCGCACCGCGAAGTGACGCGCGTCAGCGGGGTGCACGCTCCCGCGCGGCGGGCTTCTCGAGGATGAACAGGTAGTTGAACCCGCGCAGGAAGAAGTTCCCCTCTTCGGCTGCGCGCCGGTAGTTGCCCATCGCGAGCGTCTTGTGGTGCCGCACGACGCTCACGATGTCGACGGGGCGCAGCCTGCGGATCGCCAGCGCGAAGAGCTCGAAGCCCACGCAGGCGAGGCCCTTCTTCTTCTCGAAGTAGTCGCAGCAGAAGAGGCCCAGGTGACCCCCGGGCGCGAGCACCCGCGTACACTCGTCGAGCACGGCGCCCATCGCCTCGTAGTAGCGCGGGTCGTAGGCGGAGAGCTTGCCGATGCACGCCGCGTCCGGCGAGTAGTCGATGTGGTCGCCCCAGGGCGGGTCGATGAAGACGAGCTGCGCCGCGCCGCTGGGCACCGGGAGCTTGCGCGCGTCGGCGCGCTCGACGTCCGGCCGTGTCGGGGACAGATCGAAGCCCCGTGCGCGCCGCTCCGTGTCCCGACAGACGTCGAGCGTCGTGCCCGAGCCGCACATCGGATCGACGACGAGGTCGCCGGGTCTGGTGTAGCGCTGGACGAGGTTCCAGATCACCCACGACGGCGTGGCCCCGACGTAGCGAGAGCTGCCTTGCTCGCCCTGCCCGTAGTGCTGGGAGGGGTACTCCCAGAGCGTCGTGGGCTGAAGGCGCAGCGGCGGACGGTCCAGGCGCGCCGGGCGGGCGCCCGGTGCGCGTCGGCGCGGACCATGGGGGGGAGGGGTACGCTGCATCTGGACGTCCTGCCCGCCGGACTATAATGGAAACCCCATGACCCCCTCGCGCCGACTCGCGGCTGCGCTCGCGCTCTTCGCTCCGGCCGTCCTCGCTCTCGCGCCCGCCGTCGCGCGCGCCGACTTCTTCGGCGACGTGAACGACTCGTTCACGACGGCGCTCGGGTCGGGCAACTACCTCGTCGCGCTCCCGCTCATCTACGTCGTCGGGCTGCTGACCGCGCTCACGCCCTGCGTCTACCCGATGATCGTGATCACGGTCAGCGTCTTCGGCGCGCGCCAGGCCAAGAGCAAGGGCGAGGCGGCGCTGCTCTCCTCGGCGTTCGTGCTCGGGATCGTCGCGCTCTTCACCCCGGTCGGCGTCGCGGTCGGGCTCACCGGAGCCGCCTTCGGATCGTGGCTCGCGAGCCCCTGGGTCGTCGTCCCGATCGCCGTGCTCCTGCTGGTGCTCTCGACGAGCATGTTCGGCGCGTTCGAGCTGAACCTGCCGCCTTCGCTCCAGAACTACTTCGCGAGCGTCGGCGGCATCGGCTACCGCGGCGCGTTCGGTCTCGGGCTCGTCTCCGCGTTCGTCGCCGCGCCCTGCACGGGCCCCGCGCTCATCGGCCTGCTCACCTACATCGCCGACACGCACGACTGGGTGTTCGGCGGTACCGCGATGGCGTTCTACTCGCTCGGCCTCGGCACGCTCTTCTTCGTCGTCGGCACCTTCTCCGCGGCGCTGCCGAAGAGCGGCGCCTGGATGAACCACGTCAAGAGCGTCTTCGGGATCCTCCTGATCGTGATGGCGTTCTACTTCGTGCGCGAGTTCCTCCCGGGCTACCGCCTCATCCGGCACGACCCGCTCGTGGCCGGAGTGGCGCTCGCGCTCGTGGTGGGCGGCCTCGTCGCGGGCGCCGTGCACCTCGACTTCCACGAGCCGAGCGTCGCGATCCGTGCGCGCAAGGGCGCCGGGATCTTGCTCGCCTCGGCGGGCGGCTTCGGGTTCGCGGCCTGGCTCGTCGCCGCGCCGCCGGGCCTGCACTGGCGAGAGGACGCGCGTGCCGCGATCGACGAGGCGCGCGCGAGCCACACGCCCTACATCGTCGACTTCGGCGCGAGCTGGTGTGGGGCGTGCGGCGAGCTCGAGCGCAACACGTTTCCCGACCCCCGCGTGCAGGCGGAGGGCAGTCGCTTCGTCGCCGTGCACGTCGATCTCTCCCCGGGGCGCGACCTCACCGAGGGTCGCGCGCTGCTCGCGAGCTACGACCAGCGCGGCCTGCCGCTCGTGGTCATGCACGACTCCGCGGGCAACGAGGTCCACCGCGTCGTCGAATTCGTCGAGCCCGACGAGCTGCTCGACCTCATGCAAGACGTGGACTGACGGCGGCCTTGCCGCTCCTGCTCACCATCCCGTGGTTCCAGGCCGAGGCCTGGGTCATCCCGCTTCCGTCCATCGCGCCGATCACGATCCTCGGGTTCACGATCGACTTCCCGCCCGACGTGCAGGTCCACCCGTTCGGGATCCTCGTGGCCGCGGGCGTGATCCTCGGCGCGTTCGTCGCCGAGCGTCGTGCGCGGCGCGTGGGCCTCGAGCCCATGGCCGTCTCGGGCCTGAGCGGCCACGTCATCGTCGCCGGCTTCGTGGTCGGCCACGTGTTCGACGCGCTCGCGTACCACCCCGACGTCGTGCGCGAGCGTCCCTGGTTCGTGCTCGAGATCTGGAACGGCCTCTCTTCCTTCGGCGGCTTCCTCGGTGCGATCGTGGGCGCGCTGGTCTGGATGCGCCGCCACGGCCTCGGCCTGGTGGCGATTCGCTACGCGTCCGATCCGATCGCGTTCTCGTTCCCGTTCGGCTGGCTCTTCGGACGCATCGGGTGCTTCCTCACGCACGACCACCCCGGACGCGTGACGATGTTCCCGCTCGGTGTCGCCGACTACGAGGTCGGCTATCCGCCCTACCAGGTGCGCCACGACCTCGGGCTCTACGAGGTGCTCTGGTGCCTCGCGATGATCCCGCTCTTCCTCGTCCTCGGACGGCGCGCGCGGCCGCGTGGCTTCTTCCTCGGCCTGCTTCCCGTGCTCTACGCGCCCATCCGCTTCGGGCTCGACTTCCTGCGCGCGACCGACCTCGACACGAGCGACCCGCGCTACCTCGGCCTCACGCCGGGCCACTACGCGGCGGTCGTGCTCTTCGTGCTCGGCGCGATGGTGCTCTTCCGCACGTGGCGCGACCCCTGGCCGGCCGTGGACGGGAGCCTCGCGCTGCGATCGCCCGTGGCGGTCGCCGACGACGCGACGGCGTAGCCCGCCCGCGGGCGAGGGCTGGACGCGTGGCGCGAGCTCGAAGATCATCGGCTCACGACGGGTCGCGAATCGACGGAAGGTGCTCTCGGCCCGCGGCGGCCCGTCGCGCGTGACGTCGACGATCCCCGGAGGCTCATGAAGCGCGTGCTCTCGGTCGCTCTCTTGCTGCTCGCGTGCACGACCCCGCGCACCCAGCTGGTGCCGGTCGTCGACTCGGATCTCGCACCCGCTCAGATCCAGTGCGTGCTCGCCGAGGCATCGCGCGTCGTGCCCGGCGGTGGGTTCATGCCGATCGACTCGCCGCACCTCTTCTACGTGCACCGGACGGGCCTGCCCGCGGTCGAGCTGCCCTTCTCGTTCGGTCTCTTGCCGCCCGGTGACGACGCGAGTGCCCGCATCGAGCTGCACGTCGCCGCCCTCTCGACGTGTGACGAGACGATGCCGGCCGCCCGGACGGTGACCCGCACGGTGCGTGCCGGGTTCGTGCGGGGTCAGCGGCTCGTGCTTCCCATCTTCCTCTCGGCGCGCTGCACCGGCGTGACGTGCGATGCGACGAGCACGTGCGAGGACGGGGCGTGCGTCCCGATCCCCGAGGTGGACCCCGCGACGCTCACGCCGATCGCGCACGACGGAGACGAGCTCTCCGATGCCGGCGCGGTCCTGCGCGACGCGGGCGGAACGGACGTCGGCGCGGGGACGGACTCGGCCATCGTGCTGCCCGACGCCGGCAGCACGTCGTGCGCGTACACGACGAGCAACAACTTCACCGGCGGCAGCTCGATGGCCGCCGCGGAGGTGTCGATCGCGGCCTCGGGCACGAGGACGTTCTTCGGGCTCGTCTCGGGATCGGGCGCCACCGCGCAGGTCCGCTTCACGGACGGTGGCGGTGGCAGCACGGCGCTCGGCGGCTTCTTCGGGGTGAACGGAGGGCCGATCGACTGCGGGATCACCTCGACGGGCTCGCTCATGGGGAGCCTCACGGTGGCGGGCGCGCGCCGGCTGGCGTTCACGAGCATGACCGTCATGCCGGGCCGATCGTCGGGCGGACCCGAGCACGTGGTCGACGACGGCTCGACGTTCCACGTGCTTCTCGGCGGAGCGACCCTCTCGGTGCTCACCTTCGGATCGAACGGAGCCGCGATGGGCACGAGCGACATCGGAGCGTTCTCGGCGGGGACGGGCATGCTCCGGAGGCACTCGCGCGGTGCCCTCGTGTCGTACCGAAGCGGCGGGGCCTGCACGGTCGCGGTCTGGGACCGTGCGACGGGCGTCGCGTCGTCGCTCTCGATCCCCGGCTGCGGGATGGCGGACGCGGGCGAGCTCGGTGACGGTCGCATCGCCGTCGCGTGGCAGGACGCGACGACGTTCACGCTCGGCACGGCGATCGCGGACGCGGCGCTCACGGGTCTCGGGGCGAGCACGGCGCTCGACTCGACTCAGACGGCGCTCGCGTCGTTCGCCGTGACGCCGAGCGCGGCCGGCGGAGCGTACCGCGTCACCTGGGCCGATCTCACACCGCCCGAGGTCATCCGCAGCGTGCGCATCGGCGCGACGCCGGCCACCGAGTGCATCGCCGTCGCGGGCGACACGATCGCGGGCTATCGGATGATGCGCGCCGACCACGCCGGCACGAACACGGTCGTGGTCTGGGGCTCCGGCAACGGCTCCGCGTGGGTGCAGCTGCCCGACTGAAGCGCGGGCCGCCGTCGGCGGCGCCGGTGCTCTGCTCACCAGCGGAGCAGCGCGTACCCGAAGAGACCGAGCGAGAAGCTCACCATGTTGGCGGCGAGCGACCAGAGGAACGGGCGGCGCACGCCGAAGCCGGCGAGCCAGAGCGTCTCGACGAGCACCGCGTACGTCTCGGCGATGCCGACGGTCGGCCACCACGCCAGGCCGAAGGACTGCGTCACGTCCGGGATGACGTACCAGACGATCGGGTGCGTGATCGCGCTCGCGCCGAGGCCGATCGCGAGCCGCTCGCGGAGCGGACGGCCGGGCAGCGACTGCACGTAGATGCCCGTCTCCACCACCTCGGTGAAGACGAACGCCCAGAGCCAGCGGAGCGCGAAGTCCACGCCGGCGGGAGACTACCCCGTCGCGCCGCGAAAACGGACGCGGCCCAGCCTCGGCTCCTCACTCCGATTCGTCGACCGTCTTGCGGAGGTGGCGCGAGTAGCGCTCGGGGTGCTCCAGCACCGAGCGCGTGAGCTGGTCGTGACGCGTTCTTGCCGCCCCCGCTGGAGGGCAGACGGACGTCGCGGCGGAGCGCACGTCGTAGGGCTCGCGCCGCCAGGCCCGCACGACGCCCTCGACGAGCGTGAGAAGCAGCACCCCCGAGGCCGCGAGCAGCTGCACCCGCGCAGGATAGCGGCCCGGCCGGCCGGGGCGCCCAGCATTTCTCGTACCGATCGGGTTGACCGGGGTGGGCACATGATTAGTTTCCGCCTCGGTCCTCGGCTGACCTGAAGGTCGGCGGGACAGAAGGAACACCAAGCACATGGGCAAGATCATCGGCATCGACCTGGGAACCACGAACTCCGTGGTCGCGATCATGGAGGGCAAGGAGCCCAAGGTGATCGTCAACGAGGAGGGCGACCGCATCACGCCGTCGGTGGTCGGCTGGGACGACCAGGACGAGGTGCTCGTCGGCACGATCGCCAAGCGCCAGTCCGTGACGAACCCCGAGGGCACGATCTACTCCGCCAAGCGCTTCATCGGACGCCGCTTCGAGGAGGTCACCGAGGAGAGCAAGCGCGTCCCCTACAAGGTCGTGCGCCGCAAGAACGGCGACAGCGGCTTCGAGGTGAGGGGCAAGGAGCTCTCGGCGCCCGAGGTCAGCGCCCACGTCCTGCGCAAGCTCAAGAAGGCCGCCGAGAACTACCTGGGCGAGACCGTCACCGAGGCGGTCATCACGGTCCCGGCGTACTTCAACGACAGCCAGCGCCAGGCCACCAAGGACGCCGGCAAGATCGCCGGGCTCGAGGTGAAGCGCATCGTGAACGAGCCGACGGCGGCCGCGCTCGCGTACGGCCTCGACAAGAAGAGCGACGAGGTCATCGCGGTCTACGACTTCGGCGGCGGCACCTTCGACATCTCGGTGCTCGAGGTCGGCGACAACGTCGTCCAGGTCATCAGCACCAACGGCGACACGCACCTCGGCGGCGACGACGTCGACCACAAGATCATCGACTACCTGATCGCCGAGTTCAAGAAGGACACCGGCATCGACATCGCCAAGGACAAGATGGTCCTGCAGCGCCTGAAGGACGCGGCCGAGAAGGCGAAGATCGAGCTCTCGGCGAAGCTCGAGACGACGGTGAACCTGCCCTTCCTGACGGCCGACGCCACCGGTCCCAAGCACATGAACATCAAGCTCACGCGCGCCAAGCTCGAGAGCATGATCGAGGATCTCGTCGAGCGTAGCTTCGAGGCGACCAAGCGCGCGCTCGCCGATGCCGGCAAGACCGCGTCGCAGATCGACGAGGTCGTCCTGGTCGGCGGCTCCACGCGCATCCCGCTCGTGCAGGAGCGCGTGAAGAAGTTCTTCGGCAAGGAGCCCCACAAGGGCGTCAACCCGGACGAGGTCGTCGCGATCGGCGCGGCCGTCCAGGCGGGCGTGCTCAGCGGCGACGTGAAGGACATGGTCCTGCTCGACGTCACGCCGCTCTCGCTCGGCGTCGAGACGCTCGGCGGCGTGATGACGGTGCTCATCCCGCGCAACACCACGATCCCGACCCGCAAGGAGGAGACCTTCTCCACGGCCGAGGACTCGCAGACGAAGGTCGAGATCCACGTCCTGCAGGGCGAGCGCGCCGAGGCGCGGAACAACCGGGCGCTCGGTCGCTTCCACCTCGAGGGCATCATGCCGGCGCCGCGCGGGATGCCGAAGATCAAGGTCACCTTCGACATCGACGCGAACGGCATCCTCGCGGTGACCGCGAAGGACGAGGCCACGGGCAAGGACCAGCGCATCACCATCACGGCCGGCAGCGGCCTCTCGCAGGACGAGATCCAGAAGATGGTGAAGGAGGGCGCCGAGCACGAGGCCGAGGACAAGAAGCGTCGCGAGCAGGTCGAGACGCGCAACAAGGCCGACCAGCTCTGCTACGGCGTCGAGAAGGCCCTCGGCGAGGCCAAGGACAAGCTCCCCGCCGACAAGGTCGCCGCGATCGAGGGCCAGGTGAAGACGCTCCGCTCGGCGATCGAGAAGGAAGACCACGACGCGATCCACTCCGGCATGGAGGCCCTCGAGAAGGCCATGGCCGACCTCGCGCAGCTCGCCTACGGTGCCGCGGGCGGTCCGGGCGCGCCGGGTGGCGGTGCGGGTGGCGCGGGCCCGAGCGCCGGCGGCGGCGGCAAGAAGAAGGACGGCGACGTCATCGACGCCGAGTTCGAGGAGTCGAACTGACGCCGTTCCGGGCGAGCCGGCGAGTGAGACGAGGGCGCGTGGCCTCCGGGTCGCGCGCCCTCGGCCTTTTCGCTATGGTCCGCCGATGCTTGCTCGCGCAACGGTAGCCGCCTGCCTCCTCTCCGCCTCGCTCGTCGCCTGTGACGGCGCCGCCGCGCCCGTCGACGCGGCCGTCGCTCCGGACGAGGGCATGGACGGCGGGAGCGACGCCGGACCGAGCGCGCCCGACTTCTGCGCGGAGCTGTCGATCCCGCACATCCCGTTCGCGGTCGGCGCGGCCGGCACGCGCTTCGGCGACCTCGCGGCCGACTTCACGGTCCACGGCTCCGACGGCACCACGTGGAACCTCCGCGAGCAGTGGTCGGGATGCGAGAGCTACGTGTTCTTCGTGAACCTTCCGGGCGTGAACGACGCGCTCTTCGACACCGACTTCGACATGCTCTTCACGGACGGCCCGCGCAACGTCCAGTACTTCTTCGTCACGGACGACAACGACCCGGCCGCTCGCGACGCGTTCGTCGCCGCGCAGGCCTCGCGACTCGAGGGTGCGTTCTCGTTCCAGAGCACCCCCGAGGATCAGCGCGCGTTCTGGCGGACGCGCTTCCACTTCCTCACCGACGAGGCGACCGCGATCGACGGAAGCGTCGGCGCGATGCTCACCGCGTACATCGCCTACGCACGCATGGCGTCGTCGGCCGTCGACGTCGGCGGCGGACGAGGCCGCGCGTATCCCCCGGCCCCGAGCGCCTTCGGGATCGATCGCGCGCAGCACTTCGACGCAGCCGACAGCCTGAACCCCTCCGTCGGACAGCCCGAGAACCTCGGGATGGGCGCCTTTCTCGGCCACTTCTACAACTACCGCGCGGCGCTCGAGTCGCGCCTCTCGAGCGAAGCGGGCAGCACGACGATCGTCTCGCTCGTGGATACGACCACGACCACGCGCACCTTCATGCAGACCGTGACGCTCCCGGACGCGGCGACGATGGCGACCTTCGATTCGCTCGAGATCGACGCGGTGGTGGACTGTCAGGCGCAGAACCCCTTCGCGTGCTCCGAGTGGGATCGCATCGCCGACGTCCAGCTCTGCCTGGACGGCGCCGCGTGCACCAATCGCCGCGAGATCGGCCGCTGGATCACACCGTACTGGCGTCGTGGGCGCCAGCACTACGCGCTCGATGCATCGGCGTTCCTCGGCCTGCTGCGCACCGGCGGCGCGACGACCTTCTTCGTCGAGCTCGGCCCCGACTGGGAGCGGGCGACCGAGTGGCACGCGTCGGTCTCGCTCCGCCTCCGCCACGCGGGCGGCGTCCCGAGTGCCAGCGGCGCCGAGCGTGCGTTCACCGGCGGCACGTTCGACGGCAGCTACAACAGCGCGCACACGCCCTACACGTTCACGCCCCCGGCGGGCACGACGCGCGTCGAGCTCGTCACGCTCCTGACGGGGCACGGGCAGGACGGCACGACCAACTGCTCCGAGTGGTGCGACCACCGCCACACCTTCTCGATCAACGGGACGGCCCTGCCGACGATCGCGCACACCGGCCTCATCGGCAGCGCGCTCGGCTGCGGGAGGCACGCGCGCGACGGCGCGATCCCCGGGCAGCTCGGCAACTGGGCGCCCGAGCGCGCGTACTGGTGCCCCGGGCTCGCCGTCGAGCCGATCCGCGTCGACATCACGAGCCTGGTGACGATCGGCGCGCCGAACATGGTCGGCTACGCGGGAAGCCTCGGCGC
>JBGAQA010000007.1:25467-47294 GCA_044220955.1 Sandaracinaceae bacterium
CTTCGGCCACGTGCGTCCTCGTCGCGAGGATCATGGCCTGCACGCGATCGAGCGCGTCGGGACGCACCTCCGTGAGCCGCGCGCGTGCGAGATCTGCGCTCCGCGCCTCGTTGTCCGCGCGCGTGGGATCGTAGATCGCGTCGTGGAAGAGCAGAGCGGCCAGCACCTCACCCGGACGCTCCGCGAGGTCGCGGTGATCCTCGAACAGGGCGAGGCACGCCTCGAGGTGACAGAGCCCGTGGTAGTGGCGATGCGGCTCGGACCAGCGGGCGAGCAGATCGTCCACCGCCGCGCGTCGCGCCCGGATCCCGAGCGCCCAGCAAGCCTCCTCCCACGCGCGCGTGACCGGCTCAGACACCGAGCAGCCTCCGCATGATGGGCCAGCGCCGGGGGCGCAGCAGGCGCTTCAGCGAGAGGCACAGCAAGACCCAGCGCTTCTCGCCGGGCGTGCGCGCCGGGATCAGGTGGAAGTGCGGCCAGGGCATCCGCCGCGTGCGCGCGCCGTTGTAGAGGACGGTGAAGCACTCCGGATCGCCGAAGAGCTCCTCGCCCCGCGCCCGCGCGAACGCGTGCGCGATCGACCACATCTCGTCGATCTCGCCGGGAGTCGCGGGGCCCTGATCCTTCGGCCACGCGAGGACGTGGTAGTGGCGCACGAGCGGCAGGGCCGGCGAGCGCAGCTCGGCGAGGCGGCCGCTCCGCAGCGGATACGAACGATCGAGGGTCGTCATCCTCGCTCCCTCCTCGGCTGCGCGGTCACGAGCCCGCGCGCCACGTGGCGCGTCATCGCGGCGGCCGATCCGAACGGGATCACGTCGGGCGCCGCGGCCCCGAGCGCGAAGTACCCCTCGATCGTCGCGACGAGCGCGCCCGCCATGGATCTGGCGCCCGCGCCGCTCCGGCCCTCGGCGCGGCACGCGCTCGTGAGCAGCCGCGCGAGCTGCTCGGCGAGCTCGCCGACGAACGCCCGGTACAGCGAGCGTACCTCCGGCTGCGTGACGGCCTCGGCCCCGATGAGCGCCCAGCACGCGGCTGCGTCGGGATCGGCGTCCTCCCGTCGGTCGAGGAGCGCGTCGATGAACGCGTCGAGCTTCGCGTCCGGGCTCGTGGCGCCGGCGACGCGCTTGTCGATGCGCGCGCGTGCACCGCGGACGAGGCCCTCGACCAGCACGCGGAGGATCTCGGCCTTCGTCTCGAAGTGGTAGTGGACGAGGCCCGGCGCGAGCCCCGCTTCCTTGGCGATCGCCGCGATGCTGGCTCGCTCGTACCCCTGACGCGCCATGACCCCGCGTAGCGCCAGCGCGATCTCTCGCCGCCTCTCCTCGGTGTTCGATGGACGACCCATTAAGTTGGTCATAGGACCAATTTACTGGGCGCGCAAGTCCACCCCTGCCCGCACCCGGCGTCGCACCCGTCAGCGCCCCAGCAACGCCCGCAGGGCGGCCTCGTCGATGACCTTCACGCCGAGCGCCCGCGCCTTCTCGAGCTTGCTGCCGGCGTCTTCTCCGGCGACGACGTAGTCGGTCTTCTTCGAGACCGAGCCGGAGACCTTGCCGCCCGCGTTCTTGATCAGGTCGCCCGCCTCGTCGCGCTTCAGCGTCGGGAGCGTCCCGGTCAGCACGAACGACTTGCCGGCGACGCCCTCGACGAGCGACACGGTCGCGCTCGCGGCCTCGAGCGAGACACCGGCCCTCGCGAGCCCCTCGAAGACGCTTCCGAGCGACTCGGTCGCGAGCGCTCCGAAGATGACGTCGGCGCTCTTCTTCGCGAGCCCCTCGATCGCGCCCTGGCCCTTGTCGGGCGCGACGGTGGCGACGGCCTCGGGATCGCCGCTCGCGTAGCGTCGTGCGAAGGCCAGCAGCTTCTCGCCGTTGCCGAAGTAGTGCGCGAGATCCTCGCTCGTCCCCTCGCCGAGCAGCGGGATCGAGAGGGCGTAGAGCACACGCGCCAGCCCACGCGACTTCGCGGCCTCGATCGCACGGACGACGTTGTCGGCGCTCTTGTCCCCCATGCGATCGAGCGAGGCGATCTGCTCCTTGGTGAGCGAGAAGATCTGCTGCGGCGTCTCGAGCCCTCGCTTGTCGATCAGCTGCCCGAGGAGCGACTCGCCGAGCCAGTCGATCTCCATGGCCCGCCGGGAGGCGAAGTGCGTGAGCCGCCCGAGACGCTGCGCAGGACAGGCCGGGTTCGGGCAGCGCACGAAGATCTCCTCGACGATCACCCCGCTCTGGCACGCGGGGCAGCGCGTCGGGCGCTCGAGCGGCGTCCCGCCGGGCGCGTGGCGCACCGATCGGATGATCTGCGGGATGATGTCCCCCGCCTTCTCGACCTCGACGTCGTCGCCCGCCCGGATGTCCTTGCGCAGGGCTTCGGTGTAGTTGTGGAGGCTCGCCCGTACGACGGTCGTCCCGGCGAGCTGCACCGGCGCGAGGTGGGCCAGCGGCGTGAGCAGGCCGCTCTTGCCGACCGAGGCCTCGATCGAGAGCACCCGCGTCACCTTGCGCTCGGGCGGGAACTTGTAGGCGATCCCCCAGTGCGGGTGGTGCCCGGTCGCGCCGAGCCTCGCGTAGTGCGAGAGCTCGTCGATCTTGATGACCATGCCGTCGATGTCGAACTCGAGCGTGCCACGACGGGCCGTGTACGACTCGCAGTGCGCGAGCACTCCAGCGGCATCGCTCGCGACGGTCACGTGCTCGAGGTACACGTGCGCTCCGGCGTCGGCGAGAAAGTGCAAGAGCTCGCTCTGCCTTCGCGGGAGCGCGACCCCTTCGCTCCAAGGCACGGAGTAGAGGAAGGATGTGATCCCGACGTCCTCGAGGCCCTCGGGGTCCTTCCGCTTGGCCATCCCCGCGCACCCGTTGCGCGGGTTGGCGATCTTCTCCTCTCCGGCCGCCTCGAGCTTCGCGTTCCACGCGTCGAACGCCGGGCGCGGCCAGTAGAGCTCGCCGCGGATCTCGAGCGCGCCGCTCACGCCGCGCAGGGTCGCGGGGACCGCGCGGGCGCGGAGCACCTGCCTGGTGATGTCGTCGCCCTTCTTGCCGTCGCCGCGCGTGACGGCGCGGGCGAGCCTTCCCCTCTCGTACACGAGCGACACGCCGATTCCATCGATCTTCGGCTCGACGAAGAGCGCCAGGATCTCGCCCTCGGCGAGCTCGAGGTCCGAACGTCTGCGCGCGATCCACTGGCCGAGCTGCTCGCTGATCGGGACGGGATCGCCGCGGTTGTCCCTCTTGTTCGGCGTGAGCTTCTCGAGCGAGAGCATCGGCACGCGGTGCACGACCTCGGCGAAGCCCTCCGTGTGATCGACGCCGGGCTTCCCATCGACGCGCTCCTCCTCGGTGAGCCCGAGCGCGTCGGCCAGCTCGGCGTAGCGGTCGGCGATCTCGTCGAACGCCGCGTCCGAGATCTCGGGCATGCCCGCGCGGTAGAGCGCCTCGTGGTGCTCGAACTGCTTGGCGAGCTCGTCGAGCTCGCGCCTCATCGCGTCCGTCTCCGCCACGCTCGGTCTCCGAGCACCCCGCTCCAGAACGGCGCCTCGTCGCCGCCACGGGTGCTCACGTCGGCACGCATGCCGGGTCGCAGCGTACTACGATGCGTCACCCGCCGTGTCGTCGCTCGAACGAGAAGAGACGCTCGACGGTCCCTTCGACGGGCCGCGCCGGCTCGTCCACGTCGAAGGCGAGACGCGCTGGACCGTCACGCCGGCGCGCGCGGCCGCCGAGCTCGAGGCCCACGCGCGGCTCGCAGCGCATCCGCTCGCCGTCGCGTCTCTCGAGCGACGGGGGGACGCGCTCGTCTTTCCACGCCTCGCCGCCGCCGATCCGGCAGAGGCGGTCGACATCTTGCCCCTGGGAGAGGCGATCGTCCTCGAGACGACGCCCCGACGCTTCCTCGACGCGCTCGGGGGCCCCGTCGACGCGGTGCGGGCGCTCGGCCGCATCGAGCTCGCTCGTTCGCGCATCGATCGCTTCCTCGATCGCCGCCTCACGCTGCGCACGACGCGCGGCGTCGACCTCGGCGGGGTGATGCCCGCCTCGATCCGGAGCCGCGCGACCGGCCTCGCCGCGCTCTCGGTGCGCCTCGGCCGTGTCGAGGGCTGGCCGGTCCTCGATCTCGCCTCGCTCGCGCTGCGCGCCGGGCTCGACACCGCGCCGGCGCATGCGTCGGCGGGTGGAGACGACGACGCGTTCGAGCTGGCTCTGCTGCACCAGGCGCTGCGGGAGCTGAGTGCGGAGCGCGACGAGGGGCGCCGCGCGCGCCTGCGGGAGCTCGCGCGAGCATCGATCGAGCGCTTCGTCCCGCGCGAGCCGGCCCGCGTGCAGCTCCGGGTCGCCGCGCCGGCGTTTCTGCCGCCTGCCGTCTTCGCGCCGCTCGGCGAGGTGGACAGCGCGCACGCGCGCCGGATCCTCGGCGCGTGGGACGGACTCGCCGTGGGCGGCGACGTCGTCCGGGTGGTGACCGAGCCCCCCCTCGCGCGACCGGCGCGTTGCTTCGCGTTCGAGCCGCGCCGCGCCCGGCGCGCGCGCCTCTTCTCGCGCTTCGAGGAGGGCATCGCGTTCGACGACGAGGGGCTCTTCTCGGCGACGCCGGAGGCCCTCGCCCTGCGCATCGCGGCCGGGCTCGAGGGAGTCGTGGTCGACGCGACGTGCGGCATCGGCTCGATCGCGATCGCCATGGCGCGCAGCCCGCGGGTGTCGCGCGTCGTCGCGATCGACCGCGACGCCAGCCGTCTCGCCATGGCGGAGCACAACGCGCGGATCTACGGCGTGCACGACCGGATCGACTTCCGCGCGGGCGACGCCCTGGCGCTCGTGCCGACGCTCGCGTTCGACGCGCTCGTGGTCGACCCGCCCTGGGGCGGGCGCGGCTACGATCGCGAGCACACAGGGCTCGGCGACCTCCGGATGCCGATCGCGCCGCTGCTCGGGCTCCCGGGAGCGCTCGTGCTCAAGCTGCCGCGCAGCTTCGACGTCCATGCGCTGCCCGCCGATTTCGAGATCGAGGCACTCCTCGACGAGCGAGGCGTGCTCAAGATGCTCGTGGCGCGTCGCGGGGTACGCTCGGGCTCATCGCGATGAAGAAGCCGCCACAGGACCACACGAGCGCGCACACGCCCTTCGAGACCTACGTGTTCCGGCCGATCGCGGTCGCGCGCACTCCGTACAAGGAGCGCTTCGGCGCGCCTCACCAGGCGGCGGTCGTGAGGGGCACACGCGCGCACGCCGACGCCGAGGGAACGATCGAGCTCGCGCCGCACATCCCCGTCGAGGCGTTGCGGCACCTCGAGGGCTTCGACTACGTCTGGGCGATCTACGTGTTCCACCTCAACGCCGGCTACCGCCCGCTCGTGAGACCGCCCCGCACGCCCGACGTCGCGCACGGCGTCCTCGCCACGCGGGCGCCGCACCGTCCCTGCAACGTCGGGCTCTCCGCGCTCCGCTTGCTTCGGATCGAGGGCCGCACCCTCGTCGTGCGCGGGATCGATCTCCTCGACGGGACGCCCGTGCTCGACCTGAAGCCCTACCTCCCCTACGCGGATGCGTTCCCCGAGGCCCGCGCCGGGTGGGTGGACGAGGCCGGCGGCGGCCCGGCGCACGAGCGCGAGCACGACGAGCCCTGGGACACGTGAATGCCGACCCCGCGGGCCTCTACATCGACGGGGCGCCCTGACAGCAGTTCACGGGCATCAGGAAGGGCACGCAGAGCGGCGTGACCGTCCCGTCCGCCTCCACGCGGTAGTCCTCGTTCGGCACCCGCATCTCGCGCGTCATGTGGCTGCCGCTCGCGTCGGCGCGCACGCCCTCCGGGTACCCCGCGAGGGTCGCCTCGTCGCGGAGCGGGCAGAGCGGAAGGTCGCAGAAGCGCCGGATCGGCTCGCAGCACTGTGCGGGCACGTCGGTCTGCATGCTTCGGTCGATCGGGCCGACCATTCCGGCCATCGGCCCGCTCGTGTGGAGCGCGCTCTGGCACGCCATGACGCCGCGGCCCTCGCTGCGGTCGGTGCGCTGCGCGTCGGCGGCCGGTGCGTGGGTCGCGAAGTCGGCGGGATCCACGACCGCGAAGCTGCCGCGACGGCTCTGGGTCGCGAGCAGGAGGCTCCCCGACGCCGGGACGTCGTGCGGGGCGCACTGCGGGATGCGCCCCATCGCGTCCACGGGATCGAGCTGGTTCAGCGCTCCGGGGTGGTAGTCGAGATCCGGGCAGCCCAGCTCGTTCGGGACGGACCAGGCCTGGCTCGAGTACTGCCCACCCTCGTAGATGATGCCAGTGTCCGTGCGGAGCGTGGCCGCGAGCTGGCAGCTGGTCTGGCAGTCCGCCATCGGCGTCCCGGCTGCGACGCAGCTCGTCATGCAGTCCTGATAGACGTCCACCACGCGCGCGCCAGCGACGCCCGCGAGCACGTTCACGTCGTAGTTGCCGCTCGGGATCACCTGGCACTCCGAGCGCTGTGCCTCGTAGATGTCGGCCGCATTGCCGGGCGGGATGTAGGGGACGCGGCAGAGGATCGGCTGTAGCGGGTTGGTCACGATGACGCCGACGGGCGGCACGATCACGTCGGCCGCGCTGAACGTCTCGCGCGCGATGAACCCCTGAGAGGCGCCGCCCGCGACGGTCGGGCGGATCGAGCCGATCATGAGGACGTCCGGGATGCCCGCCCGGACCTCGAAGTCGTTGCGCGCGCGCTGGAGCAGGATGATGGGCGTGTACCAGTCGACGCCGTTCGAGCCGAGGATCGGGTGGGGATCGCCGAACCCGTTCCCATCGGCGTCCACGTGCTGCACCGGCATGCCGTGGACGAGCGGGTTGAAGTCGTACTGGATGCCCGCGGCGCTCAGCGCCGGGCCCCAGGGCCGGGTCATCCCGGTGGCGTCCGCGTCGAGCTGGTCACCGCTCGCCACCAGGCTGATGCGCATCGCCGTGAGATCCCAGAGCGCCGCCTCGGCCATGATGGCGTCGGAGATGAGCGGGATCGTCGCGGTCGACGGGAGGGCTCGCGTGGTGTCGTCGACCGTGAACATCGGGCGCTCGGTGTCGATGAGCGCCCCGAGCGCCACCGCGACGCCCTGGATCCGCTCGCCCAGCGGCTCCTCGGCCTCGTTGTGGAACGTGATGTGGCGGAACACGGGCACCGCGGCGGTCGCATCGACGAGCGCGCCTCCGCCGACGTCGCCAGCCGTCGCGAGGCTGCGCGTCCCGAAGAACGGGTTGAAGTCGCCGTCGTTGTCGTAGAAGCCGCGGATCTGGTAGTCGCGGCCGGGGTACGACCCGTCCGTCTCCTGCGGCCCCGTGCCCAGCGGGATCGAGGGCCACGTGAAGCGGCCCGTCCGCGTGATGGGCAGCAGATCGTCCGCCGTCGGCGTCAGCGGCATGCAGTCCGAGAGGTTGAAGATGTCGCGGCCATTCAGCGCGAACAGGCTCTGCGCCGTCGTCGCGCTACCCGTCGGCGGAGGCGGGTTGTCGTAGTCGAACATCAGCATGATCACGTTGCCGCGGATCGCGACGGGCAGGGCCGGCTCGCTCTCCGTCCAGAGGCACTGCGGCCGCGGTCCGACGTAGAGGACGCTGCCCTGGATCACACCGAGCGGGTTCGGCGAGGCGCCGCCCTCGCGACGCTGGGTGTCGATGTGCGTGTCGACGCAGCCTGCGCTGCTCGCGAGCGCGAGCGCGGAGCCGAGCGCGAACGTCGTGCGGAGGAACCTCATGTCCGTGACTCGGTCGCGCATCAGAACCTCACCGTGACCGTGCCCATGAACCGGCGCGGGATCGCTTGTCCGTACGGGTGCTCGCGGTGTCCGTCGTCGATCAGGTTGTAGCCGACGACCGCGAGCTCGAGCTGGTCGTCGAGGAAGCGCCAGCCGATGCGTGCGTTGAGCGTCGTGTACGACGCGAGCGGGAAGTTCTGGAACACGATGCCGCGGACCGGATCGAGCTGCTGCTCGAACCACGTCTGCGCGCTCTGCCAGGAGAAGTCGGCCGCGAGGTCGAGGCCGAAGGGCGCGCGGTACTGGAAGCCGCCGTTGACCATGTGCGCGCTCGTGCGCTGATCCGAGTGGTAGGGGCCTGCGGCGCCGCCGAAGGGCAGCGTGTAGCTCAGCGCGTAGTTCGCGTAGAGGTCGAGGCCGTCGATCGGGTACACGCGGACGCCGACCTCGCCGCCGGCCTGCTGGAACTGCTCGGGCGAGTTCTCGTAGAGGCCGGTCGAGAAGACGTACGAGCTGAGCGTGGGGTCGTAGCCGGGCGTCGTGCCCGCGATGCTGTTCCCGTTGACGTAGTCCGTGAGGCGGAAGATCTGGTTCTGCGTCAGCGTGATCAGGTCGAACGCCAGGTTGTAGTAGGCGTTGAACTCCAGCGTGAAGTAGTCGGTCATGGCGTTCATGTAGCCAATCTCGCCCGACACGATGCGCTCGGGGTTCATGCTGGGGTTGCCGCTGCCGAACGCCGTGACGCCGCGGAAGGGCGTGCCCTGGGGCACCAGCACGTACGACTCGGTGAACGTCGGCGAACGGAAGGCGCTGCCCGCCGTGAAGCGCAGCGTGTTGCCCGGCGCCGGGTGGATGACGAGCGAGCCACGCGGCGAGACCTGCACGTTGAGCAGGGGATGCAGGTCGCCGCGGATCGAGAGGACCAGGTCCACGTCCTCGCTGAACGAGATGGTGTCCTGGAGGAAGACAGCGCCGTGGTTCTGCGACTGGACCTCGCCGCGCAGCCACGTCCAGTCGATCTCCTTGAACCGGTAGCCGACGCCGGCGATGAGGTGGTTGCGGATGGCGCCGAGATCGAACGTCGCGTTGTAGAGCAGCTCGACGTCGATCACGTCCGACCGGCGCACGCTGGTGTTCTGCGAGAACGCGATGCCGCCGTTCAGCTGGTCGGGCGCGCCGATGTCCGGCGCCGAGAAGCGGTTCCAGAACACGCGCCCCGACAGGCCGACCGGCGAGGTCAGCTGGATGAAGCTCTGCGACTGGTAGGTCCCGCGCATGTCGAGCTGCCGGAGGTTGGCGACGGCCTGGAAGTTCAGCGATCCCTCGGCGACCGCGACGCCGCCGCGGATGCCCCAGCCGCCGTCGAGGCGGACCTGCGCCTCGCCACCGAAGAAGAGGCGCTCGAAGCCGCCGGTCGAGCCCGGACGCGGCGTGTAGTCGACGCGCGCGGGGTCGACGTTGAACGTGTAGTTGTCGCCGCGCTCGTAGCCGCCGCTGACGCGGAAGCGCCAGCGATCGGCGTGGCCGCTCGCGCCGGCCGCGAGGCGGTAGACGCCGTTCGTGCCGACGCCGCCCGTGACGTAGCTGCCGCCCTCGCCGAGCTGCCGCGTGATGATGTTGATGACGCCCGTGAAGGCGTCGGCGCCATAGAGGGCCGAGGCGGGGCCTCGGATGACCTCGATGCGGTCGATGTCCTCGATGTTGACGGGCAGCAGGTGGAAGAGCGTGACGCCGATGAAGTCCAAGTACACCGAGCGGCCGTCCACGAGGACGATCGTGCGGTTCGAGAGGCGCTGGTTGAATCCGCGGATGCTGATCTGCGGATCGGCCGGGTCGGACGACATGATGGACAGACCCGCGACGCGACGCAGCGCGAACGCGGGATTGGTGTAGCCCGACAGGCGCAGGTCCTGAGCGGTGACGATGGCGGTCGAGTTCGGCGCGTCGAGGGGCGACTGCGCGACGCGCGACGACGAGACGACGCTCTCTTCGTACGCGTCGGCCTCGTGCCCCGCGCCGAGCTCCAGCGTCGCCGGCAGCTCCTCCTCCTCGCCCTCGGCAGACGTCTCGGTGACCTCTGCGGTCTCGGTCTCGGCCGTCTCGCCGGTCTCCGCGGTGCCCGTCTCGCCCGTCTCGGCCGTCGTCGTCGAGGCGGTCTGGCGCTCGCGCAGCGACGCCGCGAGCTCGCGGAGGCGCTCGGCGCGGTGGCGGAGCTCCTCGGACTGCGCGGCCTCGGCCAGAGCCTCGATCTGCGTCGCCGAGTCCGTCAGCGCGCGGATCTCGTCGTCGGAGGCGACCGGCGACGTCGTGGTCGTGGTCGTGGTCTCGCCGGTCTCCGCGGTGGTCGTCGTCTCCGCGACGTGGGTGCGCCCCTCCTGTGCGGCCACGCGCTGCTCGAGCGCGGCCAGGAACTGCTCGACCTCTTCGCGGTCGGCCGGGTCGCTCTCGAGGTACTGCCGGTAGTAGTCGATCGCCTCGGTGTAGCGACCGGCCTCCGCGTAGGCGCGCGCGATGTTGTAGAGGGCGTTGGGGTGCGGAAGGATGTCGTAGGCTTCGCGGAGCTCGGCGATGCCGTCGTCGAGGTGCCCGTCGGCGATCAGCGCCATTCCGTGACGAAAGTGCTGGCGAGCTTCCGTTCGAACGTCGGCGTGCGCGACGTTGATCCCGACGATCGATGCGGCCAGCGATGCGCACAGGGCGAGCACGACGCGCGTCGCGCTCTCCCGATAGCGTTCCTTCATTCTTCCCTCTTCAGAGAAACGGCCCCGACTGCCCACCCTGTTCTGAGCAGGCTCGCAGAGTCCGGGGCGACTTGTCGAGCTTCGTGTGGCCCGGCATTCGCTCTCACTTACCGCCCGGGTGGATCGTCCGTGGGGCCCGAGCCGGGCTCAGCGCGTGACGCCGTAGGCCTCGCCCATCCGCGTCCAGAGGTAGTCGAGCAGGTCCAGGACGTGATCGCGTCGACCGACGGCCGCCCGCACGATCTCGGGCGCCTCGTGCAGGTGCCCGACGTCGTGAACATGCCCGCGCAGCCACGTGAGGATGGGCGCGAACTCGCCTTGGCCGATGCGCTGCCAGAACCCGTCGACGCCCCCCTGCTCCATCGTCTTGCCGAGGCTGGCGGCGTAGAGGTTGCCCAGGGTGTAGCTCGGGAAGTAGCCGAAGAGCCCCGCCGACCAGTGCACGTCCTGCAGGCAGCCGCGCGCGTCGTCGGGGGGTGTGACGCCGAGGTACTCGCGGTACTTCGCGTTCCACGCCGCGGGCACGTCCGCGACGCTCAGCTTGCCCTCGAAGAGCGCGAGCTCGAGCTCGAAGCGCACGATGATGTGCAGGTTGTAGGTGACCTCGTCCGCTTGCACGCGGACGAGGCTTCGCTCGACGCGGTTCTGGGCCGCGAACACCTGCTCGGGCGTGACCTCGGCTCCGGGGAACTGCTCTCGGATGCGCGCCGCGAGCCACCCGGCGAAGGGGCGGCTCCGTCCGACGTAGTTCTCCCAGAAGCGCGACTGCGACTCGTGCAGACCGAAGCTCGCCGCCTCGCGCACGGTCGTCCCCGCGTGCCGGTGCGGCAGCCCTTGCTCGTAGAGCGCGTGGCCGGTCTCGTGGATGGTGCTGCCGAGCCCGCCGAGCAGATCGTCTTCGTGCAGGTGGGTCGTGATGCGGACGTCGCCCTCGCCCTGACCCGTCGAGAACGGGTGCTCGGCCGCGTCGAGGCGCCCGGCTTCGAAGTCGTAGCCCAGCCCGGCAGCGACGGCCTTGCTGAGCGCCCACTGCTTCTCGAGGTCGAACTCGCCGGTGAGCGGCGCGAGCGCCGGCCTCCGTGCGATCGCCTGGATCAGGGGGACCAGACCGTCGCGCAGGCGCGCGAACATCGCGCGCAGGCTCTCGACGTCGGTGCCCGGGTCGTACTGCTCGAGCACGACCTCGTAGGGGTGGCGCTCGGCGTCGATCGCGCGCGCCCGCTCGAGCTGGAGCGCGAGCAGCTTCTCGAGCACGGGCGCGAACGTCGAGAACGAGCTGGTCTTCTTGGCCTCGATCCAGGCCTGGAACGCGTCGCTCTTGGTGCGCGCGAGGCGGTCGACGAGATCCGCCGGGACGCGTCGCTCGCGTCGGTAGGCGCGCCCGAGGTTCCGCGCGCACGCGCGCTCGATCGGATCGTTCGCGTCGAGCCCCTCGAGCCAGTCACCGATCCGCGCGTCGGTGATGCGCTCGTGCGAGAGCCGCGAGAGCAAGGCCATCTGCGCGCCCCGGAGCGCGGCCGCCTTCTTCGGCATGTACGTCTGCTCGTCCCAGCCGAGCGTGGCCGCGACTCCGTCGAGCGTCTCGAGCTCGGTCAGGTGCGCACGTAGCGATGCGAAGGCCGCCGTCATATGGCCGTCGTTCGTATCACGAGACGGTCGCAGGCGATTCGACGGAAAAAAAAGCGGCGGCTCGTGGGCTGGGGGGGGACGCCTTCACGAGCCGCCACCCTCGCTGTTAGCGACAGCCGTGCCACCGCCCGTGTCCTGGCTTCCCCCGCAAATCCAGCGATCGGCGGCATGGATGGTGGGGAGGCGTTTCAGTTCTGCATTTCAGATGTGCAATGTGCACCGGGATGCGCGCTCGCCTCGTGCTCAGTCGCCTCCGCCCGAGCCGAAGATGAACGGGAACACCACATCGACCTCGCCGCCGTCGGGCTGGTCGAAGCGCCAGTTCCGCACCTGCCGCACGATGCACCCCTCCACGCCTGGGTTGCCCATCGTCGAGCGCGCGACGCGCGAGGTCGTGACGCGCCCCTCGCGGTTGATCCGCCAGGCGATCTCGATGCGCCCACGCAGGCTCGGCTGTCGCTGGAGCTGGGCCTCGTAGCAGTAGCGGACGGCGGCCTGGTTCTGCCGCACCACGCGCATGATCTGCTCGGGCGAGAGGTAGCCGGACACGTGCGGCGTCTCGGTCTGCATGCGCACCGCGACCTCACCGTGCGGACGGCCGCGGGCGCCGGGGCCACCGCTGCCCCGTCCGCCGCCGGAGCCGCTGCCGACGCCGACGCCGGTTCCGACGCCGCCGCCTCCGAACAGCGTCCCGGGCCCGGTGCCACCACCGCCCGAGCCGGTGCCGCGCAGGCCCGTACCGCCCGAGCCGCGGCCCCAGACGGTCCGGGCCGATCCCAGCCCGCCGAGGATGTCGCTCACGCTCGGCCCGTCCGCGAGCGCGGCGAGGGGCGAGTCGGAGTGGAGGGCCTTCAAGAGGCCCATGTCGGACACGCGCTCGGCCGCGCCGCCGCCGCCGTTCACCTCACCCTCGAGCTCGGTCTGGTCTTGCTGCGCGTCTTCCTGCCCGACGCGGCCTTCCTCGTCCTCCGCCTGTGCACCCCCCGCCTCGTCGCGATCCTGGATGCCGGGATCCTCGGTGTCGGTGCCCCCCGTCTGCTGCTCGATGAGGTCCTCCGGAGGCGGCGTGACCATGAAGCGGGTGATCAGGTCCGTCGGCAGCTCGAGCGCGTCGAGGTCGTCGCTCTCCTCGCGCGCGAGGTACATCATCCCGCCGAAGGCGGCCGCGAAGAACGCCGAGAGCATCTGGCTCGCCCAGTACGTCCCGTCGAAAGCGAGGGACCACCCTGGCTTCTTGGCGGCGCGGACGTGCTGGAAAAAGAAGGCGACCTGCCCGAGCGTGACGACCCCGTAGTCGTCGGGCCCCAGATCGAGGCTCGGGCCGCTGGCCCTCAGGGACGACACGTCCTGCCGCGCGCCTCCTCGCCAGACGGCGCCGCCCAGCTCCGAGGCGAGGTTGAGGCGGTACCCGTTGCCGGCGGGCGTGAGCAGCGTGACGTCGCTCGGCGCCAGGTCGGACGGGAGCGGGAGCAGCGCCGCCGCCGTGTTGCCCGCGATGATCGGCCGCGGCTTGTCGATGGTGGTCTCCATCTGGAGCGACCCGTTCCAGACGAGGGCCACGCGGAGCTTTCGGTCGGAGGCGCTGACGGCTGTGCTCATGATCTGCTCGACACCTCGGATGCAGCGCGGTTCTCGATTCCCGGGCCCGCCTAGAAGGATTTCTCGTGCGTGGAGCGCTCCATCTCCCCGATGAAGGAGCGATGCGGCAGGCGCGGGCGATCGAACTCGGCACGCACGCGGTTCAGGAAGTAGAGGAGCTGGGGCGACTTGAGCCGGCCCGAGACGTCGAGGCCGGTGAACTCGAGCACCTTCACCTTGGAGCCGCCCTCCTCGTGGAAGCTGCTCGACGCGTCGGCGCCCTCGCTGTCGCGGCCCTCCGGCGCGTCGGGCTCGGCGGTGTCCGATGCCGGACCGTGCTCGGTCGTGTCGTGCCCGGTACCGGTGCCCGTCTTGGCGTGCGGCGACGTGTCCGCGGCTGGCGTGGAGGTGTCGCGCTTGGTGTGGCGGCCGCGGCCCTGGCGGGCGTGCGTCGGGGAGCCGTCCTGCCCCTCGGCGAGGCTCGCGGTGCCCGCGCCGGCGAGCGCGCCGCAGAGGGCGAGCGCCAGGAGCCGGCGAACGGTCGGTCGCAGCACCACGGACGGAAGCCTACGGAAAACGCCGTCCCGAAGGAAGCGACAAATCCGCCCGGGCGGGGGAATGCGCGCGGGCGATCTGCGTACTATCCTCGCGCCCCGCCATGACCCGACTCACCTCGCTCGCCCTCGTGATGCTCTCCCTCGCCCCCTTCGCCCTGCCCGGCTGCGGCGGCGGCGGGAGCGGCGCGGCCCTCGCATATCACGTGTTCCCCGGCGACCGGATGGTGAACGGACGCCGGCTCGAGAGCCTCGCGCGCACGTTCGAGAACAACTACGGGTGTGTCGAGACCGACTCGATCACCATCGTCGGCTTCGCGCCCCAGACCTACAACGTCGACGGCTGCGGGCACACGAACGACTACGTGCTCCAGTGCCGGGCGGGCGGCTACTCGCAGATCTGCGAGTGGGAGCAGCTGCCGGACCTCTCGGCGCAGGCCGCGGCGGACTTCCGCTGCGACGCGGCGGCGATCGACTACCAGGTGACGCAGGGCTACGTGCGGACGGTGAGCGGCTGCGGCTACCAGGCGCAGTACGGCTTCGAGCGCGGCCAGTGGATGCTCATGGGTCGCATCGAGCAGGTCGGCCCGGTCACCACCGGCACCACGGGCGGCGTGGTCGTGCAGGGCGGCGCCTACGTCCAGTGAACCGCCCGGCTCCTCCGGGGAGCACTCCGGCTGATCAGTGAGCCCGGCGTGAGCCGCCGCTGCGCTGGAGCGTCAGCGTCAGCTCGTGGGGCCCGTCGGCCGTGAACGGCGTCGTGATCGTCGCGTAGCCGTCGGCCGAGATCGCCAGCTCGTGGTTCGTCCCGTCCTGCGTGACGTCGAACTCGGTCCCCGGCATCTGGACCCCGTCCCAGGTCACGCGAGGCGTCACCGACGCCGGCAGCACGTGGATCACCATGTGCGCCTGGTGGACCGTCGGTGCGTGCTGCGTGTCGATGGGCGTCACGACCGCGTGGACCTGCTGCTGGCGCAGGCGACGCTCTTCGTCGAGGCGCTGCCGGTGGACGTAGAGGATCCACGCGATCGTCGCGCCGATCATCAGGACGACGACGATGCGCAGCGCGTGGAAGACCGGGCCGTTGCCCTTGAAGAACTTCTCCGGCGGGACGGCCTCGTCGGGCGGCTTGGTGAAGAGCTTGTCGCGGTTGTGCTGCTCGCCGAGCGTCCTGGACCAGTCGAGCTGCATCAGGCGCCGCCGGACGTTCTCGGCCGAGCCGGGGCGCTCGGTCGGCATCTTGCGGAGCAGCTGGTCGACGATGTCCTCGACCGCGGGCGGCACCTCGAGGTCCGGCGCCACCTCGCGCAGCCGCGGCGGCTCCGTGCGCAGGTGGTGGCCCATGAGGATCACCGGCTCCTTGTCGGTGAACACGGGCCGGCCGGTCAGCATCTCGAACAGGATGCAGCCCATCGCGTAGAGGTCGGCGGCGGGCCCGACGGGCATCCGCGCGACCGCCTCGGGGCTCATGTAGCGCGGCGTGCCGAGCATCTGCCCGACCTCGGTCAGCGCGGAGCGGTCCTGCCCGGCTGGCGCGGGCGTGTCGCCCCCGCGCTCGACCATGCGCGCGATCCCGAAGTCGAGGACCTTGACGCCGCCGCTCGCGAGCAAGGTGATGTTGTCCGGCTTCAGGTCGCGGTGCACGACGCCGGCCTCGTGCGCGGCCTCGAGCCCGGCGAGCACCTCGGCCGTGATGCGGATCGCGTCACGGGGCGCGAGGCGGTTCACGCGCTTGAGCCGCGCCGAGAGGCTCTCGCCCTCGAGCAGCTCCATCACGAGGAAGAGCGTTCCGTCGTCCGTCTGCCCGAACTCGTGGACGACCACGACGCTCGGGTGGTGGATGCTCGCCGCGGCCGTCGCCTCGCGCTGGAAGCGCTTGGCCATCATGGGGTCGCCGGCGAAGTCGGCGCGGACGACCTTGAGCGCGACCCTGCGCCCGATGTTCAGCTGCGTGGCCTCGTAGACCGCGCCCATGCCGCCGATGCCGAGCACGCGCTCGATGCGGTAGCGCCCGGCGACGACCGAGCCCTGCCCGAGCTGCGTGACCTGCGCGACCTCCGGCCTGGTGACGCGCCCCGGCGGGGGCGGTGGCGGCTTGTACGTCGAGCGGCCGCGCGCGCCGGACGCCTCGCCGCTCATCACGCCGGTCGAGCCGCCGGTCACCGGGTGCTCGTTCGACGGGGTCGAGCGCTTCTGCGGATCGCCGCTCATTCTCCGATCTCGCAGCGTACGCGCGCGGCGCGGATGGGCCAAGCGGATCCACCCGCGTTACGCTCGCGCCGACGATGACCCAGAGGCGCGTGAAGCCCCGGATGCTCGAGTGGTATCGCGCGGACCGGAGCGCCCGGATGGAGCGCGTGCTGGTCCGGGCGTCGGCGTTCGTGGTCGTGGGCGCCATCGTCGGCGCGGCGGCGATCCGCTACGGGCTCGCGCTGGGGCTCGTCTCGCTCGGGCTCGTCGTGTCGGGCGGCGCCACGGCGATGGCCGGGCTGCGACGCGAGCTGATCGAGGAGCGCTGGCTCGCGCTGCGCACCGACGGGCTCGTCTACGCGCGCGACGGCAAGACGCGGCGGATGCCCTGGCGCTTCGTCGACGACGTCCGGGTCGAGGGCCGGAGGGTCGTGGTCGTGCTCCGGAGCGGAAAGCGCGTGGAGATCACCGAGCGCTTCGCAGGGACGACGCGCGCGCACCTCGTCGAGAACATCGCGCGCGCGCGCGCGCGGTCGGCGCACGGGCTGCTCTGATCGGGCTCACGCGGCCTTCGACGCGGCTGCGCGCTCCGCGAGCTGCTCCGAGGCGACCCAGACCAGGCCCATGATCGAGTGCTGTGGGTTCACGCCGAGGTTCGTCGGGAACACGCTCGCGTCCATCACGTAGAGCCCCTCGCGTCCGTGCACGGCCAGGTCCGCGCCGACCACGCCCCTCTTCGGATCGCTCGACGCGCAGGCCGTGCCGAAGAGGTGCGAGGCGACCAGATGCACCTGCGAGCGCGAGAGAGGTGCGCGCTCGAGGGCGCGCATCTCCTGCTCGGAGCGGACCACCTCGGGGAAGCCTGCCACGCCCGGGTACACCTCGGTCGCGCCAGCGGCGAACATCATCCGGCCCGTGAGCACGAGCACCTCGCGGATCTTGGCGAGGTCGTTCGCGGTCGGCTCGTAGCGCACCGAGACGCCGTCGAGCCACGAGCGCTTCACCCGGCCCATCGCCTCCATCCGCACGTTGCCGCCCCACTGGGCGTAGTGACCGAGCGCCGCCAGGCGCTCCTGCCAGACGCGCCCCGCGCCCGGCAGGCGCGCCGCGAGCATGTCGGGCGGCAGCGCGAGCGCCTCGAGCTTGAAGCCCCGATCGCGCATCGGAACCTCGTAGCCCTGCGACGCGCCGAAGCCCATGTGCACGGGCTCGGCGAAGCGGCCGACCACCGCCGCGCCCGGGTGCGCCGAGAAGCGCTCCCCGAGGAGCGGGTGACGGATGCCGCTCGCGGCCAGCAGGAGCGGCGTCCAGATCGCGCTCGCCGCCACGATCACCCCGCGCCGCGCGCGCACCGAGAACGTCCCGGCCTTGCGCCCCTCGGCGTCGTTCACGGTCCCGGTCACGCCCACCGCGCGCGCGCCCTCGAAGACGACGCGCTCCACGTGGCAGCGCGTGTGCAGGCGCGCGCCCTTGTCGATCGCTCGCGGCACGTAGCTCACGTCCATGCTCTGCCGCGCGCCGTTGGGGCAGCCCTGCAGGCAACGCTGCGAGCCCTTGCACCCGCGGCTGTTGCGAACGATGACGTGGCCGGGCAGGCCGAGCTTCTCGGCGGCCCGCTGCATGAGCAGGTTGTTCTCGCCGGCCACGCTCGCGTCGGTCGGGCCGATCATCAGCTCGTCCTCGATGCGGTCGAACGCGCGGTCGAGCGCGGACTGGCTGGCGATCGCGCCGAGCCCGAACTCGCTCACCCAGGTGCGCCGCACGTCCTCGGGCAGGCGCCAGATGATCCCCGAGTTGATCGCCGTCGAGCCGCCGACCGCCTTGCCCTGCAAGAGCGGCATGGGCTGGAGGCTGTCCGTCGCGAGCGTGGCCATCCCGCGCACGGCCAGCGCCATCGCGTCGACGAGCTCGCGCGGGCGATCCTCGGGCCTGAGGTACGCCCCCTCCTCGATCATCGCGAGCGAGAAGCCCGCCTCCGAGAGCACGCGCGCCGCGGTCGCCCCGCCCGCGCCCGTCCCCACGATCACGAAGTCGGCCTCGTCCTCGAGCTTCAGCGTCTGCGGCATGGCGTTCGTTCCTTCACGCGGCGAGCACGCGCAGCTGCACGCGCGCGGGGACAGGGGTGGTCTCGGCGAGGTCGTGTCCGGGGTCGTCGTAGCCGGTGCGCGCGCGGAGCGAGCCGACGCGGAACATCGCCATGCACGCGACGAGCTTCACGAGCAGCGCCATCTCGCGCACGAGGAAGAAGCGGTGGTCGAGCAGCCCCTCCATCGCCGCGGCGCGCTCCTCCATCGTCGAGCGCGCGAGCGTCCGGAATCGGCCCAGCACGAAGAGCGGCGCGAAGAAGAACGCGACGAGCGAGATGGCGATCCCGAGGCGCGCCTTGTCGGAGGCCTGGGCGAGGAAGCGGTCGAGCCCCGCGGCCCAGTCCACCTCGCCCGCGCCGATCGAGAACCCCGAGGGCAGCGCGAGCGGCGCGAAGCTCGACAGGACCACGGGCGCGAGCGAGCGTTCGATCGACGAGAGCTTCATCGGGGCGTCTCCTTCTTCCTGGCGGCAGGGCCCGGCGTGGCCGGGCCGATCTGTTCCGAGTCCGGCGGCGGCGACTTCATCTGCGCGAGCATCCCGATCGCCATCGTGATGCGATCGAGCGTCGTGCGATCCAGACGGTGCAGCAGGCGCTCGGCGGTCTGCCGCGCGCGCGTCGCGTCCCGCGCCTCCATGCGATCGAGCAGGCGCCCGTACACGGCGATCGTGGCCGGTGCGTTGGCGAAGAACGCGAGCTCGACGCCCTGGTTGCGCTCGATCGTCTTCTGCACCGTGTTGAAGAGCAGCTCGAAGGCGAGGTTCTTCGTCGAGCGCACGAGCATCCGCGCGAACGCGAGGTCGGCCGTCATGAACGCGTGGGGATCGGAGAGCTGCGTCGCGAGGTGCGCGACCTGGGCCCGCATCCCGCGCAGCTCCTCGATGCTGGCGCGCTCGGCCGCGATCCCGATCGCCTCGACGGCGACCGCGCGCCGCAGCTCGAGCAGGCCGGCGACGACGTCGAGCCCGATGCGCTGCCCCGTGAGCGCGAGCTCGGCGAGGTGCCCGAGGAGCGCCACGTCGCCGTGCTCGTGGAAGTCGAGCACCCGCGTCCCGGAGCCGTGGACCGACTGCACGAGCCCCTCGCTCGACAGGCGCGTGAGGGCCGCCCGCAGGGTCAGCCGGCTCACGCCCAGCTGCTCGGAGAGCTCGCGCTCGCCCGGTAGGGTGGTCCCGGGGACGTACCGGCCGGTCAGGATCGCCGAGCGCAGCTTGCCGGCGGCGGCGTCCACTGCGCTGGGATCCTTGATGTTTTCAGCCTTCGCCACGTCGCCACCTCACTGGTATGACCAGTGAGAGATGTGGTAATACCACTTCGCTGCGAAGGCAAGTACGCACTTGCCCCGTGGCCGAACCGTGACGATCAGCGCGCCGCGACCGGGCCGCCGAGCGCGCTGCCGAGCTCGGCCTCGCGGCAGGTGCAGCGGGCGCCCTCCGGCATCTCGTTCATCGCGCCACAGGTCGCGATCGCGCCCTCGAGCGAGCTCGCGGCGAGCGTCTGCGTCTGCGTCTCGCTCTCCCCCGGGATCGTGCACACGAACGCGGGCTCGCCGCCGAAGCTCGCGCCGTCGGGCCCCGTGTGCGTCGTCGTCCGCGCCTCTCCGCCCGACGTCAGCCCCGAGAGAGCGGCGTTCACCATCGCCGCATCGAGGTCCCCCGCCGCGCGCGCGGACGTGCCCGTCGCGCCGAGCGCGGAGGCGATCGCGCTCGCGCACCCGGGCGTTCCGAGGGCGAGGGCCAGGGCGAGGCCGATCCGGGCGCGCACGAGCCCATCGTACGCCCATCTCGCCGCGGGATTGCTCCGGTCGATCCATCGCGCTCGAGATGCTGGTAGCTTCCCCCGCCATGACCGAGACCTTCCCAATCGACCTCCGCGCCCTCAAGCCGCTCTCGCTCGACGTGCACGCGAAAGCCCTCACCGCCGAGCAGAGGTCGACGCTCGAGCACAACATCCAGCTCTGCCGCGACGCGATCGTGTTCTTCACGGCGCTCGCGGGTGCGCGCGGCCTCTCGGGTCACACGGGCGGTGCCTACGACACCGTGCCGGAGGTGATGATCACCCGCGCGTTCGTCGCGGGCGGCGCGCCGATCGTGCCGATCTTCTTCGACGAGGCGGGCCACCGCGTCGCGACCCAGTACCTGCTCAGCGTGCTCGACGGCCACATGCCGGCCGAGAAGCTGCTCCATTACCGCGAGTACGACAGCAAGCTCCCGGGCCATCCCGAGAAGCACCTCACGCCCGGCATCCACTTCAGCTCGGGCCGCCTCGGACACATGTGGGCGTTCGTGAACGGCGTCGCGCTCGCGAACCCCGGCAAGGCCGTCGTGATGCTGGGCTCGGACGGCAGCCAGATGGAAGGGGACAACGCCGAGGCCGCGCGCCTCACCGTCGGCAGGTCGCTGAACGTGAAGGTCGTCGTCGACGACAACAACGTCACGATCGCCGGCCACCCGCAGGAGTACATGCCCGGCTACGACGTCGCCAAGACGCTCGCCGGGCACGGCATGACGACCGCGACGGTCGCGGGCGAGGAGCTCGAGTCGCTCTTCCTCGCGCTCGGCCGCGCGTTCTCGGACGCCTCGCCGCACGCGCTCGTCGTCAAGCGCCTGATGGCGCCCAAGATCCCGCACGCCGAGGGCAGCCCCCACGCCCACGAGGTCCTCAAGACGGACGTCGCGGCGGCGTACCTCGAGTCGCGCGGCCACGCGGCGGCGGTCGCGATGCTCAAGGCGGCCAAGGGCGACAAGAGCCCGCTCACCTTCGAGGGCTCCTCGGGCGCGGGCAAGAACCGCGACGACTTCGGCAAGATCGTCACCGCGATCCTCGATGCGCGCACGCCCGAGCAGCGCCTCGCGAGCGTGCGCGTGTTCGACAACGATCTCGAGGGCAGCTGCGGCCTGCACCACATCCGGAAGAAGTACCCGGAGGTGTTCGTGCGAGGCGGCATCATGGAGCGCGGCAACTTCTCGGCGGCCGCGGGCTTCGGCTCGAGCGAGGGCAAGCAGGGCATCTTCGCGACCTTCTCGGCCTTCCTCGAGATGTGCATCAGCGAGATCACGATGGCGCGCCTGAACTACTCGAACGTGCTGGCGCACTTCAGCCATTCCGGCTGCGACGACATGGCCGACAACACCTGCCACTTCGGCATCAACTCCATGTTCGCCGACGGGGGCCTCGCGCCCGGCCACGCCGCCGACACGACGCACCTCTACTTCCCCGTGGACCAGCACCAGTTCGCGGCGTGCGTGAAGACGATCTTCGACGACCCGGGCCTGCGCTTCGTGTTCAGCACGCGCGCGCCGGTGCCGGACATCCTCGGCGAGGACGGCAAGCCCATGTTCGCCGG
>JBGAQA010000007.1:47390-129401 GCA_044220955.1 Sandaracinaceae bacterium
CGCGGTGATCCGCATGCAGAAGAGCGGCCTGAACGTCGGCCTGATCAACAAGGCGTGCCTCGACACGTACGACGAGGGCACGATGAAGACCCTCGCCGCGGCGCCCTTCGTCCTCGTCGCCGAGGGCTTCAACGTGAAGACGGGTCTCGGCAGCCGCTTCGGCTCCGCGCTCCTGAGGCGCGGCTTCAACGGTCGCTACGATCACATCGGCGTGCACAAGGAGGGCTCGGGCGGCCTCTGGCAGCAGATGGGCTACCAGGGCCTCGACTCCGCGGGGATCGAGGCCGCCGTCCGCAAGCTCGCGAAGTAGCTCGCGCGCCGGGCGACGGAGGCGCGCGAGCCCCCGGCGCCCATCGCGGGGAGCCGCGGTGCCGGAACCAAGCACGCAGACCCGCGCGGCGTCGAGTACGCTTCGGGCGTGAGATCGATCGGCCTCGCTCTGCTCCTCTTCGCGCTCGCGGCGCCTGCCTCGGCGCAGGACTGGTACGACGCCGACGCGCTGGTCGCGGCGCACGTGCGTCCCTCGATGCGCGCCGACCTGCCGGCGCAGCTGGAGGTCGCCGACCTCGCGCAGCTCCCGCTCTACGACCTCGCGCTCTCGATCCCGGACGACATGGCGTCGTACGGCCTGCGCGAGACGATCTGGGTGACGAACACCGAGGCGCGCCCGATGCGCGACGTGGTGCTGCGCGTCTTCGCGAACGTGATCGTGCCGGACGGGTCGTCGCCGCCGGTATCGCTCGTGCGCGGCGCGTGCCTCGACGGAGCGAGCTGCACGGTGAGCGCGACGTCGCGCAGCGTGTGGCGTGTGCTGCCGTCCGCGCCCATCCCGCCAGGCGGGCACCTGCGCATCGAGCTCGACGTGACGGGCGTCGTGCGCGAGCTCGACGCGTCGCAGATGAGCATGATGGCGCAGGGCCTGCAGTCGATGCAGCAGATGCAGAGCGGGAGCGCCGCGCCCGCGACCGACTATGGCCTGCTCGCGCACGGGCAGGGGATCGGCAGCTTCGCGAACTTCTTCGCCGTCCTCGCGCGACGCGATGCCGGCGCGTGGGTGACCGAGGACGAGGGCACCACCGGCGATCTCGGGACCGACGCGATGGGCCACGTCCGCGCGCGCGTGGTCGTGCCGCGCGCGCTGCACGTCGTGTCGAGCGGCGCCGAGGTCGGGCGGAGGCGCGTGCGCGAGAGCGACGGCGCGAGCGATCGGCGCGTCGAGATCACCGTGCACGCAGGCGTGATCCGCGACTTCGCGCTGCTCGCGGGCGAGACGCTCGCGGTCGGCTCGCGACAGGTCGGCGAGACGCTCGTGCGCTCGTTCTACCTGCCGGAGGACGCGGGCAGCGGGCAGAGCGTCCTCGACACGAGCGCGCATGCGCTGGAGATCTTCGAGCAGCGCTTCGGGCCCTATCCGTACACGGAGCTCGACGTGGTCGAAGCGCCGCTCGTCGGCGGGGCGGGGGGTGTGGAGTTCAGCGCGCTCGTGACGGTCGCCAGCATGTTCTACCGGCCTGCGATGGCGGGCGGTGCAGGAGAGCTCGGCGGGCTCGGGGCGCTCATGGGGATGCTGGGCGAGGGCGAGGGCGAGGGCGAGAGCGAGAGCGAGAGCGAGAGCGAGGGCGAGGGCGAGGGCGAGAGCGGCGAGCTCGACCCGATGCAGGCCTCGATCCTCGAGTTCGTCACCGCGCACGAGGCCGCGCACCAGTGGTGGCACGGCATCGTCGGCAGCGACTCGCGCCGGCACCCCTGGGTCGACGAGTCGCTCGCGCAGTACTCCGCGATGCTCTACTTCGAGGACCGGTACGGCGCCGAGCGCGCGGAGCAGGAAGGCGAGCGTCAGGTCGCCATGAACTTCCACGTGATGCGTCTCGAGCATCACGCCGACGCGCCCGTGGATCGCGCCGCGAGCGCGTTCAGCTCCCCGATGGACTACGCGGGGCTCGTCTACGGCAAGGGGCCCTACCTCTACCGCGCGTGGCGGCAGGAGCTCGGCGATGCGGCGTTCTTCGAGCGCCTGCGCGCCTACGTCACGACCTACCGCATGCGCGTGGCGCCCGCGCGCGGCATCGTCGACGTGATGGCCTCGGGAGACCACGCCGCGCGCGTGCGGGCGCTCGCGCGGCGCTGGCTCGACGAGCGGCACGGCGACGACGACCTCGGGCCCTCCACCATGGACTCGGTGATGAGCCAGATGCTCCCGCCCGAGATCGCAGCCGACCCGCAGACGCGGGCGATGCTCGGCCAGCTCATGCAGGGGATGATGGGCGGCGAGGGCGGCGGCACGCCCGATCTCGGCTCGCTGCTCGGCGGCGGTGGCGGCGGCGATGGCGATGGCGAGGAGATCTCGCCCGAGATGATCGAGGCGATCGAGCAGATGATGGGCGGCGGCGCGCTCGGCGGGCTCGGCGAGTGAGCGCCGCCCGCTGAGCCAGGCTCGCCGTTCCCGAGAGCGCGCTACGCGGCGGCGCGCGGGTCCTTCGGGCCCTCGACCGTGACGACCTCGACGCCGTGCTGCTTGAGGTACGCCACGCCGTTGTCGCCGAGGTAGCCGCCCTCGACGACGAGCACGCGCGTGATGCCCGCGTGGTGAATGAGCTTGCTGCACATGATGCAGGGCTCGCCCGTGACGATGAGCCAGGCGCCGCGACACGCGACACCGCTCGCCGCCGCGTTGCAGATGACGTTCATCTCGGCGTGATGGCAGCCGATCTCGATGCGCGTGCCGCTCGGGATCTTCATCGTGTCGCGCAGGCAGGCGTCGCCGCCGCAGAGCGTGCCGCCGCCGCGCGGCGCGCCGTTGTAGCCGTCCATCAGGATCACGTTGCGATCCGGATCGAGGAGCAGCGCGCCGAACTTCCGACGCGGGCAGTTGGACGCCTCGGCGAGCGCGAGGCACTGCGCGATGCGGATGCGAACGTGCTTGTCCTTCATCCCCGAAGCAGACCGCACGCGCGCGATCCGGTCAACGCCTACGCGAGCCGGCCCGCGTCGAGCGCGAGCGCGTGGAGCGCAGCCGCAGCGCGCGCTCGAGAGCGCAGGGATCGGTCGGCTCGCGCGAGCCCGCGCGCCAGCACCCGAGCGGCCGCCTCGAACGCGGCGATGCGGGTCAACGCCTCGCGCGCATCCGCGATGTCGAGGGCGCCCGTCCGCGCGCGCTCGGCGACGTCGTGCAGCGTGTTCACGTCGGCCGCGAACCGGAGGCTCGGCTCGAGGGCGACCCCGTAGGCGAAGCCGCTCGCGGCGAGCACGCTCGAGCCGCGGTCCGCATCGCCCAGGCGATGGAGGGCCAGCCCGAGCCAGCGGCGCGCGAGCAGGCCCGGGAGCGGATCACGCGCGATGGCGTCGTGCACCGCCGGGTGATCGAGCGTCGCCATCACGTCGCCCCAAGCCTCCGCGAATGCGATCGCGCCACCGAGCGAGGTCCGCACCCACGCTTCCTTCGGCTGGCCGCGAAGACCGTCCGCCGCACACTCGGCCAGCGCCGCGGCCGCGTGGGCCCTCGCGTCCTCGATGCGCCCGACGCGCCCGAGCGCCTCGACGAGGTACGCGCGGCTGCGCGCGGCGTGAGCCGGCGTTCTCTCGATGGTGATCGCGAGCGCCTCCTCCAGCGGTGCGAGCGCGGCCTCGTCGCGACCCCGGGCCATCAACACCAGGCCCTCGACACCGAGCGCCTTGAGCAGGTCGCCGCGCAGCCTCGCGCGTCGCGCGATCGCGACGGCGTGCTTCGCAGCGCCCGTGGCTTCGACGAGACGTCCCCGGCTGCGCTCGTACATCGCGCGCTGCCGCTCGAGGTGTCCGAGCGCCTCGTCGGGCACGCCCTCGCGCCCGCGCGGGCTCTCGCAGACCTCGATCGCGAGCTCGATCGCGCGTCCGCTCCCTGCGAGGTCACCGAGGTGTCGTGATGCGGCTGCGAGCTGTGCGAGCGCGTCGACCCGGAGATCAGGCCGGCCCTCGGGAACGATCGCGATCGCGCGGGTCGTCGCCTCGCGCACCGAGCGCCAGCGGTACCCGCTCCACCCATCTCGCGCCGCGCGGGCTGCGCACGCGACGAGCGCATCCGGGTCGGTCGCGGCGGTCTCGGTCTCGAGGCAGGCGCGATCGAGCGCATCGAGCGTCGCCACCGCGGTCACCCCTTCCGCGTCGTGGGCATCGGCGCTTGGGGCGACGACCCGTCGCGCGCCCGCACGCCGGGCCGCCGCGATCTTCGAGGCGGCGCTGCCGACGCTGATCACGGCGCTGCCCTCGATGGCGCCGGTGACGACGGTGCCCGCCCTCACGGGGCGGTCGGAGAACAGCGAGAGCGCCGACACGAAGCACGCTGCGCCGAGCGAGCGACCGTCGATGCGGGCGCGCGCGAGCGCGCTCGGCGAGCAAGGCACGAAGCGGTAGCGGCGCGCGTCGGGACGCGCCGCGAGCCGGCCTGCGGCTGCGGCGATCGCCTCGCGGCACGCGGCGTCGGCCTCCGCGTCGAGCGCGACCCGGCCCTCGACGGGCTCGAATGCGACCTCGAAGAGCCGGACCACGACGGATCCGTCCTCGGCGACGAGCGGCACGCCGACCGCGTGCGGGGGACGCGGGCGCCGCGCGGCCTCGACGATCTCGCGCGACATGCCCAGCGCGAGAGCCCGCGCGGCCTCTTGCTCGGTGAGCACGCCCGGATCGGCGGCGACCAGCGCGCGCTCGAGCTCCGACCTCGCGAAGCGCTTCGCGGCCACGCCCTGCGCCGCGGCGAGCCGGTCGAGCCACGGTGCGACCGAGCCGTCGAGCAGCGCGGCCACCGGCGCTCAGGTCAGCAGCTGCTCGAGCAGCGCGAAGTTCTCGCGCTCTTCTTCCGAGATCGTGCCGTCGGCCGCGATCACCTCGCGCGCCGCGTTCAGGAAGAGCGAGCGGTGCGCATGCGGCACCGCGGCGGGATCGACCTCTTCCGCGCGCGGCGGGAGCTCGAGCCACTTCTCGACCTGCTTGGCCTCGTCGGCGTCGAGGTGCAGCTTCTTCACGAGCTTGTGCACGAAGCGCCGCTCCTGATCGGCGATCTCGAGGTCCGCCCACGCGAAGGAGCAGACGAACTTCATCAGCTGGAGGCGCTCGGCCTTCGGGAGCTTTTCGAGCTTCATGGCGCGCGCAGGATAACCGATCTCGAGCTCACTCGGGCTCGACGACTTCGAGGACCAGGTTGCCCTCGCCCTGGACCTGGATCTGGCAGCAGAGCCGCACGTCCTTGCCGTCGCCGAAGACCTCCAGCACGTCGAGCTCGTCGTCCTGCGCCTTGCTGAGCAGGGGCATGCCCTCCTTCACGCGGACGCGGCACGTCCCGCAGCTCGCCGAGCGGCAGGAGAAGGGCACCTCGGACTCGGGGTGCTCGTCGCACACGTCGACGAGCGCGGAGCCGACCTTGACGGTGCACGAGTAGCCGGACGGGAGGAAGCGGACGTTCGCCATGGCGGGCGCGGGTATACGCGCGCGGCGTGCTGCGTCAACTCGCGTCCGGCTCGGTGCAGACACAGCGCGGCACAGATCCCCGTGGCACCGGCCGTGCACCCCGTTCACGGACTTGCTTGGAGAAGGGGAGGTGCGCGATGGGCTCACGAGGTGCGTGTGCGGCGCTCGCGATGGGGATGTGGTCGACGGCGTGCTCGATGGGGGCGTCGACCCGCGCGGTGGACGCGGGTGCGATCGCGCTCTGGGACGCGGGGAGCGCACGTGATGGTGGGAGCGCGCCGTTCCGGCCGGACTCCGGAGCCGACGCGGGCCGCGCGAGCGACGCCGCGAGCGTGCCCGCCAGCGACGCCGGCACCGCGCCGGCGGACTCCGGTCCACTCGTGGACGCGAACGTCGACCGCTGCGCAGCGCGCGACACGATGGAGCCGACCGTCCTCTATCTCTCGGCGGACGACTCGAACTCGATGGCGTCACCCGTCATCGCACGCTCGATGCTCGCGGTGCGCTCGTTCCCGCCCTCGTCCGTGCTCCGGACCTACGAGGCCCTCAACTACTACGACGTGCCGTACCCATTCCCCGAGGCCGACCACGCGAACGTCGTGCCCGAGCTTCGCTGGCACGATCGTGACGCGGGCGAGCTCACCCTGCAGATCGGCGTGCAGGCCGCGCCCCGCACGACGCCGCAGGCGCGCGTGATCACCTTCGTGCTCGACCGCAGCGGCTCGATGTCCGGCGCACCGATCGAGCGCGAGCGCGAGGTCGTGCGCGCGCTCGCCCACGTGCTGAGCGCGGGGGACGTCGTGTCGTGGGTCGAGTGGAACACCGAGCGGACCGTGCGTCTCGAGGGCCACGTCGTGAGCGGGCCCGACGACGAGACGATCCTCGGCCTCGCGTCCTCGCTCGCAGCCGACGGCGGCACCGACGTCGACGGCGGCCTCCGCTACGGCTACGAGCTCGCGCAGGCCTACTACGATCCGACGCGGCTGAACCGGGTCGTGCTGGTGAGCGACGGCATCGCCAACGCGGGCAACACGTCCGTCGCGGTCATCGCGAGCCACGCGCAGGACGCCGAGACGGACGGCATCTACCTCGTCGGCGTCGGCGTCGGGGCAGGGTTCAACGACACGCTGATGAACGCCGTGACCGATGCGGGCCGCGGCGCCTACGTGTACGTGGACAGCCTCGCCGAGGCGCACGCCATCTTCGAGGAGCGCTTCGCCGAGACGATGGACGTGGGCCTGCTCGCCGTGCGCGTCGAGGTGACCCTGCCCTGGTACATGGCCATCCGCGAGTTCCACGGCGAGGAGTACTCGTCCGATCCCGCGGAGGTTCGACCGCAGCACCTCTCTCCGGGCGACGCGATGGTGTTCCACCAGACGATCCAGGCGTGCGACCCGACGCTCGTCGATCTCGCCGACCCGATCCGCGTCCGCGCGACGTACACGCGGCCCACCGGGCGCGTGACGGCGGAGGACTCGATGCAGTCGACGCTCGGAGAGCTGCTCGCGGCGCCGGACGTGGGCCTCGTTCGAGGCGACGCGATCGTCGCGTACGGGGAGGCGCTCGCCGCGCTCGCGAGGCGACGCGAGCACTGGCTGCGGCCGGGCGAGGACGTGCCCGCGCGGGTCGCCGACGCGATGGCTCGGATCGACGCGGCGCTCGCGATCCCCGCGAACGCGGACCTCGCGGAGCTCCGCGACATGCTCGACGTGGCGCGCTCGCTCTGAGCGATTGCGCTCGCCGGGAACCTCCGGCCATCCTCGGGGTCGACGACCCATGGCCGACCTCGAGGAGCACGCGATCCAGCGCGACAAGCGCTGGGTCTTCCGGCTGGTGGTGACGCTCGTGCTCGCCGCCGTGGCAGGGCTCTGGATCGCGAGTCACCTCACGAGCAGCTCGACCGGGAGCTGCGCCGCTTCGCTCTTCGGCGAGGCCGCCCCGGCGGCGGCCGACCCCGTCCACTGACGAGGGTCACGGGGCGACGGGGTCGGCGATGCAGTGGGCCAAGACCGCGCGATCGGGGCAGACCACCTGGTTGCTGGTGTCGCACTGCGCCACGGTTCCGCCGACGAGCACGTACACGCCGGCGCCGTTCATCTCGTAGCGCGCCACGTCACCGGGGGCGTCGCACGCGGGCGTGCGGTTCGGGTCGTGACAGAGGGGGAGACCCCGGCCCGTCGGATCGACGGGCGTCGTGCACGCGTAGGGCGGCGGCGAAGCGCAGCCCAGGGCCGTCACGAGCCAGAGCAGGGTGGGCATGGCGCGCATCGACGCGAGCTTACGCGGGCGCGGAGAAGAATGCCTCGACCGCGGCGCGATCCCGCGTCCGAGGCACGGGCGGCAGGCTCTCGAGGAAGCGCTGGCCGTATCCCTTCTCGACGATCCGCGCGTCGAGGATCGCGACGACCCCCCGGTCCTCGCGCGAGCGGACGAGGCGCCCGAACCCCTGCTTCAGGGCGAGGGCCGCCGCCGGAACGAGGTACTCCATGAAGGGATCGCGGCCGGCGTCGCCGAGCTTGCGCGTGCGGGCCTCGACGAGCGGATCGCTCGGTACGTCGAAGGGAAGCCGGTCCACGATCACGAGGCGCAGCGCCGAGCCCGGTACGTCCACGCCCTCCCAGAAGCTCTGCGTGGCGAAGAGCACCCCGTTGCCGGCGGCCCGGAACCAGTCGAGGAGCACGCCGCGGGGCGCATCACCCTGCGTGCGCGCGGCGATTCCGGACGACCTCAAGGGCCCGCTCAGGGCTCGGCCGAGGTCGTTCATCGACGCCTTCGAGGTGCAGAGCACGAGCGCGCCGCCCCTCGACGCCCGAACGAGCGCGAGGACCTCGTCTCGAGCCGCCTTCGCGAACTCGGGCCCCCGCCGGTCCGGCATCTCCGGAAGGTACAAGAGAGCCTGCCGCGCCCAGTCGAACGGCGACGGCACGATCGCTTCGTCCACCTCGAAGTCGATGCCCAGCCGCGAGCGTACGAACTCGAAGTGGCCACCGGTGGTCAGGGTCGCGCTCGTGAGGACGACCGCCCGGTGCTCGCCGAGCACCTCGCGCCGGAAGATGGCCGACACGTCGACCGGCGTCGCCCCGACGGCCACCGAGCGACCCTCACGCGCCGTCCAGCCCACGCGCGTCCCCGAGGCGAGGTCGTCGATCGCGCCGATGGCGCTCCGCACCCGATCGCCTCTGCGTGCCAGCTGAGCGATCGCCTCCCCCTCGTACACCAGCGCGCGGCAGCGCTCCGAGAGCGCCTCCACCGCCGCATCGAGCGCGTAGAGCGCGCCCTTGGCGGCGGGTGATCCGAGATCCGGCGCGAGCGCCGCGCGCCCCCCGTCGCTGGCCCGCGGCACCAGATCGAAGAAGTCGGACGCCCGCACGCGCAGCGTCGAGACGGCGCGCTCCGCGGCGAGGTCCATCGCGCCCGCGGCCGTCAGCGCGTGGTCCGCGTCGCGCGCGAGCGACTCGAGGCGCCCGAGCGAGATCGACGCGCCGAAGAACTGGGCACAGACGTCCTCGATCTGATGCGCCTCGTCGAAGATCACGGCGTCGTAGTCCGGGAGCACCGACGCGACGACTCGCCCCGCGCTCGCCCGTGCCTCGGCACGCAGCGCGAGGTCCGCGAAGAAGAGGTGGTGGTTCACCACCACGATCTTGGCCTGCTCGGCGCGCCGCCGCGCCGCGGTGACGAAGCACTCGTCGTGGTAAGGGCAGCGCGGTCCGATGCGCGTCTCGCTGCTGCTCGCCACGAGCTGGACGAGCGCGTCGTCCTCCGCGAGCTCGGCCAGCTCGCGCAGCTCGCCGGTCGTCGTCGACTCCACGAGCCGGTCGAACATCGGCAGCGCGCGCGCGATCGCGCGATCGGTCACGGCGTCGCTGCTCCGCTTGAGCTCCGCGTAGCGTCGCCGGCACACGTAGCTCGGCAGGCCCTTCAGCACCGCGAGAGAGACCTCCTCTCCGAGCGCACGTGCGAGCTGCGGCGCATCGCGCTCCGCGATCTGGTCTTGCAGGGTCTTGGTCCCCGTCGAGACGACGACCTTCTTGCCCGAGAGGATGGCCGGCACGAGGTACGCGAACGTCTTGCCGGTGCCCGTGCCCGCCTCGATCAGCGCCACGCCGTCGTGCGCGAGGCAGGCCTCGACGAGCGCCGCCATCTCGAGCTGTCCCTCGCGGAGCTCGTGCTTGTCGCGGGTCCGTGCGAGCGGGCCCTCGGCGCCCAGGACCTCGGCTGCCTTCACCACCCTGCGCTCACCAGCGCTTGAGCCAGAGCCGCCCGAGCTCCGCGAGGCTCCCGGCCATGCCGGGGATGCGCAGTTTGCTCCCGGAGACGTCACGCCACGCGAGCACGGGCACCTCGAGGAACGCGTCGTCGGGCCAGTGTGGCTCGTCTCCGAGTCGGCCCATCAGCCGTGCGATGAGCTCCACGTCGAACACCCAGCGCGAGCCGAAGGGGCGATCGAGCGCGCGATCGAGCACCTCGCCCGAGCGGAACCACTTCGCCCCGCACTGCGTGTCGTACACCGCCACGTCGATCGCGTTCGATGCGAGCGTCGCGAACACACGCCCGAGGATGTGACGCACGGGCGATCGCTGGATATCGCTCCCGAGGCGCAGCACGCGCGAGCCCAGCACGACCTTGTGCCCGCCGGCCTCGAGGATGGAGAGCAGGCGGAGGATCTCCTCCGGCGGCGTCGCGAAGTCGGCGTCTGCGTACCCGACGATGCTCGCGCCGCGGGCGAGGCAAGTCTGCATGCCGAGCCTCACGGCCTCGGCCTTGCCGGAGTTCCTCGCCAGCCGATGCGCCGTCACGCTCGCCGCGCCGAGCTCGGCCTGCGCGCGCTCGAAGAGAGCGAAGGTTCCGTCGGTCGAGCCATCGTCCACCAGGAAGAGGTGCACGTCCGGCCGCAGCCGGTGCAGCGCGCGGAGGGCGTCGAGCGGGAGGCGGCGCTCCTCGTTGTAGCAAGGCACCACCAGGCCGCGCGTCATCGTCGTCGTGCCGGGCGCCATGTTCCACCGACGCGTATACTCGCCGGCACACTCGGATGTCGACCCGTCTTCGTGCCGCTGCGCTCGCGATCTCGGTGTCCGCCGGCTGGCTGGCCCCGGAGCGCGCGGCGGCCGCCCGAGTGCTCTTCGTGAGCGACGACGGGAGCGATCTCTCGATCGCCGACGTGCTCCGCGGGGACGGTCACGACGTGACCAGCGTCGAGGGCGACCTCACCGGCGGCCTCAACCCCTCGTTCCACCCCGATCTCTCGGGGTACGACTGCATCGTCTGGAGCGCTGCCGGGCTCACGACTCACTCCGACACCGTCGCGTTCGCGAACCTTCGCGACTTCGTGTCGAACGGTGGAGCCGTCTTCGTCACGGGCTACGGCGCGGTCGGCTACGGCGACATGCAAGTCATCCGCTTCCTCGGCGGTACGGGCGGCACGAGCTACAGCGGCGCTCCGCTGACCGTCGTCGATCTCGACACGGACCTCACCACCGGCATCGTCGACCTGCGAGGCGTCACGCCGCGCAACTTCGGCGCGTTCGGCTACGAGGCGCTCACCGGCCTCGGGGCCGACACGCTCGCGATCGTGGGCGGCAGCTACACGACGGAGGGCGCGCAGTGGTCGATCCGCAACCTCGGCGACGGGCACGTCGCGTGGGTCGCCGGCATCGACGGAGTCGACCGCGAGTGGACCGACACCGCGAGCGGCCCGGACGGCGCGTTCAACGCCGCGCTCCGGAACTTCGCGGCCGCCTCGACCGGCACCGCGTCCGTGCCCGGAGCGCCGCGGATCGCGTTCAACGCCCCGTACACGGCCGTCGAGGGCGCCGCGCTCACGGTCGGCGTACGCGTGACCGATCCCGAAGGGGACACGCTGACCTACAGCTGGGACCTCGACGGAGACGGCGTCTACGGCGAGGCGTCGGGGACGCCGATGGTGGAGCTCGCCGAGGGCACCACGGACGGCCCGGGCAATTTCGTCGTCTCGGTCGAGGCGTCGGACGGCGCGCATACCTCGCACCGCTCGCGGAGCATCGCGATCTCGAACGTGGCTCCCGCGATCACGTCGCGCGCCCCGACCACGGCCGGCATCGCGCAACACGTCCGCTACGCCCTCGTGGTCGCCGATCCGGCGGGAGCGCACGACCCGCCGGCGTTCACCCTGAGGACCGGGCCGGCGACCGCCATCGTCACGCCCGAGGGCACCTTCGACTGGACCCCGACCGAGGCCGAGATCACCGCACCCGGGACCACGCGCGCGGTGGTCGTCGACGTCGACGACGGTGACGGCGGCACGACGAGCCAGGCGTGGGCGATGACCGTGATCGACGACCACGCGCCGACGGATCCCGTCCTCCTCTACCCGGGCGCGGACACCCCGATCCTGATCGCGGGCGCGCACTTCGCCATCGGCAACTCGTCCGACCTCGACGGCGATGGGATCACGTACGAGCTCCAGCTCGACGCGGTCCCGTCGTTCGACTCGGCCGACCTCCAGAGCTCGGGCACCGTGACCAACGACCCGAGCGGGATCACGACGTGGGCGCCCGACGAGAGCGCGCTCCACTACGGACGCTGGTACTGGCGGGTGTCGGCCTCCGATGGTCGCGTGACCACGTCGCCGATCACCTCGAGCTTCCTCTTCGTGCCGGACCCGACGATGTTTCCCGACGTCGGTACGCCGGACGGCGGGGCCGACGGAGGCGCGCTCGGGGTCGTGCCGCGCGGCTGTGGCTGTGCCGTGGCAGCCGCTTCCCGCCCGCCCGGCGGGCTCGTCTTGACCTTGCTCGCGCTCGCGCTCGCGCGCCGCCGCCGCCGTTGACCCTCCCGGGGGTGCGTGCTAGACGCGCCGCGCTTTTTCGAGGGCGGATTCAGCGCGATTGCCGCGCCTTCCGGCGCTCTCGCAACCCAGGACAGACGCACGATGCAGACGGCAAACGTAGGTCGGATCACGCAGGTCATCGGTCCCGTCGTGGACGTGGAGTTCCCGCCCGGGACGCTCCCGCAGCTGCTCACCGCGCTGCGCGTGTCGAACAAGGGCATCTCGGACGAGAAGGGCAACCTCGTGCTCGAGGTCGCCCAGCACCTCGGCGAGGGGACGGTCCGTGCCGTCGCGATGGACACGACCGACGGCCTCGTTCGTGGCCAGGAGGTCGTGAGCACCGGCGCGCCCATCATGATGCCGGTCGGCCCGAACTCGCTCGGTCGCATCCTCAACGTCGTCGGCGAGCCCGTCGATGGCGGTCCCAAGGTCGTCACCGACAAGTACATGCCCATCCACCGCGCCGCGCCCGCGTTCGTCGACCAGTCGACGAAGGTCGAGGTGTTCGAGACGGGCATCAAGGTCATCGACCTGCTCGCCCCGTACCGCAAGGGCGGCAAGATCGGCCTCTTCGGCGGCGCCGGCGTCGGCAAGACCGTCCTCATCATGGAGCTCATCAACAACGTCGCGAAGGCGCACGGCGGCGTCAGCTGCTTCGCCGGCGTCGGCGAGCGCACGCGCGAGGGCACCGACCTCAAGATCGAGATGACGGAGTCGCTGCTCGGTGACGGCAAGACGCGCGTCATCGACAAGGCCGCCTTGATCTACGGGCAGATGAACGAGCCGCCGGGAGCGCGAGCGCGCGTCGCGCTCAGCGCGCTCACCGTCGCCGAGTACTTCCGCGACGAGCAGGGCCAGGACGTGCTCCTCTTCGTCGACAACATCTTCCGCTTCACGCAGGCCGGCTCCGAGGTCTCCGCACTCCTCGGCCGCATCCCCAGCGCCGTCGGCTACCAGCCGACGCTCGCCACCGAGATGGGCCAGCTCCAGGAGCGCATCACGTCCACGAACAAGGGATCGATCACGTCGGTCCAGGCCATCTACGTGCCCGCCGACGATCTCACCGATCCGGCGCCCGCGACCGCGTTCGCCCACCTCGACGCGACCACGGTGCTCTCGCGCGACATCGCGTCGCTGGGAATCTACCCGGCCGTCGATCCGCTCGACTCGACCAGCACCATGCTCTCGCCCGGGATCATCGGCGAGCGCCACTACGGCGTCGCCCGCAAGGTCCAGCAGACGCTCCAGAAGTACAAGGATCTGCAGGACATCATCGCGATCCTCGGCATGGACGAGCTCAGCGAGGACGACCGCATCACCGTCGATCGCGCCCGCAAGATGCAGCGCTACCTCTCGCAGCCGTTCTTCGTCGCCCAGCAGTTCACCGGCTTCGAAGGCAAGTACGTCTCCCTCGAGGAGTCGATCAGCGCCTTCGAGGAGATCCTCTCCGGCGCGCTCGACCACATCCCGGAGCAGGCCTTCTACCTCAAGGGCAACATCGACGAGGTCAAGGCCGCCGCCGAGAAGATGAAGGACTGAGGCCATGGCCGACGTCCTCACCCTCGAGGTCGCCACGCCCCTCGGGCTCGCGCTCACGACGACCGCCGACAGCGTGCAGGCGCCCAGCGTGCACGGCGAGTTCGGCGTGCTGCCGGGACACCTTCCCCTGCTCGCCGCCGTCAAGCCCGGCGTGCTGCGCTATCGCCTGAGCGGCAAGACGCAGATCGCGGCGGTCAGCGCCGGCTTCGTGGAGGCCGGGCCGGACAAGGTGCTGATGCTCACGGACGCGTTCCTCGCACCGAAGGACATCGACGCCGAGGTCGTGCGAGGCGAGCTCGAGCGCGCCGAGGCCGACCTCGCGAAATACGGGCAGGAGTACGAGGGTCGCGAGTTCGAGGAGCTGCAGCGCCGCATCGACTGGGCGCGGGCGCGCCTGGACGCGAAGGCGGAGGCTTCTCGCTCGTAGCGGTTGGTTTGTCGCCCGACCTGGGCCCGCCTATCCTCGCGCCATGCTCCGCTCCACCCTGGTCACCTTCCTGCTCACCTTCGTCGTCGTGCTCCCCGCATGCGCGTACCCTCGGCGCGCGACGTCGCTCTCCGAGGTCCACGCGAGCGCCGGCGGACCGGGTGAGCCGTCGAACGTCTACTGGATGACGATCGTCAGCGCGCAGGTGCCCGAGCGCAACCGCGGCAACTCGAACTGGGACGACGGCGCCGGCCGCCCCGATCCGTTCGTGCGCGTCTACCGCGACGACCAGCTCGTCTTCGAGTCGAGCACGCAGGACGACACCATCGCTCCCGAGTGGAACCAGTCCCTTCCGCGCAACATCGAGATCCCGCCGGACTGCTCGTTCCGGCTCGAGGTCTGGGATCGCGACGCGGTCGGGGCCGACCCGATCGGTGTCTACCGCGGTCACGGCCGCCCGGGCAACGCGCTGCCCGGGGTGGACGCGCGCATCTTGCTCGAGGGCGAGTCCTATCTGACGATCCACCTCGACGAGCCCCACGCGCACCGCGGCATCGGCATCAGCGCTTTCGAGGTGCACAGCGGCGAGCTCGTGGTGGTGTCGGTCGAGGCGCACTCACCCGCGGGTCGCGCCGGTCTCGTGCCCGGCGATCGCATCGTCTCGGTCGGGGGGCGGAGCATCTCCGAGCTAGGCCAGCAGCAAGCGACGGGCGCGCTCTCGATGGCGGCCGAGCGTCACCAGGATCTCTCGGTCATCTCCGCCGGCCAGGCCCAGCCCCACGACGTCGAGCTCGATCACGGCTACGTCTGGCTCTCGATGTAGCCGATGAGGCTCGCCCTCGCTGCGCTGGCCCTCGCCGTCTCCGCCGCGAGCACCGCGCACGCGCAGTACGACGCGCAGATCACCTCCCGTCTCTTCGTCGGGGGCGGCGCGGAGCTCCCCGCGCAGCGGCCGGTCGCAGCGCTCCTCGACTTCGGTGTGCGCGCCGAGCTGCTCGTGGGCGACGCGGCGGCCCAGCGCTTCCGCGTCGGCCCCGGGATCGATCTGCGTACCGCCACGTTCCGCACCTTCGAGGCCGCCGCCGGTCTCGCCGTCCTCTTGCCGCTGGGCTTCGACTTCGCCATCGAGGCGATGCTCGGCGCAGGATTCGCCGCGCGCCCGGACGGTCACGACGGCGGCGTCGGCGTGCTCACCCTACGTGCCGCGTACCAGCCCTACGATCACTTCGACTGCTACAGCCACGGCGTGGCGATCTACGGCACGGGCCGCGGGGGCCTCGACGGGCAGACCTGGGAGGTCAGCGCAGGGGTCGAGATCGACTTCGAATTCCTGCTCGCGACCCCGATCGTCTACGTGATCACGGCGCTCTCGGGCCACGACCCCGACGAGCCATCGCAAGAAGGTACCGACACCGACTAGAATCCCGGCCCCGTCATGGCCGACACGATTCCCAAGCGTTTGTTCGAACAAGCCAACAAGCAGCCGGAGCGCAGCGCGTACCTGGTGAAGGATCACGGCGTCTGGCGAGGCAAGACCTGGCGCGAGTACGCCGCCGAGGTCAGCCAGGCCACGCGCGCGTTGATCGCGCTCGGCTTCGAGCCGGGGCAGCGCCTCTGCATCCTCGGCTTCAACCGCCCCGAGTGGGTGATCCTGGATCTCGCTGCGATGTGTGCGGGGGGCGCCCCGGCGGGCATCTACACCACCTGCTCGCCCGACGAGGTGCAGTACATCGTCGCCCACGCGGAGGCGCCGCTGGTCCTCGTCGAGAACGAGGTCCAGTGGCACAAGATCGAGAAGAAGCGGACCGAGCTGCCGGGGCTGAAGTTCGTCGTGTTCATGCGCGGCACCACGCCTCCCGCCGCGCCGGAGGGGAGCCCGAAGCTGCTCGGCTGGGACGAGTTCCTCGCCCGTGGAGCCGCGACGCCGGAGAAGGAAGTCCAACGTCGCATCGACGCGCTCGAGCCGAGCGGCCTCGCTACGCTCATCTACACCTCCGGCACCACGGGTCCGCCGAAGGCCGTGATGCTGACCCACGACAACCTCGCGTGGACCGCCAAGACGCTCGCCGACGTCACGAAGATCCAGCCCGGCGGGCGAGGCCTGAGCTATCTCCCGCTCTCGCACATCGCCGAGCAGATGGCGACGATCCACGGCCCGATCACGGGCGGCAGCGCCGTCTACTTCGCGGAGTCGATCGACAAGCTCGCCGACAACCTCAAGGAGTGCCGCCCGACGCTCTTCTTCGGCGTGCCGCGCATCTGGGAGAAGTTCCACGCCGCGATCGAGGGCAAGATGAAGGCCGCCACGGGCAGCAAGGCGCGCATCGCCCGCTGGGCGCGCGGCGTCGGCGAGCAGGTCTCCGCCCTGCGCGCGCAGGGGAAGTCGCCGAGCGGCATGCTCGGGATCGAGTACCGCATCGCGAGCCGCCTCGTGTTCGCGCCGCTCAAGGAGGCGATCGGTCTCGATCAGGCCACGTGCCTGGTCTCGGGCGCCGCGCCGATCGGCAAGGAGGTGATCGCGTTCTTCGCGAGCCTCGACGTCTTCATCCAGGAGATCTACGGCCAGAGCGAGGACACCGGTCCGACGTCGTTCAACCTCGACGGGCGAACGCGCATCGGGTCGGTCGGTCCGATGCTCGAGGGTGTGACGGTGAGGATCGCGGACGACGGTGAGATCCTCGTGAAGGGTCGCAACGTGTTCGCGGGGTACTTCAAGGACGAGGCGGCGACGCGCGAGACCCTCACCGAGGACGGCTGGCTCCGGTCGGGCGACCTCGGCCGCATCGACGAGGACGGTTTCCTGCACATCACGGGCCGGAAGAAGGAGATCATCATCACGGCCGGCGGCAAGAACATCACACCGAAGAACATCGAGGAGCTCGTGAAGCGCTGTCCGCTGGTCGCCGAGGCCGTCGTCATCGGCGACCGCCGGAAGTTCCTGAGCGCGCTCGTGTGGCTCGAGCCCGATACGACCAAGAAGTGGATGGCCGACCGTGGCGCGACCGGAGATCCGGCGACCAACACCGACGTGCGTGCCGAGATCCAGCGGGCGATCGACGCGGCCAACGAGACGCTCGCCAAGGTCGAGCAGGTGAAGAAGTTCGCCATCGGCTCGCGGCCGCTCTCGATCGAGACCGGCGAGCTGACGCCGACCCTCAAGGTGAAGCGCAACAAAGTCGCCGCGGCGTTCGCCTCGCAGATCGACGCGATGTACGACGGAGCCGGCGCGGACTGACGCCGCGGCGTGTCCTTCACCTCGGCAGGGTGGCGATCTGCTTGAGCAGCAGGTTCTCGAGGTAGGGCGCACCGTCCCGGCCGACCCGTGCGGCGTGGCGGATCTGCTCGGCGGACCGCGCCCCGACGACGGCGCTCGTGACGAACGGGTTGGCGAGCACCACCCGCAGCGCGAGGTCGGCGACGTCTCCGTCCTTCGCCATGCTCCTGAGCGTCTCGACCCTCTCGAGACGCTTGCCGAGCGCTTCGCGAGTCCAGCGCTCGCGGCGGTGGTCGTCCTCGGCGAACGTCGCGTCGGGCTTCAGACGCCCACCCAAGACGCCGTATGCGAGCGGCGAGCGCGCGAGCACTCCTACCCCCTGCTCCTTGATCATCGGCATCAGCTCCTCGACGTCGTCGGGGGCGAGCACGTTGAAGGGCATGCAGAGCACCTGTGCGCCGACCTTCATCGCGATGCGCGCGCAGCTCGCGGAGCTCGTGCTCACGCCCCAGGCGCGGACCTTGCCGCTCGCGATCGCGTGGCCCATGCCGCGGGAGAAGCGATCGCTCTGCAGCGCCACCTCGGGCGGGTCGTGCAGGAGCACGACGTCGACGAAGTCGCGTCCGAGACGCTCGAGGCTCAGCTCGATCGCTCCGGCGATCGCGATCGCGTCGAATTGCGCCATCACGCGGTCGCCGCTCTCGACCTGCCCCACACGGGTCACGAGGACCGCGTCCGCCAGGTTCTTCCCGAGCGCCTTCGCCGTCACGGTCTCGCTCGCCCCGTGACCCCAGAGCGGGGCGAGGTCGTAGGTCGTGACCCCGGCCTCCCATGCAGCCCGCACCGTGTCCTCGAAGCGCTCTTCGCGCACCGGCCCGTACGCTCCGCTCGCGAGACCCCACGTGCCGAGCGCGATCTCGGACACCCGCACCTCCGTGCGACCCAGGTAGCGCGTCTGCATGGGGCCTCGTGTCTGTCTGACCGTGCGCGCTGGCGCAAGTCGGACTAAGGCTCCGGCCCGTGTCCCCCGATCTGCCGGGCTTGCTCTCGTGCCATTCGGCCGATGCGCTCGTCGCGACCGGCTCGGTGCCGCGCACGGCCCGCGAGCTGCTGCGCGACGTCGAGGCGATCGCGCGGGCCCTGCCGGCGGACATCGCGGGGCGTGAGGTCGTGCTCGTCGCGGAGGACCGGTATCTCTTCGCCGCGGCGCTCGTCGCGTGCACGTTGCGCGGCGCGATCGCGGCGCTGCCGCCCAGCGCCCAGCCGGAGATGATCGTCGAGATGCGGTATCGCGAGAACGTCGCGACCGTCTTGCACGACCGGCCCGGAATGCTCGGTATCGACCTCGGCGCCATCGTCCACGACGTGGCGGGCGCGCCTTGTCCGTCGTTCGTGCCGCTGCCGCCGCTCGATGCCCGCCTCGCGATCGTCGACGTCTACACCAGCGGCACCACCGGAACGCCGATGCGCTGCCCGAAGACGGCGGGCCAGCTCGTCCGAGAAGCGGGCGTTCTACGCTCGATGTTCGGCATCGCGCCCGGGACCGCGATCCTCGCGACCGTGCCGCCCCACCACGTCTACGGCCTGCTCTTCGGCGTGCTCCTACCGCTCGTCTCCGGCGCTTCGTTCACACGCGAGACGGTGCTGCACGGTGAGCCGCTCGCGGCGCTCGCCCGCCGCGATCGCGCGCGCGTGCTCGTCAGCGTCCCGGCGCACCTGCGCGCGCTCCGCTCGCTCGATCCCGGGTCGATGCCGCCGCTCGATCGCGTGTTCTCGTCCGGCGCTCCGCTCCCGCGCGAGACCTACGACGATCTCGCGGCGCGCTTCGGCTGGAGGGTGATCTCGGCCTACGGCAGCTCGGAGACGGGAGGCATCGGCTACCGTGATCACCCCGACGCCCCCTGGACGCTCTTCACGGGAGTGCGCATCGAGATCGGAGACGACGAGCGCCTGCTCGTCGACTCGCCATTCGTCGACCCCGCGGCGGCGCGGCCGTTCGCGACCGGCGATCGCGTCGAGCGATCTGGCGAGCGGGGCTTCCGGCTCCTCGGGCGCGTCGACGGCGTGCTGAAGATCGGGGGCACTCGCGTGTCGGTGGCCGAGCTCGAGCATCGCCTGCTGGCCGTGCCCGGCATCGAGGATGCAGCCATCCTCCCCGTCGAGGTCGGCGGGCCACGCGGCACCGAGGTCTGGGCGGTCGTCGTGTCGAAGGTCCACCGCGACGCGCAGAGCGTCCGCGCTGCGCTGCTTCCGCACCTCGAGCCCGTCGTTCTTCCTCGCCGAGTCCGCGTGGTCGCCGCCCTGCCTCGCGACGGGAGCGGGAAGCTCCGTCGCGCGGATCTGCGCGCGCTCTTCGACTCGAGGCGGTGACGCCGCCATGTAGCCGACGAGCGCCGCCGTCGCGACCCGCGGCCGTCACATGCATGTCACGCAGAGCCCCCGTGGCGTGACGCGTCCGTGATGCAAATGGCCGAATTGTCACCCGAACACAGGCCCTGTCGCCCTCGGTGACGAAGTTCCCTTCCTGTCGCACGCGTACGTGACGACGGCTGCTAAACGGTGCCGCGACGGAGACACCGATGCGTCACGCGTTCGCCCTCGTCATCGTGCTCGTGCTCGGACTCGCGCACGCACCCTCGCCCGCATCGGCGCAGTCGCAGGACTTCACGCACGACGGGCGCATCTGGACGGCCTTCAACTTCCAGGGGCCGATCGTCGGTGACCTGTTCTTCATCGGCGACCTCGGCTGGCGGATGTACCTCGGGGACATCGCCCCGATGACCCCGCAGCAGCCGATCGCCCGGGGCGCTCTCGCCTGGCGCTTCTTCAGCCAGCCCGAGCTCGGCACGATGTACGCCGCCCTCGGGTACGCGTGGCAGCCGAACTGGGGGCGCCCGGGCCTCGTCGGCTTCACGGACGAGCACCGAACGTACGCCGCGTTTCACTGGGACTACACCCACCAGGAGACGGGGATCCGCCTCTCGTTCCGGTTCCGCGTCGAAGCGCGCTTCCGCCACCCCGATCAGGGCCTCGAGGTCGGCGTTCGGTTCCGCGAGCAGGCGCGCTTGCTCGTCCCGCTCGAGAACAGCCGCGTGCTCTTCCTGGTGTTCTGGGACGAGCTCTTCGAGAACCCGCACGACAGCGGTCACACCGCGTACACGGGCGTTTCGATGGGCATGCAGACCACGCTCTACACCTCGACGTGGCAGAACGCCGGCTTCGACCAGAACCGCGCCTTCCTCGGCCTCGGCGTGCAGGTCATCCCGAGCGTCTTCCGGGTCGAGGCGGGCTACCTGAACCAGTGGGTGCGCCGCCCGGCCAACACGGCCGGCGACGCGATGAACCACGTGTTCATGCTCCAGACGTATGTGAACTGGAGCTGAACCGCGAAGTCACGAGCGCGTCACGCGAGCGCGATATGTCCCGGCACAGCCGAGCGAGGAGCGAGTAGCGATGAGGAAGATGCACCACCGTCTGGGAGGGAGCGCCGCCGTCTCGGCGCTCGTGGCAGCGATCGCGGTCGCGTGCAGCGGCGGCCACGGCCGCGGCAGCGAGGGGCCGCCGGAGGCCACAGGCACGGGCGCGACCGGGGCCACGAGCGCGCGCGGAGCCACGCTGAGCCTGAAGGGCTCGGACACGATGGTGATCCTCGCGCAGCGCTTCGCCGAGGGATACATGCACGCGCACGAGGGCACGACGATCCAGGTGTCGGGCGGCGGCTCCGGCACTGGCATCGCGGCGCTCCTCGACGGGACCACCGACATCGCCGACTCGAGCCGCCCCATCAGCGAGCGCGAGACCTCCGATCTGGCGACGCGTCAGCACGCGGCGCCCCACGAGACCCGCGTCGCGATCGACGCCCTGGCCGTCTACGTCCACCAGTCGTCCACGCTACAGAGCCTCACGATGGAGCAGCTCGCGCAGATCTTCACGGGCGCCGTGACCAACTGGTCCGCCGTGGGCGGCCCCGACGCCCCGATCGTCCTCTACAGCCGCGAGAACAACTCCGGGACGTACGCGTACTTCAAGGAGCACGTTCTCCACAACGCCGACTTCGCGGCGCAGGCGCAGACGCTCCCCGGGACCGCCGCGGTGATCAACGCCGTGAGCCACGATCCCAACGGTATCGGCTACGGCGGCATCGGCTACGCCGAGGGCGTACGCGTGCTCGCGATCGCCAGCGGCGGCGATCCGATCGCTCCGACCATGGAGAACGCGCTCAGCGGCGCGTACCCGATCTCGCGCTACCTGCTGATGTACACCGCCGGTGAGCCCAGCGGGCTCGCCGCCGACTTCCTCGCGTGGGTCGTGACCGCCGACGGTCAGGCGCTCGTCGAGGAGGCGGGGTACTACCCGCTCCCGCGCGACGGCACGCTGCCCGCCGTCGCGCCGGCGGCCCCCACGGGGCCGACGCCTCCGCCGCCCTCCGGGGGCGCCGAGTCTTGACTCCCGGGGGCGAGGCAGGCGCCGAGGCCCCGATCGCAGCGCCGTCTGCGACGTCGGCCCCCGCGCGCGCGCCTCGTCCAAAGCTCGGCACCGGCTTCCGCGCGCCCCTCGTCGACCGGATCGCGGAGGCGTTGATCCGCGTCCTGGCGTTCACCGCCGTCGCAGCCATCGTCCTCATCTTCGTTTTCATCGCAAAAGAGGCGCTCCCGCTCTTCTGGGAGCCCGACGCGCAGGAGCACATCGGGGGACTCTCGGGACTCGTGCTCCCGCGCGTGTGGCCCGGGCACACGGAGTCCGCGTACCTCTGGCAGCCCGTCGGCGACGTGGCGAAGATGAACGTCGTTCCGCTCTTCCTCGGCACGCTCCGCGTGACGACCCTGGCGCTGCTCATCGCCGTCCCGCTCGCGATCCTGGCGGCCATCTACGTCTCCCAGTACGCACCGGTTCGCCTGCGCGAGATCCTCAAGCCCGCGATCGAGCTGCTCGCGAGCATCCCGAGCGTCGTGCTCGGGTTCTTCTCGCTGATCGTGGTCGCGACGCTCGTCCAGGACGTCTTCGGCTTGACCTACCGTCTCAACGCGCTCGTGGCCGCGATCGGCTTGTCGATGGCCGTGATCCCGCTGGTCTTCACCATCGCCGAGGATGCCCTGCGCGCCGTCCCGCGCGAGCTCGAAGCTGCCGCGCTCGCGCTCGGAGCTCGAAAGCACCAGGTCGTCCTGCGGGTCGTGCTCCCCGCAGCGCTGCCGGGCATCGCGGCCGCCGTGATCCTCGGGCTCGGTCGGGCGATCGGCGAGACGATGGTCGTGCTCATGGCATCCGGGAACGCCGCCGTCATGGACGTGATCTCGCCAGGGGCCAGCGCGCGCACCGTCACCGCCACCATCGCCTCCGAGCTCGGCGAGGTCACCCAGGGCGACGCCCACTGGCGCGTGCTCTTCTTGCTCGGCGCCGTCCTGTTCCTCGTGACCTTCGTGCTCAACCGCGCCGGCGCGGTCATCGTCGAGCGGCTGCACCAGCACCTCACGGCGGGACGTCGCTGACGTGCGCTACACGAGCGCGGACTGGATCCTGGCGGGGCTCTCGCTCCTCGCCGTGGTGATCATCCTCGGCACGACGGGTGTGCTGCTCGGCCAGGTGATCGTCGAGGGGGCGCCGCACCTCTCCGCGACGTTCCTCACCGAGTCTCCGACCGCCGACATGATGGGCGGCGGCATCTTCCCGGCGATCTACGGGACGGTCTTGCTGACGCTCCTGATGACCCTGGTCGGGGTGCCGATCGGAGTCGCCACGGGGATCTACCTCGGCGAGTACGCGTCACCGCGCTCTGCGATCGCGTCGACGATCCGGGCGGCCGTCCAGAACCTCGCCGGGGTGCCCTCCATCGTGTTCGGCCTCTTCGGGCTGGGGTTCTTCGTGATGTTCGTCGGACGAGGGCTCGATGGGCTCCTGTATCTCCCGGGCGAGGGCCCGGTGTGGGGCCAGCCGGCCGTGATCTGGTCGTCGCTGACGCTCGCGGTGCTGACGCTGCCCGTCGTCATCGTCACGACGGAAGAAGCGCTCCGGAACGTCCCGCGCGATCTGCGGCTGGCGGCGCTGGGTCTGGGTGCCACGCGCTTCCAGACGCTCGTCCGTGTCGTGTTGCCCAACGCATCGAGCGGCATCCTCACGGGCGTCATCCTCGCCGTGAGCCGGGGCGCCGGCGAGGTGGCCCCGATCATCTTCACGGGTGCCGCGAACTTCCTGCCCTATCTGCCGACGGATCTGCGCGACATGTACATGCACCTGGGCTATCACGTGTTCGCGCTCTCGACGCAGAGCCCCAACGTGGACCAAGCCCGTCCGGTCCTCTTCGCCACCGTCACGGTGCTGCTCGTGCTCACGTTCTCGCTGAATCTGGTCGCGGTCGTCTTGCGCAGCCGTACCCGCGCGAAGTACGCAGCGTGACGGATGAACCAGACTCCCCAGACGGCTGCGCCGCTGAAGGTCGAGACGCGTGACGTCAGCGTGTTCTACGGCGACAAGCGCGCGATCTCGAAGGTCACGCTGCCGATCGGCGAGAACCACGTCACGGCGCTGATCGGCCCGAGTGGCTGTGGCAAGTCGACGTTCCTGCGCTCGCTCAACCGCATGAACGATCTCGTCGATGGCTGCCGCGTGGAGGGGACGATCCTCCTCGATGGCGAGGACATCTACGCGAGCAAGGTCGATCCGGTCGAGGTGCGTCGTCGGGTGGGCATGGTGTTCCAGCGCAGCAATCCCTTCCCGAAGAGCGTGTTCGAGAACGTCGCCTTCGGCCTGCGCATCCATGGCGAGAAGCGCGAGTCGGTGCTCGCGGAGGCGGTCGAGAAGTCGCTCCGCGGCGCCGCGCTCTGGGACGAGGTGAAGGATCGGCTCGACGAGTCGGCCCTCTCGCTCTCGGGGGGTCAGCAGCAGCGTCTCTGCATCGCGCGCGCGCTCGCCATCGCTCCCGAGGTGATCCTCATGGACGAGCCCGCCTCGGCGCTGGATCCGATCGCGACGGCCCGTATCGAGGAGCTGATTCGCGAGCTCAGCGAGAAGTACACGATCATCATCGTCACCCACTCGATGCAACAGGCCGCGCGCGTGAGCGACTTCACCGCCTTCTTCTACATGGGCGAGCTGATCGAGCACGGCGAGACCAATCAGGTCTTCACGCGGCCGCGCGAACGAAGGACCGAGGACTACATCACCGGCCGATTCGGCTGAGGCGGATCGGCCCTCGGGCCAGAGGCCTCAGGCCAAAGGCCCTCAGGCCAGCGGGTCGTCCAGCTCCACGTCACGAACGTCGCGCTGGGCCCGGCGCTCGCTCTGCTGTCGCCGGACGAACTCGACCATCACGTCGACGTAGGTCTCGAAGCGCGGGCACGTCGGTCCGGTCTCTCCGAGGATCTCCCGTGCGCCGCGGTCGTCGTAGTTGACCTCGGTCGCGAGCTGCTCGAGGAAAGTCCGCGGCACGTTCGCGAATCGCTCGAGCCCGGGGGTACGCAGGAGCGCGGTCGCGAGGTTGGTCGGCACCGATCCACGCGGCGAAGGCCGCCCCGCTGCGTGCGCGATGAGCTGGAAGACCTCACGCGCGGACGAGGGCCTCGGGTCCACGAGGTGGAAGGCGCGCCCGATGGCCCGCGGGTCGCGCGCGATCGCGGAGCCAGCATCCACCACGTAGTCGATCGGCACGAGGTTCAGCGGGACGTCGCCGCTACCGGGCAAGGGCACCCGGAGATCGACCGGCGCGCTCAGCATGAGCATCACGAGCAAGTAGGGTCCCTCGAACCGATCGATCTCGCCCGTCCGCGAGTCACCGACCAGGATCGAGGGCCGCAGGATCGTGATGGGCAGCGATGCCATGGCATCACGCATCAACCGCTCGCCGCGCGCGCGGGTCTCCTCGACGACGTTGCGGAAGGGGCCCCGCTCGAGCTCGTCCTCGCGAACGGTCCCTCGACGCTTGCCCGAGACGAGCGCGCTCGACCAGTGGACGAGCCGCTCGAGGTGGGCGGCTTCGCGCCCGAGCTCCAGCACCTCGCGGACGCCCTCCACGTTCAGCCGCTCCGCGACGTCGCGCTCGACTCCGAGGTAGGTCGCCGCGGCGCAGTGGTGCACGACGTCCACCTCGCGCGCGAGCGCGAGGAACTCCCCGCCCGAGAGCCCGAGGTCCATCGACGCGACGTCGCCCTCCAGCGTCCGCACGCGGGCGCGCTGCGCCGGCTCGAGCTGGGCGAGCAGCTCGCTCGCGCGCTCGACGAACTTCTCCTGCACGAGGCAGCGCAGCTCGGTCCGCGGCTCCTCGTCGAGGATCTTCCGCACCATCCGCACCGCGAGGAAGCTCGTCGGAAAGCCCGTCACCAGCGTGACCCGTGACATCTCGGCCGACCGCTTCATCGTGGAGATCCTCTCATCCGCCGAAGCGCGCGAGAAGGGCTGCGTGCACCTCGCGCGTCCGAGCCTCGAGCTCCGCCTCGTCCCCGTCGTTCCAGATCACGTAGTCCGCGACCGCGACCTTCTTCTCGAGAGGGTACTGCGCGGCCATCCGCGCGCGCGCGGCGGCGGTGTCGAGCCCGTCGCGCGCCGCCACGCGCCGGAGCTGGGTCTGCTCCGAAGCGGCGACGACGACCAGCGCCTGGAACATCCGGTACGACCCGTTCTCGACGAGCAGCGTGGCCTCGTAGATGGCGAGCGGCTCTCCGCGCGACGCCGCGGCCGCCATGAGCTGCATGCTGCGCGCGAAGATCCGCGGGTGGGTGATCTGTTCGAGCTGCTTCCGGCAGGCGGCGTCCTCGAACACGATCGCGGCCAGCTTCTTGCGGTCGAGCGAGCCGTCCGCGTCCAGCACCTCGCTGCCGAACGCGCCCACGATCTCGGCCAGGCCCTCGCTCCCCCGCTCCACGACCTCCCTGGCGACCTCGTCGGCGTCCACCACGGTCGCGCCGAGCTTGCCGAACAGCCGGCCGACCGTGCTCTTGCCCGAAGCGATGCCCCCGGTCAGTCCGACGAACGCAGTCACGCTGCGCTTCCTACCACGCGTGCGTCGCGCTACACCGCGCGACGTGCGAGCGGTCGTCCAGCGTGTGCGTAGCGCCTCGGTGGTCGTCGACGGCGAGGTCGTCGGCGCCATCGCGGGGGGGCTGCTGGTCTACCTCGGCGCCGAGAAGGGCGACGGCGCGCCGGATCTCGACTACCTCGTTCCGAAGGTCGCGAACCTCCGCATCTTCGAGGGCGAGGACGGCAAGATGACGCGCGCCCTGCTCGACGTCGCGGGCTCTCTGCTCGTCGTCTCGCAGTTCACCCTCTTCGGCGACGTGCGGCGCGGCCGGCGCCCCTCGTTCGACGACGCCGCGCCCCCGGCGGACGCCGAGCGCCTCTACGACGACGCCTGCGCGCGCCTTCGCGCCCTCGGGCTGCGGGTGGCGACGGGCCGGTTTCGCGCGCACATGATCGTGCGGAGCGAGGGGGACGGCCCGGTGACCATCCTCATCGACAGCCGCAAGCGCTTCTGAGGCTCCCATGTCGATTCGTTACGAGATTCGCGCCGCGACGTCCGCCGACCATGCGGACCTGCTGGAGCTCGCCCGCTACCTCGACTCGGTGAACCTGCCGAACGACGCGGCGACGATCGCCCAGATCCTCGATCTGTCGGAGCGCAGCTTCAACGGCGAGATCGGCGACCCGCGCCGCGCCGAGTACGTGTTCGTTCTGCGCGATCTCGAGGCCAAGCGTGCGGTCGGGACCTCGATGGTCATCGGGCAGCTCGGTCGCCGCGACGCGCCCTACATCTACTTCGACGTCCACACCGAGGAGCGATACTCGCAGACGCTCGATCGGCACTTCAGCCACGAGGTCCTCTCGATCGGGTACTCGTACAACGGCCCGACGGAGATCGGTGGCCTGGTCGTGCACCCCGACGCCCGCCGCGCGCCGGAGCACCTCGGCATGCTCATCTCGTACGTGCGCTTCCTGTGGATCGCCGCGCACCGCGACCTCTGCCAGCCGCGCGTCCTCGCCGAGCTCCTGCCGCCGCTCGAGCCGGATGGCACTTCCCACCTCTGGGAGGCCGTAGGACGCCATTTCACCGGCCTGACCTACCGCGAGGCCGACCGTCTCTCGAAGAAGAACAAGGAGTTCATCCGGGGCCTGTTCCCGGACGGCGACATCTACGCCTCCCTCCTCGGACCCGAGGCCCGCGCGGTGATCGGGAAGGTCGGCAGCCAGACCCGCGGCGTCGAGAAGCTCCTGAAACGAATCGGATTCCGCTACTGGGATCGCGTCGACCCCTTCGATGGCGGCCCCCATTTCGTCGCCCAGGCCGACGAGGTGACCCTCGTCCAGCGGACGCTCCGCGTCCAGGCGAGGGCCGCGGGTGCGGACCTCCGCTCGGCGCCGCGCTGTCTGCTGGCCATCGAGCACGAGGGGGCGCCGTTTTTCCGTGCAATTCCGACGCCCTTTCGGCCTCTGTCGCCCTCGACCATCGAGGTGCCGCGCGACGCGCTCGCGCACCTCGGACTCGCCTCCGGCGCCGCTGCGATCTCCCTCCCCCTCGATTGAGCAGGTGCGCGGTCGCGGTTTCGCGCCTATTTCCCGCTCGTTCTCGAGCAGTGGCGCGATTTTTCGGCTCACGCGTTTGACACCCCCGCCCTCGATGCTAGATCCGGCCCTCTCGCGAGCGACCTGCGGTTTCACCCAGGAAATCCAGCCACTTCCGAGAGAACCTGAGCGTCCGAAGAAAAACTCCTTGACGTCTTCGCAGACCGGAGTACAAAGCGCCCCCTTCCACTGAAGAGCCGGTCCCCTTCGTTCGGCTCCCGACCAGCAGAAGTTGACGTGGAGAGCAATCTCCGCTAGGCTCCTAAGCCCCCGAGACGGCGCCCTCGACAAGAGGTTTGCCATCTCCTCGGTCCTTGAAAACCGAATCGGACGACTCCGTGATTGAATTCACGGGTCCCGCATCTCGAAAGAGATGCACGGTCTCTCGAAAGAGAGATTGTCGAGTAAGAGCAACGAGTTCGACTCGAGGCACTCACCTTCGATGGTGACGGTCACGAGAAGAGCTTGGGTCTCGCTCACAGTAGGCGGTTCCGACTTCGGTCGGAGCTACCAAGAATCAACTGGAGAGTTTGATCCTGGCTCAGAGCGAACGTTAGCGGCGGGCCTAACACATGCAAGTCGGACGCGAAAGGGATTCGTCCCCGGTAGCGTGGCGTCCGGGTGAGTAACACGTAGGAAATCTTCCCTAGAGCGGGGGATAACGTCCCGAAAGGGACGCTAATACCGCATAAGCCCACGGCGACTCCGGTCGAAGAGGGAAAAGCTGGCCACTGTATACAAGCTAGCACTTTAGGATGATCCTGCGGCGCATCAGCTAGTTGGTGGGGTAATGGCCCACCAAGGCTTAGACGCGTAGCTGGTCTGAGAGGATGATCAGCCACACTGGCACTGAAACACGGGCCAGACTCCTACGGGAGGCAGCAGTGGGGAATATTGGACAATGGGCGCAAGCCTGATCCAGCCACGCCGCGTGAGTGATGAAGGCCTTCGGGTTGTAAAGCTCTGTGGGGAGGGACGAAAACGGCTCACAAGAAACGGTGGGTCCTTGACGGTACCTCCTTAGCAAGCACCGGCTAACTCTGTGCCAGCAGCCGCGGTAATACAGAGGGTGCGAACGTTGCTCGGAATTACTGGGCGTAAAGCGCGTGTAGGCGGATCCATAAGTCGGGCGTGAAATCCCCAGGCTCAACCTGGGAACTGCGCTCGAAACTGTGGGTCTTGAGTGTCGGAGAGGATGGCGGAATTCCTGGTGTAGAGGTGAAATTCGTAGATATCAGGAGGAACACCGGTGGCGAAGGCGGCCATCTGGACGACAACTGACGCTGAGACGCGAAAGCGTGGGGAGCAAACAGGATTAGATACCCTGGTAGTCCACGCCGTAAACGATGGGTGCTAGGTGTCTCGGGTATTGACCCCTGAGGTGCCGTAGCTAACGCGTTAAGCACCCCGCCTGGGAAGTACGGTCGCAAGACTAAAACTCAAAGGAATTGACGGGGGCCCGCACAAGCAGTGGAGCATGTGGTTTAATTCGACGCAACGCGCAGAACCTTACCCGGGCTAGAAAAGTACGGTAGCTGGTGGAAACACTGGTTTGCTCGCAAGAGAGCCGTAATCCAGGTGCTGCATGGCTGTCGTCAGCTCGTGTCGTGAGATGTTGGGTTAAGTCCCGCAACGAGCGCAACCCTTGTCCTCAGTTGCCATCATTCAGTTGGGCACTCTGAGGAGACTGCCGGCGTCAAGCCGGAGGAAGGTGGGGATGACGTCAAGTCCTCATGGCCCTTATGTCCGGGGCTACACACGTGCTACAATGGTCGATACAGAACGTCGCGTACCCGCGAGGGGAAGCCAATCGGCAAAAGTCGACCTCAGTACGGATTGCAGGCTGCAACTCGCCTGCATGAAGCCGGAATTGCTAGTAATCGCTGATCAGCAGGCAGCGGTGAATACGTTCCCGGGCCTTGTACACACCGCCCGTCACACCATGGGAGTCGACTGCTCCAGAAGTGGCTGAGCCAACCCGCAAGGGAGGCAGGTCCCCAAGGAGTGGTCGGTAACTGGGGTGAAGTCGTAACAAGGTAGCCGTAGGGGAACCTGCGGCTGGATCACCTCCTTTCTAAGGAGCGAATACTGATTCTCGGCTCTTCGGAGCGACGGAGAACAGTCAGCTCGGTCAAGCCCGTCGAATCTCTAGAGCTTCGAGCTCGAAATCACAAAAGTCGTCCGGTCCGGTTTTCAGGGGCCGATCCCGTCCGCCCGCCGCCTCAATTTCCCCGAGGCTGCCGGCCAAAGAGACGGATCGCTCCTTGAAACGATGGAACCCTCACGCCCCGATCCACCGATCTGGGCGATTCGCATCCGGGGCTGTAGCTCAGGTGGTTAGAGCGCACCCCTGATAAGGGTGAGGTCGCTAGTTCGAGTCTAGCCAGCCCCACTCTGGACCTCCGGGGTTGTAGCTCAGCTGGGAGAGCACCGGCTTTGCAAGCCGGGGGTCACCGGTTCGATCCCGGTCAGCTCCATCAGGGTCTCCATCGACACGAGTCGTTCTCTGGTCTTCCTTCACGAGCTCCTCTCGAGCTGGTGAGCGAAGACGAGGCATCGCCTCGGTGGCTCTCTGAAAACTGAATATGGAAGTGTGTTGCTGAATCGGTCCAGGCATCTCCTGGGCTGGTTCTGTAGACGAGTCTATGGCGCGACACCGCGGCGAGTCGGCGGAGACCCATCGAGAGATGGAGCTCTTGCGACGAACCCCGGTCTCGAGTCACGACGCGTGCCTTAGGGATAATTGGTCAAGCTAGAAAGGGCGCGTGGTGGATGCCTAGGGACTGAGAGGCGATGAAGGACGTGGACAGCTGCGAAAAGCTTCGGGGAGCCGCTAACAGGCATTGATCCGGAGATCTCCGAATCGGGCAACCGGATGGCGATGAGCCATCAGCACCGTGGTGAATACATAGCCACGGAGCAGCCAACCCGGGGAACTGAAACATCTAAGTACCCGGAGGAAAAGAAATCAACCGAGATTCCCCCAGTAGTGGCGAGCGAACGGGGAAGAGCCTAAACCGACGTACGAAAGTACGGCGGGGTCGTGGGACCCCAACGTGGGAGAGCGAATGTTAGTCGAACGGTCTGGAACGGCCGGCCAGAGAGGGTGACAGCCCCGTACGCGAAAACTGAAGCTCCCCTAGGGTGTTCCCGAGTATCGCAGGGCACGTGAAACCCGGCGAGAATCAGGGGAGACCATTCTCCAAGGCTAAATACTACTCAGTCACCGATAGTGCACAAGTACCGTGAGGGAAAGGTGAAAAGAACCCCGGCGAGGGGAGTGAAATAGTACCTGAAACCGCGCGTCTACAAGCAGTGGAAGCACTATGGCCGCAAGGCAATGTGCGACCGCGTACCTTTTGCATAATGGGCCTGCGAGTTGCGTTTCGTCGCAAGGTTAAGCCGTTAGGTGTAGCCACAGGGAAACCGAGTCCTCACAGGGCGAATCAGTGGCGGGACGCAGACCCGAAACCTAGTGATCTATCCATGGCCAGGTTGAAGGGAGGGTAACACCTCCTGGAGGACCGAACCCACTAACGTTGAAAAGTTAGGGGATGAGCTGTGGATGGGAGTGAAAGGCTAATCAAACTGGGAGATAGCTGGTTCTCCGCGAAATATATTGAGGTATAGTCTCGGACGAATTCCATCGGAGGTAGAGCACTGAATGGGCTAGGGGACCTACCAGTTTACCAAACCCAATCAAACTCCGAATGCCGATGAGAAATATCCGGGAAACAGGCAGTGGGTGATAAGGTCCATTGCCGAGAGGGAAAGAGCCCAGATCGACAGCTAAGGCCCCAAAATCCGAACTAAGTGTAAAAGGATGTGGGAGCGCTCAGACAGCCAGGAGGTTGGCTTAGAAGCAGCCATCCTTTAAAGAAAGCGTAATAGCTCACTGGTCGAGCGAACCTGCGCCGAAAATATAACGGGGCTAAGTTCGGTGCCGAAGCTTCGGGTTCTCGTAAGAGAGCGGTAGCGGAGTATTGTCAGGCAGATACACGGTGTACCGGCAAGGAGCACTAACGGGCCTGACAAGAGCTTATGCAGGCATGAGTAGCGATAAACAGAGTGAGAAACTCTGTCGCCGTAAGCCCAAGGTTTCCTGGGGAAGGATAATCCTCCCATGGGTTAGTCGGATCCTAAGCCGAGGCCGAAAGGCGTAGGTGATGGAAAGCAGGTTAATATTCCTGCACCATTGAGGACGGCGTTGAAGCGAGCAGGGACGGAGAAGGATATGCCGAGCCACCCGTTTGGTCGTGGTGGTTCAAGCGTGTAGGAAGATCCCGTAGGAGGCGACAGCCACAAACGCGGGGTCAATTCCGAGACGTGATGAGGTGAGACTTCGGTCTCGAAACTCGGTGATTCCAGGCTTCCGAGAAAAGCTGCGCGCGGAGCCCCTTCAGTGTCCGTACCGCAAACCGACTCAGGTGGGCGGGGTGAATATCCCAAGGCGCGTGAGAGAACACTGGCTAAGGAACTCGGCAAAATAGCACCGTAACTTCGGGAGAAGGTGTGCCCGCGAGCGTGATGGAACTTGCTTCCTGAGCGCCTGCGGGTCGCAGTGAAACGGGGGTTGCGACTGTTTACTAAAAACACAGGACTCTGCGAACACGCAAGTGGACGTATAGGGTCTGACGCCTGCCCGGTGCTGGAAGGTTAAGGGGAGGAGTTAGCGCAAGCGAAGCTCCGAACCGAAGCCCCAGTAAACGGCGGCCGTAACTATAACGGTCCTAAGGTAGCGAAATTCCTTGTCGGGTAAGTTCCGACCTGCACGAATGGCGTAACGACATCCCCACTGTCTCGGCCAGTGACTCAGCGAAATTGTATCGGGGGTGAAGATACCCTCTTCCCGCGGCAAGACGGAAAGACCCCATGAACCTTTACTGCAACTTGACAGTGAGGCTCGGGACAATCTGCGTAGGATAGGTAGGAGGCTTTGAAGTCGGGGTTCCGGCCTCGATGGAGCCAACGTTGAAATACTACCCTGGTTGTCCTTGGCTTCTAACCTGGGTCCCTCAGCGGGATCGGGGACACTGTCTGGTGGGCAGTTTGACTGGGGCGGTCGCCTCCCAAAAGGTAACGGAGGCGTGCGAAGGTACCCTCAGGCTGATTGGAAACCAGCCTTCGAGTGCAATGGCATAAGGGTGCTTAACTGTGAGACCGACAGGTCGAACAGGTGCGAAAGCAGGCCATAGTGATCCGGTGGTCCCGCATGGAAGGGCCATCGCTCATCGGACAAAAGGTACTCTGGGGATAACAGGCTGATCGCGCCTGAGAGTTCATATCGGCGGCGCGGTTTGGCACCTCGATGTCGGCTCATCGCATCCTGGGGCTGGAGCAGGTCCCAAGGGTTTGGCTGTTCGCCAATTAAAGCGGTACGCGAGCTGGGTTTAGAACGTCGTGAGACAGTTCGGTCCCTATCTGCCGTGGGCGCAGGATACTTGAGAGGAGCTGTTCATAGTACGAGAGGACCTGAACGGACGCACCTCCAGTGCTCCGGTTGTCACGCCAGTGGCATAGCCGGGTAGCTGAGTGCGGAACGGATAACCGCTGAAAGCATCTAAGCGGGAAGCCGGCCTCAAGACCAGGTATCCCGGGCCGCAAGGCCCCTGAAGGCCCCTTGTAGACTACGAGGTGATAGGCGGGAGGTGGAAGGGCTGCGAAGCCCGGAGCTGACCCGTACTAATAGGCCGTGAGGCTTGACCTATCTCTAAGGCAAACGTCAGATTCGAGATCGGGGTTGGGAGTAAGAGCCGTTGCGCCACCGCGAGGTGGAAACGAGCCGCTCTCGGCCCCGCGGTACCTCCAGACGCTGGTTCTTCGGAACGGCGGGAGGGCGCACACGAGCTCGAGACGACAGGTGACTGTCCAATCTCCGAGCCGTGTAGACGAGTCGAGAGACACACTTCCGCATCTTCCGGTGGCAACGTCGGAGGGGCCATACCCGATCCCATCCCGAACTCGGAAGTCAAGCCCTCCAGAGCCGATGGTACTGCTCGCGTGAGTGAGTGGGAGAGTAGGACGCCGCCGGGTCTATCTTCGAGCCCCGCTTCGTGATGAACGAAGCGGGGCTCTCTTTTTCCGTCTCGCGCTTTGCGCGCGGCGTGGTAGCCGTGGCCGGAAATGAGCGAGCATCCCTACTTCTTCACCTGGGCGGCACAGCGCGGCGCGGTGCCCCAGGAGATCGTCGGCGGTGAGGGTGCGAGGTTTCGGACCGCTGACGGGGCCACGTGGCTCGACTTCGCATCGCTCTCGTACCAGGCGAACCTGGGGCACGGCAACCAGCGGGTCATCGACGCGATCAAGCGCCAGGCAGACGCGCTCCTTCTGACCACACCCGGCGGCGCCTATCCGGCCAAGACCGCCCTCGCGCGGCGGCTTCTCGAGAAGGCGCCGCCCGGGTTCACCAAGGTGTTCTTCACCCTCGGCGGCGCGGAGGCGACCGAGAACGCCCTCAAGATCGCGCGGATGGTGACCGGGCGCCACAAGCTCGTCGCGCGCTATCGCAGCTATCACGGGGCCTCGATGGGCGCGCTCAGTCTGAGTGGGGACTACCGGCGGCCGCCGCTCGAGCCGGGCCTGGTCGGTGTGGTCCACGTGCTGGACTGCTACGAGTCACGGCTCGCGGGAGGCGCGCGAATCGTCGAAGGCGGCGGCTCCGCAGAGGCGCTCGGTCGAACCTTGGAGCTCGAGGGCCCTCGGTCGGTCGCCGCGGTGTTCATCGAGCCGGTGCCCGGCGCGAACGGGGTGCTCGTGCCGCCGCGCGGCTACTGGGACGAGGTCCGCGCCGCGTGCGACCGGCAGGGGACCCTGCTGGTGGCCGACTGCGTGCTCGACGGCTTCGGGCGCCTCGGAGCGTTCTACGGGTTCGAGGCGATCGGCGCCGCCGCCCCGGACCTGATCACGATCAGCAAAGGCCTGACCGGCGGATACGCGCCACTGGGGGCGGTCCTCGTTCACGAGCGCGTCGCCAGCTTCTTCGAGGATCACGTCCTCTACGCCGGGCTCACGTTCTACGGGCACCCACTCGGCGTCGCCGCCGCGCTCGAGGCGATGGCGGTCTACGACGACGAACAGCTCGTCGCACGGGCTCGCATCCTCGGGGACCGCCTGCGCGCGGCCGTCGAGTCCATGCAGGACCGGCACCGCGGCCTGATCCTGCGGACTCGCTCGCTCGGCCTGCTCGCGGCCATCGAGCTCGACGTGGACGACGCGCGGTTCGGGCGGCTCGAGCGCGAGCTGGCTGGCCGGCGCCTGATGACGCATCCGAACCGGCGCATCCGCACGCTGATCGTCTCGCCGCCGCTGGTCGTACGCGAGGACGAGCTCGACGAGGGTCTCGCCGCGCTCGAGGCGTCGCTGCTCGCCTCCGCGTGATGCTTCGGCCGGGTGCGTGAGCTGCGGGGCGGTCTATGCTCACGTGTGATGCCCATCGCAGGTGACTACATCGGCGGTGCGTTCGTGCTCGCCGAAGGCGAGAGCCTCGTCTCCCGGAATCCGTCCAAGGGTTCGTCCGTCGTCGTGGAGACCACGTGGAGCGACGTGCAGGTCGGGCGGGCGGTCGTGGCGGCGAGCGAGGCACAGCGCAGCTGGTCGCGGCTCTCGCTCGACGATCGCTGGGCGGCGCTGGTTCGTTTCCGCTCCGCGATCGAGCAGCGCAAGGAGAGGCTCGCGGACGCGATCGTGCAGGAAATCGGCAAGATCCGGAGCGAAGCGCGGACGGAGATCCAGACGCTGCTCGGCCGCTTCGACGTCACGGCGGGCGTCGTTCGCGGCGAGCTGCGCGATGGCCCGCTGCCGGGGTTCCCCAACGAGGCGCTGCGGTGGCACCCGCACGGCGTCGTCGGCGTGATCGGGCCGTTCAATTTCCCGCTCCATCTCTGCCACGCGCACGTCGTGCCGGCGCTGCTGCTCGGGAACACCGTCGTGGTGAAGCCCAGCGAGCTCGCGCCGCTCTGCGGCGTTCGGTATGCGGAGGCTGCCCACGCGGCGGGGCTGCCGCCGGGCGTGCTCAACGTGGTGCAGGGCCGGGGCGCGACCGGGGCGGCGATGGTCGCCCATCCCCGGGTGCATGGGCTGGCGTTCACGGGAAGCTGGCCGGTGGGGCGGCGCATCGCCGAGGCGGCGCTCGATCGGCCGGAGATGCTGGTGGCGCTCGAGATGGGCGGGAAGAACACGGCGATCGTGTGTCAGGACGCCGACGTGCGGCAAGCTGCGCACGAGATCGTCGTCGGGGGCTACCTCACCACCGGGCAGCGCTGCACGTGCACCGACCGCGTGCTCGTGCACCGGGCCAAGAAGCGGGCGCTGGTCGATGCGCTCCGCCCTCTCGTCGCGGGGCTGGTGTTCGGCGATCCGGACGACCCGCTCGCTTTCGCGGGCCCCCTCGCGAGCGAGCCAGGGCGCGAGAAGCTCGAGGTCGCGATGGCCGCTGTCGAGCGCGCCGGCGCCGAGTGCGTCGTCGAGGGCAAGCGGCTGCAAGGCGGTGTCTTCAGGACCGCGTCGTTCCACGTCCTGCCGGACGGGCTCCATCACGTGCCGGGATACACCGACGTGGAGCTCTTCGGCCCCGATCTCGGCATCGAGACCTTCGACGACGACGACGAGGCCGTCTCGCTGATCGACGCGTCCCCCTACGGGTTCGCGAACAGCGTCTTCACGGGCGACGACGCGCGCTTCGATCGCTACTACAGGGACACACGGGTCGGGATCCTCAACCGCAACCGCTCGACGAACCAGGCAAGTCCGCGCCTCCCGTTCGGGGGGACCGGCCGGAGCGGGAACTTCCGCCCGGCGGGGAGCTTCGCCGCGCGCAACCTCGCGATCCCCGTGGCCGTGCAGTCGAACGTGGCGGGCGCGTTTCCGGTGCTGTCGGCGCTGCGCGCTACGCTGATCACGCCGGACCTCGACGAGCTCGAGGCGCATCACGAGCGCGAAGAACGGGCCGACGCCGCGCGCACTCTCGTCGATCGACCGCGACCGGTGGCGTTGCACCGACCGGTCGGTGGGTCCCTGCCGCGCTCGTCCGCGCTTCTCGAGCGCTTCCACGCGAGTGATCGGACACCGCGCGAGCAGCAGCCGTCGGTGTTCGATCATCTGCGCAGCCATGGGCCCTGGCACGTGTCCGTGGATGACGAGCCGCTCTCGGTGCTCGATGCGTCGAGCCAGATGGCGATGCTGCCACTCGGGTTCATGCACGAGTCGATGGTGCGCGCGTACGTCGATGGCGCCTTCGGCACCGCGGCCCTGCGCTCGTCCGATCTGCTCGACGGGCACGGCGAAGGCGCTCGCTTCGCCGCTGCATACGCGGACACGCTGCGTGCGCTCGTTCCCGGGTACCCGACGGTCGCGTTCACCGCCTCGGGAGCGGAGGCCAACGAGAAGGCGTTCGTCCTCGCTCGCGCCCACACCGATGCGCTCGGCTGGCGGGCGACGAAGCTGCTCGCGTTCGAGGGAGGCTTCCACGGGCGCTCGCTCCTCGCGCTCCACGCGAGTCACGCGGCCGCCCTGCGGGAGGCCTCCGAGCTCCCTGGATACGAGGTGGACTTCGCGCCTTTCCCGTGTTGCGACGACTCCCACGGCTTGGAGCCGCCGGAGCCGGAGGGGTTCCGGGAGCTCTGCGGGCGCGGGGAGGTCGACGCGCTCGTCGCTCGCTTCGGCACGGTCGAAGATCCCCTGCTCGCTGCCGAGGTAGCCTCACTCGCGCACGTCGCCCGGCTCGTCGCGGCGCGCACGCACTTCGCCGTGGTCGTGGAGCCGATGCAGTCGGAGGGCGGCGAGCGCTACGCCACGGCACGGTTTCACCGCGGCCTCCGGCTCGTGACACGTGCGCTCGGTGTGCCCTTGATCGTCGACGAGGTGCAGTGCGGCTTCGGAATCGGTGGGCCCTTCGTGTGGCACGCGTCGTTCGGCTACGTGGATCGGGTGGGCGCTCCCGATCGGCCCGACGCGATCACGTTCGCCCAGCGTGCCGAGGTGGGCGTCGTGATGAGCACGCTCGCCGACGTCGAGCCGACACAGACCTTCGCCGCCTCGCTCGTGCGCGGCCGTCTGCACGCGCTCCGGATCGCCGAGACCGACGAGGCCCACCGCGTCGAGTCGCTCGTGCGACCGAAGCTGGCCGCGCTCGCCCGCAGCTGGGGCCACCGAATCGCGCGGCCCCGCGCGTGTGGGTTCACGCTGGCGTTCGATCTCGCTTCGCCAGCAGAGCGCGATGCGTACGTCGGACAGCGCCTTTGGCGTGGTGCGATGGTGGTGGCCGCGGGCGAGCGTACCGTCCGGTATCGCCTCGGGTCGGCCTTCGGCGAGCGCGAGATCGACCAGCTCTTCACGGCAATCCGCCAGTCGCTCGCGTGGCTGGAGGCACACCCGGGGAAGGAGCCCCCCGCGTGGGAAGACCTCGACACGCCCCGCCCGACCGAGGGTGACGCCGGGATCCGGGTGCGAGAGATCGGCGCCGACGAGGTGCTCGTGGTCTTGCCCCAGATCCTCGCGCTGGAGGGTCGAGCCCACGACCCTGCGCACCGTGCGTCGGAGCGACGCCTGCGCGCGGGTGTCGAGGATCCGGACGGCGTCGTGATCGTCGCGGAGCGCGTCGCCGAAGGTCGCGCCGAGATCGTGGGCCACGCGATCGGCGTGCCGCTCGAGCGCGCGTCGGAGGACGTCGGGCCCGACGAGGATCCGGCGCACGGGAAGCTCGACACGCTCTACTCGGTGGCGCTCACCGTCGATGCGCCGCTCCGCGGATCGGGCATCGGCCGCCGCCTGAAGACCGCACAGCTTCGGGCCGCCGGCGACAGGCGCTCTGCCGACGGTTCGCCACGCTATCGCTTCCTCGCGGGCCGAGAGGAGCTCGGGCTGGTCGGCGCGACGGCGCGCCTGAACGACGCGCTCGGCGCGCACACCCTGTTCTGCGTCGCAGGCTCTTCCGACGCCGATCCGCCCCAGCGCTACTACCGCCTTCCGCTGCGGCCGATCGCGTCCCACGATGCGCCGGCTGCGGTCGCTTCGCCGGGCACGTCGTCGGGTCTGGTCACGCCACTGGCGCAAGCACCCGCGTCGCTCGTGCGGGCCGAGCGCGACGGGCAGCTCACCGGTCCGGCGGTGCAGAAGATCGCGCTCTGCGACCACGTCACCCCTGCGATCGTGCGCGCGACCGAGTGGGTGACGGCGATCGCGCCCGACCATCCGCATCTCTTCTTCGCCTCCGGACGCGACGAGACGATGGACAAGACCCTCGGACTGCTCCGTTTCCACCGCAGGCAGGGGCGCGTCGTCCTCGGACTCGCCGGCGGATACGTGGGCCACACGACGGCGTGTGCGCGCTCGATCAGCGATCCGGAGGTGCACGCCGGAGGGCCGGCGCACTTCGAGTTCCCGCGGATTCCCCACCCGGCGGAGGTGGGTGAGGTCGCGTCGATCGAGGGGCTCCGCGAGAGCATCGCTGCGGTGGGCGCGAAGGCCGTTCTCGGCGTCGTCGTCGAGATGGTGCAAGAGCGGACCGGGCGCGTTCTCTCGGACGCCTTCGTCGACGCGCTCGACGGGCTGCGGCGCGAGACCGACGTTCCGATCGTCATCGTCGAGACGGCCAGCGCTTGCTACCGAAGCGGGCGCGGGCCCTTCGCGAGCAGCGCGCTCCGCGCGCGATTCGTCCCCGACGCCCTCGTCTGGTGGACGGGCGGGCAGCTCGGGCTGGTTCACGTCACGAGCAGGCTCTGGGTCGCCGCCCCGCACGTGTTCTCGTCGCGCTGGGACGGCGACGAGCTCTCGCTCGTGCAGGCCCACCACCAGCTCCGGGCAGCGCGGCGCGTCGACGTCCGGGTCGCGAGCGATGCGCTCGATCGGGCACTCGCGCCGCTCGCGCGGCTCCGCGTGGACGGCCTCGGCCTGTACCGGGTCGTTCACGCCGGCGCGCAGGCCGCCGCCCTCGTCGCGACGCTGGCGACCCACGCCGTGCGCACGCACGCGCTCCCGAACGGGGGAGTGCCGATCGCGCCGCCGCTCGATCGTGCGCTCGCCGACGCGTCCGCGCTCGCCCTCGGAATCGCCGCCTATCCCAGGCGTTGATCCGGGCGCCCTGCTCGATTCATCCTTCCACGCCCCGTGTCCGAATTGCCCGAAGTCCCGCCCGAGGTTCCGTCCGAGACCGCGGCTGCTCCCGCGTCGCGCCTCACCTCGCTCGCGCTCGAGACGGCGCGCGTTCTCGTGGTCGGCGCGTGCCTCGGGCTCGGGTACGGGATCGTCGGGGGTGTCCCCTCCGTGATCGAGTTCCGCACCGCGGCTTCGTGCGCCCCGCCGGTCGAGGCCCACCCGGAGATCGGGTGGATCGAGCAGGACGATGCGCGCGCGCTGGTGGACGACGTGGACGTGGTCTTCGTCGATGCGCGCTCGCTCGCCGACTACGAGCGGGGTCACATCCCGAACGCGATCGCGATGCCCATGGACACGGGCGCCATCGAGGAGTCGACGGCCGCCCTCGTCCGCGGGGCGCACACCGTCGTCGCCTACTGCGACACGTCTGCCGAGTGCGCGAGCAGCCGCCGCCTGGCGAGCCTGCTCAGCGAGGATGGTGCAGGCGACGTGCGCGTGCTCCGCGGCGGCATCCCCGAGTGGCTGTCGAACGACTTCCCGGCGGAGTCGGGACCTTGCCGGGTGTGCCCGTGAGCGAGCTCTCCACGCGCCTCGCCTCACCGGGCGGGCGGGCGCTCATCGTCGTCCTCCGACTCGTCGTGGCGGCGGTCTTCCTCGGCGCGGCCCTCCCGAAGATCGCCGACCCGAGCACGTTCGCGACCGACATCGACAACTACCGCATGGTGCCCGACGCGCTGATCGGGCCCCTCGCCGTCGGCCTGCCCCTGCTCGAGGCGCTGGTCGCGGTCGCGCTCGTCACTGGCGTGCACGCACGGGGTGCGGCCATCGTGGCGAGCGGGATGCTGCTCGCGTTCGCGGTCGGGATGGTGCAGGCGATCGTGCGCGGAATCGACCTCGACTGCGGCTGCTTCGGGCACGTCGTCGAGACGCGCGTGAGCTGGCTGACGGTGACTCGCAACGTCGTGCTCACGATCGCATGCGGACCCGTCGTGCTCGGGCCCGATCTGCCGCTCTGGCCGCTGCGCCGCGCCGCGTCGCGCTGAGGCGGCTCAGCCCTTCGTCACCTCGTTCATCCGGTTCTTCGCGCCGCCACGGGTCATCGCGAGCCGGAGCACTCCGGGAAGATGCTGGCCGACGAACGCGCCGACCCGACCGTGCCCCGTGAACACGAACTCGTGCTTGCGGGCCCAGATGGCGTCTGCCATCACGCGCGCTGCACGATCGGCGGGCCACATGAGGTTCTTCGGGCGCTTGTCCGCGCGCGACGGGTCGTGCACTCCGAGGTTGTCCACCTGCGCGATCTCGCTCTCGACGAAGCCCGGATGGATGAGCGTGACGCTGACCCCGCTGCCGGCGAGCTCGAGGTCGAGCGTCTGGCCGATCGAGCGCAGGGCGGCCTTGCTCGCGCTGTAGGCACCCACCCGCGGGGCGGGCACGAACGCCGACACGCTTGCCACGAAGACCACGCGTCCCCTGGTCTTCTCGAGGGCCGGCAACGCGCACGAGGCCGTGAGCGCCGCGCCGATCACGTTCGTGTCGAGCTGGCGTCGCCAGTCGTCCTTGGTGAGCGCTCGAATGGGCGCGGCCACGGAGAAACCGGCGTTGGCCACGACCACGTCGAGGCGCCCGAGCTCGCGCCCGATCGCACGGACGGCGTCCGCGAGCGAGGTCTCATCCGTCACGTCGCAAGGGACGGCGAGAGCCCGTCCGGCAATCGCCTCGATCGCGTGGACGACGTCGTCCAGGTTCGCGCGTCGGCGGCCCGAGACCGCGATCGTCGCGCCCTGACGCGCCAGCTCGATAGCCAGAGCTCTGCCGATGCCGCTTCCCGCGCCGGTGATCCACACCACGAGACCGTCGAATCGTTTTTTCGCCGCCATCGCGGCTCTCTATCATGCTTCGGCTCGTCACTTCTCTTCTCACGCCACCTCGCATTGGCTAGGGTCTCGGCCTCGTGCGGACTTTCGTCGCGGTTCTGCTCTCGTACGCCTGCCTCACGTCTTGCGGCGGCGGGCCGCGCCTGGCCGTGTCGAGCGCGATCGAGCGCCGGGACCTCGACGGGGCGCTGAGCGCGTACGAGCGCGTTCGCGCGAGCGACGGGGACGACGTGGGCCTGCTCGCGCGGCTCTCCGAGCTCCTGCTCGAGACCGAGGCGTCCAGCGACGGCGCCGAGCGACGGGACTCCGCGCTGCACCAGCTCGCGCTCGCCGGCACGGCGGGGCGTGGCGCTCTCGAGCGCATCGCCGGCGGCGGCTCTGCGTACGCGCTGGCCATCCTCGCCGAGGGCGGCAGTGCATCGGCCCGCGCGGCTCTGCGTGATCGGATCGACTCCGAAGATCCCGAGATCCGCGCCGCGGCGGTGCTCGGCCTGGCGATCGACTCCGACCGCGGGCGCTTGCTCGCGCTCGCCGCCGAGTCGTCGTCCCGCGTGCGCGCGGCGGCTGTCGGGCGACTCGGAGAGCTCGCTCCCGAGAGCGCCGCGCGCGCCGTGCTCGAGGAGCGCGCGCGGATCGACCCCGATCCGGTGGTGCGCGGCGCCGCGGTCCGGGCTCTCGGCGCGTTCGGCGCACCCGCGATCACCCTGCTGCGAGAGCGCCTCTCGGACCCGATCGCGAGCGTGCGGCTGGCCGCGGTGGCGGCGTTGCTCCGCGCCGATCGCGACTCGGGCCGGGCTTCGCTCGCGGCGCTGCTCGCCAGCCCGCCCAGCGTCCAGGGCATCGAGGCCGCACGCCTGCTCGGTACGCCGCTCGCGCGTGGCGCGGCCCCGACCGATCAGGACGCGAGCGACGCCCGCGCGTTCCTCGCGGCGTCGCTCTCGGCGACCGATGCCTCGCTCCGCAGCCAGGCTGCGCTGGCGCTCTCGACCATGCCCACGTCGCCCGACTCGCGGGGCGCGCTCGCCCGCGCGCTGGCGCGAGAACAGGAGTCCGGCGTACGGCTCGCCATGGCGAGGGCGATCCTCTCCCTCGCGGACGGGGACGGGGACGCGCTGGCCGCGATCCGAAGCCTCGCGGGCGGGGAGATCTCGATGACCTCGCTCCAGGCCGCGATCGAGCTCGCGACACGCCGCGAGAGCGCCGGGGTCGACCGCGTCGAGGAGGTGATGCACGGAGCGGACATCCCGCTGCGCAGGATCGCCGCGCGCGCGCTCGCCCGTGATGCGATGATGCCCGAGCGCGCAGCGCCGGCTCTGCAGGATCCCGACGCGCTCGTGCGCATCCAGGCGGCCGGGGGGATCCTCGCGGCCGCCGCCGCGGTGCAGTAGGCCGCGTTCGACGGAGGGCCACTCGGCGCGAGCTGGGGGACGACGCGGTCGGCGCTCAGCCCACCAGATCGGGGGGCGGGAGAGGTCCGGGGACCGGCATCCGCGCTGCGCAGCACTCGGTGTCGCGATGGATCGTGTCGCACGAGAGGGGCTGCGAGAGCGTGCGGGTCTGTCCGCTGCACGTGCAGTGAGCGCAGGCGACCGACTCGGGGATGACGGGACAACAGGCGCTCGTGGTCGCGGCGGCGCCGATCGCGGAGGCGAGCGTCAAGGCGCGCGCGAACCGGGCGTAGTGCGGGATCTCTCGAACGGGCGTGGGTGCGTCCATGGGCGTTCGATGCTGCGCCATGTGCGTGGCCTGGGGAAGCCGCTGGCTCGATCGCGCGCCCGGGACCATCCTCACGCCCCGTGACGTCGCCCCCGGCCATCTCCAGCGTCGACCTCGCCGATCTCGAGGGCGCGCCCCGGCGCGCGCACGCGCCCGCGACGATCTGCGCGCGGCGCGACGGGTCGCGCGCGCGGTTCCGGGGGGCCGGTTGAGCACCATGGAGCACGTCCCGCCGCCGGGAGGCCTCGGCGCGGTCGCCCGAGGCAGGCCGCACCTGTTCGGGATGCGGCCGGAGGATCTCGTCCTCGCCCTCGAGCGAGAAGGCGTCGCGTGCACGATCACCGAAGCCCGCCGCGTGGCGGCTCACGTCATCTCGTGGGGTCGCGACGACCTCGCCCTCGGCAAGCCACCGCGGCGCGAGGTGCTCCGCGCCATCGACGAGAAGCTCGATCGGACGCCGCTCGCGATCGTCGAGCGCGCGAGAGACGACGCCGACGGGTTCGTGAAGTACCTGTTCCGGCACCCCGACGGCGCGCTCACCGAGGCCGTGCGAATCCCGCTCGAGAAGCCGCATCGCTTCACGCTCTGCCTCAGTTCGCAGGTGGGGTGCGCGATGCGATGTTCGTTCTGCGCGACGGGCGAGCTCGGACTGACGCGCTCGCTCGCCGCGTGGGAGATGGTCGCAGCCTTCCGCGCGGTGCGGGACGAAGCCGTTCGCGAGGACCCTCGTCGGCGCGTCTCCGGCGCCGTCTTCATGGGGCAGGGCGAGCCCTTCCACAACTACGACGAGGTGATCCAGGCGGCTCGCGTGCTCTCCGATCCTTGTGGCGGGCGCATCGCGAAGGAGGCGATCACGATCTCCACCGTCGGTCTCGTCCCTCAGATCGAGCGCTACGCGCGCGAGGCACAGCCGTACCGGCTCATCGTCTCCCTGACGAGCGCCATCGAGGAGAAGCGCCGCACGCTGCTGCCGGTCGCCGGTCGCTTCTCGCTCGACGACCTCGTTCGCGCGCTCGCGCACGCCGGCGCGGCCTCGGGCGGGCGACGCGTCACGCTCGCCTGGGTGCTGATGCGCGGCGTGAACCACGGGGACGACGAGGTCGCGGCGCTGCGCGAGCGCTTCGCCGGCGTCCCGTTCCGCCTGAACCTGATCGACGTCAACCGCGACGACGGTCGCTACGAGCGGGCGAGCGACGAGGAGCGCACGAACATGGTGTCGATGCTCCACGCCGCGGGCATCCCGACCATCCGCCGCTACTCGGGCGGCAAGAACAAGCACGCCGCGTGCGGCATGCTCGCGCGCGTTCACGCGGAGGTCCCATGATCGAGGACGTGGTCGTCGTCGGTGCGGGGATCATGGGATCGGCGATCGCGCGAGCCCTCGCCGGCGCAGGGCGCTCGGTCCGGGTCCTCGAGAAGAGCATCCCGGGCGCCGAGGCTTCGAGCGTCGCGGCGGGGATCCTCGCGCCGATGGTCGAGCACGACGAGGGGCCGCTGCGCACGCTCGGGATCGCGAGCCGCGATGCCTATCGGGTGCTCGCCTCGGCGCTGGAGGAAGAGACGGGCCTCGACATCGGCTTTCTGCGCTCGGGCGTGCTCGCCATCCCGCGCGCGGATCGTTCGCCGGAACAGCTCGCCTTCGGCGCGCATGGGCAGTCCCTGACCGCAGCGGAAGCGCGGGAGCTCGAGCCGGCGCTCGCCGAGTCCGTTCATGGCGCGCTGCTCTTGCCGGACGAGGCGCAGGTCGACCCGCCGCGCGTGCTTCGCGCGCTGGTGCGCTCCGCGGAGTCCCGGGGCGCGCGCTTCACGAGCGGAGCGGCGGTGCGCGGCCTGACGAGGCAGGGAGATCGCATCATCGGTGTCGACACCGACCGGGGGATGGTGCCGGCCGGCGAGGTCGTCCTGGCGGCTGGCGCGTGGACGTCGCTCGTGCCGGGGCTGCCTCGCATCTTCGAGACCGCGATCCGGCCCGTGCGCGGCCAGCTCCTGCGCGCGGAGCTACGCGCGCCGATCGCGCGCCGGATCGTGTTCGCCGAGCACGCCTACATCGTTCCACGCCCCGATGGACGCGTCGTCTGCGGGGCGACGATGGAGGACGTGGGCTTCACCAAGGAGGTCACTCTCGGTGCGGTGGGCTCGCTCGCGTCGCACGCCGTGAGCGTGATGCCGGGGCTGGCCGCAGCGCGCTTCGTCGAGGCCGACGTCAGCTTCCGCCCGGCGTCGATCGACGGGCTGCCGCTGATCGGACCGGCCGGCATCGACGGCCTCTGGCTCGCGACCGGCCATTTCCGGAACGGCATCCTGCTCGCGCCCGCGACCGCGGCGATGATCGCGGCGGGGATCACGCACACGAAGTCACCGCACGACGCACGGCCATTCGATCCGCGCCGGCTCGGAGGTGGCACGTGAGCGAGATCGCCCCCGTCGAGACGCAGGTCGTCGCGAACGGTCTGCGCCACCACGTGCTCGAGTGGAGCCGCGAGGGCGTGCGCGGCACCGTGCTCTGCTGCCACGGGTACCTGGACGTCGGCGCGAGCTGGCACCGGGTCGCACAGCACCTCGTGCGCGCGGGCCGTCGCGTCGTCGCGTTCGACTTCCGTGGGCACGGCGGGACGGAATGGGTGAAGGCGGGCGGCTACTACCACTTCGCGGACTACGTGCTCGATCTCGCCGATCTCGCCGACGCGGTCGCGCCCGACGGGTTCGATCTCGTCGGGCACTCGATGGGCGGCACGGTCTCTGCCATGTTCGCGGGGCTGCGGCCCCCCCGCCTCCGGCGCCTCGTGCTCGCGGAGGGGCTCGGCCCGCCGGAGTCGCCGCCCGAGCACCTGCCCGACCGCATCGCGGAGTGGATCCACGGCGTGCGGAAGGTGCGTTCGGCGGCGCCACGCCCGCTGGCCGATCTCGACGAGGCCGTACGCCGTCTCCGCAGCCAGCACACCGAGCTCGACGATCCGCTCGCGCGCTGGGTCGCCGAGCGGAGCACGAGGCGTGACGAGCAAGGGCGCCTCTTCTTCGCGTTCGACCCCCTGCACCGGACGCGCTCCCCACTCCCGTTTCGCGTCGATCAGTTCCGCGCCATGCTCTCGCGCATCGACGTGCCGACGCTCTACGTCGCCGGCGAGCAGGGATTCCGGATGGGCGACGAGGTCAACCGCCTCTCGGCGCTCGCCCAGCTCACGCAGCGCGAGATCCCGGGCGTCGGGCACATGATGCACTGGCTGGCGCCGGAGGCGCTGGCGCGCGAGATCGTCGCGCACCTCGCCTGACCCTGGACGGCCGACGTGGACCCCATCCTGGACCCGCGCTGCCTGATGACCACGGAGGCGGTGATCGTCGACGGCGCCAACGGTGTCTGCCACGAGCCGCGGCTCCAGGCGAGACAGGCGCCCGGGGCGGCTGCCGTGTTCGCGCTCGCGATGACCCTCGGCGCGACGTCCTGGTTCGCGCGTACCCGAGTGCCCCTCGGCCTGCGTCGTGCGCTGCTCCTGGCGTCGCTCGTCCTCGCGTCGCTCCCGGGGCTCTGGGCGATCCTGGCGGTACGGGCGGACGCCCCCGCCACCGTCGACCGCAGCGCCCGACGCATCGCGCGGACCCACGACGAGGTCCGCGCCTTCGCCCAGGCGCGGGGCTGCGCGTGGATCCGCACCGAGAGCGCCGCGGCGGCCGAGCCCATCACGCGCCTGGCGACAGTGGATCTGCGCTGCGCGGATCCCGCTCCGATCGATCTCTTCGCCGACGCGCTGGAGTCGGGGTGCGTCGAGACCGGCGACGGCGCGCTCGCGTGCGGGACCGTGGACGACGACACCGCCCTGCCCGAGCAGGCGCTTCCTCCCCCCCTCCCGCTCGGGGGCCCGTGAGCGTGGTCCCGATCGGCGGCGCGCTCGTCGCGCTCTGCCTCGGCGCCGTCGGCGGCGGCGCGGTGCTCTTCCGGTCCGGAACGGGCGTGAGCGCGGCGGCGTTGCTGGTGCGCGCGCTGCTCGGGCTCGTGCTCCTCGCGGAGCTGGTGATCCACCCCGCCCTCGGAGCGGCGCTCGCGTTGCTGATCGGCATCGCGACCTGGCGCGGACGCGGCGCCGCGGTGGTCCCGGACCGTGCGCCCGTCGCGACGCCCGCCTCGCTCGCGGCGATCCTCGTCGCTGGCGCCGCGGCGATCGTGCGACCTCCCGTGCCCATCTTCTGGGATGAGTCGGTGTGGCTCGCGAAGGCGCGCGTCGCGTGCGGAGGCGGCGCCCTCTTGATGCAGCGGGCGCTCGACCCGCAGTCCGAGCTCGCGCCGAGGGGATACCCGATCGTCGCGGCGGTGATCGAGGCGTGCCTCGCGCTGCGCGACCCGTCGCTGGCGTCGCTGGTCGGGGGAGGCTCGGCGCTCGTCCTCGCCACGCTGGCGCTCTATGCGCTGCTCCTGGGCCGCGCGGCGGCGAGCCCGTTCGAGGAGCGCGCGACGCTGCTCGTGGTCGCATGCGCGCCGCTCGTCTGGTCCCACCTCCGCTCGGTCCAGCTGGATCTACCGGTCGGGCTGCTCGTGGGCGCGCTCGTGCTCGCCGTCGAGCGCGCGGACGCGGGCGATCGACTCGGGCTCCCGGCGGCCGTCACGTCTGCCCTCTTGCTCGGCATCAAGGACGAGGGGCTCGCGGGCGCGGCTGCCGTCGCGCTCGCGCTCGGGACGCGGGGCGCCTCTGCCCCGGCGCGCCGCGCCGCCTGGATCGCGTTCGCCTCGCTCGCCGCCTCCGTCGTGGTGTTCCGCCTGCGCCTGCACCTGGCGGGCAGCGCGAACGACGACCACTCGCTCGGAGCCTTCACGCCCCGCGCGATCTTGCCCGTCGTCCTCGACGCGCTGCGCGACGCGAGCGATCTGCAGACCTGGGGCCTGATCCCGGCGATCGCGCTCGCGGCGTGCGTCGTCTGCGCGCGGCCGTCCACGCCCCGGCGGGCGCGGGTGCTCGCGGCCGTCCTCGGGCTGCACGCCCTGGGGCTCTTGTCCGCGATCGTCCTCGGACCCGAGCAGGTGCGCGACTTCGCGTTCGAGGGGACGCTGCTCGATCGTCTCGGCCTCGAGCTCCTGCCTACGGCGGCGCTGCTGATCCCGCGGCTGCTGCCGGAAGCACCTCGAACAGAGAGCACGGAGCCCCATCCGCATCCGGATACGCGAAGAGCCAGCGAAAGCGATCCGGCCGGCTCCGCGCCAGCTCCGCCGACGAACGAAGGGGCGGCTCCGTGAGCACGACGACGCGGGCGTGCTGCGCGTCGGCCAGCGCGACGAGCTCGTCCGCCGTGTCGGGGTCGTCCTCGATGAAGACGACACGCCCGCGTCCGTCGAGCGGATAGAGCCGGCCCGCGAGCCCGAAGCCGCCGTCGTAGAGCACGGACTCGCCGCGGCGGACCAGGGCGCGCGCGTCCGCGAATCGGGCCTCGTAGTCGTCGAGGCCGAAGGCTCGCTCGCGGGCGTCGGCGCTCATCGCCGCCAGCGACGGGAGCGAGGGGCCGTCGAGCGCATACCCCGGCACGGCGAGCACGAGGCCGGCGGCCGCGGCCAGGGTCGCGAAGCCGTCGCCGAGCGCGCGCACCCGCAGAGGCAGCGCCTCGCTCGCGGCGAGCGCGAGCACCAGCAGCGATGCGGGCAGCGCGAGCGTGTAGCGCGCCCAGTAGGCCCCGGGCGAGGCGAGCGTCGCGAGCGCGAGGAGCACGACCCCGAGGGCGACGACACGCGCGTGGGCGCGGAAGCGCTCGGACCGGAGCGCTGCGACCGCGGTCGCGATGGCGGCTGGCACCAGGACGAGCGCGAAGAGGGGACCGAACCCGCCGACGCGCATGTCGTACACGTATCGATCCGGAAAGACGGTCGTCCACGACTCGAACAGGCGTGCGAGCCAGCCGTCGTCCCGCATCGGCGGCCGCAGCCCCATGCTCGCGAGCTCGTCCATGGTGGCGAGCCCAGGGACACGGATCGGACCGAGGGAGAGCCGAACCGGCCAGATCGGGTTGCCGTGGAGCGCCAGGTTCTCCACGTACTTCCACGAGCCGATCGCGAGCGCCGCGCCGACCGCGAGCACGGCCTCGCCCGTGCGCGAGCGGCGATACGCACGCGTGAGCACCACGGAGAAGGCGAGCGCGACCAGCGGCGGGGCCGACGGCTTGGTCCCCAGGGCGAGGCCCGCCGCGATCGCGAAGAGCGCGAGCGAGCGCGGCTCGATGGGCCCGGTCGCGTACACGAACGTCGCGACGGCCAGCGCCGCGTACATGACGTCCACGTAATTCGCGGCGAGCTGCAGCGCGACCGCCGGCAGCGCGAGCACCAGCATCCCGATCGCGAGCGCCCGCGGCGTAGGGACGGCGGCACGCCGCGCCCAGAGCGCGATGGAGAGCACCAGCAGCGGCGCATAGCCGAGCTGCGCGAGCTCGACGAAGGTCCCGTCGAGGAGCGAGAGCCGGAAGCCGATCAGGAAGACGTCGCCGAGGTGCGGATAGCAGTTGACGTAGGGCGCGCTCGACGCGATCGGGCGCATCGTGCCCTCGGTGATCGCGTCGAGCGCGAAGGGCAGGTGGTAGCCGAGGCCATCCCAGGCCCACGGGACGAGCAGGTAAGCGGCCGTCGCCGCGAGCGTCACCGACCCGAGCCCCACCAGAGACGCCGCCAGCCAGGCGGGGCGCCGCGCGATCCCGACCAGCGTCTCGCGCAGCGCCGTCAGGTCGTCCTCGAGGATGGCGCGCCCATCGTCCCCCGCGAGCGCGAGGGCCCCGAGCAGGAGCGCACCGGCGCCCACCAGGAACGGGATGGGCGCGATCCATCCGAGCGGTGAGAGCAGCTCGACGAGGCCCACGACCAGCGCAGGGAACAGCAGCGCCGCGGCTGCGGCCCGCTCGAGCGCGGAGCGGTCGGCGAGCAGGCGGGTGACCGCGAGCAGCGCGGATCCCGCGAGGAGAACGAGCGCGGCGAGCACGGCGCGCGAGTATAACGACTCGGGCCTGACCGGATCAGATCCTGACGATCCCTGGGAATGAGGGGTCGATCCGGGCCACGTGCGAAGATGACCGGCCCGATGGCTCTCGTTCCTCGTCAGGATCACGATCCGCGCGTCCGCACCGCGGCGCTCGGGCTCGCCGTCGGCGTCCCGCTGGCCGCGTACCTCGCGACCGCGTCGGGCTCGAGCTACTGGCTGGACGCCGGCGAGCTCACCGCGGCGGCGGTCGATCTCGACGTGGCCCATCCGCCCGGGCATCCGCTCGCGTCGCTCGTCGGTCATGCACTGACGCTCGTCCCGCTCGGGCCGCTCGCGTTTCGCGTCGCGTTCGCGCAGGCGCTCTGCGCGGCGCTGGCCGCGGGCTTCCTGTACTCGGCGATCGACACGACCGTGCGCTCGCTCGGCGTGCGCCACGACCGCCTCGTGGTGCCGATGGCGCTCGGGGCGAGCTGGCTCGCGGCGGGCTCGTACGGGTGGTGGCTCCAGGCGGTCCGTCCCGAGGTGTACGCGCTCGAGGCGCTCCTGATCTGCATCACCGTCGAGCGCATCGTCGCGCTCGAGGCCTCGTGGCCGACACGCGATCTCTCACCGCTGCCGGCGGCGACGCTCGCGCTCGGGCTCTCGCTCGCGAACCACCACTTCACGGGGTTCCTCTGCTTTCCCGCCCTCGCGCCCACCCTCGCGCGCGTCTACCGGGCCCGCGGCCTGCGTCCGCTCGCCACGTCGCTGGCGATGATCGGCGCGGGGCTCTGTACCTATCTGTATCTCCCGATCCGGGCGGCGACCTCGCCTCCGATGAACCTCGGCAACCCGACGAGCCTCGCGCGCATCTACTGGGTCGTCTCCGCGCAGGCCTACCAGGGCTCCCACGCGCTGCAGCCCGAGCCGCTGGCAGACCGCTTCTTCGACGTGACGCTCTCGCTCGTGGACAGCCTGCACGTCGGTCCGGTGCTGCTCGCTCTCGCGGGCGGGTACGCGCTCTTGCGCGCGCCGGGCGCGGCGCGCATCGGGTACGTGTGGATCTCGCTCGTGCTCTTCTCGTTCGTCGGGCGCGCCTGGCTCGGGTTCGTCCGCGGCAATCCTGACGCGCTCGGGTACGTGATGCCCGCGATGGCGGGTGTCGCGGCGCTGGCGGTGTCGCTCGTCGCGGCGATCGTCGCGCTGCTCGGAGATCGCGGTCCGAGGGCGGGCAAGAAGCAGCGCGCGCCGGGGGCCGGGCTGGCGATCGTCGCGCTCGCGGTGGCGATGCTGGGCGCGATGCAGCTGGTGACGAGCCGCGCCCGGGCCTCGCTCGCGACGTTCCACGCCACCGACGATCTCGACGAGCTTCGCGTGCGCTCGCTGCCACCCTCGGCGGTGGTCCTCGTGTACGCGCCCCAGACGGCCTTCCGCTTCTTCGAGCTCGAGGCGACCGAGCGCGCGCGTCCCGACGTGACGCTCGTCCCGATGCCCTTCCTCGGCTACCCCGGGGTCATCGACGCGCTCGTCGCGCGCGCGCCCGACCTGGCGGGCGTTCTCCGCAGCGAGCTGCTCGACGGCGAGCCCTCCGCTTCCGAGCTGCAGAGCCTCGCGTCCCGGCGGCCCGTGCTCGTCGAGCTCGACGTGCGGGTCCCGATCTCGCTGCACGAGACGCTGCTGCCGGACCGCATCTTCTACTCGGTCGAGCCGGCCGGAACGACGGACGTGGACGTCCGCGAGGCGGCGCGGCGGCGGGCGGAGACGCTCGACAGGCTGCGCTCGACCTTGGGGGCCAGCGAGGCCGACACCGAGACGCGCGAGCAGTTGATCTGGATACACTACGACGACGCGCTCTATGCAGCCTCGGTCGGCGAGCTCGACGCCGCGAGGATCTCGCTCTCCCGAGCGCTCGCGCTCGCGCCCACGGCGCGCGAGCTCGTCCTGCTACGCGACGCGCTCGCCGATCCTTCCGTCCGCGGACCGATCGACGTGAGACCCTTCACGGTGGGGCAAGACTCGCTCGCGCCGTGAACCCCCGGTGCGTAGAATCGCGGGCAGATGGACTACGAGGTGCACCCCCAGAGCGAGCCCGTCACCGACGCGGACTCGGCGCCGGCGCGGCGGACCGGGCCCTTCGTCGTCGAGCCCGGTGTCCTGGTGCGGGACGTCGTGTTCCACGTACCGGGCGCCTCCCGCGCGATGGAGCGCTTCCGGCTCGACTACTGCTGCGGCGGGAGCAAGACGCTGACGGCGATCTGCGCCGAGTCGCGCGTCGACGTGGCCGCGCTGATGGCTGCGCTCGAGGAAGAAAAGGCCAAGGGCGGCGAGACCGATCAGGAGCTGCTCGAGATCCCGCTGACCGAGCTGCTCGCCCGGATCGTCGGCGAGCACCACGAGCTCTCCCGCAGGGAAGGACCGCGTCTGGTCGCGCTCGCCGAGAGGGCCCGCGATGCCCACGGGACCTCCATCCCGGAGCTCGGCGCGATCGCCAAGGACACCGCGCTGCTCTTCGGCGACCTCGTGCCCCACCTGCGACAGGAGGAGCGCGTGCTCTTTCCGTACGTGGAACAGCTCGAGATCGCGGGGCGTGACGGAAAGCCGGCACCCGTGGCCCTCTTCGCCACGATCCGGCACGTCATCGTCGAGATGGAGCACGAGCACGAGGACGTGGAGCAGGTGATGGCACGCCTCCGGGCGCTCTCGCGCGACTTCGCGATCACCGACGCGACGCCGGCCGAGGTGCGCGCGCTCTACGAGGGGCTCGAGGCGCACGAGCGAGATCTCGTGCGTCACATGCACCTCGAGGGCAACGTCGTCTTCCCGCGGGCCGAGCGGCTCGAGACCAAGCTGCGACGCGGCGCGCGTCCCTGAGGGTGGGCGTCGTGGGCTCGCGCTCGATCGCGCTCCTCGCGCTGACGTGCCTCGTCGCCGCGTGCGGCGAGCCGCCACCCACGCCTTCGTCCGCGCCGACTCCGCTGCAGGTGGACCGCAGCGCCGGCGAGCGCCCGGCCGAGACGCTCGCGGAGCTCTCGCTCGACGGCGGCGACGCCGCGCTGGGCGCGCTCGTGGGACAGCTGCCCCCCGGCACGATGCGCGCCGCGCTGCCGGCGCGGATCTCGACCGCGCTCGATGGGCTCATCGAGACGCCGCCGGCGGTCCTCGGGCGGGTGGCGGCCGACTCGCCGCTTCGCCTGCTCATGGCGCACATCGACGGCGAGGTGCGCTCCGCCGTCGCCGTCCGTCTGGACGAGCCCGTCCCCGCGGCCGACCGACGCCCGGGGGGACCGCGTGGCGCATGGCTCGTGGGGCAGAGCGCGGCGGTCGACGACCGCGTCGCCGTCGTGGCCGACGACGCGGCGATGCTCGAGCGCGTGTTCGGCTACCTCGCCTACGGCGCGCTCGAGCGCGCAGAGGACGAGGGCGTGGTCGTCGTCCGCGTGCCCTCGAGCACGATCGCGACGACCTTGCGTCCTGGCTTCGAGCGGATGGTGCAGGAGAGACGAGCGAGCGTGCTGGCCTCGGTCGCCGCAGCCCGCGCCGCGCACGATCGCCCGCCGGACGTCGGCGATCCCGAGGCGCTGGTGGGGCTCGTCGCGGACGCGCTGCTCGCGCGGATCGGGTACCTGCCGGACCTCGGTGACGCGACCATCACGCTGCGTCCGACCCCCTCGGGCCTCGCGCTCGCGATGCAGGCCGCGATCACGTCGTCGAGCCCGCTGGCAGGGGCGCTCGAGGGTCGCGTGCCGGTCGCGGCCTCCCTGATCTCCGCGATGCCCGCCTCGTCGGCCGTGGTCATCGCCACCGGCACCACGGCGGCGGCGCGCGCCGAGACCCAGGGCGAGCTCGCCGAGGCGCTGATCGGCTTCGGCGCCGAGCGCGTGTCCGCGACCGAGCGGGCGGGGCTCGCGCGCGCGTCGTCGGCCGTGGCCTCGATACGCGGCGACCAGAGCGCGCTGGCCGTCGGAGCGAGCGACGCGAACGGGCTCTTCGCGATCGGACTGACGCGCGCGGGCTCGAGCGCGCCCGCGCCGATGCCTTGGGGCCGAGCGTATCCGTGGACGAGCGCGCTCGTCGGGGCGCTGGTGGGTTGCGTGCCGCGCGCTCCGGTCGCGACCCTGTGCGAGGGCGTCTCGCTCGCGACGAGCGATGGCGAGGGCGTCCGCGCCGACGCGATCGGTCGCGGGGCCGCGGAGCTCGCCGAGTCGAGCCGCACCTCGCTCGCGCGGGAGACGGTCGCCGCGAGCCCCGATCTGGCGCGCGACCTCGCCGCTCTTCCCGGGGGCGCGATCGCGATCGCGATGGTGCGGCCGCTGCGCGCGCTGCCGATGATGGCGGCCTTGGGCGGGCCGCCGCCCACCGGGCTGCCACGCGGCGACGGAGCGGTCCTGCTGGCGCTCGCGCACGACGAGGGCGTGCTGCGGGTGGTGCTCCGCGCGAGCACGTCGTCCCTGGCGGATCTCGACGTCGTCGTGCGGCTGTTCGCCGAAGACGCGGACTCGGAGTAAAGAGGCGCATGCGTCACGGGAGGCTCGTCCTGATCGCGTTGCTGATTGGGTGTGGCGGTGCAGGGGCAGAGGCGCCCCGAGCCCGGGTTCCCGGACCCGACGAAGGCGCACCGGTCGGCGGGAACGGAAACCACGTCGTGAGCGCCGACGAGACCGGCGACGACGCGGACACCGACGCGGGCACGGGCGCCGCCCTCGTCTCGGCCGACGAGATCCTCGTCGCTGGTCACGGCTTCATGCCGCAGACGATCGTGCGCACCGGCACGGCAGGGGCCACCGACTCGAGCACGGCCCGAGACGGATCGTCGTTCGATCCTTCCTGCATCGGCACGTTCCCACCTTCACCTCAGCACGTCGTGAAGCTCGGCGGCAGGCTCGACGTGCTGCGCGTCCTGGTGGACACGCCGAGCAGCGATCTCACCCTGGCCATACGCACCTCCGATGGCGTCTGGCACTGCAACGACGACTCTGGCGATCCCCAGAACGGGCTCAACCCTACCGTCGAGCTCTACGCGCCGCCCGTCGGGCAGATCGAGATCTGGGTCGGCACCTACAGCTCGTACTACTCCGGAGCGCAGTACACGCTGGGCGTCACCGAGCAGTACGGCTACGCGTCCGACTTCTTGAGGCACTGATCGGCACGCGGTCGGGCCGAGCTACCACCCGGTGACCCCGCGGAGCGCGGCGACGAGGCGAGCGGCCATGTGCATCTGCGTGGCCGCGCTCGGGTGGTAGTCGCAGCCGTAGCCGTCGGCAGGCGCCTGCTCGTCGAAGTCCACGATCGAGACGGCCGCGTCGCCGCGCGAGGTGGCCCGCGCGACCACCATGGCCAGGTAGTCGCGGTGCTGCGCGTGCTCGAGGCCGCCGAGCATCGGGCTGGTCGCGAGCAGGATGGGCGTCCCGGGGTAGTGGCCGCGGAGCGCGACGACGAAGGCGTCGTACGCATCGACGAACGCGGTACCGGGATCGCCCATCGCGAAGTCGTTCGTTCCGAGCGTCACGACGACCGCGTCCGGCGTGTACGCGAAGTCCCATGGGTCGCCGGTGAACTCGGCGAAGCGGCGCTCGAAGAGCTCGGGCAGGAGCGGATCGGCCGTGCCGCCGTAGTTCCGGTACACGCCGCGCCCCGAGTACGCGATCGCCGCGTGCCCGACGCCGAGCAGCTGGGTCGCCAGCGCGCCGTAAGCGTCGGGCTCGCTCTCGGTGTCGGCGCTGAAGCTGCAGGTCGCGTTCGGGCCGAGCACGCCGTAGCCGCACGTGATCGAGTCGCCGATGATCTCGACGAAGTGAGGGTAGGGGGCCGGCGAGGGCACGAGCGTCGCGCCGGGGAATCCGAGGAACTGCGTGCGGCCGTAGAACGACTCGGTTCGGCGCACCACCCGCACCACGTGCTCTGCGTCCGGCAGGCCGCTCGCGATCGGATACGTCGTCGGGCCGCCGACCATGTCGAGCACCGGCTGACGGACGCCGTCGACCCACGCGTCGAAGTAGTCCTCACCGCCGTCGTCGAGACGTACCGAGATGGACGTCCCCCGGAAGCGCGCGACGATCTCGGAGCCCGGCCAGGCGAGCCAGGGCGTGTCCGCGCCGGGGGAGAAGTCGAAGCGGCCGACGAAGTGGATGTTGGCGAGCGGCAGCCCGGCGTCGGAGCGGACGCCGCCGTCGTCGCCCGCGTGACCCGCGTCATCCACGGGTCCCCCGTCCTGACGTGCGCCCGCGTCGCCGGGGAGCGTGTCCGCGTCGAGGGCAGGCGGCGCGTTGCCGCTGCAGCCGCCGACGAGCAGGACGAGGGTCGCGAGCAGGCACGTGCGCATCGCGCGAGTCTGCCATCAATGCGCGCGCGTCGGGTCGCGAGCGATCTCGAGGACGAAGGGTCCGGTGGCGGCGGAGTAAGGACGCACGTCGACGTCGTAGCGACCCGGCCCGAGCGTCGCCTCGATGCGCGAGTCGAAGCCCGGGCCGGAGTCGTCGTCCTCCACGATCATCGCGCCCTCGCGCCGCACCTCGAGGTAGACGTCGAGCCCCGAGCGCGTCGAGAGGACCAGCGGCGTCGGCGCGTCGAGCTCGAGCGCGAAGCGCACGCGCGGACAGAGCAGCGAGAGCTCCGAGGAGGTCTCGCTCCCGACGGGGAGGCCTCGCCGCGGCTCGCAGTCTCGCCGCGGCGGCGCGATGCCGCAGACGTCGGCGATCGGCAGCAGCAGCGCGAGCCCGAGCGCGAGAGGCGCCGCCCAGCGCGGGGGCTCGCGGATCGCGTCGTCGGCCTGCGGCGGTGGTGGCACGTGCTCGGGACTCCCGGTCAGCTTGCGCATCAGCCACTCGACCGGCCCGCGCGCGAAGCGCCGGCGGTAGAGCGCGGCGAGCGGGATCACCAGCACGACGAACGCCGCCCAGTAGGCGAGCATCTGCTCGATCGAGAGCGCGTCGGCCCAGCCGAGGAAGTACCGCGGGACGCCGATCGCCAGGTGCGCATGGACGAGATAGATCGTCAGCGAGAGCTGCCCCGCGTCCCCGAGGGTCCGGACGAGCAGGTGTCGCGGGGAGCGGGCGACGAGCTCGTGCGCGAGCGCCACGATCGCGGTCGCCGTCGCCGAGGCCGACAGGACGTAGAGCGGCCCGGGCGACCAGTCCGTGTGCACGAGCGTGAACAGCGTCCCGGTGCGCTCGCTGCGGATGGTGAGCGCGGACAGGGCGAGGCTCACCGCCTCCGTCGTGACGAAGACCGCGAGCGCGCGGGACAGCACGCGGCGGCGTAGCCCGCGAGCCCGGAGGTCGAGCTGGCCGAGCCACATCCCGAAGAGCAGGAACGCGAGCCAGGGGACGACGGGGTGGATGCCGTCGATCAGCGCGTCGCGGAGCACGCCGAGGACCGAGTAGCGATCGACCTCGGCTCGCTGGTCCTCGGGCAAGAGGAACGCGAGCACGCCTCCGAGCACGCCGAGCGAGACGGCCGAGCCGACGAGCGCGCGGGGCGAGGCCCGAAGGAAGAAGATCGCCGCGATCGCGAGGTAGCACGCGTAGAAGTGCAGGATGTCGATCCACCAGCCGAGCGCGAGGTTGATCGCACCCAGCGCTACCAGCATCGCCGCCCGAAGCAGCAGCGTCCTGCGCGCGCGCGCGACGTCTCCGTACGCCATCCGTGCGATGCCGACCCCTGCCAGCGTCACGAAGAGCGACGACGCGCGACCGCCAGGCACGTGCGCGAGCCAGCGCAGCAGGATCTCGCCCGGGGTGCCGCGCGGCGGACCGAGCAGGTACACGCCGAAGTTGATCAGCACCATCCCGCAGATGGCGACGGCGCGCGCCACGTCGTAGCCAGCCACGCGCTCGTGGCCGCGGACCTCGCTCTGCACCTCGGCGCTCACTCTCGGGCCCGGCAGTATGCACTCGTGCTACGCCATGGTGCATGCCCGTGCTCTTGTTCCGACACGGCGAGGCCGTGGGCTCTCAGGGCGACGACGCCCACCGTTACCTCACTTTCAAGGGCCGCGCCGACACGCGGAAGGTCGGTCTGGCTCTCAAGGAGCGCGGCATCGTCGCGAGCCAGATCGTCTCGAGCCCGCTGGTGCGCGCGGTCCAGACGGCGGAGATCCTCGCCCATGCGCTCGGCTTCGACGGCACGATCACGACCGACGGGGCCTACGTCCCCGACGGCGACCCGACGCTCGCCGCCAAGCGGATCCCGATCAGCACGGGCGTGACGATCCTGGTCTGTCACGAGCCGATCGTGCGCGGCATCGCGTCGTGCCTCACGGGGCAGCAGGGCTACCCCAGCTTCCGCACGAGCGGATGCGCCCTGGTCGAGGGCACGCGCGTGACCCTCGCGCTGAGCCCCGAGAACGCATGATCGACCACGCCCGAGCCCTGCGAGCTCTCACCCTCACCGCGGCTCTGTCGCTCTGCCTCGTCGGCTCGGGTGCCAGCGTGCGCGCCCAGGAGACGGGCGGCTCGTTCGAGTCGAGCGACTGGGGCTCGGGCTCCGCGTCCGGCACGAGCGACTGGGGCTCGGGGTCGAGCTCCGGCGGCGACTGGGGCACGGGGTCGAGCTCGGGCAGCGACTGGGGCTCGTCGAGCCCCTCGCCGTATCCGAGGACCGACTACGACACCTCGCCCACGAGGAGCTACGCGTCCCCGTCGACCTCCGACGGCGCCGTGCTCTCGCTCCTGCTCGTGGTGCTCGTCTTCCTCGTCGTGCCGATCCTGCTCGTCGCTCTGCGGGACGCGCGAGGCGGCGGGAGCTTCGGCGCGAGCGCGGCGTACGTGCCTGGACGTGTCTACGTCATGGGACCGCGACCGGCGGCGGTCGCGGGCCTCGTCGACGTCTCGATGCTCCAGCTCGCGATCGACTGGCGTGCGCGACGCTTCGTCCAGGCCGAGCTCGCGAAGCTCGCGACCTCCGGCGACACCACCACGCCGGAAGGCCGCGCGCGACTGCTCGCGGCGACGGGCCAGGCGCTGGCCTCCGTGAAGCTCGCGTGGCTCTACGCCGGCGCTCGCAACTTCAGCCCGATGCCGATCGAGCGCGCCCAGCGCGAGTTCACGCAGATCGCGAACGACGTCCGCGCCACGTTCCGCCAGGAGATCGTGCGCGCCGCTGCCGGTCGCGTCGTCACGGTCGAGGCGGTCGGCGTCCGCGCGCGCGAGCACGAGGGACCCGGGGTCGTGCTCGTCTCGGTCGTCGTGGCCGCGCGCCGCGAGATCTTCGACGTCGACGCGACGCGCTCGGCGTCGATCGACGCGCTCCTCGCCTCGCTCTCGCGCTTGCGTGCGGACGCGATCGTGGCTGTCAGCGTCGTCTGGACGCCGGCGGCGGAGCAAGACCGCATGAGCACCGACGAGCTCGTACAGCGCCATCCCAGCCTCGTCCGGATCGGTGACATCGGTGGTCGAGTCTTCTGTAGCTACTGCGGCGGACCGCACGCCGAGGAGGTGCGGACCTGCCCGCACTGCGGCGCGCCGGCGCCGAGCTGAGGCTCTCCCCCTCGAGGATCAATCGAGGTCGCTGAAGATGCGCTCCCAGCGGATGAAGTCGTCGCTCGACCAGTAGATCGCCTCGGCGCGGCCCTTCACGCGGCTGATCGGGATCATGCCGACGCGCGGGTTGCGGCTGTCGTTGCTGCGGTCGCGGTGGTCGCCGAGGACGAAGATGTGGCCAGGCGGCACCGTCTGCTCGGGCATCGACTCCGGCGGCGAGAGGAGCGAGTGGCTCGTGCGCCACGTGCGGCCGTCGATGCCCTCCTCGACCCACTCGCAGTCGGTCGGGTCCTCGCTGCTCGCGTCTTCGTGGCAGGGGCCGAGCACCTGGACGCGGATGGACTCGCCGTTCCGGTAGACGACGTCGTCGCGGATCTCGATCCGGTCGCCGGGCACGCCGATGACGCGCTTCACGATGTCGACGCCGTCCGCGGGGCTCTTGACGATGACGACGTCGCCCGCGTCGGGCATGCCCCAGCTCACCACCGCGTCGTCCGTGAACGGGAGGAAGAGGCCGAAGGGGAACTTCGAGACGACGACCCGGTCGCCGTTCAGGAGCGTCGGCTCCATCGAGGGGCCGTCGATCTCGAACGCCTCGAAGAGCACGATGCGGATGAAGAAGGCGAGCAGGAACGCGCCCGCGATCGTGCGCGCGGTGGACGCGATACGGCCTTCCTCCGGCGGCTGCGGCTTGGCCTTGGTGGCCGTCTTGCTCGGGCTGGGCGTCGTGGCGGCGGGCGCCTTCTCGGCGCTCGGGGTCTCGGGCGTCTCGGGCGTCTCGCTCATCCGTGCACCGTCGGACCGAGCGGAAGGTGCTGAGCGATCCCGGCCTCGCGCGCGGCGAGCGTGGCCAGTCGCGCGCGCGTCTCGGCCTGACCGAAGCGCTCCTCGGCAGCGCTGGTGAAGAGCCGGTAGTGTCGCGCCTCGCTCGCCATCAGGTCGGCGTAGAACGCGCGCAGGGACGCGTCGCCGAGCTTCTCCGAGAGCAGCTTGAAGCGCTCGCAGCTGCGCGCTTCGACGAGCGCCGACACGAGCAACCGGTCGAGCAGGGGCGGGTGGCCGCCCCGGTCCTCGTTGGCCGCTCGGCGGAGCATCACGACGTAGTCGTCCTGGTCGGGCAGGGACATCGTGCGCCCGCGCGCCCGCAGCCGGGCGTGGACCATCCCGACGTGCTCGGCCTCTTCGGCCGCGAGCGCCAGCAGTGGCGCGACCAGGTCGGGGTGCTCTCCGCCGAAGCGCGCCGCCATCGAGAGGGCGGACTGCGCGGCCTTGAGCTCGCAGTGCGCGTGGTCTTGGAGGAGGCGATCGAGATCGCGTTCGACGGCTTCGACCCAGGTCGGCAGCGTCGGCGTCAGCAGGCCGAGCATGAAAGGTGGGGGAAACTAGGCGCCATATCGAGCAGGGTCAAGGTACGCTGCCGCCCGGAGTGGCGATCATGACCCGGCGCCGTCGCGAGCTAAGGTTGGCCTAGCCGATGGAGGCATCGACCGAGGAGCTGGAAGCGGAGGCCAAGCGCCTCATCGCCGAGCGACGCTACGACGAGGCGGTGCGCGCGTCGCGTCGGGCGCTGCTCGTGGCGCCCGAGAACGTCCCGCTCCGCGTGCTGCTGGGCGAGGCGCTCCTGGCCCAGGAGAAGTACGACGAGACGCGCGTCGAGATGCTCGCGCTCACGCGCCGCCATCCGCAGGAGGCGAGCGCCCACCGCATCCTCGGCGAGGCGTATCTCCGCGTCGGCCACATGGACAAGGCCCGCGAGTCCCTCGAGCAGGCCAGCGTGCGGGGCGACGTCGCGGCGGCGGATCTCCTGCGCGAGGCCGAGGGGGAAGCTTTCGTCGAGTCGAGCACGATCGAGCGCTGGTTCGGGGGCGACGAGCCCAAGACCATCGAGACGGGTCTGCCGCCCATCGAGGAGGAGGCGACCCCGCCACCTCGCCGAGCACCGACGGGGCCGGCCGAGCCTTCGATCCAGATCGATCCGGCGTTCGCGCAGGAGGCGGCGCCGTTCGCGAAGCTCGACGACCCGGGCGGCGACACGCTGCCCGGTAGCTCCGACATGACCCAGCCGATGCCGCGGATGCCGGGGTTGGTCGTCGCGCCGCCCGAGGGGCTCAAGGCGCTGCTCGCGAAGGCGCGTCCGAGCGAGGTGCCGGCGGGACCGAAGAAGGCGTTCGTCGTGCCCCCGCCCGCGCGCGTGGGCGAGCCGCCCCCGAGGAGCGGTCTTGCCCCGAAGACGGCCTCGCCCACATCGAGCGGGGAGAGCGTCACGCACGTCGCGCGCCCCGGCGTGATCGCCAAGCCGCCAGCGGCGAGTTGGCAGAAGAGCGCGCCACCTTCGGCGGGTCCGCCCTCCGGTCTGAAGCGCTCGACGCTCCAGGGCGCACCCTCGCCGCTGCCGAAGACTCCCTTGGCCGGGCCGCCTCCGTCCCGCTCGAGCTCCGCGTTCGCTACGCCCTCGAGCGTCGATCCCATCAAGAGCGCTGCGGCCGCCAGCGCGTTCGGGTCCAGCACGCGCAAGCGGCCGACGCTCCAGGGCGCGCCGAGCCCCCTCGCCGCGCCGCCGCCCTCGGGCAAGCTCGCGCCCGGTCACGTCGACGATCCAGGCGACCGCGCCCGTACGAACGAGCTGCGCGTCGACCTCGAGACCACGGATCGCGAGCGCGCGCTGCCCAAGCTCGACGACGACGACGAGGGCATGACGGAGCTCATGGGGCGCGCGCAGCGCGCGGCCGCGATCGAGGGCGTCGCGCAGGGGGCGCCGCGTCCGCACGCGCCGCCTCCCCACGCGCCGCGTCCGCACGCGCCGCCTCCCCACGCGCCGCCTCCCCACGCTGCTCCGGCGCATCCGCCGGCGCCGTCGTATGCCGCGCCGCGCGCGAAGAAGCCGACCCTCATGGGCGTGCCTCCGCCCGCGATCCCCGCGCCCGCGCCCGCAGTCGCCCGCCCGATGGCCCCGAGCGCCGCGCCACCCCCGCCGCGATCGGCTCCGGCGACGCTGCGGCCCGCCGCCCCAGCGGTCCTGCCCCAGACCCAGCCCGAGATCTCGGCGCCCGCGGCGTCGCACCACGGGCATGCCGCGCCGCCCCCGCCGCGGCCCAGCGCGCTGCCGCGGCCGACACCGCCGCCGCCCCATCCGCCCCCGGTCCCTCACGCGTCGCACGCGCCGCCGGCGTCCGCGCCGATCGTCCGTCCCGTCGCGCCCGGACAGACGGGCGCGCTGACGCGCCGCATGGACGAGCTCCCGACCGACCCGCGCAAGCACGCGCGCAGCCGCGCCGGCGAGACGACGGCGTCGAGGCGGATCGGTGGCGGTCAGATGTGGGCGGTCGTCGGCGCCGTCGCCGTCCTCGTCGTCGTCCTCGTGATCGGCGGCATCATCGTCGTCCGGCGGCAGAACGCGCGCGCGCTCGCCGAGGGCGTCGAGCGTGCGAGTGACGAGGGGCGCCGCGCCGACCTCGCGGACGTCCTCGTGCGGCTCGAGGGTGAGGACGCACCCGACGCGATCGCCCTGCGCGCGCGCCTGCTCGCCACGCGCGCGGTGGAGCTGGGAATCGGTGACACTGCCGATGCGGAGATGGAGCTGGTCGCGCTCGACACCGCCGGAGGCGCGCTGCTCGACGCACGGATCGCGCGCGCGCTCGTCGTGCTCGCGCGCGGCCAGGCGGACCAGGCGGCGACCCTTCTCTCCGGTGTCGAGGGGAGCGGGGTCACGCTCGCAGAGGCGCTGCACGTTCAGGCGCTCTCGCTCGAGGCGCTCGGCCAGCTGTCGGACGCGCGGACGGCCGCGATGCAGGCCGCCACCCTCAGGCCGACGGGTGGGCGGCACGCGGCGCTCGTGGCGCGGCTCGATCTCGCCCTCGGTGACACCCAGGCGGCGGTCGCGGCGCTCGCCATCCCGGGCGCCGACGGCTCGCCGCTGGTCCACCTCGTGCGTGGTCGGATCGCGCTCGGCGCGGGCGATGCCGACACGGCGGAGGCCGAGGCGCAGGCCGTCCTCGTCACGCTGCTCGACGCTGCGAGCCCCCGCGACGTCGCCGGCGCGCACGTGCTGCGTGCACGCGCGGCGATCCTGCGCGGAGATTCTCCGGCGGCGCGCGCCGCCCTCGACGCGGCCGACCCGCTCCGTAGCCCCACGGACGAGGGCGCAGCGCTCGACGTCGCCGAGGGCTACCTCGACGCTGGCGCCCCGGACGTCGCCGCGCGGGTGATCGCGACCTTGCCGGTGCAGACGACGGCGCCCGCGCGACGCGCGAGCGTCGTGGTGCGCGCGGCGCTCGCCGCGAACGACGTCGCGCGCGCAGACGCCGCGCTCGCGTCGCTGGGCCCGGGCGCGGCGACGGACCTGCTGCGTGCGCAGGTGCGAGATGCCGAGGGCCGGGGCGAGGAGGCACGCATGCTCTACGAGCAGGCGGCGGCCGACCCCGCGCACGCGATGGAGGCCCGCACGCGCGAGGGCGAGCTCCTGGTCCGCATGGGCCGCCCCGCCGACGCGCGGCTCGTGCTCGACCAGGTGCTCCGTGCCGCGCCGAGCGACGCTCACGTGGCGGAGATCTTCGTGCGCATCGCGCTCGCGACGGGCGACGTGGCGAGCGCGGAGTCGGCCCTCGCGCCGGCGCTGGCCGCGCACCCCGAGTCGACGGCACTCCGCGGCGCCCACGCGCGCGTCCTCTTGCGTCGCGGTCACGCCGCCGAGGCGATGACGGAGCTGCAGGCGGTCACGGCAGCCGCCCCGTCGGACCGCGAGCTGGAGGAGACCCTGGCGGAGGCGGCGCTGGCGAGCGGCAACCGGTCCGTCGCGCAGACCGCGTACGAGTCGGCGCTCCGGATCCAGCCGAGCGCGAGCGCGCACCTCGGCCTCGCGTCTTTGCTCGCGGAGGACGCGCGCTTCGACGAGGCCCTCACGCACGTCGCGAGCGCCGAGGCCCTCGGTCCCGCGAGCGCGCCGGCGGTCGCGCGCATCCGCGCTTCGATCTCGGTGCTCCGCGGGCTCGGGGCGAGCGGCCTCGTGGCAGCGCGGGCCGCGACGGACGCGTCGAGCCGGGACGCGGTTCTATGGGCGTACCGCGCCGCGCTGGAGTGTCAGGCGGAGAGCTTCGACGACGCCACGGACTCCGTCGCGCGTGCGCTCCGCCTCGACCCGAACCAGCCGGAGGCGCTCCTGGTGAGATCGCTGCTCGCGATCGAGGACGGCGATCTGGGCGGCGCCGCGCGCGCGGTCGATCGCGCCGAGCGGAGCGCGACGACGCGCGGACTGCCGCCCTCGTTCGCGGCGCGCGTCGCGGCGCTGCGCGGACGGCTCCGCTTCGAGGCGGGTGACGAGCCCGGCGCGGAGCGGCTCGCGACGGAGGCCGTCCGGCTCGACGCCCGCTCGGGCCTCGCGCACCTCCTGCTCGCCGACGTCGCGATCGCGAACCGCGGCGATCCCGTCCCCGAGCTACGCCTCGCCGCGTCCGGCACCGGCGCGCCGCCCGAGGCCCTCGGTCGCCTGGCGATGCGCCTCGGCACCGGCGCCGAAGCGTGCGAGTTCGGGCGCGTCTACGTCGAGCGCGCGCCGACCGGCTACGACCGCGACGAGGTCGACGACGTGCTGCGGCACTGCCGCTGAGGCCGGACGCGAGCGGCGGCGTTGCGAGATACGTGCGGGTCGCCTAGCTTTCCGTCGTGGACGACGCGACACGCATCACGATCGACCCCGCCAAGCGCGGCGGCAAGCCCTGCGTCCGCGGTCTTCGGATCACCATGTACGACGTGCTCGAGTACCTCGCGTCCGGGATGAACGAGCAGGAGATCCTGCTGGATCTCCCCGACCTCGAGCCCGACGACATCCGTGCATGCCTGGCGTTCGCGGCCGATCGCGAGCGGCGCCTCTTCGTCGTGCCCGCGGCGTGAAGCTCCTCCTCGATCAAAACCTCGCGCCTCGCCTGGTCACGTTGCTGGCGGATCTCTCTCCGGGGTCGAGGCACGTTCGCGAGGTCGGCTCGCTGCGGCGACCGACGCGGAGGTCTGGAGCTACGCGAAGACGCACGGTTCGCGATCGTGTCGAAGGACGCCGACTTCCGGCAGCGGAGTCGTGCGCCCGAGGACGCTACCCGTCGCGACGGCGGTAGTGCGAGAGACCGCTGCCGGTCGGTCCGAGCGGCGGCGGCGGCTCGCTCCTGTTGCGTCGCCAGCGATAGAACGCGCTGGAGTCGACGCCGATGTCGGGATCGTCGAGCGCATGCAGCGCCTCGTCCGAGATCGGCCAGCCCTCGACCGAGACGTCGTGGATGCGCCGTCCGCGCACCTCGCCCGCGTGCTTCACCTTCGCCGTGTGCTTCACCATCGCGACCTCCCAAGTCACGAAGCGCCACGAAGTCAGGTCAGTCGAAGCGTCGGAAGCAGGCCAAGGCTCGGATGTAGACCAAGGTACAGAGGTCGAGCCGCGAAAGCGAGGGGGGGTCAGGGCGAGAGGCGCTCGCGCAGGGCCCTGAGCGCACGGGAGGGAAGTCCGCGCACCTCGGCGTCCCGGACGTACTCGCCGAGCAAGAGCAGCGTCTGCGCGCGCACCTTGAGGAAGTGCACGCGGAGGTACGCCTCGAGATCGAAGGGCGCGACTCGGGCGGCCAGGCGCGCGCCCAGGCGCGTCACCCAGGCGCGCAGCGCGATTCGTGCCAACGGCGTCCGGACCTCGATGCGCGCGCAGGCGATTGCCAGGGCCTCGCGGCTCGCCTCGGCCGCGAGCGCGGCGATCGGGCGCGTCCCGAGCCTCGAGAGCGACCAACCGGCGACCTCGAGCGCCGCGACGTGCGGCAAGAGCACCGCGGATCCACGGGCGAGCGACACCGTGACTTCCGCGCGCGACGCCGGGCAGCCGCCCCGACGCAGCGCTGCGATCACCTCGCCGGACCGCGGGCCCTCGAAGCCGCTCGCTCCGAGGGGCGGCAGCAAGTACGCGTAGCCCGGCGGCGTCGCCACCTCGCGCGCGTCTGCCGAGCCCTCGAGCGGCGCGTGCCAGCTGGCCATCGCGATCGCACCGCGCACCCGCCTCCGCTCGTCCGGCACGAGCGCCCTCATCCGGTCGAGCGCGTCACCGCCTGGCTGCAAGAACACCACGATCGCGCGCGGGCACGCCGCGACGAGACCCGCGAGCCAAGGCTCGGTGAGCGCATCGGTCGCGGTGGCCACCCAGACCTGGTCGGGATCGAAGCTGCGCACCTCGGCCTCGCTCGCGACGACGCTCTCGGGCACGAACGTGCGCGTCGCTCTCGGGCGCCGCATCGAGACGCGGGTCAGTGCGTAGCCGGCCTGAGCCTCCTGGCGGCGACGCTCGCGCACGAAGAGCGCGACCGAGGCGCCGCCCTGCGCGAGGTGCGCGCCGTACACGAGACCGACCGCCCCCGCGCCGATCACGAGCACGCGTGTCGAGGTCATGGACCGGGAACCGCGCCGTGCGTCCCCAGCCAGTGCAGCGCGAGCCATCCGAGCACCGTCCCGAGCAGGATCGTCCCCAGGACCGCGAGCGCGATCCCGCAGCCCCACAACACGCGCGACGCCGCCGACGGGGGCGGCGTCTCCGGTGCGCGCGGCTTCGTGCGCGAGGCCGCGCTGCGCGCCTGCTTGCTCGCGTCGAGCTGCGCGGCGATCACGGCGCGATCGCTGGCGTTCGGGGGCGTGAACGCGTGCGCGGGCGCCATCGCCTGTGGCGGAACCTGGGCCGAGGGTGGCAGCGCCAGGCGCGTCTGCGCGATGTCGTGCACGCCTGGCGGCGCTTGCGGTCCGACGATCACGGTGGCCGGCGACACGCCAGGCGTGGCCGCCGTCGTCACGCCGGGCGGAGCCAGCGAGGGCGCGCTCACGGGCGCGATCGCGACGTGCGGCGGCGGCGGCTCCGCCGGAGCGAGGCCCATCCCGTACGCCGTCGGCGCGCCGCGGACCGGCGCGGCCGCAGGCCGGGGGGGCTCGCGCGGCGCAGGCGCGGCGGCGGGCGGTGGCGTCTTCTCGTGGTCTTCGTCATCGGGCTCGAGCGAAGGCACGACCACCGTCAGCGCCGCCTCCTGCTGCGCCTGACCGATCGCGAGCGGCTGACGCACGACCACGGCGGGCGGGAGCGTCCGGGCGTCCTTGGCGAGCTCGTCGGCGAGGACCGTACGCAAGAGGCTCGCGAGCTCCGCCTCGTCGACCCGCTGCGCCGCCGGATACGCGCCCAGCAGCGCGTTGCGGAAGGCGAGCGCGGTCTGGAAGCGCTCCTCCGGCGAGGGCGCGAGCGCGGTCAGCGCGACGCCGTCGAGCTCGGGCGCGACCCCGGGGTTCAGGCGGCTCGGTGGCGGCAGCTTGGGGGCGAGCACCAGCCGCACGAGCTCCGCGTCGGTGCGCGCGGAGAAGGCCTTCCGGTACGTCAGCATCTCCCAGAGCACGATGCCGAGCGCGTACACGTCCGTGCGCCGGTCGACCGCGCGTCCGGCCGCCTGCTCGGGTGCCATGTAGCGCAGCTTGCCCTTCAAGAGGCCCTTGGCCGTCTGGTGCACGCGCCCGGCGGCCTTGGCGATGCCGAAGTCGATCAGCTTCACGCCGCCGCCGTAGGAGATCAGGATGTTCTGCGGCGTGACGTCCCGGTGCACGATTCCGAGCGGCTCGCCGCGCTCGTCCTTCGTCTCGTGCGCGGCGTGCAGCCCCGCCGCGACGGCCGCGACGATGTTCACGATCACCTCGTGCTTCAGCGCGCGCTGCTTCTCGGCGAGGCGGCGCACGAAGAGCTGCAGCGGCGCGCCGTGCAGGTACTCCATCACCATGTAGTAGAGGCCGCCGGCCTCGCCCGTGGCCTCCACGCGCACGACGTTCGCGTGGTGGATGCGCGAGCTCAGGCGAGCCTCGTCGAGGAACATCTGCACGAACTGCGGCTCGTCCGCGAACTTCGGGTGGACGACCTTGATCGCGACGTAGCTCGAAGCTGGCGGGTCCACGCGGCGACCGAGGTACACCGCCGCCATGCCGCCGCTCGTCAAGGGCGAGACGATCTCGTAGGCGCCGAGCCGCAGCCCAGCCGGAAGCGCGTGCGCGCCCGTCACCCGTCCTCAGTATCCCGACGCCGAGGAAACTGGAAGCGAATCAGTGTGTGGTCGCGAAGATCTCGCGCTCGACGGCCTGCACCTCGGCACCCTTCGACGTGTCTGCGCTCATGAAGTCCTTGTCCGCGTGGTTCTTCCGCGTGGCCCGGCAGTACGCGTTGAAGACGTCGTTGTAGAAGTCGGCCTGCTTGACCGAGGCTCCCTCGTCGAGGAAGCCGGACTTCACCGAGAGGTTCGCGATCTTGCGCATGACCGAGCCGGCGAAGTCGAACGCGTCGATGCCCAGCACCGCGAAGTGCGGCTCGAGCAGCATCACCAGCGGTAGCGTCGGCAGGGCCATCGCGACACGCCGGACCTTGCCGCGCACGCTGCGCATGTCGCGCGCGCTCATCGGGAACTCGCGGAAGTAGTTCGTGGGCAGCGCCGTGTGCCGCGACTCGTCGAGGTGGAAGAGGCGCAGCACGTCGAGCCCCGGCAGGGACGCGAGCACGCCGAAGATGCTCAGCGCGATCGTCTCGACCAGCACGTTCATGCCGAAGAACTTGTCGAGCCCCTCCGCCTTCAAGACGCTCTCGAGGAGCAGGTACTCCCACGCCGACTGCCGCGGCATCTCCACGCCGAAGGCTGCGATGAGCTCGCGCATCACGACGAAGTGCTTCGCCTCCTCGAGCACCTGCATGGTGAGCGCGGCGCGCGCGCCCGTGCCGCGTACCTCGCCGAGCAGGCTTGCCGAGACGAGCCAGGCATAGGCCTCGCCGTGCCCGATGGCCGCGAGGATCGCCACGATCGCCTTCTTCTGCTCGGGCGTGTACTCGCGGTCGAGCATCGCCCGGAACTCGGCGCTCGTGATCTTCGCCCGTGCGGTCTTGCGGGGGTCGTCGAGTTGTTGCTCGACCTCCTCGAGCATCGCGCGCTCCGCGTCGGTCATGTCGTGGAAGGTCGACCACGGAGCGGCCTTCTCGGCCTTCCAGAGCAAGCGCAGGCTCTTGTCGTAGTGCTTGCGGCGCATCTCGTCCGCGGGGCCGCCGAGGAACTCGTAGCGAAGGTCGTCGTAGGGGGCGGCGCGGCCACGCAGTCCGACGCGCGCACGCAGCGCGTCTCGCGCGCGCAGCGTCCGGTTGGCGATCGCTTCGAACGTCTCGTTCAGGCGGGTCGCGCGAGCGTTCACGGGGAGCTTCGTGATCTGCATGCAGCCTCCGGGGGGACGTCTTCGTTGTCCGGGACGGCGGGAGCTGCGGGTTGATGCGCGTCAACCCGCGCGAGTCGTCACTCGGGGAACTGGAAGAGGATCTCGCCGGGCCGCACCATGCCCAGCTCGTCGCGCGCGATGCGCTCGACCGACGCTTCGTCGCTGCGGAGCGCCTCGACGTCTCGGGCCAGCGCGCGCACCTCGAGCCGCAGCCCCCCGTTCTGGCGCACCAGCGACGCCTGCTCTTCGCGCAGTGCGCGGTACCGCGGCAGGCCTTGCTCGCCCGTCACGAGCAGTGGCACCGAGACGATCGCGAGCACGAGCAGCGAGGTCGGTAGCAGCCAGGCGAACGTGGACGACTCGAGGCGCACGTGGAACACGACCATCGCCCCAAGGCCGGGGAGCGTCCAGAAAGCCGCGCAAACCGGGCGCTGCCGGCGCGCCGTCGACGCCCGCGTCCGCTATACTCCAGCCTGAACCCGTCCATGAACGAGCGAAGGCAGTCTGCGCCGGTAGCGATCGAACCCCCGCCGCGCGACACCGATCACGACGCCGTTCCGATCGACCTCGCCGACATCGAGGAGGTGTCCGCGGGCGGGCGCCGCGTCTCGCTCGCGTCGCTCAACAAGCTCGCGCCCGTCGGGAAGTTCGGCAAGTACCACCTGCTCGGTCGGCTCGCGTACGGAGGCATGGCGGAGATCTTCCTCGCACGCGAGGTCCAGAAGGACGGCGGCGAGACCCGACTCGGGCGCTTCTGCGTCGTCAAGCGCGTGCTGCCCCACGTCGCGAGCGACCGGCAATTCGTCCACATGTTCATGGACGAGGCGCGCCTCGTCGTGCAGCTGAGCCACCCCAACATCTGCCACGTGTACGCGTACGGCGAGGAGGAGGGCGCGTCGTACATCGCGATGGAGTGGGTCAACGGCATGCCCATCAGCAAGACGCTGCGGCGCGCGCGGGACAAGGGCGGCCTCGCCCTGCCGCTCACGCTCAAGGTGATCGCGATGGTCGCCGAGGCGCTCGATCACGCGCACCGCGCGGTCGATCAGTCCTCGGGCGAGCCGCTCGGCATCGTGCACCGCGACGTCTCGCCGCAGAACGTGATGATCGCCTTCGACGGCGTCGTGAAGCTGCTGGACTTCGGCATCGCGAAGGCCGCGAGCCACTCCACGCGCACCGAGGCCGGCGTGGTCAAGGGCAAGTTCGCGTACATGTCACCGCAGCAGTGCATGGGTGAGCCGATCGACGCGCGCTCGGACGTGTTCGCGCTCGGCGTCGTGCTCTACGAGATGATCGACGGGCACAACCCGTTCAAGAAGCCGGCCGAGTTCGACACGATGCGAGCGCTCGTCTACGACGAGCCGCCCTCGCTCACCGAGCGCCACCCGCACGTGCCCGAGGAGATCGACGCGATCGTGAGGCGCGCGATCGCCAAGAAGCCCGAGGACCGCTTCCAGACGGCGAGCGAGATGCAGCTCGCGATCGAGCGCGCGCTCGGGAAGATGGGCGAGGTCGTGACCACCGCGCACATCGGCGCCCGGATGCACGAGATCTTCGAGGCGGAGATCCGCGCGGGTCCGCGGCTCGACACCCGCATCACCGTGCCCGAGGAGAAGAAGGAGACGACGGGCCAGAGCGACACCGGCGCGCGTCCGATCACGCCGCGTCCCAACGCCACCGAGAAGCTCGTCGTGATCCCGGACATGCCGCGGACCGACGCGGCTGCCCCTCTGCCCGACCGGAACCGGATCCTCGTGCCGGCGCTCGTCGGGCTCGTGCTGATATTGCTCGCCGCGCTCGCCGGCTCGTTCTTGCTCGGCTCGTCGTCGGGGCCGCTGCGCCCCACGTCGGTCGCGACGGCGCCCGAGGCCGCGACGCACGTGGCGACGCCGTCGGTCGCGCCGTCGGAGCAGCTCGCCACGCTCTTCGTCGACAGCACGCCGCGTGGCGCCGCGATCCGGCTCGGCGACCGGGGCGAGGTCGGCCACACCCCGATGGAGCTCGCGCTGCTTCCGCCTGGGCAGTGGCCGCTGCACCTCGCGCTCGATGGCTACGCGCCCTGGGACGGGGACGTCTCGCTCGTCGCCGGGCAGCGAATCGAGGTGCTGCACGCGCTCGACGCGGTCGACGCCCCGCCTGCCACGGGCGCCCGCACCCCGCCACGTCCGCCGCGCCCCCGCGATCCCGCCCCCGCCACGACGGTCGCCGCCGCGCCCGGGAACCTCGCGATCAACACGCGACCCTGGTCGCGCGTGTTCGTCGGCTCGCGCCTGCTCGGCACGACGCCGATCGGACGCGTGGAGGTTCCCTCCGGGAACGTCCGCCTGCGCTTCGTCGATCGCGACGGCGTCGAGCACACCCGAACCGTGTCGGTCCCCGCGGGCGGCGAGGCGCGCGAGTTCTTCGACCTGACCGTGGACCCCGCGCCCTAGACACGAACGGCGGTGTCCTCGGACGCTCGACGACGGGCGCACCGCCCCGCGCCGCTACCGTTGACCCGAGCGGCTGTATTTTGGGCCCTCGCGCACCCGCCGGCGCCGCTCGACTCGGGGAGCGTGACCGAGGCGGGACGGGGTGCGCGAGGGGCTTGCCCCTCGCCTGCGCGAAGCTCGGCCCGTCTCAGCACGCTCCGGTCACGACACTAATTGGTTAGACACTCGGTGCGCGCCGCTTGCGGGGCTTCGCTCGCGGCCCTTCGGCGATCTTCGACCCGACCCGGGGCAGGGCGGGCGAGCCCTTGGCCCCGAGGGCGCCGCGCTTGACGCCCTCGGACGCGAACCGCACCACGAACGCGACGTACGCGTCGAGGTCTGGATGGTCGCCGGCGCTCGGGAAGAGCAGGTGCTCTTCGATCAGGGGCAGACCGATCGCGTTCACCACGAGCCGCGTGAGGTGCTCGGCGTCCTGCGCGGGGACCTGCCCGGCCTCCACGTACGCCCGGGTCAACATGCGCACGTTCGCGGCCGTCTCCTCGACGAGCATCGCGCGCAGGCGCGGCTGGTACTTCGGAGCCTCGATCGCCAGGTTGAACACGAAGCGCACGAAGTGCGGCCAGTCGGTGCGCCCGTAGAGCCAGGTCACGATCGAGGCGAGCAGCGCGGGGACGTCCTCGAAGCGCTCGGGCAGGCGCCCCTCCGTCGGCATCGATCCGATCCCGCCGAAGCCGAACGAGACGAGGATCTGCTCGACCATGTCCTCCTTGCTGCGGAAGTAGTGGTAGAGCGAGGGCTGCTGCATCCCGACGCGCCGGGCGAGCTCGCGCAGCGAAGCGCCCCGGTACCCACGCTCCGCGATGAGCCGCATCGCCGTGCGCAGCACCTCCAGGTGCTTCGGCGGGAGCTTCGCGCCGCCGTAGTCGGAGGGATCGAGGGGCGGCGCGACGTGGGTCACGCCGCTTTCATATCACCGACGGCGGCCGACGCGCGCGCGGGTGTGCGGGCAGGGGCCGCGTGCACGGCGAGCTCGCGATGGCAGACCGAGCACGTCGGTGGCTCGCTCGCGAGCGCGACCAGGGGTCCGATCGCGAAGCCCGCGAGCAGGATGAAGGGGACCGTGAACATGATGAAGGGCCCGATGAGCGAGCTGAAGGCGATGAGCGCCAGCGTCAGCGCGACGCTGGCCGTGATGCCGAGCGAGGCGAAGCGCGCGCGCGGCTTGGTGAGGACGATCCGGGCGCAGTGGCGACAGAATCGGCGCTCCGTCGAGACGAGCAGCGATGGGACGGTGGTGGCCATGACGACGTCCTTTCGTGAGACTGGGCTATCGAGCGATAGGTTGACGCCTATCGAGCGATAGGTCAAGTCCACGTGCGGCTCCGCGGTCGTCGTCCCGCCGAGGCGCGGGGCGGACCCGTGACGCTCAGGCGGACCAGTGCAGCCGCTCGAGCCGCCCGACGACCGAGCGGAGCAGCGCGCGCGGGCTCGCGCTGCGCGTGATCTCGCGGCGGACGAACGCGTCGAACTCGGGGTCCTTGGTCGCCCCGCGGACGCTCGCGTGCGTCTTGCGGGCCTGCGTCGCGAGCGCCTCGAGGTCGGCCCGCGTCAGGCGCTGCACCTCGATCGGCCGGCTCTTCACGAGGCGGCGCCGGAGCATCGCCACGTCCTCGCTCGGCAGGAGCGTCTTCTGCTCCTCGATCTCGTCGAGCAGCTCCCCCGCCTCGTCTCTCAGCGCGTCGAGCGTCTCGGGCGTGACGGCGAGCACGACGCAGGCGTTCGCGAGGGAGCCGCCGCAGTAGAACGCGAGCGAGCGGAGCGCCGTGCGTCGCTCGGGCCGCGAAACGCCGGGGCGGTAGAGGTTCTCGGCCTCGTCGAGCACGACCACCGTGCCGGTGGTCTCGTCGATCGCCCCGAGCAGCGCGAGCCAGAGGTGCACCCGCGCGTACGCGTCCTTGCGGTACGACGCGCCGGCGCTCTTGTCCTCGAGATCGATCGCCGCGAGCGTCTCGATGACGGCGTGGTGATCGAGCGACTGCGCGTCCGCGCCACGCAGGGCCTTGTGTGCCGCTGGGCTCGCCTCGCTCTCGCTCGCGGCGATCGCCCGCAGCGTCCCGGCCAGCTTCTTCTCGAGCGTCTTGCTCTCGAGCCACGCGCGCAGGCGGTCGAGCGGTCCAGGCCGGCCGCGCTGCGGAAGGACGGAGCCCTCGAGCAGCCGGCGCAGGTGTCGTTGCGGGTTGCCGAGATCCTCGTCGAGCCGCTCGACCGAGAGCCGGAGCACCGACCGGCGGGCCTCGAGGGCACGCGCCTCGAGGTGGAGCAGGTGGTGCGTCTTGCCGGAGCCGTAGGCGCCCGAGAGGACCGCGAAGACCGATCCGCTCTGGGCCGTCTCGAAGAGCGCGTCGATGCGCCGGTCGATCGCCTCGAGCCCCACCGTGAGCTCGGGCGTGGCTTCGAGCGGCGGCAGCCCCTGGGCGAGTCGCAAGAGCGTGCGGAGCGGCGCGGCCTTCCGCGCGTCCACGGGACAGGGCGTGATCGCGAGCGGCTCGATCTCGTCGTCCTCCGGCGGGTCGACGTAGGCCAGGCCCGCGTGCGGGGCGAGCACGTCCGCGTCGCCGCCGAGAAGGCGCGTGGCGAGCGCCTCGTGCGAGCCGAGCGCGTGCTTGCGGAGCACCAGGCCGGGCGCGCCGAGCAGCACGATGCGGCTCGCGATCATCCCACGGTGGCCGTCGGCGTTGTCGCAGAGCTCGCGCAGCACGGTCAGGGCGACGTCGCGGCGGCCCGCCGGCAGATCGACCATCGCCTCCGCGTCCGTCAGCAAGAACAGCGTCCCGCGCGCGCCGAGGGTCACGAAGAGACGCGAGAGCTGGGCGAGCGCGCTCTTCGCGGTCCCCGCGGACACGGGCCGCTCCGGGATCTCTCCCGCCCCGTCTTCGCCCGTCACCCCGAGCCAGATCCTCAGGCGCTTCGCCTCGGCGCGGCCCGTCGTCGACTCGAGATAGCCCCGGACGAGGCCGCGCAGGTCGCCGCCGAGCCCGGCGTCGTCGGCGCGCTCCTCGAAGCGCTCCTTGGCGCGCTTGCCGTGGGCGTCCACGAAGGCGTCGAGGAGCGCGATGAGGCCGGAGCGCCGCTCGCCGACGTCGTCCGTGCGCACCCCGGCGGCGAACGCGCGGACGATCTCGTCCAGCGTGTGCAGCGAGCTCTCCGCGAGCGACGCGCGCGCCACCGCGTACCCGGCCTCGAGGGCGCCGCGCGCCAGCGCCGCCACGAGTCCCGGCGTCGGGGCTCGCGTGATGCGCACCGAGACGGTGGACGCGCCGGCCACGGCCACGTCCGCGAGCGCCTGTAGCTCGGTGTCGACGACGTGGGAGCGCCAGGCTTTCTCGTCGAGCGGCATGCGGGTCGAGGCTGCGGTCCGCGTCCGGCGCGCGTCAAGCGCCATCGGGGCCGTGCGCGCGAACGGGCCCCGGCCAGCCCCGGCGGACGCCGGCCTCTTGGCTCACCCGTAGTCCTCGGCGAGCTCACGCACCGCCGCGACCAGCGCGCGTGGGTCGGACTTGCCGAGCACGACGCTGACTCCTGCCGTGCGCGCCTCCTGCTCGATCGCCGGCGTCACCTCGAACACCGCGAGGACGAACGTGACCCGCGCAAACGCCGGGTTCGCGCGGAGCATCCGGCAGAGGTCGAGCCCGCTCGTGCCTCCCGGCAGGTGCTGCTGCGCGACGACGAGCGCGATCGACCGATCGCTCATCGCCGCGACCGCCCCCTCCGCGGAGTCGACCTCGATCGTGTCCAGACCGGGCGAGACCGCGCCGCGCAGCAGCGCGCGCATCGTCGCCGACGCGTCGACGAGCACTGCCGTGCGCTTGCGCGACGACACGCGCGAAGCCGCGCGGGTCACCGCCTCCGGCGGGGGCGCGGGGGCCGGGCCCGCGCGCGCGACCCCGAGCACCCGCGCGGCGAGCGTCTCCTGCACGGGCTCGGGCGGCGACGCGACGAGGACGGCGAGCGCCTCGGCGACCTCGGCGGCTCGCGCGGGGCGCGCGCTCTCTTCCTTCGCGAGGAGGCGCGCGATCACGTCGGCGAGCGCGACGGGCGTCTCCGGCGCGATCGTGGCGAGGTGCGGCGCCTGCTCGGTCACGACGCGGAACATGCGCGCCTCGTTCGTCGGCGCCGCGAAGGGGACGTGTCCGGCGACCATCTCGAAGCCCATGATCCCCAGCGAGAAGAGGTCCGAGCGGTACGTCGGCTCGCCGAGCAGTGCCTCGGGCGCCATGTAGCCGATCTTGCCCTTGACGCTGCCTGCCGCCGTGTTCACGAGGCGCGCGCTCGCCCGTGCGATGCCGAAGTCGGTGAGCTTCACCTCGCCGTCGCGGGAGACCAGGACGTTGGACGGGCTCACGTCGCGATGGATCACGCCGAGCGCTTCGCCGCGCTCGTCACGCTTGCGGTGCGCGTAGTCGAGCGCGCGCGCGACCTCGCTCAGCACGAACGCGACGACGGCGTAGGGCAGCGGCGACTTCCTCTGGGTGGCGTCCTCCAAGACGCGCACGAGGCTTGGGCCGTCGACGTACTCGAGCAGCAGGTAGTACTGGCCATCGTCGTGGCGGAAGTCGAGTACCTGCGCGATGTTGCCGTGCCGCAGCTGCGCGGTGATGCGCGCCTCGTCTCGGAACATGTCGATGAACTCGCGCTCGTGTGCCAGCTCCGGCAGGACGCGCTTGATCACGACCTCGCGCGAGAAGCCGTCGGCGCCCGCGACCCGGGCCAGGAGCACCTCGGCCATGCCGCCGCGGCCGATCGTGCCCACGATCTCGTAGGGCCCGATACGCCCGGCCCGGGACGCCGAAGGAACGCTCACGCGCGCGCTCCTGCCTCGCCGCGCAGCGCCCGCGACGCGATCGCGCCGATGCGGTCGAGCGGGACGACGTGCGCGGCGGCGCCCAGAAGCGCTGCGGCGCGCGGCATCCCGAACACGCGCGAGCTCTCCGCGTCCTGGGCGATCGTCGTCCAGCCCGCCCGGCGCAGCGAGAGCAGGCCGGCTGCGCCGTCGCTGCCCATGCCCGTGAGCAGCGCCGCCGCGCCGCGCAGCGCCCGTGCGCGCGCGAGGCTCTCGAGGAGCGTGTCGATGCAGGGATGAAAGGGGTTCTGCGGATCGAGCGGCCCGTAGCGAACGACACCTCGGCCGTCGATGGTCGGTTGGCGGTCGGCGCGTACCACCAGCGTCACCTCGGCGTCGAGCGCACGTCCCTCGTCGGCGACCTCGACGCGCCGTCTCGAGCGACCGGCGAGCCAGCTCGCGAGCCCTGCGGCGAAGGAGGCCTCGATGTGCTGGGCGACGACCACGCGCACGGCGAGATCCCTCGAGACGCCGGCGAGCACCTCCGCGAGCGCGTCGGGGCCCCCCGCGGACGCCGCGATCGCGAGCACCGGCGCTTCCGCGCGGGTCGCGGTGCCCGGGCGCTCTGCGCGGCGATGTCGGGCGATGATCGCGACGAGGGCGTCGGGCCCGCCCAGCGGCGCGACCTCCACGCCCGCGCCGACCACGCGGTAGAGCGAGTCGAGGCTCGCGCTGGGATCGGCGACCGCCAGCACGACCGGTGTGCCGCGCGCCGCGATCTCGCGCGCGCAGGACGCGGCGTCGAGCTCGACGCCGTGCGCGGCGATCACCAGCGCGACCTGGGCGCTGCTCGAAACGAGCTCCTCGCGCGTCGTCGCCGTCCACGCGACCTCGACGCCGGCGCTCTCCGCGGCACGGCGTAGCGACGCGAGCACCTCGGGCCGCGCGGCTGCGACGCCGATCTTCACTCGGCCGCTCCGATGAGGCTGCGGACGGCGTTCGCCAGCTGGTCGTCGTGGAAGCTGCTCTTGGCGAGGTAGTGATCGGCGCCGACCTCGAGGCCTCGCATCCGGTCCTCGTCGCCCTCCTTGTAGGAGACGATGATGACGGGCAGCCGCGCCAGGCGTGCGTCGGCGCGGATGGTGCGGGTCAGCTCGAGGCCGCTCATGCGGGGCATGTCCACGTCGACCACGGCGAGGTCGTACTGGCCGTTGCGCAGCATGGCCCAGCCTTCCACACCATCGACGGCTACGTCCACGAGGTAGCCGCGCGCCCCGAGCAGCTGCCGCTGCACCTCGCGCACGGTCACGGAGTCGTCGACGACCAGGATGCGCTTCTGCGCGCCCCGCTCCGTCGAGCGCGCCGCGCGCTGGAGCGTCCGCCCGCGCCGACGCGAGAGCTTCTCGATCGAGTGCATCAGGTCGTCCGCGTCGAGGACGAGCGTGGGCGAGCCATCGGCGAGCAGCGCCGCTGCTGCCACGTCGGGCACGCGGCCCAGCCGTGGATCGAGCGGACGCACGACGAGATCGTCCTCGCCACGGGTGCCGTCCACGACGAGGCCGTAGCGTGCGCCCTCGTCGCCGAGCAGCACCAGCGTGAGATCGCCGGCCTGCGCGCGCGGCGGCCCGAGCTCGAGGACCTCGTCTGCTCGGATGACGCCCACGTTCTCGCCATCGAGCTCCACGTAGTCTCGACCCTCGGCGTTGTGCACGTCGCGCGGCGAGACGCGCACGACGCGTCCGGCGTTCGCCAGCGGCAGCGCGAACGTCTCGTCGGCGATGACGACGAGGAGCGCGCGCACCACGACGCGGGTGACCGGCAGCGTCAGCTCGAAGCGCGTGAACTTCTCCGCCTCGCTCGTCAGCGCGATGCGGCCGCCCAGCCGCGCGCACTCGGTCCGCACGGCGTCGAGCCCCACGCCCCGTCCGGAGTGGACGCTGACGTCCTTCGCGGTGGAGAAGCCCGGCAGGAAGAGCATCTCGACGAGCTCGGCGCGACCGAGGTTGCGCGCCGTGAGCTCGTCCACGAGCTGGCGCGCGATCACGGTCGCGCGGATGCGCTCGTGGTCGATTCCGGCACCGTCGTCCATCACGACGAGCGAGAGCTGACCGCGCGCGTGCGTCAGATCCACGCGGATCGTCCCCTGGGGCGGCTTGCCACGCCGGGCGCGTTCCACCTCGGGCTCGAGCCCGTGGTCGAGCGCGTTGACCAGCAGGTGGTGGAGCATCGGCTCGACGGACGCGAGCACGTCGCCGTCGACGAGGGTGGCACCCCCGGTGACCTCGAGCTTCGCGTTCTTCCCGAGCGCGCGCGCGGCGTCGCGTACTTGCCTGCGCATCGAGGGGAGCAGCTGCGCGAACGGACGCTGCCGCGCGCCCAGCGACTCCACGTAGAGGCGCTCGCCCGCGTCGAGCAGCCGCTCGAGCCCGTGGCCGGCGCTCGCCTGCGCGTCGGCGAGCTGCCGCGTCACCACCGCGAGGTCGTGCGCGAGCTGATCGATCAGCGTGACGGCGCCCGGATCCCCCCACGTCCGCGCACGCTCGCGGAGGTCGGCGGTGCGCGCCACGACCCGGAGCTGCGCGCGCTCGACGGCCGCCGTGCTCCGTGACCAGGCGGCGAGGCGTCGCGCCTCGACGACGGTCTCGCCGGCGAGCCCGAGGAGGCGGCTGATGCTGTCGGCGCTCACCCGCAGCGCCCGCGGGTCAGCGCCGACGCTCCCGGGCGCGCTCGTGCCGGCTCCCGTTCCGGAGCGCGCGCTCGCCGACGGGGACACCTGGGCCGTCGCCCCCTCGCTCCGGCGCAAGGCCACGAAGACCTCCTCCACCGTGCCGTGTCGCTTGGCGAGCCACGCGGGGAGCTCGGCGCCCGGCACGCGCGTGAGCTCGGCCAGCAGATCCACGAGCCGCAGCAGCGCCTGGATCTCGCCGGGCGAGAGCGGACGCCCGCGCTGCGCCGCGGTGAGCGTGTCCTCCGCCGCGTGGAGCGACGCGACGAGGTCGCCCAGGCCGACGATCCGCGCCGCACCCTTGAGCGAGTGCGCGATGCGCATCGCCTCCTCGCCCTCGCGCGCAGGATCGCCGCCGGCCTCCAGCGAGAGGACCAGCTCCTGCAGGCGCGGCGCGGCGCCGTCGACCTCCGCGACGAAGAGCGCGAGCAGATCGGGCTCGACCACGGCCGGCAGGTCCGCCCGCGCGGCCGGCGTCCTTCGCAGCGTCACCCCGTGGGTCACGTCGTCGCGCACGGATCCGTCTCCGAGGGCTAGCGCCGCGACGAGGCCGATGAGCTCGGTGCGCGATCGACGCGACCAGTCGGGCCAGCGATCGGGCGACTCGCGCGCGCCCGCCAGGACGATCTCGAGGATCCGAGCCATCGCCGGCGCAGCACGCTCGCCGATGGGCGCGCCGCGCTCCCACGCTGCGAGCGCGTCCGCGACGGCGTCGGCGACGCGCCGCAGCCCCTCGAATTCGGCGCGCCGCGCCTCGGCGGCGAGCGTGCTCCAGCCGGCGAGCAGCTCCGGCGTCCGTGCGCGCAGCCGCGTGGCGTCGGCCGCAGCCACACCGAGCTCGCCCACGACGCGCTCGACCTCGGTGCGGAGCCGGTCGACGGCGCTCATGCGAGCGCGCGCTCCAGCGAGGCGAGGAGGCGATCGACGTCGAGGAGCGACCAGGGCCGGTCCGCGAGCCGGACGATGCCGCGGACGTGGGTGTCGAGCGCCGCCGAGATCGTCGCGGGCGGATCTCCGACGAGCGCGAGGTCGGCGTCACGCAGCGACACGCGATGGACGTGGAAGGCGCAGCGACGTGCCTCGTCGCCGACGACCACGAGCCGCGGCTCGGCCGTCTCGCGGTCCGGCGGCAGGCCCAGCACGACGGAGAGCGAGAAGCAGGGCTCCAGCTTGCCCTGGACGTTCACGAGACCGAGGAACGCGGCGCTCGTGCGGTGCGGGACGCGGCGCACGGGTCGGGTCGCGCTGACCTCGACGATGCGCTTGGCGTCGAGCGCGAGGCTCGTGCCACCGACGTCGAAGGTGATGACGGAGAACGTCTGAGGTGCGGCGTCCAGCTCGCCACGGCGCGGCGCCGCCAGGCCGGCGCTGGTGGGGCTCTTCGTCGTGCCCGCGCTCGAAGGGGCCCTCGGTCCCTCGCTCGAGGGCGCGCGCGCCTCTCCCGCGAGGGTGGGCAGCTTCGCGACGGTCGATCCGGCGTCCACGTCCAGGCGGGAGAGGAGCTGGTGCGCGGCGACGACGATCACCGGGCACTCGCGGCAGTGCGCGCGCTCCGCGAGCTCGGGGCAGCTGCGGTCGCCGCCCAGCACTCCCAGGGTCGACCAGCAGCGCTGGCTCGCGCGGGCGCGCGCGTCCTCGCGGTTCATCGCCGCGCCCGCGCGAGGGAGTCGGGGGGCGCGGCCGCGCGTACGCGCGCGCCGCGCGGTCGGGGCGCCGGCGCGCGCGAGACGACC
>JBGAQA010000080.1:0-32623 GCA_044220955.1 Sandaracinaceae bacterium
CACGATGTCTCGCATGCGACCGGCGAGCGCCGCGTCGCGCGCCTCGAGCACGTCGGCGGCGAGCGGCAGCCCGAGGACCGCGAAGCAGGCGTCGAACGTGCTCGACGTGCCGGTCGGCGTGGTGGGCTCGCTCGCGAGCAGGAGGATGCCGTCGGCGTAGTCGTTGGTGCCCATCGCCGGCAGGCCCCGCGCGCCGTAGCCGAGCGTGTGCTCCGCGTAGTCGAGCGTGTGCAAGAGCGGCCGCCATCCACGGCGCGGCTCGCTCGCTCGCGCGCAGATCACCGGCAATACGGTGGGCCTGCTGAAGCTGCTCTTCCACCGCGAGACGCTCGCGATCCTCGGCATCCACTGCTTCGGCGACCAGACCGCCGAGATCGTGCACATCGGCCAGGCGATCATGGCGCAGCCCGGCGCGGCCAACACGGTCATGTACTTCGTGAACACGACCTTCAACTACCCGACGATGGCCGAGGCCTACCGCGTCGCGGCGCTGAACGGCATCCACCGCCTCGTGTGATCGCGAGGTGACCCCGGAGATCCGCCGTCGCGGTCGGCGCGACGCTGGGGGCCGGGCCCATCAGGGACGAGCTCGAGGGCTACCTCCGGCGTTCCTCCACCAGCTCGTCCGCGCTCACGCTTCCGCATCCCCGGGGGGCCGCGAGCACCACGTGCAGCAGGTCCCCGGACCGAGCGACGGCCTGCCGCTGATGCTCGAGAGCCTCTAGGTCGCCGCGCTGTCGATCGCTATCATCGCGCGCGTATGTCGGACCTCTTCGAAGAACGGCGCGAGCGCATCGTCGAGCTGCTCGCTCCCGGCACGACCATCCTCGCGATCGGCGAGACGGAGGCCACGTGCCTCGGCACCGGAGGCAAGCTCTTCCGCGACTTCGAGGGCTCGACCCGGAACATGGTCGTCGCGGTCACGTCGGCGGGGATCGTGCTCATGCCGCACTCCTTCGACGGCGGCTTCGGAGCGGGCAACTTCCACTACGCGACCGACGCGATCCCGTGGGGTGCGATCCAGAAGCTGATCGAGCCGACCGCGCTGATCCAGGGCGACCGCAAGGGGCTCAACATCATCCTCGGCGAGGGCGTGCTCGTACAGACCGCGTGCTTCCCGGGCAAGCCGGGCGACGCGCAGACACACTTCCACGCGCAGGGCGCGTCCATCGCCATCCAGGCGTGGCAGCAGGCGCTCGCGGCAGGAGCGCCGCGCAGCGAGCCCGTCACGCTCGGGCGCGCGAAGTTCCCGTCGGAGCCGAGCGTGCTCGACTTCGTACGCTTCGTCGTGACGCCTCGCCTGCGCGCCGGCGAGGCGATCGAGCTATGCGGAGCGGTCACCACGCACGACGTCGACGCGCTCGTCGCGGGCGCCACGCCTGCGACGGGTCCCGCTCCGCTGCTCGTCGTGGGAACGTCGCAGCGCCTGCTGCTGGTCCGGACCACGCTCTCCGCGCTCGGCACGCCGTGCGCCGAGAACGCCGGCGTGGCGTCGATCGAGCTCGCGCAGATCCATTGGCAGCCCGACGTCGCTCAGGCCTGCCGGGGCGGCACGCCCTACGTGCGCTTCCTACTCGACAGCACGACCCAGGTGACGCTCGACTTCGCGACGCCGCGACCGGACGTGCCCGGCGACGTGGGCTTCCGGCAGGGCTTCTCGCAGTGGCTCGTCGCGCACACCTCGAGCGCGCCTCCGCCGGTCGCGCCCGGGCCGGGACCGACGCGTCGCGCGGCTGAGACGTGGCCGAACAACGTGGACGCGCGGCGCGTGGCCATCCTCCATGGAGTGCACCAGCGGCGCGCGGTGGATGCGGGCAGCTCGAGCCCGGCGCTGCCGATCGCGATGCTCGCGCTCGCGGGGCTCGCAGGTCTCGCCGCCGCCTACGAAGGCCTCAGCTTCCTCACCGGCATGATCCACGGCATCCCGATGCCGACGTTCGCGTGCTGCAGCCTGTTCGCAGCCGGGATCTCCATCGGCCTCGGCTACGGCGGCTGGACGCGTCTCGAGAAGCGGCGCGCCGCCAAGCAGGCGCTCGAGGGAGGCGTACCGTCGAGCACCGAGCCGCAGAGCCGCCGCGTGCTGATCGGGGCGCTGGCGGTGCTCGGGATGGTGTGTGGCCTCTGCTGCCTGGTCTCGCTCGGCTCGCGCATGCTGGGTGGAGGTGGCGGCCCCGAGTCCGTCGTGGGGATCCCCGCGATCATCACGGCGGCGACCGCGGCAGGCGTGTGCGATGGTCGGCCGCTGGCGGGCGCCGGGCCGGTCACGAGCAACCCGACCTTGCTCGTGTTCACGACTTCGCCGGTCGACGCGCCGGTGGCGCACCCCGAGCTCTCGCAGCCGCCGCCGCTCACCCTGCCGACGTTCACGTACGCCGTGTGCATGGCGGGCCCGACGCCGGACCCCGTGGCCTCGCCGCGCCCCGGATGCACCGAGCTGAGCCACTGGGACGTGCGCGTGGTGCGCGCCGCCACCGGCCAGGTGGTCGCGACGGGCACCATGCGGCAGGCCCCCAACGCGCAGTGTGCCGCCGGGAGCACGGAGGGCGACTACCACGGCACGCCGACCGCGTCCGACATCCACGATTGGGTGCACGCGCACGCCCCCCTGCGCTGATCAAGGCGCCGCGCCGCACAGCGTAGTCGCAGCGAAAGCGACCCGGCCGTGAGGAGGTGATCGCGCGGCACGTGGCATCGTCCGGACAGACACGACCATGTGGAACTCTCGCTCGTGCTCGTGCACGCGCACCTCGGCGTCGAGGTCCCAGTCGCCGACGCGTGCCTTGCGGCGCGTGGGCAGGCGGAGGCCGAGGTCGTGCGGGTCGTCGTCCGCGGCGTGGCGCTGCGCGTCGAGGCCAGGTAGGCGCGCGCGATGCTCTGCTCGTCGTCATCGAGGTCGAGCTCGCGGCCGTCGAGCAGGCGCTCTGCGCGAGCGATGGCGCGGACCAGGATCGCCTCGACCTCTTCGGGGGTCGGAGCAGGCGCCCGGTGGAAGTCGCCGCCCGCGTCGTAGACGCCGTCGAGCGTGAGGGAGTGGTAGTGGACGCGGCGCTCCGGTGCTGGGCTGCGTAGATCACGCGAGATCGCGACGCCGATCGGCGGAGGTGGCGGCGGGCCGCCGCCGGTCGATCACGTCCTGTCGAGCCGTGCCGCGGCGATCAGCCGGGCGTGATCACCACGTCGACCGCCGTGCCCGCGCGCACCGTCGCGGGCACGACGACGAGGCCGGCGTCGAGCGTCGGCGTCACCGCCACTCCGTCGATCGTCACGCTCGGGATGGGGCTCGTCCCGAAGGGCACGGCGACGCGCAGCGTGATCGCGTCGTCGGCGAGCGGCGTGTAGCGCACGCGCATCCGATCGGGCGCCGAGTCGATCGAGAGGCGCGGCATGTGCACCGCGTAGGTGGCGGTCGGCACGCGCGGCACGACGTCGAGGCCCGCCGCGGTGGGGCGCACGCCGAGCAGGCCGAGCAGCGCGCGGAGCGGCCCGAGGTGCGCGTGCACGTTCATCGCCGGCCAGTCGGAGTGCGCGGTCACCGCGCTCACGTCGGCCTCGCCGGGCCGATCGGCCGCCGGACCGTCGTAGGAGTCGGGGCCCGTCCACACGCCGTACCAGAGGTCCGGGTAGAGCGTCGCGTGGGTGAAGAGGGTGTTGCGCCCGAGCGACTCCCAGCCGCGCATCGGGTCGCGCCGCGACCACGCCTCGGTCACCCACGCGCTCGCGACCGGCCACACGCCGCCGATCTGCGGCTGCGTCGCGGTGCCGTGCGAGCCGTCGTACGCGATCGTCGTGAGCGCGCCGAGCGGCGTCTCGAGCTGGCGCTCGACGAGATCGAGCAGCGCGTCGCGCCGCGCGTCGGAGACGAGGCCGCCGAGGATCGGGAGCACCTGCGGCTCGAGGAAGAGGTAGTCGGGGGCGAGCGGGTTACCGCTGTCGACGAAGCCGCGGTGGTAGCGCGTGCCGTCCCAGGCCTCCGACTCCATCAGCGCCGTCTGCGCCGTCACGATGTCTCGCATGCGACCGGCGAGCGCCGCGTCGCGCGCCTCGAGCACGTCGGCGGCGAGCGGCAGCCCGAGGATCGCGAAGTCGGCGTCGAACGTGCTCGACGTGCCGGTCGGGGTGGTGGGCTCGCTCGCGAGCAGGAGGATGCCATCGGCGTAGTCGTTGGTGCCCATGGCCGGCAGGCCCCGCGCGCCGTAGCCGAGCGTGTGCTCCGCGTAGTCGAGCGCGTGCGCGACGTGGTCGACGACGTCGCCGATCTCCCCGTCCGCGCGCGGCCAGTAGGCGACGCGGCGCGAGAGGAAGCTCCGGTCGCGCGTGGCCGCGACGTAGCGTCCGACGCTCGAGGGCAAGAGCCAGTACGCGTCGCTGCGCTGCCGGTAGAGGCCCACGTCGCTGTAGTCGCCGACGCCGGTCGTGGCGTAGGGGAAGCGATAGGCGCCCTCGGGCCCGCTCGCGCCGTGCTGCGTGCCCATCACGTACGCGAGCGTGTCGGCCGCGACCTCGGGATCGATGAAGAGCACGGCGTCCGCGAAGAGGTCGAGGTCGCCCATGGCGCCGTCGAGGCCGTGGATGAACTTGTAGGCGCCGCCCTGGCCGAGCAGGCGAACGCCCCGGTACTCGTCGTACGTGATCGACGCCAGCGTGCCGTAGGTGCTCCACGCGAGCTCGCGTTGCAGCGCGCCCGCGTTCGGAAGACCCGGGAAGGCGGCCCACACGAGGCGCGAGCGCATCGAGGCGCGCAGGTCCGGCAGCAGCGTGTCCGGATGCGCACGGAGCTCGGCGAGGGCGCCGTCGATCGTGGTGCCGAAGGGCTCGTAGCCGAACGCGAAGCGGAGCGTGGCGCGCCCGTGGGGCGGGAGCGAGAGCGGCACGCGCACGGCGAGGAACACCGGCTGCCCGGCGCCGGGGAGATCGAGCGCGCGCACGACGGGCATCGCGCCGGCGACGCGGGCCGGCGGCGTGCGATCGACGGGCGAGGACCAGAGCTCGTCCGCCGAGAGGAACACCGCGTCGGCGGAGGGACCCGCGTCGAGCCGCGCGAGGTAGAGGCGGTCGGGGAACCAGTCGATGGCGGCGCGATCGAGGCGATCGGTGATCCCGGCGGGGAGCACCGGCGTCGTGGTGGTGACGGTGACGAGACGCCCGCCGTCGGACGAGTCGACGTGGTGCGCGTAGGCGCTCACGACGTCGCGGCGGTGGCGGTCGACGCGCTCCGAGGCGCCGCGCGCGACGTCGCTCGTGAGCAGCTGCGCGTCGATGGGACGGTAGGCGACGTCCCAGGCCTCCGCGATGGAGACCTCCTCGGCCGTGCCGGTCGTGTTCTCGACCTCGATCTCGATGGCCACGGCGCGCGCTGCGACGTCGGGCGCGAGCACGCGGTGCGTGACGACGAGATCCTCCCAGCGCGTCGTGGTCTCGAAGATGCCGACCCCGAAGCGGCGCGACTGCTGCGCCTGCGCCGTGCTCGCGGGCAGGTCGGCAAAGCGCGTCGAGCGGACGCCGTGCGCCGCGTCGATCACGTAGGCGAAGCCGCCGCCGATCTGGCTGGGCTCGTCCGGGTGCTCGGGGTCGAGCCACTCGTCCCGCGCGGTGAGGCGCGCGTGTCCGCGATCCTGCGCGTAGAGCTCGACCTCGCCCGTCGCGTGCGCGATCGCCAGGACGCCGCGCCCGTTGCCGACCGCGTGCACCGGGTCGTGCATCGGATAGGGCCGCGGCGAGTACGCGAACGCCGCGGGATCGCAGCGCGGATCGATCGTGAAGTCGTACGCAGGCAGCCCGGCCTCGTCGACGGTCCACACGCCCTGGTGTCCGGAGCCGACCTCGCACGCGCCCAGGGTCTCCGGCGCGGCCGCCGAGGGGTCGTCGCAGCCCTCGTGCGACGCGCGCGCCGGCAGGACGAAGTCTACGCACTCGGCTGGCCCGGCGCCCTGGCCCGCGTCGGTGCCTGCGTCGGTCGCCGCATCGCTCCCTGCGTCGAGCGCGGGAGCGGGCTGCGTCGTGCAGCCGACGATCGCGAGAACGAGCAGGGCCGAGCGCATGGCCGAGTGTAGCGTGCCGCGCGGACCTCGATCGGCGCGGCTCCTGACAGCGTGGTGACGGGTTTCTCCGGGGTAGCGCTCGACATCGCCGCGGCCGGGATCGATGGTTCGTGTCCCCGATGCGCCTGCCCGACGTCGTCACGCAGAAGCTCGACGCGCTCCCCGCGTCGCCGGGCGTGTACGTCTTCTTCGACAGGAAGGGCGGCGTCCTCTACGTCGGCAAGGCGCGCTCGCTCAAGAGCCGCGTGCGCAGCTACTTCCAGCCCGGCCAGAGCGACACGCGCTTCTTCGTCGAGCGCCTCGAGCGCGAGATCGGCGACCTCGAGACCTTCGTCGCGAAGAACGAGAAGGAGGCCGCGCTGCTCGAGAACGCGCTCATCAAGGAGCGCAAGCCTCGCTACAACTTCAAGCTGCGCGACGACAAGGACTTCCTCTCGCTGCGCCTCGATCCGCGCGAGGCCTGGCCGCGCCTGACGGTGCTGCGCCGCCCGAGGCCCGACGGCGCCTGGTACTTCGGTCCCTACGACTCGGCCACGAGCGCGCGCCGCACGCTCCGCACCGTCAACCGCTTCTTCAAGCTCCGCACCTGCCGCGACACCGACTTCGCGCGCCGCGTGCGCCCCTGCCTGCAGTACCAGATCAAGCGCTGCGCCGGTCCCTGCGTCTTCGACGTCGACCGCGCGGAGTACGGCGCGCAGGCCGAGCTCGTGCGGCTCTTCCTCGAGGGCCGGCACGACGAGCTCGTACACGACCTCGAGGACCGCATGAGGGTGGCCGCATCGGAGCTCGCCTTCGAGCGCGCCGCGAGCTACCGCGATCAGCTCCGGGCGATCGACCGCGTCCGCGAGGAGCAGCGCGTCGAGGTCGTGAAGGACGTCGACCAGGACGCGATCGGCCTCTTCGTGCACGGCGACCGCGGCGAGATCGCGGTTGTGAACATCCGCGGCGGCCGCATGACGAACGTGCGGACCTTCGACATCGACGAGGTCGCCCTCCCCGACGAGGAGATCGTCGCGGCGTTCGTGGCGTCGTACTACGTGAGCGCCGGATCGCTGCCCGACGAGATCCTCCTGCCCGTCGAGATCGAGGCGATGGAGGGCCTCGCCGACGTGCTCTCCGAGGAGCGCGGCGAGCGCGTGCGGCTCGCGCTGCCCCAGCGCGGCGGACGCAAGGATCTCGTGCGCATGGCGACCGAGAACGCCGAGCACGCGTTCAAGGAGAAGCAGCGCGAGCGCGAGGACGTCGAGACGCGCCTCACGGAGGTGATGACGAAGCTGCGCCTGCCGCGCCTGCCGCACCGGATCGAGTGCATCGATGTCTCGCACACGGGCGGCACCGACACGGTGTCGGCGATCACGGCGCTGCTCGACGGAGCGCCCGACCGGCGCCGCTACAAGAGCTTCCACGTGCGCAAGGTGAGCGGCGGCGACGACTTCGGCGCGATGCGCGAGGTGCTCTCGCGCCGGCTCGCCCGGCGGGGCGAGGCGGGCTGGGAGCTGCCGGACCTGCTCGTCGTGGACGGCGGCCGCGGCCAGCTCGGGATCGCGCTCGCGGTGCTCGAGGAGCTCGGCATCGAGGGGCTGCCGGTGTGCGGCCTCGCCAAGGAGAAGGACGACGTCCGCGGCGAGACCATGAGCGAGCGCGTGTACCTGCCCGGACAGAAGAACCCGATCACGCTGCGCGAGCGGAGCGCGACGCTGCACTTCCTCACCGCGGTGCGCGACGAGGCGCACCGCGTGTCGAACGAGCTGCGCAAGAAGCTCGGCAAGCGGCGGCGGCTGCGGAGCGGGCTCGACGACGTCCCGGGGGTCGGAAAGAAGACGCGCACGACGCTCTTGCGGGCGCTGGGATCGCTGCGGGCGATCGCGGCCGCGAGCGTCGAGGAGCTGATGGCGGCGGGCGCGAGCCGCAAGCAGGCCGAGGCCGTCAGGGCCCACCTGGCCGAGGGCGCGGGCCTCGCCGGGGCCGAGGCCGAGATCGACGAGTCGGCGGCCGTCGAAGGGGCTTTCGAGCCGTCGACGAGCGATGAGAGCCCGCCGGTCGAGGGGTGAGAAAGCGCGCCGGGCTCGCCGGCGGAGGGTTGAATCCTGGAACCGGTGCGTACGTCAGTGAGAATCATTCCGGGTTTCACTTGATCTTTCCGCGCGCGACCGGAATGCTTGCGCCTGAGATTCATTCTCACCCCTGACTCGCACTCCGCCCATGATCGGCCCCATCACCGCGAAGCTCGCTGGACCGGCCCCCGCCTTGGAGAGCGGCGCGCGTCCGCGGGGGCTCGATCGACCGAGCGGGAGCGCGCCGGTCTCGCTGCCGATCCTGGCGTCGGTGGCGATCCACGGCGCGATCGCGCTGGCGCTGATCGGCCTGCCGATGCCCGCGAGCCTCGCCTGCGAGCTCGAGAGCACGTGGGTCTCGTTCGACCTCCCTCCGCCTGCGCCCGCGGCGATCGCTCCCGCGGTTCCACCGCCAGCGCCGGTGGCTGCGCCCGAGCCCGAGCGCGTCGTCCGGCACGAGCGGCCGACGCCCACGCCGGAGCCCGCGGCGATCGTCGCACCGCAGCCCGAGGTGATCGCGCCTCCGTCGATCGACGAAGCCTTCGCCGAGCCCCCGCCCCCCGCGGCGTCGCTCACCACCGACGGGGCGGGCGCGTTCGCCGTCGCTCCTGGAGAGCTCGGTGGTGCTCCTGGCGGCGTCCCGGGGGGCCACGGCACCTCGCTCGTCTCGACGGTCCGCCCCGCGCCGCGCGAAGACGCGGGCCCGAGCGAGGCCGATCGCCGCCGCGCGCGCCGCGGCTACGTCCACTCGGTCGAGGAGCTGGTCCGCGCGCACGCGCGCTATCCGCGCGCGGCGGCCCGAGAGGGGCTGCAGGGCCGCGTCGAGCTCGCGATGCGCATCGGCGGCGACGGTCGCGTCCTGGCGATCCGCGTGGCCAGCACCTCGGGCCACGCGCTGCTCGACGACGCCGCGCTCGACGCGGCGCGCGAGATCGACCGCGTGCCTGCGCCACCTCTCGTCGCCGCGCTCACCTCCACCGACGAGGTGCGTGTGGGTGTCGTCTACGTCGTCCGCTGAGACGCGTCGCACCCCCGCGCCATGACCGAACCGTGAGGGCGCGCGTGCCCGCGGAGATCCACCTTTCTCTCGTGGACCTGCTCGAGCTCGCGGGGCTGGATCGGGAGGACGTCGAGCGACCCTGGGTCGCAGCGCCGCCGCCGCCGCGGCTCGCGCTCGTGGACCGCGAGCATCGGCCGATCCGCGCGCTGCGGGAGGTGGCGGGCGATCCGCTCCGCGCGCTGAGAGCGTCCGCGGCGCTGTGGGACGCGGATCGAGAGCGCGCGACGGCGTTCGCGGAGATGGCCGTGACCGGGCGCGAGGCGCGGGCCGCGTTCGAGCGCCTGGCGCCCTCGGGCGGCGACGTCGCTCGGGACGCGCGAGGCGCGCAGGCGCTCGCCTACGCGACGAAGGTCGCGGCGTACCTCGACGCCGGACGCGCCGAGCGCGTGCCCATGGCGGTCGAGCTCGCCGGCGCGAAGGGTGTCTTGCTCGCGCCGGGGACCGACGCGCCCTGGCTCGCCGTCGCGGCGGAGCGCGACGCGCCCTACCGCCCCGTGAACGTCGGAGTGACGCGGCACGCGCAGCGCGACGTGGACGTCGTGGTTCGCGCCCGAGAGGGCGACGTCGTGGTGCGCACGCGCTGCGCGAGCGCGGGCGACCTCTCGAGCCCGCGCGGCGTCGTGCTCCTCTTGCACGGGCTCGGCTCCCGGCTGGAGGAGCTCGACGTGGTCGCCGACGCGCTCGCCGCGCGCGGCCTCGGCGTCGTCGCCGTCGATCTGCCGAGCCAGGGCTACGCCGCCCGGATCGCTCCCGCCCTCGTCGGCGACCCCGCGCAGGGATCGTACGCGGCGCCTCGCTGGGACCGCGACGACGGCTACGCCTACCTCGCGTTCGCGGAGCGCTTCGTGCTCGCGCTGGCGGTCTCGCTGGGGCTGCGCGATCGTCTCGTGGCGGTGGGCGGCGGCTCGCTCGGGGGCACCCTCGCGCTGCGCATCGCCATCCACGGCGGGCTCGGCCCGAGCGTGTCGTCGATCGCCTGGTCTCCCGGCTCGGTGTGGGGCACGCAGCAGACGAACTACGTGAACTGGGCGGCGATCCAGGCGACCGCTGGCCGGCGCTTGTTCCGGCCCGAGGCGCTGGCGGACGACCACGAGGTGGGCGCGCACGACTCCCGCACCGACTACATCCGCTGGGTGTTCGAGGCGCCGATGGCGCTGGTGAAGGCACAACCGACGCTCTGGTTCAAGGGCATGCCGCTCGAGGCCGAGCACACGGCCGCAGCGCGCGCCGACCGCCGCGAGCTCTACGACCACGCGCACCGCATCACCTGCCTCGCGCTCGCGTACGAGCAGACGATCTACTCCATCACGGAGATCCCGCGCGGCGAGACGCTGCCGCGCTACGCGCGCATCGCGGCCCCGGTGCTCGTCGTCGCCGGCACGCGCGACGACGACATGCTCGACATCCACCGCGAGGTCGGCAAGCTCGCGCAGCGGATGCGCAAGCACGGCCGCCGCGGCCGCGTCGTGCGGATGGACGCCTGCCACTCGATCCACGACGAGCGTCCCCGGCGGCTCGCACGCGAGATCGACGTGTTCTTGCGCGACTGCGTCGCATGAGTCGGCCGACGTGAGCTCGCGCGCGCCGACGCGCGAGGGATCGCACGCTCGGCGACACGCCACGTCGTCCACGACGCGGTGCGTAAGGGTCGACGCACCGAAAAAAGCCGGCCCCGCGCGCGTTCGCCCTCTATAGTCGGCCGCCGCGTGATGCTCGACCGATGGATCGACCGCTTCGCCGAGATCGTGACGGGGCAGCGCAAGGTCGTGCTGCTCGGGGTCTTTCTCCTCGTGGCGTTCTGCGCGGCGCAGCTGCCGCGCCTGCAGACCGACACCGCCCCCGAGAACCTGATCATCTCGTTCGGCGGCTACGAGGAGCGGGTCCGCGAGTTCCGTAGCTACTTCGGCGACACCGACAGCGTGATCGTGCTCCTCGTGACGGCCGACGACGTCACGCAGCTCGCGCCGCTGCAGTACGTGAACGACCTCTCGCGCCACTTCAAGCAGGTGCAGGAGGTCCACCGCGTCGCGAGCCTCACGGTGACGCCGCTGCCGGGCGCCTACGTGGACGACTCCGACGCGTCCGAGGGTGACCTCGGTAGCCTCGACGACCTCGACGACCTCGAGGGCGAACCGAGCGCGGACGCCGGGGACGAGATGGCGCCGGGGGACCGCGAAGCCCTCGAGCGCCTCATCGCCCTCGCGCCGGAGCGCTTCCCGCTGGGCCTGATCACCGTGGGCGAGCGCGTGGGCGCGGGCGACGAAGGGCTGCACGGAGTGGTCCGCGGCGACACGGTGAGCGAGGCCGAGGCAGCGGCGATCCGGCGCGCGCTCGAGAACGCGCCGCTCGTCGAGGGGCAGCTCGTGAGCCGCGACCACACGCTGGCCGCGGTCGTGCTCATCCTCGACCCCGAGCTCGGAACGGGCCAGCGGCGCCTGGAGTTCGTGCACGTCGTCGACGCGTGGCTGCGCCACCACGCGCCGCCCGCGGGCGTCGAGGTGCACACGGCGGGCCTGCCGCACCTGCGCGCGGCGATCAGCGACGCCATGCTCGAGGATCAGGTCGTCCTCGTCCCGCTCTCGCTGCTCACGTGCATCGTGCTGCTCTTCGTCTCGTTCCGCTGGCTCGCGAGCACGCTGCTACCGCTGCTCACGGTCGGGATGAGCGTCGTCTGCGTGCTCGGAGGCATGGCGCTCGTCGGCGAGCGGCTGACGATCCTCATGAACACGCTCCCGACGCTGATGATCGTCATGGGGATCGCCGAGGCGGTCCACGTCCTCGGGCGCTACGCGGAGGAGAGCCGTCGCGTCCACGATCGTGTCGCGGCCGCCCGCGGCGTGCTCAAGCACCTCGCCATCGCGTGCTTCCTCACCTCGTTCACCACCGCCGTCGGCTTCGCGTCGCTCCTCGTGGCGCAGACCGAGATGCTGCGGCGCTTCGGCGCGGTCGCCGCGATCGGTGTGATGGTGACCTACGTCATCCTCATGACCTTCGTCCCGGCCGCGATGACGTTCTTCGGTCCGCCGCGGCACGCGCCCACGGATCGCGAGGCCACGCCCCACGATCTGCTCGAGAAGGCGCTCGTCGTGTCGACCGCGTGGATCACGCGGCGGCCCTGGACGATCATCCTGCTCACCTCGGCGCTGATGGTGCCCTGCGTGTGGGCGTACAACTCGATCGTCGTCGACACGTCGCTGCGCGACACGTTCGATCCGAACGACCCGGTCGTGATCTCGACGCGCCTGGTCGAGGAGAAGCTCGACGGCATCCGCCCGCTCGAGGTGATGCTGAGCGCCGAGGCGGAGGGGCGCCTGCGTGACCCCGAGGTGATCGCGGCGGTCGACCGCGTCGCGGCGTGGGCGCGGACCCAGCCAGGCGTGCTGCGCGCGACGAGCCAGTCCGACTACCTCCACGAGAGCTGGCGCCGCATCGCGGGGCTGACGCGCGAAGAGACCGACGCTCCCTTCGTCTCGCGCGCGGAGGTCGAGGCCCTCGACACCCTCCTCGGCCGCCTCGATCCGAACCCGCTCGACGCCTACCGCACGGCCGACGGCCGCCACGCGCGACTCGAGATCCGCGTCGCCGACATCGGCGCGCAGCGGAGCATCCGGCTCATCGACGCCGTCCAGCAGCACCTCGACGAGGCGCTGGCCGAGACCCCCGACGTGCACACCCAGCTGCTCGGCGAGGCGTTCATCGGCTCGCACGGTGTCGACGCCGTGGTGCAGGACATGTTCGGCAGCCTCGCGCTCTCGGCCGTCGTCATCTTCCTGACCATCGCGCTGCTCTTCAGGAGCGCGCGGCTGGGCCTGCTCTGCATCCCGCCGAACATCATCCCGCAGATCGGCACGGTCGCGTGGATGGTGATGCGCGACATCCCGCTGAATGCCAGCACGGCGATCGTGTTCTCGGTCGCGATCGGCGTCTCGGTCGACCTGACCACGCACGGCTTCGCGCGCCTGATCGAGGAGGAGGAGCGTGGGCTGCTCCGTCGCGCCGCCATCCTGCGGTCTGCGCGCGGGACGGGCCGCGCCATCGTGGTGTCGTGCGTCACGTTGATCCTCGGCTTCGCGGTGCTCTTGCTCTCGGGCTTCGTGCCCATCCGTCAATTCGGTGAGCTGATCGCGGCCGCGCTGACCTTCTCGCTTCTGACGACGCTGATCTTCCAGCCGGCGCTGCTGATGATCTTCGGCCCGCAGACGCTGAAGAAGCGCGCCTGAAGGCCGCGGGCTCGTCGCCCTCGAATCCGTCCCTGAATCGACGACCGTCTCGGGCACGGAGCCGAGCCGAGAACGTCCTGAGAGAACAGGGCGACGTCGAGATGAGTGGAATCCTGAGCGGCTCACGCCCCCCGAGGACTCATAGCCTGTCCCAAAATCGACGACGGCCGCGGGCAGGATCCGGTGGCCGCGCGCGACGAGCGGTGTGCCTCGCGAGCGTAGCGAGCGGAGTGGGGTGAGACGCATCCGGCTCCGCCGGTGCGGCGAGGGGCCCGCTCAGGCCGATCAGGGCCCCTGCAGACTCACGTCAGTTGATCCGGACGATCGCGCCCACGATCGTGTGGTCCGCCACGGCCGTCGCGCTCACCGTGGTGCCGCTGGTCGTCACGCCCATCGGCGAGAGCGCGACCGACGACTGGCCGCACGTGAGGTTCACGCCTGCGGGCCCCGAGACGTCGACGGTGCCGTCGGACGAGAGCGTGATGGACGCCGCGCCACACCCGAGCGCGATGCGCGACGTCGACGCGATCGTGACGTGCCCCTGGTCGTTCACGCTGATGACGCTGCTCCCGACGATGATCCGGACCGCGGCCGGCGAGAGCACGTTCACCCCGTCGCGCAGATCGATCTCGTGGAGGCTCTGCGCGCCGAGGCGGATGCCCCCGTCCGCGTAGACGAGCTTGTTGCCGGTGGCGCTGCTCTGGTCGTCACCGGTGACGGCCGTCTGGCGCCCGCCACCGAACGACTCGCGATCCTCGCCGCGCACGTGCAGCTCGCGCCCGGCCTGGTGCTCGAGCGTGGCCTTGCCCACGACCGTCTCGTGCTGCTCACCCCGGACGATGCGCCGCTCGTCGGTCCCGGTCTCGATTCGACGGGAGCTCTCGACGTAGATCTCCTCGATGCCGTCGACGCGCGCATAGCGGTCCTGGCGCACGTGCAGGTGCTGGTCGCCGCCGATCGTCTCGGTGTGATCGGCGTCCACCGTGTTGGTCTGGTTGCGCTCGACGTGCGTCGTGTGGTCGTGCTCGACGTGCTCGTCCAGATCTTTCTGCGCGTGGACGAGGATCTGCTCCTGACCCGCCGCGTCGTCGAACGTGAGCTCGTTGCCGTGCGTGGCGCCCGCGTCCGGCGAGCTGCGCGTGCGGATGCCGCTCTTGGTCCACTCGGCCTCGGTCTTGTACGGCGGCTCACACTCGGCGTTGTAGAGGCAGCCGGCGATGACGGGGCGGTCCGGGTCGCCGTCGAGGAACGCGACCGCGACCTCCATGCCGACGCGCGGGAGGAACATCGTACCGAAGCCGCTGCCGGCCCAGCTCTGCATGACGCGCACGAGCGCCGAGCTCCGCTCGTCGAAGGTCCCTTGCCGGTCCCAGCGCATCTGGATGCGCACACGCCGGTGCTCGTCGCTGTGGATCTCCTGCCCGCCCCCGCCGGTGACGATCGCCGAGAGCATGCCGTGGACGCGCGGCTTCGGCGTGACCTCGGGCATCCGGTACGGCACTTGCGCGGGGATCGCCTCGAACGAGCACTCGTAGCTGACGTCGTCCGCGGCGTAGCCCGCGCTGCCGAGCAGATCGCGGAGCTCGGGCGAGTGACCCCGGTGCGACACCGCGAGCACGAGCAGCTCGCCGTCGAGCGTGGCGACGGGGTGTTCCTCGATCGTGATCGTCCGGCCCGGCGCGAGCCGGAGCACGTTGCCGGCGCCGCGGAGCACGTGCGCCTCGAGCGCGTGGGCCTCGCGCCGGGTGGCGAGGCGCCGCTCGGCGTCGCTCTCGAGGTACGCCTTCCGCTCGTAGACGCCGTGGGTGACCGCACGGTCGTGATCGTAGCGCTCGCGCGAGCGTCCCTGCGGGTCCTGTCCGTGCACGTGCGCCTCGATCGCCGCGGCGGGGCGCACCTGCGTCCAGTCGAGATCGGTGAGGGCGAAGCTCGTCGTGCGGAGCTGCGTCGCGGCGAGCAGCTCGTGCACGTGCTCGGTGTCGCTCGTCTCGCCGCGCTGCTCGACGAAGGGGATGGACTCGTCGTCGGGCAGGAGCGCCGGCATACCGTCCCGGCCGTCGACGAGCACCACCTTCTCGGTGCCGTCGGACGCCCACTCGAAGAAGTACGTGATGCCCTCTTCCTCCATCAAGCGCTGGGCGAAGTCGAGGTCCGACTCGCCGTACTGCACGCAGTGCTCGCGCCGCCAGTAGTGCCGCCGGGTGTGCTGCTCGAGGACGCGCGAGTAGCCCTCGAGCCCGCCCCCGAGGACCGCGTCCAGGATCTCGAGCACGTCGAGGTCCTGGAAGACGCGGCTGTCGCGGGTCAGCCCGAGGAGCGCCAGCGCAGGCACGAGCTCGACCGTGACGACGCGGGCACGATCGGTGGTGCGTCCGAGCTCGATGCGGCCCACCAGACCGCCGATCACGCGCTCGTGATCCTCGCCGCGGCGCAGCGTCAGCCGCGCGTTCACGCCGAGCATCGCGCCCGGGTCGAGGTCGAGATCCTCGGTGGCGAGCACGACGGTCGTCACGAAGGGCCGGCCGATGCGCTCCTCGTGGGTGAAGGACGCGACCAGCCACTGCGCGTCGGGAAGCGCGCCCGACTCGAACGCGAACGTCACCCGGTGGCGGTTCGCCTCCGACACCGCACCCTCGATCGCGTCGACCACCGAGCGGACCAGCCCGGCCGCGCCGCCGACGAGCGAGGCCGCGCTGCTCACGACCCCGAGCGCCTGGCTCACCCCGGGGTCGATCCCCGATGCGAAGCTCGACGCGCCGCCGAGCGCGCTGCCGAGCCCACCGAGCACGCCGGGGACGAGCTGCTCGGCCGAGGCGCCCTCACCTCCGCGCGCGGCCAGCTGCGTCGCGACCTGGACGCCACCGGCGAGCGCGTCTGCCACGCGTGCCGCCCCCTGCATGCCGCCCTCGATGCCCGAGACGGGCTGGGGCGCGTCCGGCAGCACCGGGATCGACATCCCCTGCGGAAACGCGGGCGTTCCGCTCCCTGCTCCTCCCTCGGCCGCCGACATGCGCCACCTCCGGGTCCGTTCTCGGCGCCACGGGCCGCCGGTTGCCTCTCCTTCGGCATTCTTTCCGCGTTCTTCCGATCCGGACGGCGCTTCGATACGATCCACCCGTGCATCTGCCCCGAGCGCTGATCGTCGAGGACTCGGCCGCGATGCGCGCCTTCCTGCGGGCGGCGCTCGAGGAGGGGGGCCTCGCCGACGACATCGTCGAGGCCAAGAGCGGCTTCGAGGCGCTGAGGATCCTGCCGCGGGAGCGCTTCGACTTCGCGTTCGTGGACATCAACATGCCGGACATCCACGGGCTGGAGGTCATCCGGCTCATGCGCGCGAGCGAGGCGCACACCCGGACGCCGATCCTCGTGGTGAGCTCCGAGGCGTCTCCGCGGGATCTCGAGCGCGGGCTCTCGCTCGGCGCCGATGGATGGCTGAAGAAGCCTTTCACCCAGGACGGGCTCAAGGCGGCCATCCGCGAGATCCTGGAGAAGCGCGGCGTGCGGTCGTGAGCGAAGGCAGCGCATGAGCGAAGACGGCGAACGGATCAAGGACGAGTTCCTCGCGGAGTCGCAGGAGATCGTCGAGTCGCTCTCGCGCGACCTGCTCCTGCTCGATCACGGGCAGAAGCAGGGGATCACCGACCCGGACCTCGTGAACTCGGTGTTCCGGGGCGTGCACACGCTGAAGGGCATCGCCGGGATGTTCGGCTACTCCGAGCTCTCGGAGGTCGCCCACCAGCTCGAGGATCTGCTCGATCAGGTGCGCCTCGGGAAGGTACCCCTCTCGCAGGACGCGCTCGACGTGCTCTTCGAGGGGATCGAGGTGCTGCAGCGCCTGCTCGCGGCGACCAAGGGCGAGCAGCACGAGATCGACGTGCGCGGGCTCGAAGGCCGGATCCAGAAGCTGGTCTCGAGCCCCGGCGGCGTCAGCAGCGACGTCCTCGCGTCGTTCGACCTCGAGCCCGGCGTGCTCTCCGTTCTCACCGAGTACGAGGAGCACCGGCTCCGTACGAACGTCGAGCAGGGGATCGCGCTCTTCCGGCTGCGCGTGCGCTTCGCGCTCACGTCGATCGACGGCGATCTCGAGGAGCTCAAGCAGCGCATCAAGCCCTTCGCCGAGATCATCACGTACCTGCCCTCGATGGACGGCGCGGGCGACGACGCGATCGAGCTCGACGTGCTGCTCGCGAGCCGGAAGCCGCTCGCCGAGCTACGGGACGTGCTGGCCGGCGACGAGATCCGCAGCATCGAGCCGGTCGGCCGCCGCGAGACCGCGCGGACCGTCCCGCCGCCCCCGCCCGGAGAGCCTCTCGACGAGGAGGCGGTCGAGGCCGTCGCCCCCATCGCCGGCGGGCCCGTCGTCCCCGCGCCCGCACGCGAGGCGAGCGCGGACGGCCTCGCGCTGCGTGGCGTGGCGAAGACCGTCCGCGTCGACATCGAGAAGCTCGACCACCTGATGAACGTGGTGGGCGAGCTCGGCATCGTGCGCAGCGCCGTCGCGCGCATCGTCGAGCGCCTCGGGGGCCGTCCTGACCTGCGGCCGATCTTCGCCGAGCTCTACCGCGCCCAGCGCAGCTTCGACCGGCACCTCGGGAGCCTGCAGGAGGGCATCCTCGACGTGCGGATGGTGCCGCTCGGTCAGACGTTCGACCGGCTCGCGCGCGCCGTGCGGCAGGTGGCGCGCGAGCGCACCAAGGAGGTCCGACTCGTCGTCACGGGCGCGGACACCGAGGTCGACAAGCTCATCGTCGAGGAGCTGATCGACCCGCTGCTCCACATCATCCGCAACGCGGTCGACCACGGCATCGAGCTCGAGGCGACGCGCCGTGAGCTCGGCAAGCCCCGCGGCGGAACGATCGCGCTGAACGCCTACCAGAAGGGCAACCACGTCGTCATCGAGATCGAGGACGACGGCGCCGGCCTCGATCTGCCCAAGATCCGTGCGCGGGCGGTGGAGCGGGGTCTCGTGGCGGCGGACGCCGCCCCGGAGCTGGGCGACGACGAGCTGCGCCAGATGATCTTCCTGCCGGGCTTCTCGACCGCCACGGAGGTGACCGAGCTGAGCGGTCGCGGCGTCGGCATGGACGTCGTCCGGACCAACATCGGCCGCCTCGGCGGCGTCATCGACGTGCACAGCCAGCAGGGCATCGGGACGAAGTTCACCCTCACGCTGCCGATCACCCTCGCGATCGTGAGCGCGCTCGTGCTGCGCGTCCGCGATCAGACGTTCGCGATCCCGCTCAACGTGGTGCAGGAGGCGCTCTTCTACGACGAGCGATCGCTGCGCCGGGTGGAGGGCCGAGAGGTGATCACGCTGCGGGGGCAGAGCCTGCCGGTCGCGCGGCTCGCGGATCTCTTCGGGCTGAGCGCCGAGGTCGCGCCCGGCCGGAGCTTCGTCGTCGTCACCGCGCTGGGGCAGCGCAGGCTGGGGCTCGTCGTCGACGCGCTCGAGGGCCAAGAGGACATCATCACCAAGCCGCTCGGGGCGAGCCTGGCCTCCGTGCGCGGCTTCTCCGGCGCGACCGACCTGGGCGATCAGCGCGTCGTGCTCGTGCTCGACGCGCCCAGCATCCTCGACGACGTCCTGTCGGCCGGGCACGAGCGGAAGGGGGCCGCGTGAAGGCCCTCCGAGGAGCAGGGTCGTGAGCGGCATCGTCAAGCACAAGACGGTGCTGCCCGCGCGCCTCGCGCCGCGTGGCGATCGCCTGCGCGCCGTGACCGACGTCGTCCGCGAGTTCCTCGTCTTCTCGCTGGGCGACGAGCTGATGGGCCTGCCGCTCGCGTCGGTCCGGGAGATCCTCAAGGTCGTCCCCGTGACGCAGGTGCCACGCGCGCCGGCGGACGTGCTCGGGATCCTCTCGGTGCGTGGCCGCATCACGACGGTCCTCGACCTCCGGCGCCGGCTGCGGATGCCCGCAGCACCCGCGACGCGTCACGCGCGGGTCCTCCTCGTGCAGACGAAGGACGAGATCATGGGCGCGCGCGTGGACGCGGTGCACCACGTCGAGCGGCTGCGCGAGGACGAGATCGAGCCAGCCGCCGTCGCGGGCGGTGACCTGCCCGATCACGTGCTCGGCATCGGGCGACCGCGTCGCGTCCGGACGGGCACCGAGTCGGACGCGGCGAGCACGGTCATCGTGCTCTTCGATCCACACCTGCTCCTCTCCATGACGGCGCCGTCGGCGGCGCTCGCCGCGGCGAGCCGGCCGAGGGGAGCCGGTTGACCATGGAGGGCAAGAGCGGCGAGCGAGCCCGGGCGCGCCTCGCGCGCCTGGACCGAAGGCGCGGCGATCTCGAGATGAACCTGGTGGGGTTCACGGTCGGGGACGTGCACTACGCCATCGAGGTCGCGCGCGTTCGCGAGATCATCCGGCCGCTCCCCGTCGTCCCGCTGCCGCATGCTCCGCCGGCGATCGTCGGGGTCGCCGACCACCGCGCCGACGTGATCCCCGTCCTCGACGTTCGACGCCGCTTCGGGCTGCCCGAGACCGCGCCGACGCGGCGGACGAAGTGGATCCTGGTCGCCCTCGCGACGCGCACCGTCGGGTTCGTCGTCGACGCGGTGTCGGAGGTCTTCGGCGTCGGCGAGGGGGACCGGCGGCCGGTGCCCTCCGTGGGCGCGGGCGACGCGGCGCGCGGCTTCCAGTCCGTCTACGCACACCGGGGCGCCCTGGTCTTCGTCCTCGACGTCGACCGGATCGGCGCTGCCGCCGAGCTCGTGGACGTGGGGCCCCGGGGCGCGCAGCGAGGTGCGCCGTGACCGAGCGAGACGGCGAGCACATCGAGGAGCGACGCGACGTGCTCAGGGCCGAGGGGGCCAAAGGAACGCCCCTCGATCCTGCCGTGATCGGTGCTGCGCTCGCCGACGACGACTGGCGCGTCCGCAAGGACGCTGCGGCGCTCGCCGCCGAGCGGATCGCGGACCCGGGAATCGTCGAGATCGTGGTCCAAGGCGTGCTCTCACCCGACGACGTCGGTCTGCGCAACGCCTCGATCGAGGCGTGCGTTCGGACCGCGAAGACGCCGCGGTCCGCGCTGGCGGAGGCCGCGCTGGTGCGCGCGCTCGGCGGCGCGAGCCCGACCGCGCGGAAGTTCGTCTGCGCTGCGCTCGCGTGTGGCGGCGACCTCGCGCTGAGCGCGCTCGGAGACCTCTCGATCGACCCCGACGCGACCACGGCGACCGCCGCACTGGAGGCCATCTCCCACGTCGGCGGGCCTCGCGCGGAGGCCCTCCTCGGGCGCGCGCTGAGCGCGGACGACCCGCTGACGCGTCTGGCGGCGATCGAGGGGCTCGTCGCGCTCGGAGCGCACCGCCCGCTCGCCGAGGTCGTCGCGCTCGCAGCGGACCCGCTGCTCTCGCGCAGAGCGATGCTCCTGGCCGGCCTGACGTCCGACGTCGCGGCGGTGCCGCTGCTCGTCTCGCGCATCAGCGTGCGCTCGAACGTGGCCGAGGCGGCGATCGCGCTCGCGCGACTGCACGACGTCGCCCCCGGCGGGGCCGTCGAGGTGACGCGCGCGATGGTCGCGCTCGAGCGCCGCGCCCTGGCGCCGCTTCGCCGGATGCTCGACGCCAACGACCCGACCGTGGCGCGGGCGGCCGCGCATCTGCTCGCGCTCGCCGAGGACGCCGAGGCCCTCCCCAAGATCGCGATGCTGGCCGCCGACATCGAGCTCGGCCCCTCCGCGCTCGCGGGGCTCCGCACCTTCGGCAGCGCGGCGGTCGCGCCCTTGCTCGCCGCGATCCCCGCGCTCGATCCGCGCGCGCACGCGTTCGCGCTCGAGGCGGCCGCCGAGCTCGCGACGCAGGATCGCGAGCTCCATGCCGCCAGAGTCCGCAAGGCGCTGCGCGCGTCGCTCGCATCGCGCGACGAGACGATCCTCGTCGCCGCCGTCCGCGGGCTCTCGACCTGGGCGGAGCCAGACGACGCTCCCGCGCTCGTGGCCCTCGGCAACCACCCCTCGTCCAGCCTGGCGAAGGCCGCCGCAGGCGCCGTCGCGGAGCTCGCGCGCACCGCCAAGCAGGCCGTCTCCGAGGCTGTCGTGGCGGCGCGCAGCAACGAGGCGACCGCCTGGGGCTCCGCGACGTTCACGCTGCCGCCCGACGTCGCGCTCGAGAAGCTGCGCGAGGCGCTCTCCGAGGACGACCCGCGCACGCGTCGTGCGGCGGTGACGGCGCTCGCCGACGTCCCGGACCTGCAGGCGGCCGAGCTCGCGGCGATGGCCCTGGCCGACGAGGACGCCGACGTGCGCGTCTCGGCGATCCGGACCCTGGCGTCGCGAACGGACGCGGACGGGCGCGCGCTCGCCGAGCCGCGCATCGCGCTCGAGCTGAAGAGCGATCTGCCCGCGGTGCGGGCGGAGGCGTGTCGCGCGCTGGCGAAGCTCGACGCCCGAGGCTGGGCCGAAGGAGTCTCGCGCCTGGCGCTGGACGCCTCGAGCGAGGCGCGAATCGCCGCGCTCACGACGCTCGTGCACTGGAACGATCCCCGCGGCCTCGACGCACTGCCAGCGGCGCTCGCACACGACGACCCGGAGGTGGTGAAGGCCGCGGTCGTGCTCGCGCGCGCACAGCCCCAGCTCGTGGGCGCGATCCGCGCGCTCCTGCGTCACCCGGCCTGGGACGTCCGTCACGCGGCGGTGCTGGCGCTGGCGTCCTCGGATCTCGCCGCCGTGCGCGCGCACCGGCAGGTCGAGAGCGACGGCCTGGTGCTCGCGGCGATCGACGAGATGCTGAGCGCGCCGGCCGAGGGCGCCGCGAGGTGACGTTCTTCCTCGACAGCGGCCCGCGACTCCGGGTGGACGAGTTCCGGCTGCTCCGCGACCTCGTCAACGAGCACTCCGGCATGTTCTTCGAGGACGCGTCGCTGTTCGTCTTCGAGCGCCGGCTGCGCGATCGGCTCCGCACGCTCGGCCTCTCGGACTACACGTCGTACTACCACTACCTGCGCTACGGCCCCTCGGCCTCGGGCGAGCTCGAGGACGCGATCGAAGCGCTCGTGACGAACGAGACCTACTTCTTCCGCGAGGAGTACCAGCTGCGAGCGTTCTCCCGCGACGTCCTGCCCGAGCTGCAGAAGCGCGCGCTCGCGCAGGGGCGCCGGCGCCTCGTCGTGTGGTGCGCGGGCTGCTCCACGGGCGAGGAGGCCTACACGATCGCCATCCTCTTGCTCTCGTCGGGGCTCTTCGAGGGCTGGGATCTGCGCGTGTTCGGCAACGACATCAGCCGACGGGTGCTCAGCTTCGCCCGCCGCGGGGTGTACCCGAGCCACAGCTTCCGGGCGATGCCGCACCAGTACGACGAGTACTTCGTCGCCGACCCGGACGGGCGTCGCGTCCACCCCCGCGTGCGCGCGCTCTGCCAGTTCGGTCACCTGAACCTCCTGGACCGAGACCGCGCCAGCATCGTCGGGCGGGTCGACGCGATCTTCTGTCGAAACGTCCTGATCTACTTCGACGCTGACTCGCGGCGCCGTGTGATCGAGACGTTCTACGATCGTCTGCAGCCCGGCGGCTATCTCATGCTCGGCCACAGCGAGTCGCTGCTCTCCGTGTCCACGGCGTTCGAGCTGGCGCACCTCTCGTCGGACATGGTCTACCGGAAGCCGGTGGAGACCGTCGGGGTCAAGCGCGCGCGCGCCGGCGACGACGACGATCGAGGTGCGCGATGAGCACGCCTCCGGTCGCGGGCGGACCGCGCAAGCTCCGGGTCCTCGTCGTGGACGACTCGGCATTCAACCGCCGCACCATCGCCGAGATCCTCTCGTCGATCCCCGGTGTCGAGGTGATCGGCAAGGCCGGAGACGGCGAGCAGGCGCTCGCGATGGTGCTCGCCGAGAAGCCGGACCTCGTCACCCTCGATCTCGAGATGCCGCGGATGGACGGCTTCACGCTGCTCAAGGTGCTGATGGCCAAGCGCCCGACGCCGGTGATCGTCGTGTCGGGCCGCGGCGCCAAGCCGGACGTGTTCCGCGCCCTCGAGCTCGGCGCGATCGACTTCGTGGTGAAGCCGAGCACGAACGCGACGCTCGAGCTCGCGAGCATCCGCAGCGAGCTCGAGCAGAAGGTCCAGCTCGCCCGGCAGCTGCGCCCCGCGAAGCTCGGGGACGGCACGCGCGTCACCACCACCGGCCTGCAGCGCCGCGTGTCCGTCGACGGCGAGCGCCCGATGCCCGCCGACCCCGTGCCCAAGCGCGTGATCGTGATCGCATCGTCGACCGGCGGGCCGCCGGCGCTCGTGACGCTCTTCTCGCGGCTGCCCTCGGATCTTCCCGCGGCGATCGTCGTCGCGCAGCACATGCCCGAGCGCTTCACCAGAACGTTCGCCGAGCGCCTCGAGCGGCTCGGGGGCATGCGCGTCGCGGAGCTCGACGACCGGGAGCCACTGCGCGCCGGCCGCGCGGTGGTCTGCCCCGGCGGCCGCTGCATCGAGGTCAGCGCGAAGGGCAGCGTGCCCTGGGTCCGGGCGGTCCCGGCGACCCCCGAGGATCGCTACGTGCCGAGCGGCGACCGCCTCTTCGAGAGCGCCGCGGGCGTCTTCGGCCATCGAACGATCGCGGTCGTGCTCACGGGCATGGGCGACGACGGCACGCGCGGCGCGCGCGTGGTCAAGGCCGCGGGCGGCATGGTGATCGCGGAGTCCGAGGACACGGCGGCGATCTACGGCATGCCCGCGAGCGCGACGCGGGCGGGCCTGGTCGATCACAGCCTGGCGATCCACGTCATGGGCGACGCCATCGTCCGCTTCGCGACGCAGCAGGGCTGAGCGGCGCGCTGTCTCAGCGCTCGCCGGCGCTGAACGTCGCCCGCGACTCGTGGGAGTCGGTGTACTCGGTGACGAAGTAGAGGATGGTCGCCACGACGAGCGACACGAGGCCCGTGGCGAGCAGCGCGTCGGTGGCGACGTCGTACTGCAGTCCTTGATCGCGAAGCGCGGCGGGGGTTGGCCCGGCGTAGTTGCGCATCTGCTGGATCTCGCTCTGCGCGAACAGGAAGCGATCGTGCGTCCACACCGCGAACCCGCCCGTGACCGCGGCAGCGACGAAGCAGCCGACGCCGAGCGCGCCGACGGCCCACGTGAGCGGCGAGCGGTCCACGCGCGCCGGCTCCTCGAGCGTGACCGTGAGCCACCCGCGCGCGTTCTCCTCGATCGTGACGGTCCCCTCGTACGGGGAGAGGCCCGGGTGCTCGAGGCGCACACGGTGCTCGCCGAGCGAGAGGCCGGTGAGCAGCGTGGGCGCGAAGCCGGTCGGCTCGCCGTCGAGCTGGATCACCGCGCCCGCCGCGCTCGAGGTGATGGTGAGGTCGCCCGTCGGGGGCGGGAGCGCTTCGAGCGCCACCCGCACGTCCGTGCGTGCCTCGGCGGTCACGCGCGCGACGGCCGTGAACGAGTGGAAGCCGTCCTGCCGCACCTCCACCTCGTAGAGCCCGGGCGGGAGCGACGCGTGGAGGGGCGCGCTGCCCTCGACCTGCGTGGCCGCTCCGGGCTCGCGCACGACGACCGAGCCGCCCGGGGCGGCGTCCACGTGGAGCGTGCCCGTGATGCGCGCGAGCGTGCCCGTCGCCGGGACCTCGCGACCCTGCGCCGCGCTGACGCTGACGGTGACGGAGCGATATCCGTCGCGCTCGAGCGTGACGACGTGCTCTCCAGGCGGCAGCGCCAGGACCCGCGGCGTCGTGCCGTAGCTTCCGTGGTCGCGCTGATCGACGTAGATGAGGGCCCCCGGTGGATCGCTCGTGACGGCCACGCGCGCGACTCGGCCCTCGAGCCGGGCCGCCGCGGCGGTCGCGAAGGCGCGGCGCTCCGGATCGGTGTCGTCGCTCTGCAGGTACTCGCGGAAGAAGAGGTAGGCGTCGTCCTCGCGGTGCAAGAGGTCGAAGCAGACGGCGATGTTGAACGTGGCGCGCGGGCTCGGCGCGAGGCGCGCGACCTCGAAGAACTCGCGCAGCGCCTGCTCGAAGCGGTGCGCCTCGTAGTGCTGACGACCGAGCTCGTCGTGGAAGCGCGCCTCCTCCGCGTCGTCCGCGAGGGCGACGCTGGCCGGCCCGAGCGTCGAGCAGACCAGGAGCGCCACGCAAAGTCCCCTCTTCACGTCGGCGAGGATGCCGTTCTGGCCGCGAGGAAGCAACGCCCACCTCGCGAGGGCTTGCGCCCGGAGCGCGCCATGCGCGACGCTGCCCACGTGGCTCTCCCTTCACGCGGGCGCGCGGGCGCTCTGCTCCTCGTGGCGTCGCTGGCGCTCGGCGCGGCCGCGAGTGGGGCGCGCGCCGACGACGCCGCCGAGTCGCGCTTCTACGACGCGATCGCCCGGGACGCCTACGCACACCATCGGTACCCCGACGCGCTGGCCGCGTTCCTGCGCGCCCACCGCGCGGCTCCGAGCTCGCGGTCGCTCTACAACATCGCGCTCTGCGCGCAGCTGGCACGCCGCGAGGCGATGTCGTTCGCGTATTTCGCCGAGTTCCTGCGGAGCTCGAGCGCCGAGGACGAGGCGCCGCTGCGCGCCGACGCGACGAGCCGCACCGCGAGCCTGCGCCGCCTCCTGGCGATCGTGTCGGTGACCTCCGACCCACCCGGCGCGACGATCTACGTCGACCAGCGCGACCACGGCTCGTTCGGGACGACCCCGCGGATGCTCGCCCTGCCTGCGGGCGCGCACCACCTCGAGCTGGTGCTCGCCGACCACGAGGGCGCGTCCATCGACGTGAGCGCCGTCGTCGGCGAGGTGCGCGAGGCGACCGGGGCCCTCGTGCCGCACCGAGGTGGACTGACGGTGACGACGTCCGCTCCGGACGCCACGGTGACGGCTCGGCGCGACGGCGAGCCCGACGCACTGCCCGTGAGCGCCGGAGCGCGCGTCGAGCTGCCGGTCGGCCACTACACGCTGACGGCGCGCGCGCCGGGCCATCGCGACGCCACGGCCGAGGTCACGGTCGTGCGGGGCGGCGAGGAGCGGCGCGCTCTCACGCTCGAGGCGCTGCCGGTACCGGTGGGGCGCCTGCTCGTCACGACCGGCGACGTCCACGCCCGCGTCCGCGTCGACGGCAGCGATCGCGCCGAGACGCCCGCGCGAGTCGAGGGCGTCGGCGTCGGCACGCACGAGGTGTCCGTGACCGCGGACGGGTATCTCGCCTGGAGCGGGACCGTGCGCGTCGAGCAAGACCGGACCGCGTTCGTGGGCGTCACGCTCGTCCGGGCGCGCTGATCACTCGGATCCGCCGATCTTCAGTGCGGCGCGAGCGTCGGTAGGCCGGTCGACGTCGCGTGCGGCCTGCCGCTGCGCTCGAGCGTGATCGCGACGGTCTCGGGGTCGCTCGGCGTGATGGTCTGCGTGACGGTTCGCCGCCCCGGGCTCCGCACGGTGATCTCGAGGGGCGCGCCGCCCGGCAGCGTGACCGCGACCGGTGTCGTGCCGAGGGTGGTGCCGCCAGCCTCGACGGTGGCGCCCGCCGGGTCGGAGGTGATGGTGCGTACGACGTCGTCCGGGGGCTCGACGCCGATCGCGGTGTCCGGCGGAGGCGGCTCGGCGATCAGGGTGGTCGGCGCCGCGCTCGTCGGGGGCGGGTCGACCGGGGGCGGATCGGACGAGGTCGAGCGCGTCGTCGGCGCTGGCGTCGCGCCGCCGCCACCGATCACGAAGTAGCCGCCCGCCGCGATCAGCAAGAGGAGCAGCACCCCCGCACCGATCATGGGCACGGCGCTCGATCCGGGACGCTCGGGCGCCGTCGAGGCCGGCGGGCGGACGCTGGGGGACTTGGCCGGAGCAGGTCGGACGCTCGGCGCGATGCCGGTCCAGGCCTTCTCCCACGCGTCGAGGACCTCGCGCGCCGTCTGGTACCGATCCTCCGGTCTCTTCTCGAGGCAGCGCATGATCACGGCCTCGACGGGGCCCGGCAGGTCGGGACGCCGCTCGCGCGCGGGCGGCGGGATCTCCGTCGCGTGCTTCACGATCAGGTCGTAGATGGAGGTGGCCTCGAAGGGCAGGCGGCCGGTCGTCAGCTCGTAGAGGATGACCCCGATCGCGTAGAGGTCCGCCCGACGGTCGACGTCCGCACTGCCGCGCGTCTGCTCGGGAGCCATGTAGAGGGGCGTGCCGATGATCTGGCCGGTGCGCGTGAGGCGCATGTCGGCGCCGTCGCCGCGCGCGCCCTTGCTGATGCCGAAGTCGACGAGCTTGGCGCGCTCGATGCCGCCCTTCGTCGAGAGGAAGATGTTGTCGGGCTTGAGGTCGCGATGGACGATGCCGCCCTCGTGCGCCGCGTGCAGGCCGACGAGCACGTCGCGCGCGATGCGCCGCGACTCCTCGTCGGGCAGCCAGGGATGCGCCGCGTTGGACTCCTGCTCGACGAGGCGGTGACGCAGGTCGTGCCCCTCGAGCAGCTCCATCACGACGAAGAGCGACCCCTCCGGCGTGCGCCCGAGGTGCGTCACGTCGACGATGTTCTCGTGCTGGATGGAGCTGGCGACGCGAGCCTCGTTGCGCAGGCGCGCGACGATCTCGGGGTCGGTGCTGTGCGCGGACGCCACGACCTTCGCGGCGAAGCGCCGGCCGAGGTGCTGGTGCTCGACGAGGTACACGGTGCCCATCGCCCCGCCACCGATGCGCCTGATCACCTTGTAGACGCCGTCGAGGACCGTCCCCTCCGCGAGCTCGACCGACACGCGCGGTCCGGGGCTGTCGCGCATCGGGTCGGACGAGCCGCCCGCGTGGAGCGTGTCGGCCACCCCCGCGCTCTGGTGCGTCGCCTGCGCAGCCGTGCGCTCGTCGGACATCCGGGCGAGATGATACGGGCACACGCGGAGGCTGGGAACACGTCAGATGGCTGGCGCCCGGCTCGCTCGGTGCCTCGACGCGTGGCCCGATCGTGCGACCCTCGGGCGATGCGGAGCCTCTGGATGTGCGTCGTCGCCGTGGGCTTGGCTGGCTGTGACGGAGGCGCGCTCGGCACGCGGACGGACGCGGGCGGCTCGGACGCCGGGCGGACGGACGCGAGCGCGACGGATGCCGGCGCCGGCATCGACGCCGCGGCGCGCGACGCGTCCACGACGGACGACGCCTGGAGCGCGACCCCGGTGGACGCGTGGGCGGCCGCGCCGATCGACGCGTGGTCTGCCGTCGATGCGTGGTCGGCGACGCCCGCCGACGCGTGGTCCGCGCCCGCCGACGCGTGGGCCCCGCCCGTCGACGGCGGGCGCGACGCCGGACCGAGCTGCCCGAGCTACGCCGGCCCGACCCGCCCTGCGACCTGCCCGCTCGACGCCGAGGTGGTGATCTGGACCCAGAACGGCTGGAACCCCCTCGCCGACGCGATCGCCGCGGAGCCGAGCGACTGCGCCGAGTACTGGATCGACATCGCGCCGCAGTCGGCGGACTCGACGATGCTCCGGGCGGGCGAGGCGGCGCGCATGCACGCGCGCGGCCTCCCGAGCGTGCACGCGATGGCCGAGTTCCACTGGGGCGACTGGAGCAACTACCACGCGTCGACCGGCGCCTCGTGGACGGAGATCGGGCATCTGTTCCGCCAGCGCATGGAGGATGCGGGCTACTGCGTGCAGTCGGGCGACACCTGGGGCATCAACGAAGCACCGACCGGCGCGCGCCTCGACAGCGGCACCGTTCGCGCCGACATGATCGAGCTCGTGCGCGCGCTCGACGAGGGCATGCCCGGCATGCCGCCGGCGCGCGGCGCGGTGTTCGTGATCAACTTCGGCCACGGCAGCAGCACCGGCAGCGTCTACAAGGGCAACCTCGAGAGCTGGCTCGCGGACGCGACGTTCTGGGCGCAGATGAACCTGCACGTCCGCTTCTGGGCGCAGGAGGTCTACACGGATCCCGACGTGACGTGCGTCCCCTCGAGCACGCTCGCCGCGCGCGCGACGCACATCCAGGAGTTCACCGAGCATCCGGCGCGCCTCGCCGCGGCCGCGCCCGCCTCCGCCGGGGCCGACACCGCGCAGAGCTACTTCGGCCGCGCGTACGTCCCTCTGATGAACGCGTTCTGGGGATCGAACGGCGCGTACGGCCACACCGTCGTCCCGCTCTCGACGATGCAGATGCTCGTCTCGGAGCAGGTGTACGCCACACGCGCGTGGGCCGACACGCACGCCTACCCCGACGGACGCATCGGGCTCGGCTTCGGCAGCGCCATGACCCCCGACGAGTGGGCCACGCTCGGCCAGCGCATCGCGCGCGCCATCCGCGGGGCCTACGGCCGCAGCGCGACGGCGAGCGGCGCGTGCTTCGAGGGCAGCACGAGCGCGTGGTGCAGCTGCTCGGTGAGCGGCGCGGCCTTCACCGGCATCTGGACGGGCTTCGGCACCTGGTAGCGGGGCAGCGCCCAGGCCTGCGCTTCAGTCGTCGCGCGGATTGAGCCGAACGAGGGGTCGGCCGTCGTCGGCGGGGGACGGCGTGAACGACTCCGTGTCGCCGTCGGGGAGCTTCACACGCCCGCTGCGCCACTCGGCTCGCGCCGCCTCGATGCGCTCGAGCGAGGAGTGGAGGTAGTTCCACCACAGGTAGCGCGGGCCGACGCCGGCGCCGCCGAACACGAGCAGCCGGGAGGGCGACGACGCGATCCCGCACAGCGAGCCCTGCCCCTGGTCCACGACGGCGCATTGTCCTGCGCGGACGCGGGTGTCGCCGACCTCGACCTCGCCCTCGCGCACGTAGATCGCGCGCTCGGGCGCCTCGGGGAGCGACCAGCGCGCGCTCGCGTCGAGCGCGACGTCGGCCAGGAGGATCGACGTCGCGAACGGCATGCCGGAGGGCGACTCCGGGGGCGACGGAAAGAGCCAGCGCACGGTCGCGCCCCCGGCGCTCGAGGTCCGGTGCTCGTCCCGCGTGCGGCGGAAGAAGCTCGGCTCGACGTCCTCGTATCCGTCGGGGAGCGCGAGCAGGAGCTGGAACATCTCGAGGCCGCCCCCGAGCAAGCGCTGTCGCTCGAAGCGCTCGGAGTGCACCACGCCCCGGCCGGACACGGTGGATCCGAGGTCGCCCGCGCGCAGCTCGCAGCGGTTGCCGAGCGAGTCGCGGTGCGTGATGGCGCCGTCGAGGACGTACGAGACGGCCGCGAGGCCGATGTGCGGGTGCGGGCGCACGTCCGCATCGACCGGCAGCCCGAACGGAGCGCTCGCCGGCATCGAGAGGTGCACGACCACGCAGAACGGGCCGACGGATCGAGGCGCGCCGCCCCGCTCGATCGGAGCCGCGAGCAGGTTCGTCGAGCCCGGCGGACCGGGCAGCCTCTTGGCGTCGTGGATGGTGGTCAAGGACCCTCCGGGGGAGCTTCTCACGGCAGCCCCGGCGGTGCGCCCTTTCGATCCGCAGCGCCGCTCGCGACACGCGATCTCCCGCGCGCTCGCGTCCGCGCTCGACGATACCTCACTCGAATATCCGCACCCGATACTCGTAGCAGCACGCGTCCTCGACGCCGGCGCTGCGCAGCGCGCGCGTGCGCTCGTCGCTGAACAGCGCCACGGTGTATGTCGGGATCCAGGGCGGGCACGCGATCGCGTCGGCGTCTGGGTCGGCGCTCTGGCGAACGTCACCCATGGCAGCGAGACAGGGGTAGGACCCGCCCGTCGCGATGAGCCCCCGCGTTTCGTGCGTCGCGTGCACGCACCCCCAGCCCGCAGGTGCCTGCGTGGTCGGGTCCTGAGGCGCGAGCGAGGGGCCGCTCACGAGCTGCGCAGCTTCGAAGGGGTCCGCGCTCGTCACCGGCGTGTGGGGATGCTCGACCCGACAGATGCTCCTGTCGGCGTGGGACGTCACGCACGCCGAGAGCGCGAGCCCGAAGGAGGTTGCGAGGAGCACGAGCGCCCTCGTTCGGACCCGCGAGTGCATCCGCGAATGCGTAGCACGGCGTCCCGCATGCCTCCCTTTCGTTCACGAGCCAATCGCCGCCGAAGCGAGTGTGCGATGCTGGCGCCATGACTCGCTTCGTGCCCTGTCTCGCGCTGCTCGGCGCTTCGATCCTCGGCTGCGGAGCCGCGCAGCGCGACGCGACCGGCGCCCACGTTGCGCCCCGACCGAGCGAGACGGAGACGCGCGACGCCGAGGTGGTCTCGCCGCCGAGCGAGCCCGGGCCCGAGCGCGAGAGGCCTGGTCCGGCGCAGCCAGCGGCTCATGGCGAGGTGTGCAGCTCGGCGGATCACGGCGTCTCGCGTCCCTGCGCCGAAGGGCTCTCGTGCTGCTACCCGTGCGGCATCGACGGATGCGACTCCGTCTGCCACACCGCCGAGGAGTGCCAGATGGACAGGATGCGACCCTGACCTCCGCGCCCGCACCCCGACGGCCTCGGCCGTTCCAGCTCGCCGATCACCAACCGGAGGTCGTCGTCCCAGATGCGATTGCGCTCGTCCTGCGTGGTGCGCGCGAGCGCCTCCAAGCGCGTGATCGCGCCGCTCGTGAGCGTGGTCGACCAGTCGTAGAACGTGTGGCTCACCGCGGCGACGACGACTCCCTGGCTCGCGAGCGACTCGAGCAGGTCGCGGTTGTCGTGGCGCGGCCCGCCGAGGCCGTGGGAGTAGAGGAGCAGCGGCCAGCGGGCACGTCCGCCGGAGAGGGGGACGTCGAACGTGGAATGGGTGCGCACGTCCTCGTGCACGCCGGGCCAAGAGCCATCGGGTGTGTAGAGCGCGTCTCCCTCCGCATCCGTCATGAGGCCGGCGGCGGGGCCGTCGGCGTCGGTCGGATAGAAGAGCTGGATCACGACCTCTCGGTGGTCGTCCGGGTCGTCCGTCGCCACCTCCGGTCGCGCGCCGTCGACGAAGTGGAAGATGCGCGTCCCGACGCGCCAGGGTCCGGCGGGCGCCGGTCCGAGCTCGACCGTCGGCGACGCGGGAGACGGCACGGGCGGATCGGCGATGGCGTCCGCGCACGCGGGACCGGTTCCCGTCGGGGCCACCGTGCAGGCAGCCAGGAAGACGGCGGCGACAGGCCCCCGCGGTGCCCCGAGACGCGGACCCACGTCTCAGAGCTACGCACGCCGGAGGCCACCGCGAGTGCCTCGAGCGCCCGCTCACCGCATCAGGAAGATCGCGGTCGCGCGCGAAGCGCTGCGAGCGTTGACGGGATCAACGCGCAGGGCGACGATTCACGCGGAGGCAACGATGGATCGACGACTCCGGACCGTGGTTTGGGGCCTGCTCCTGGTCGGGTGCGGCGCGTCCGGCGGCAGCGACGCCGGCTCGGGCGGCGGAGGTGACGCGGGCGCCATCGCCACCGAGTGCGTGACGTACTGCGAGGGTGCGTA
>JBGAQA010000081.1:0-20496 GCA_044220955.1 Sandaracinaceae bacterium
CGCTGTCGTCCTCGCTGTCGTCCTCGCTGTCGTCCTCGCTGTCGTCCTCGCTGTCGTCCTCGCTGTCGTCCTCGCTGTCGTCCTCGCCGTCGTCCTCGCCGTCGTCGTCGGTCGCGGCGGGCGCCGCCGCATCGGGCGCCGGGGCGGCTGCGACGATGGACGGCGCGGGGGTCGCGGGCGGCGCAGCGATCGGCGCCGCCGGGGCACCGCCCATCATCGCGACGATGCCCAGCCCGATCAGCGCGAGCGAGCCAGCCCCGGCGAGCGCCCACTTCCACGCGCTCGACCCCGCTGGCGCCGCGGGCACGACCGGCGCAGACGGGGGCGGCGTCGGCGCAGGCAGGACCAGCGCGGTCGCAGGCAAGGTCGCCGCCGAGAACGCGGTCGCCGGGAACGCGGCCGGCGTCGCGAGCGGCGCGCCCTCGAGCAGCGCGATGAGCGCCGGCAGGGCCGCGCTCGCGTCCGGATAGCGCCTCGTCGGGTCTCGATCGACCGCGCGCGCGAACCAGGCGTCGAAACCCGGCGGCACGAGGCCTCCGGCGAGCAGCTCCTCGGCGCGCACGCTCGGTGGAGGCATCGGCTCGACCATCATCTCCACGAGGAGCGCCGTCAGCGAGCTGTTCTCCTTGCTCGGCGCCCTCCAGTACGGCTTGCCCGTGAGCAGGTAGAACGCGATCAGGCCCAGCGCCCACACGTCCGTCGCCGTGCTCACGCGGCCCGTGTCGGTCTGCTCGGGCGCCATCCACATCGGCGAGCCCACCCCCTGCGTGGTCTTGGCGCCCTTGGCGTCGGCGACGAGCGCCGCCACGCCGAAGTCGAGGACCTTCAGCGTGAAGGGAACGCCCTCGCGACGCGGGCTCGCGAGGAACAGGTTCTCGGGCTTGAGATCGCGGTGGACGATGCCGGCGCGATGCGCGGCGGACAGCGCGTGGCCGAGCTGCTTGACGACCTCCAGCGTCTCGGCGATCGAGAGGCGCCCGCTCCTCTCGACGCGGTCGGCGAGCGTCTCTCCCTTGAGCAGCTCCATGCAGAGCCACGGCGTGCTCGTCTTGGTGTCGACACCTGCCCCGATCACCTCGACGACGTGATCGCTCTCGATCTTGGACGCCACCTGCGCCTCGCGCTGGAAGCGCTCGATGCTCTTCTCGTCCGACGCGATCTGAGGGTGCATCAGCTTGAGCGCCCGCTCGCGCGCCGTGCCGAGCTGCTCGACCACGTAGACCGCCCCCATCCCGCCGCGCGCGAGCGGTCGGACGACCTTGAACTGCCCGGCGAAGATGGCCCCTCCGGATAGGTCGAGCAGCTCGCTCATCGCCGCGAGCGTAGTCGAATCACGCTCGTCGCGTGAAGCGCCGGAGCGCGTCGCGCCGTAGGCTCGTCCGACACCGCCATGGGCCACGCTCCGCACCCTTTCACGCTCCGCCAGCTCCAGTACGCCGTCGCCGTCGCCGACGACCTCTCGTTCCGGCGGGCGGCGGAGCGCTGCCGCGTCGCCCAGCCGTCGCTGAGCGCCCAGATCGCCCAGCTCGAGCGCGCCCTCGGCGCTCGGCTCTTCGAGCGCGGGGCCAAGCGCGTGCTCGTCACCCCGGCGGGCCGCGACCTCGTCGAGCGAGCGCGCCTCTTGCTGGTCGGCGCCGACGACCTCGTCGTCGCCGCCAGGCGCGCCGCCGATCCGCTCTCCGGCGCCCTGCGCGTCGGCGTGATCCCGACGATCGCGCCGTACTTGCTCCCGCTCGTCGCGCCGCAGCTCCGCGCCCGCCTCCCCCGCCTGGCCATCGCGTGGCGCGAGGACAAGACCTCTCTCCTCGTGGCGGCTCTCGCTGCCGGCGAGATCGACGCGGCGCTGCTCGCGCTCGACGGGACCGAGGGCGACGTCGCGCGCGACGTGATCGCGACCGACCCGTTCGTCCTGGCGGTGCCGGGCACGCATCCGCTCGCCCGCGGCCGGGCGCCCGTCTCGAGCCCGGAGCTGCGCCGGGACGACGTGCTCCTGCTCGACGAGGGACACTGCTTCCGCGATCAGGCGCTGGAGGTGTGCGCGCGCGCGCGTGCCCGGGAGTCCGAGCTGCGCGCGACCAGCCTCGCGACCCTGGTCCAGATGGTGGCGGGCGGCGCGGGGATCACGCTGCTCCCGGCGCTCTGCGTCCCGACGGAGGCGAGGGCCGCGGGGCTCACGACGCGCCCGCTCGCGTCCGCCGGCGCGCGTCGGCGCATCGCGCTGATCTGGCGCAAGCGCTCGCCCGCGGAGGGGACGCTGCGGCAGATCGCGAGCGTCGTCCGGGACGCGTACCCACGTCCCGGCGCCGCGCGTGTCCGCGAGCGCTCGGGTGCGCCGGCCCGCTCGTAGCGTCGCAGGGGAACGCGAGCGGTCGGCTCGGCTCGCTCGCCCGACGTTCGTTTGGCGTAGCATCGTCCCCATGCGACACGGGATGTCTCTCGCGCTCTGGCTCGTCGTGCTCGGCATGCCCGCCTGCTCGCCGCCCTCGACGACGACCTGCAGCTCCAACCGCGAGTGCGGCTTCGGGGCGTGCGTGGACGGTCGCTGCGTCGCGCACCCGGACGTCGGCGGCGCCGACGCGGGCCCCTCCGATGCGTTCGTCGAGCGCCCCGACGCGGCGCTGGCCGACGCGGGCCCGCCGCGCGGCCTGGGCTGCAGCGCCGATCTCCGCGACGTCCTCGACTCGAGCGGGGGCGTGCTGCGCACGTGCCCCGACGATCAGGGCTGCTCGATGGGTACCTGCGTTCCCGCCTGTGACGCCGCAGCGGCAGCGCACGGCAGCATCGGCTGTGGGTTCCTGGCGATGACGCCGCCGACGTACCCGCCGGCGCTCCCGCCCTGCCACGCCGTCTTCCTCGCGAACACGTGGGACACGCCCGTGCGCGTCACCGTCGCGCGCGGCGGCACGAGCTACGACGCGACGGCGTTCGGGCGCATCGTGGACAACGCGACCACGCCCGATCACTGGGCGGCCATCCCCGCGGCCGGGATTCCGGTGGACGCCGTGGGCGTCCTCTTCCTCTCCAGCGATCCCCACGCCGTGATGCCCGAGACGGGCACGCCGCTCACCTGCCCCGTGACGCCCGCGATCGACGCGTCGACCGTGATCGCGGACACGGGCCGGGGCGACGCGTGGTCGATCGCGACCGACGCGCCGGTCAGCGCGTACGACATCATCCCGTTCGGCGGGGCACCGAGCTTCTTCCCCAGCGCCTCGCTGCTCCTTCCGGTGAGCGCGCTCGGCGACCAGTACGTGGTGATCGCGACGCCGATCGGCACGGCCTCGCCTGCCGGTCCGCAGTGGCTCGCGGTGATCGCAGGCAGCACGTCGACCACCGTGTCGATCCGTCCGACGATCGATCTCGCCGCCGGTGGCGGGCTGCCCGCGATCGCCGCAGGCGCCACCGGCATGGCGACGCTCGCGCCCGGCCAGGTCGCGCAGTGGCAGCTGCCCACGAGCACGACGGTCGACACGTCGGGCACGATCGTCACCGCCGACCAGCCGGTCGCGGTCGTCGCCGGCAATCGGTTCTTCCGTCTGCAGACCACGCCGGGCCCCGGCGGCGAGGGCACGCACCAGCAGATCTTGCCCGTCGACGCGCTCGGCCACCGCTACGTCGCCGCGCCGTTCACCACACGGCGCATGGACCTCGCGCCCGAGTCGATCCCGTACCGGCTGGTCGGGGCGGTCGACGGCACCACCCTGACGTTCGACCCCGCGATCGCCGGAGCGCCGGCCACGCTCGCGCGCGGACAGATCGTGGACCTCTCCTCGGACGCCGCGTTCGTCGTCTCGAGCCAGGACGCGATGCACCCCTTCGCGCTCGGCCAGGTGATGCCGACGGCGAATCTCGCCGGCGGCTCGCGCCCCGGGGCACAGAATTCGATGTTCGGCCCGCAGCTCGGCGACGAGGAGTTCGTGGTGCTCTTCCCACCGGAGCAGTTCCTCTCGCGCTACGTCTTCTTCACGGACCCCACGTACTGGACCACGAACCTCTCGCTCGTGCGGGTGCCCGACGCGAGGGGCGTATTCCAGCCGGTCACGGTGGACTGTCTCGGCGAGGTCGGCGGCTGGACGGCCGCGGGCGGGGCCCACGCCTACGAGGTCGCGACGGTCGACCTCGTCCGTGCGGGCGCGGGCATCGGGACCTGCGTGAACGGTCACCACGTCGCCTCGAGTGACGCGCCCTTCGGCGTCGTGGTGTGGGGCACGGACGCGTACGCGTCGTACGCATATCCGGCTGGCGGTAACGCCCGACAGCTCGTGATGCTACCTCCCCTGATCTGAAGCCACGGCCCGCCTGCGTCGGAATGAACGTCCCGGGGTCGCGCGTGCTACCAACACGGGCATGTGTGGAATCGTCGGGTACGTCGGCACGGAGCAGGTCGCGGGGATCCTTCTCGATGGCCTCCGGCGGCTCGAGTACCGCGGGTACGACTCGGCGGGGCTCGCCATCGTCGGGCCCGACGGTGAGGTGAGGGTCGCCCGCGCGGTCGGCAAGCTGAGGAACCTGGAGAAGGCGCTCGAGACGGCGCCGCTCGCGGGCACGACCGGCATCGGGCACACACGCTGGGCGACGCACGGCCGGCCGACCGAGGTGAACGCGCACCCGCACGTCTCCGGGCCGATCGCCGTCGTGCACAACGGCATCATCGAGAACCACCTCTCGCTGCGCGCGCGCCTGGTCGAGCGCGGCACGAAGATCGTGAGCGACACCGACACCGAGATCGTCGCGCACATGGTCCACGAGAAGACCAAGGAGGGTCTCGCGCTCGAGGATGCGGTCCGCGCGGCCCTCGCGGAGATGCACGGCGCGTATGCGATCGCCGTCCTCTCGAAGAACGAGCCGGGCAAGATCGTGGTCGCCAAGTCGTCCTCGCCGCTCGTCCTGGGGCTCGCGGAGGGCGCGACGCTCTGCGGCTCGGACATCCCGGCGCTGCTCCCGTACACGCGCAGGATGATCTTCCTCGAGGACGGCGACATGGCCGTGCTCGAGAAAGGCGGAGTGCGCGTCTCGCGCGTCGACGGCGCGGCCGTCACGCGGGAGGAGAAGTACATCGACTGGTCGCCGGTGATGGCCGAGAAGGCCGGCTACAAGCACTTCATGCTGAAGGAGATCTTCGAGCAGCCCCGCGCCCTCGAGGACACGCTCCGCGGGCGCCTCGATCGCGAGAACGGCACCGTGCACGCCCACGAGATCGGGCTCTCGGAGGCCGACGCGAAGGCCGTGAAGCGCGTGTACCTCCTCGCGTGCGGCACGAGCCACCACGCGGCGATGGTCGGCCGCTACTACTTCGAGATGATCGCGAAGATCCCCGCGACCGTCGAGCTCGCGAGCGAGTTCCGAGGGCGGGAGCCGCTGATCGGCGAGGGCGACCTCGTCGTCGCCGTGAGCCAGTCGGGCGAGACCGTCGACACGCTCGTCGCCGCGCGCGAGGCGAAGGAGAAGGGCGCCAAGCTCCTCGCGATCGCCAACGTCATCGGCAGCGCCATCCCGCGCCTCTCGCACGCCGCGTTCTACACGCACGCTGGCCCGGAGATCGGCGTCGCGTCCACCAAGTGCTTCTCGACGCAGATGGCCGCGCTCCTGATGCTGGCGACCTGGCTCGGCAAGCAGCGCGGCGCGATCGACGACGCCCGCGCGCGCGAGCTCGTCGAGGGCATGGCCAAGCTTCCCGAGCAGATGCGCGACGTCCTCGCAGGGACGCGTCAGCTCGTGAGCAACGTCGCCAAGCGCCACCAGCACGCGCGCGACGTGCTCTTCCTCGGGCGCGGCCTCTCGTATCCGATCGCGCTCGAGGGTGCGCTCAAGCTCAAGGAGATCTCGTACGTGCACGCGGAGGGCTACGCGGCCGGCGAGATGAAGCACGGCCCGATCGCGCTCATCGACGCCGAGGTGCCGGTCTTCGTCATCGCGCCCCACGACCGCTGGTACGATCGCACGCTCTCGAACCTGCAGGAGGCCAAGGCGCGCGAGGGGCGCGTCATCGCGATCGCGAGCGAGGGCGACGACGCGATCCACGGCCTCACCGGCGAGGTGATCGAGATCCCCAAGACGCTCGAGGCGCTCACGCCCTTTCTCACCGTGCTGCCGCAGCAGCTCTACGCGTACTACGTGGCCGACGCGAAGGGGACCGACGTCGATCAGCCGCGGAACCTCGCCAAGACCGTCACCGTCGAGTGAGCACGAAGGGCATGTCGGTGGTGCTCGCGCTCGCGTGCGTGATCGCCGCCGAGACGAGACCGGCGGTCGCACAGGTGGCGGCCTTCGAGGGCAGGGCCCCCGCCGAGCTCGTGCAGCGAGCGACGTGGTGCGAGCAGGGCGATCACCGAGCGTGCCGCGAGGTGCTACGGCGCTACCGCGAGCGCGAGGATCTGCCGGCCGATCCGGCCGTGGCGCGCCAGCTCCTCGACTCGCTCTGCCAGGATCTCGCCTACGCCCCGCACAGCGCGACGTTCGTCGAGATGCAGGCGATCGAGCGCCGCGCCTCGCCCTGCTTCCACGAGCTCTTCGTGCTCGAGCGCGCCGCGTGTGACGGCGGCGACCTCATGGTCTGCCTCGACCTCGTCGGGCTCTACCAGCTCGGGCGCGGGGTCGCCCGGAGCGAGCGCCGCGCGCGCGCGCTTCTCTCGAGCGTGTGCGACACGGAGACGGCCGGCGTCGCGCGCGCGCTCGCGTGCGATCAGCTGGGCGAGATGTACGAGGCCGGGGGCCACGGCGTCCGTCGAGACGGGGCACGGGCGCTCGCGCTCCACGAGCGTGCGTGTGCCGACTCGGCAGCGTCGTGCGAGCGGCTCGGTGCTCTCTACGAGGACGGCACGCTGGGCCCGGTCGACCTGCCCCGCGCGCGTGCCGCCTACGAGCGGGCCTGCCGCGTCGCTCGGACGCCGCACGCGTGCGATCAGCTCGCGCGGATCGACGCGAGAGCCGCGCCGTGATCGCGGGCAAGGTCGTCGCCGTCGTCGTACCCGCGCACGACGAGGAGGAGCGCGTCGGAGCGACGCTCGCGTCGATGCCGGCATGCGTGGACGCGATCGTGGTCGTCGACGACGGCAGCGTCGACCGCACGGCCGCGATCGTGGGCGCGTCCTCCGACGCGCGCGTCCGGCTGGTCGTGCATCGGCGCAACCTCGGCGTGGGCGCGGCGATCGTGAGCGGCTATCGAGCGGCGTTCGCGTCCGGCGCCGACGTCGCCGTCGTGATGGGCGCGGACGGACAGATGGACCCGACCGAGCTCGCGTCGCTCGCATCGCCGGTCGCTCGTGGCGAGGCGGACTACGCGAAGGGCGATCGCCTCGGACACGCGCAGCTCGGCACGATGCCCATCGAGCGCCGTGTCGGCAACGTGCTCTTCTCCGCGCTCACGCGTGCGATGACCGGGCTCACGATCTCCGACTCGCAGTGCGGCTACACGGCGCTTTCCCGCGGAGCCGCCGCGCGCCTCGATCTCGACGCACTCTGGCCGGGCTACGGCTACCCGAACGATCTGCTCGCGCGCGCCGCGGACGCGGGCTTGCGCGTCGTCGATGTGCGCGTTCGCCCCATCTACGCGGGGGAACGAAGCGGGATCGGCCTCTGGGAAGGGCTCGTCGTCATCCCGGGCGTCATCCTGCGCGCCGGGCTCAGGCGTGCGATGCGTCGCGCGCGCGCCGGCTCCGTCGAGCCGGCCGAGTGAGCGCCATGCGGATCGGGATGCCCACGACGAGCTACCCGTCGCGCCCCGGAGACGCCGCCGGCGCGTTCGTCCGCACGCTCGCGGCGGCGCTCGCGCGGCGAGGCCACGAGGTCGACGTGATCGCTCCGGCGGTCGGCACCGAGTGCCCGCTCGCCGACCGCGGGGTCCACGTCCACCGCTTCCGCTACGCGCCGCAGGCGCTCGAGCGCACGTTCGGCCGGGCAGGCGCGCCGGACAACCTCGCGCGAGATCCGCTGGCCTGGCTCGGTGCGGCCACGTTCCCCGTCGCGCTCGCGCGAGCGCTGGCAGCGCACGAGCGAGGCTGGGACGCGCTCGTGAGCCACTTCGTCGTCCCGGTGTCGATCGTGGCGGGACGCTTCGCACGGGGCCGGCCGCACGTCGCGGTCGCGCACGGGACCGACGTGCACGTCGCGGCGTCCGTGCCCGGGATGCGCGCGGCGCTGCTGGCCTCCGCCGATCGCGTCGTCTTCGTCTCGCGGGCCCTGGCCGGGCGCCTCGACGTCCGAGATCCGATCGTGCAGCCGATGGGCATCGATCGCGACGAGACGCGCGCGCTCGATCGCGCGGACGCGCGCCGCCGCATGGCGCTCGAGCGCTTCACCGTGCTCTCGCTCTCGCGTCTGGTCGCGGTGAAGGGGGTCGACCTCGCGATCCGGGCCGTCGTGGGCATCGACGCTGAGCTGATCGTGGCGGGGGAGGGCCCCGAGCGCGCGTCGCTCGAGGCGCTCGCTCGGGCGCTCGGCGCGCGCGTGCGCTTCCTCGGTCACGTCGAGGGCGAAGATCGCCGCGCGCTGCTCGCCGGCGCGGACGTGTTCGTCGCGCCGTCCCGTGCGCTCGGTGCGCGCACCGAGGGCACACCGACCAGCGTCCTCGAGGCGCTCGCGGCGGGGCTGCCGATCGTCGGGGCGCGTCTCTCGGGCATCGGCGAGAACGTGCCCGACGACGCGGGTCTGCTCGACCACCCGTGCACGCCCGAGACGCTCGCGCGATCCATCACTCGCCTAGAACGCGATCCTGCTCTCCGGTCGCACTTCTCGTCGGGGGCCCGACGCGCGAGCGATCCCTTCGACGCCGATCGTGTCGCCGCTCGCTTCGAGCGCTTGCTTCAGGGCTCGACGAGGATCGCGTCGGCGGGGAACGCAGGCGCGAGCGCCGACGCCGGCACGCGCGCCGGGTAGGTCGTCTCCGTCAGCACCACGCGGTGCGTGGCGCCGCGCCAGTCCACGACCATCACGCGCCCGATCTGCCCGCTTCCGTCCAGCTCGAGCCAGACGCGATCGACCTGCGAGGTGGCGTCGGTCGGCCGCAGCTCGATCACGTCGCCGCCCTCCGCGGGGACGCGCCGCGCAGCGTATGCGTCTTCGATCGGGGTCGTCCCGGCCAGCACCGAGAGCAGCGAGGGCAGCGGCGTCGTGTCGAGCCGGAACGCGAGCAGGAGCGGCGGCTCGCCCTCGCGCGGGACGAGGACGCGCGCCGCGGTCTCGTCGATCGCCACGCGCTGCGCGCTCTCGCCGTCGAAGGTGATGCCGATCCGGGGCAGCTCGACGGCGAAGCGACCGGTGGCGCGCAGCTCCACGTCGCGCGCGCGGTCCAGGTAGAGGTGCTCGAAGCGCCCGCGGATCCGGGGATGGACGCGGAGATAGGTCAGCATCCGATCGAGCACGATCGTTGCTTGATCCCGCGGCGCTTCTTGAGCCCGCGTCGGCACGCCGGATGCGAGGGCCAGGAGTGTGACCAAAATCCCTACGACCCCCATTTTCACGAGGCGTCCGGTGTTGATCCGCTCGGCCGAGGTGCGTACCATCTTGGAGTCGAGTGCCTTCCTTGTAACGGAATCGTGCGAGTTTCGCGAAGCGTTCAGCAAGATGGAGGTCCCATGGCGAATGCTGATAAGGAGCTGGATCGTCTGCAGCGTCGGCACCACAAGCTCAAGGAGCGGGTCGCCGAGTACGAGGCGCGCGTGTTCCTCACCGCGACCGAACAGACGGAAGTGAACAAGCTGAAGAAGGAGAAGCTCGCGACCAAGGATGCGATCGCGACGCTACGCAGCGGCTGAGCGTACGACTGCGGTTCTCGACCATCGTCATCCAGAACGGGCGCTTCGGAGGGACTCTCCGAAGCGCTCTTCGTTTTCGCGCCTCGACGCAGTGCGCAATGCGCGTGCCGAGCCCCGTGTTAGCCTCGCCGCCCGTTTCGGAGAGAACGATCGTGAAGGACGAGCTCCTGCCGCTGTTCCGCAAGATGCACCTGATCCGCCGGCTCGAAGAGGAGGCCGCGCGCGCGTACGTGCAGGGCAAGATCGGCGGCTTCCTCCACCTCTACATCGGGCAGGAGGCCATCGCGGTCGGGACCGAGGCGGCGATCCGGAAGAGCGACTTCGTCGTGACGACCTACCGGGACCACGGCTTCGCGCTCGTCCGCGGCAGCGAGCCGCGTGCCGTGATGGCCGAGCTCTTCGGGAAGGACACCGGCTGCTCGCGCGGCCTCGGCGGCTCGATGCACATGTTCGACGCGAAGAACAACTTCATGGGCGGTCACGGCATCGTCGGCGGGCACGTCGCGCTCTGCACGGGGGCCGCGTTCCGCAGCAAGTACCTGAAGACGGACGACGTCGCGCTCGCGTTCTTCGGCGAAGGCGCCACGAACATCGGCGGCTTCCACGAGGGGATGTCGCTCGCCGGCCTCTGGAAGCTGCCGGCCGTCTTCATCTGCGAGAACAACCTCTACTCGATGGGCACGCCCACCGAGCGCACGATGCCGGCCAAGGATCTGACGGACAAGGCGCCCGGCTACGGCATGGCGCGCGACCGCTTCGAGGGGCAGGACGTGCTCGAGGTGAAGCGGCGCATCGGTGCCGCCGTCGAGCGCGCGCGCAGCGGCGGGGGGCCGACGCTGATCGAGATCATCACGTACCGCTTCCGCGGCCACTCGATGAGCGACCCCGGCAAGTACCGCACGGCCGAGGAGGTCGAGGAGCGCAAGCGCATGAGCGATCCCGTGCGGATCGCGCGGGACACGCTCGGCCTCGCTGGCGTGACCGAAGGGGAGCTCGCCGCGATCGAGGCCGACGTGGAGAAAGAGGTCCAGGCGGCGATCGAGTTCGCCGACCAGAGCCCGCCCGCGACCGCGGACTCGATGAACCGCTTCGTCTACGCCGGCGAGGGGGCGTGATGCGCGAGGTCACCTACCGCGACGCGCTCAAGGAGGCGATGGCCGAGGAGATGCGCCGCGATCCGCGCGTCTTCGTGATGGGCGAGGAGGTCGGCTACTACCAGGGCGCATACAAGGTCACGCGTGGCCTCCTCGAGGAGTTCGGCCCCGAGCGCGTCGTGGACACGCCCATCGCGGAGGCGGGTTTCGCGGGCGTCGGCGTCGGCGCGGCGATGACGGGCCTCAGGCCGATCATCGAGTTCATGACGTGGAACTTCTCGCTCGTCGCGTTCGATCAGATCGTGAACAACGCGGCGAAGATGTTCCAGATGAGCGCAGGCCAGTACCGTGTGCCCATCGTGTTCCGCGGGCCGAACGCGTCGGCCCGCCAGGTCGGAGCGCAGCACAGCCACTGCGTCGCGCCCTTCTACACGAACGTGCCGGGGCTGCACGTCGCCTATCCCTCGACACCGCGCGACGCGAAGGGCCTGCTGAAGACGGCGATCCGCGACGACAACCCGGTGATCTTCCTCGAGGGCGAGACGCTCTACGGCGTGAAGGGCGAGGTGCCCGACGAGGGCGAGGACGAGACGATCCCCTTCGGCAAGGCGCGCATCGCGCGCGAGGGGACGAGCGTGACCGTGGTGACGTGGGGCCGCCCCTTCCACGTCGTGATGGAGGTCGCCAAGAAGCTCGCGGGCGAGGGCATCGAGTGCGAGGTGATCGATCCGCGCACGCTGCGCCCGCTCGACCACGCCACGATCGTGCAGAGCGTGAAGAAGACCAACCGCTGCGTCGTGGTGCACGAGCACTGGGAGTACGGCGGGCCTGGTGCCGAGGTGGTGGACCGCGTGCAGCGCGACGCGTTCGACTCGCTCGACGCTCCGGTGCTGCGCGCGACGAACCTCGACGTGCCGATGCCCTACGCGGCCCACCTCGAGCAGGAAGTCATCGTGGGACCGGCGCGGATCGAGGACGCGATCCGACGTGTCCTCTACGTGTAGAAGGGGCACTCGAACATGGCGAAGATCGTCGGCCTGCCGAAGCTGTCTCCCACGATGGAGGAGGGGACGCTCGCGCGCTGGGCGAAGAAGGAAGGGGACGAGATCGGCATCGACGATCTCGTGGCGGAGATCGAGACGGACAAGGCCACGATGGAGTGGCGCAGCTTCGACAAGGTCGTGCTGCTCAAGATCCTCGTCGCCGAAGGGACGACGCTGAAGCCCGATCAGCCCGTGGCCATCGTCGGTCAGCGAGGCGAGGACATCGCGGCGCTGATCGCGCAGGCCGGCGCAGGAGCGCCCGGTGCGCCTGTCGCCGCCGGTCCGCCTCCGGCTGCGGCGCCGCCTCCCGTCGCCGTCGCCGCTGCTGCGGGGACCCCGACCTCTCCTGGTCGCATCGCCGCCTCTCCGGTCGTCCGCAAGATCGCCCGCGAGCGCGCGATCGACCTCGGCACCGTCCAGGGCTCGGGTCCGCACGGTCGCATCGTCAAGCGCGACGTCGACGGCCTCGCGTCCGGCGCCCCGTCGGCGAGCGCGCCCGCGCCCGCCCGCGCGCCCGGCGTCCGCCTCCCTCCGACGAGCGTCAAGCTCAGCCAGATGCGCAAGACCATCGCGCGCAGGCTCACCGAGTCCAAGCAGACGGTCCCGCACTTCTACCTCACCATCGACGTGGACGCGGGCCCCCTCATGGAGGCCCGCCGGCTCATCAACGCCGACCTCGAGGCGCAGACGGAGAAGGTCTCCGTCAACGATCTGCTCATCAAGGCGTGTGCCGTCGCGCTGCGGAGGGTGCCGGCGGCGAACGCCTCGTTCACGCCCGACGCGATCCTGCTGCACCAGGTCGTCGACATCTCGGTCGCCGTCGCCGTGCCCGACGGTCTGGTCACGCCCGTCGTTCGCGACGCCGATCAGCTCGGCGTGCTCGCGATCTCGCGTGCGGTGCGGGACCTCGCCTCGCGCGCGAAGGAGAAGAAGCTCAAGCCGGAGGAGATGAGCGGCGGCACGTTCTCGATCTCGAACCTCGGGATGTACGGCATCGAGCAGTTCTCCGCGGTCATCAACCCTCCCGAGGGCGCGATCCTCGCGGTCGGGGCCGTGCGCCAGGAGCCGGTGGTGCGAGGTGGCACGGTCGTCCCGGGCGAGCGCCTGCGGATGACGCTTTCGTGCGACCATCGAGTGGTCGATGGCGCGCTCGGCGCCCAGCTCTTGGCGGTCCTGAAGCGCCTCGTCGAGGCGCCGGTCACCTTGCTCGTCTGAAGGGCGCGGTCACGCCGCGCGGGGGCTCCCATGAGACTCGAACGCTCCGTTCTCTTCGCCGGCGCCGTCGCGTGCGCGGCCTGCTCCACCCCCGCGCCGCCCGCCGGCGACGCCGGCACGCCGATCGACGCTGGCGCCCTGGACGTGGCGGTCACCGACGCTCACGTCTACGTCCGACCCGACGGGGGACCCACGGGGGCCGCGATCATGCCGTCGATCGCGTGCGACGCGATCGCGGCCTCGCTCTACGACACGCCGGCCGGGCTCTCGCCGTTCACCGTCGACGTGCGTGGCGCGCTCCTCGGCTGCGCTCAGCTCGAGACCGTCTCGGCGGCCGAGCTCACGACGCGCCTCGCGGGCGTCCCGGACCTCGGGCCGATCCCCGGCGGCGTCCGCGTGTACCTCGTCGCCTACCGCACCGAGCGCGAGCCCCGCGGCGTCGGCGGAATCTCCACCGCGCTGGTCGTGCTGCCGGACGTGGCGCTCTCCGACCACGTCCCGATGGTGCTCGCCGCGCACGGCAGCATCGGCCTCGACGATCACTGCGCGCCGTCGCGCTACCGGAGCGACCCGGCGTCGACGTTTCCTCCCGACTACGGGGACGCGATGCTCTTCGCCTGGGCGGCGCGCGGCCTGCCCGTCGTGATGCCCGACTACGCAGGCCTCGGGACCGAGGGCGTGCACGGCTACGGGAACTGGGCCGACCCGGCGCGCTCCGCGATCGACGGCCTCCGCGCGCTGCGCGCGATGCTGCCGGCCGACAGGCTGACGGGGTCCTCGCTCGTGTACGGGCACAGCCAGGGCGGCGGCATCGCCCTCTCGGTCGCGGCCTACGCCTCGGAGGCCCCGGACGTGACGATCGGTGCGGTCGTCGCGATGGCCCCCGGCTACAAGGTCGCGTCGCTCGTGGACGCGTTCGATCTCACCACGGTCGCGCTCACGCCCGTCCTGACGCTCGTCGCGTCGTACACGCTCTACGCCGACCTCGCGAACGTGGGGGCCGACGCGACCCACGTCGGTGACGCGTTCGCGCCTGCCGTGCGCGACCGGCTCGTCGAGATCGCGGGGACGCAGTGCTTCGACGCCGCGCTCACGGCGGTCGCGACCCCGACCTCGACCTACACGCCGCCCGCGACGGTGGGCGACCTCGCGGATCCTGCGTTCCGGGACGGCGTCCACGCGTGCGCCGCCGGCACGTGCACCGGCCTTCCTGGCGCGGTGGTGATGCGCGAGGACGCGAACGACCCGCACCTGCCGGGCGCGGCGTCGCCGCCGGTCCTGGTGGTCGCGTCGAGCACCGACGATCAGGCGACGATCGGCGCGGTCGGGTGCGTGATGCAGGCGCTCCGCGCCGACCATGCGCCCGCCGACTACTGTGAGACCACCGCGATCGATCACCTGGGCGTCGTCTCGCACTTCGACGCGTACGGTCTCGCGTGGGCGCTCGCGGCGGTGAGCGGTACGGAGCGGCCACCCTGTCCCGAGGCCACGACGATCCCCCGCTGCTCTCTCTTTTGACGACGCGCCGAAGCAATTGAGACCGCGTCCGCGCGGCGCGAGTACCATCGAGCGCGCCGCATGAGGGTCGCTCTCCTGGTCGCCGCGCTCGCGCTCGCTCCGTGCGCCCGCGCGCTCGCGCAGGAGGAGCCAGGGGTCCACCTGGTCTGGCACGCGGAGGGCGGCGCCTCGGAGCTCTGGGCGCGTCGCGTCGCGCGGCGGCTCGAGGACGAGGGGCTCGAGGTACGCACCGACGACGGCTGGGCGCTGGCGCGTGGCGCGGATCGCTCCGAGGCGTACGCCGCGCTCGTTCGCGTGGAGCAGGCGCTCGCCTCTGCGCGCGCGTCGATGCGGGAGTTCGACGAGCACGCCGCGCTCACGACGCTCGCAGGCGCACGGATCGACGTCCTGCGCGCCCTCGCGCTTCCGGGCACGGTCGCGTGGGCCGCCGAGGTCGAGCTCGCGATCGGGCGCATCGCCGCACAGGCGGGACGGACGGAGCTCGCTCGCGCATCGTTCGCGCGGGCCTTCGGGGTCGCGCCTGGACGCGCGCTCGGCGCCGCCGAGGCGGCACCCGACGTGGTCGCTCTCGCGGGCGAGGTCATGCGCGGCGTCCTCGCCCAGCCCGCGGGCCGCTTCGACGTGAGCGCGGTCTGGGACGAGGCCGCGCTGGTCTACCTCGACGACCAGCCCATCGGCCGTGCCCCGCGCCGCGTCGAGACGCGGGCCGGCGCGCACGTGCTCCGCGTCGAGGCCGACGGCGCCGAGCCCTACGTCGCGTGGATCGACGTGCTGCCGGGCACGCGCCCGCCGCTCGCGATCACGCTCTCGCCGACCGTCGCGGTGGCGGCGCTGCGCTCGATCCACGCCGGCGTGCTCGACGGCGCGCTCGAGGCGCTCCCGGCGAGGCTCGTCGCCCTCGACGCCGCGCTCGGTGAGCCAGTGGTCCTCTGGATCGTCGAGGGCGGCAGCGGTCCCTTCGAGCGGGCGCTCGTCACCGCGTGCGATCGCGATCGCTGCCACGCGCCGTTCCGCCTCGAGACGGGCACGCGCGAGTCGCCGAGCGCTGCGCTCGAGGCCTCGGCCGTCGATGCCCGCCTCCGCGCCGCCGCGCTCGCATGGCGCGACGAGCCGCTTCCGGTCGATCCCGTGGTGCCGCCGCCGATCGATCCCTGGAGCGAGGGTTGGCCCTGGGCGCTGATCGGGACCGGCGGCGCGCTCGTGCTCGGCGCGATCCTCACGGGCGTCGTCGTCGCGGCGCAGCCACCACCGGACCACCGCCTGGTCGTGGACCCCATGTTCACGCCCTGAGCCGCGGCGCAGAATCCCGGGGATGCGCACCACGCTCGTCCTCGTCCTCGGGCTCGGCTTCCTCGGGTGCCCCGCGCTCGCGCGCGCGCAGGCGACGCTCGCGATCGACTCGGTCGCCCTCGACCGGCCCACCCTGATCACGCTCGGCGTGCAGGTGCTGATCCACGGCGACGACGACCACGACGCCGCCATCGCGGTGCGCTACCGCGCGACCGGAGAGAGCGGCTTCCACGACGCCATGCCCCTCTACCGCGTGCACCCCGAGGTCAGCGACATGAGCGTGCCCGAGCAGTTCGCGGGCTCGATCTTCGAGCTGATGCCGGCGACGACGTACGAGATCGAGCTGCACGCGAGCGACCCCGACGGGCTCGACGACACGCGGACGGTGATGGCGACGACCCGCTCCGTGCCCGGGGATCCGGCGGCGCCGCACGCGGTGGCCGTCACGGACGCGGCCTCGCTGCAGTCGGCGCTGGACGCCGCGGCCGCCGGCGACGTGATCACGCTCGCGGCCGGCACCTACCACGGAGAGTTCGCGATCCACGCGGACGGAACCGCCACCGACCCGATCGTGATCCGCGGCGTCGATCGCGACACGGTGATCCTCGACGGCGACGATGCCGGAGCGAACGTCCTCGAGGTGTACGGCAGCCACACGCACGTCGAGTCGCTCACCATCCAGCACGACAGCCGTGCGCTGCGCTTCCAGGGCGGCGGCGCCACGGGGAACGTCGTGCGCCGCGTGCACATCCGCGACGTCGTGCTCGGCATCGGCTCGCGCGACGGGCAGTCGGACTTCTACCTCTGCGACAACGAGCTCGAGGGGCGCCTGAGCTGGCCGGCGATCTACCGCGACGACGGCGGCACCCACGCCAACGACGACGGCATCCACGTCGAGGGCGAGGGCCACGTCGTCTGCCACAACCGGATCACCGGCTTCGGCGACGCCATGAAGGTCGAGACGGACCTCGCGCGCGCGCTCGACTTCTACGGCAACGAGGTGCTGAGCGCGTACGACAACGGCCTCGAGCTCGACACCACGAGCGGCAACGCGCGCGCCTTCCGCAACCGCTTCACGAACACGTACGCCACGCTGAGCGTGCAGCCGATCTACGGCGGCCCCGCGTACCTGATCCGCAACGTCGTGGTGAACGTCGCCGACGAGCAGATCAAGTGGCACGGCCTCGGCAGCGGCGAGGGGCCGAGCGGCGTCATCGTGCTGCACAACACCTTCGTCACGCCCGGCCACGCCATCCAGACGAGCACCAGCGCGACGAGCCACTACATGATCCTGCGGAACAACCTCTGGATCGGCGCGCCCACGGACGGCCGCACGATCGAGTGGGACGCGCCGATCGACCACGGCGACCTCGACTACGACGGCTTCATGCCCGACGGGGAGATGCACTTCCTCGGCACGGCCAACTACGCGTCGTTCGCGGAGATGGTGGCCGCGGGCACGTTCGAGCCGCACGGCGTGCTCCTGAGCGGGAGCGTGTTCCTGACGCTGACGGTGCCCACCGACTATCACGCCGCGCTCCCGCCGCCCGAGCCCGCGCTCGCGCCAGGATCGCCGGCGATCGACCGCGGCGTCGCGATCACGGGCATGGCGTTCATGGGCGCCGCGCCCGACCTCGGCGCGGTCGAGACCGGCTGCGCGCCGGTGATCTACGGCATCCGCCCCGCGGGCATGGACGAGACGAGCGAGCCGCGCGGCTGCGGAACCGCGATCGTCCCGATGGACGACGCGGGCGTGATGGGAGTCGACAGCGGCGTGCCGGGTGTGGACGCGGGGGTCGTCGGGATCGACGTCGGGCCCCGGAGCGACGCGGGTCCAGGGACCACGCCGCCTGCGAGCGGCGGCTGCGGCTGCCGGCTGGGTGGGGCGCGTGACGGCGAGAGCGCCATCGGCGGGCTCTCGCTCTCGTTCGCGCTCGCCGCCGCGTGCCGCCGCCGTCGGGCTCGGGTCGGCGCGCTCATCCGATCGCGCGCTCCCCGGTCGTGAAGTTGTCGCGTACCCAGCCCTGGAATCCCTTGAGCCCGAAGCGGTCGAGCAGCGGCAGGAAGGCGCGCTCGACGCGATCCTCGCGCACGATCTGGGCGAAGGGCCGCACGCCGACGTCGTGGCCCGCGAGGACGAAGGGCATGATCTCCGTCTTGCCCGCGGCGAACGCGTCGAAGAGGAGCGAGACCTTGAGGTACGCCGCCGACACGTCGGAGAAGCCGGGGCGCACGCCGCGCAGGTAGCGGCTGAAGGGCTCGGCGATCAGGCGCCGCGTCGGGTGATCGCGAAGACCGTACTGCTCGAGCTGCATCTTGAGGAACGCGCTCGCCGACTGCTCGAGCCCGAGGTGCTTGCGGCGCTCGAGCTCGTAGCCCTCGGCGACGACGACGAGCGCGTGCTCGCACTTGCTCAGCGCTTCGGCCGCCTCGCGGATCACCTCGTCGGGGAAGCGGAAGAAAGGCAGCACGATCAGGTGGGCCCGCGACGCCACGCCGCAGTGCAGCGCGTGGCGCCCGCTCCGGTTGCCCATCATCTCCAGCAGGTAGATCCGCTTGTGTGTGTAGCTGTCCTCGTAGAGGCCGCGCGCGATCGTGGCGCCCGCCTCCACGCCGGAGAGGAACCCCACCGCGCGGTCACCGCCGACGTCGTTGTCGACCGAGACGTTCACGAAGCCGACGGGCGGCGCGCCCTCGACGGACGGGTGTGCACGGAAGCTCTCGAGCCACGCGCGCGTGCCGTCGAGCGTGCCGTTGCCGCCGATCGTCACGAGGTGCGTGAAGTGCTGCGAGCGGAACGTGGCAGCGGCGAGGTCGCGCTTGTCCCGTTCGTAGAAGCCCGTGTAGCGCTCGCTGCGGAAGTCGCTGCCCGGGTCGAGCACGCGCCGTCCCATCGAGCGCGTCGGGATCCCCTGGCCGAGCAGCTCGTAGCGCTCGCCGCGCGAGACGACGAGGCGCTCGAAGCGCAGCTCGCTGCGCGCGTCGTCGGTCAGCGATCGGAAGCCCTCGGTCGCGGCCCAGACCTCGAAGCCGCGGCGCGTACCTTCTTCCGTCAGCGCGACCGCGATCGACGAGTACCCGGGCGCGTCGCCGCCGTCGAACACGCAGAGCACGCGCGGCCCGCCCGAAGCATGGGGCGCGCGGCTCGGGCGGAGGAAAGATCCCGCGGAGGTCATCGCGCCGAGCGTACACCGCGCCGCCCCGGCGACGGCTGGCTGTGCGACTCTCCCGGGCGGAGGCGACGATGGCAGAGCTCGACGTGCTGGTGGTGGGGGCGGGGCCGACAGGCCTGATGGCGGCGTGCGAGCTGCGTCGGCACGGGCTCTCGGTGCGGATCGTCGACGCGGCCGCGGCCGCGACCACGCTGAGCAAGGCGATCGGCGTGCACGCGCGCACGCTCGAGATCTTCGAGGACGTCGGCGTGGTCGACGAGGTGCTCGCGGCGGGTGTGAAGGCCGGCGGCGTGACCGTCGTCGCGAACGGCGAGACGCTGGTCTCGGCCGATCTCGGCGAGCTACCCACTCGCTACCCGTTCCTGCTCTGCGTCGCGCAGGCCGACACCGAGGCGATCCTCGCCAAGAAGCTCGCGTCGCACGAGGTGAAGGTGGAGCGCGAGGTGAAGCTCGCGTCGTTCGCGCAGGACGGCACGGGCGTCACCGCGACGCTGGCCACGCCGAAGGGCCAGGAGAAGGTGCGCGCCGCCTGGATGATCGGCGCCGACGGCGCGCACAGCACCGTGCGAAAGCAGCTGGAGATCCCCTTCGAGGGCAGCACGTACGAGGAGCGCTTCCTGCTCGCGGACGTGAAGATCGAGGGACACCTGCGGGGGGATCGCGTCACGAGCTTCTTCGCGGAGGACGGCGTCCTCGCGTGCTTCCCGATGAAGGATCAGCGCTTCCGGCTGATCGGCCTCGCGCCCGGCGATCTCTCCTCCGAGGACGCGCCGACGCTCGAGCAGATGAGCGCCCTCTTCGCGCGGCGCAGCGGGCTCGACGCGAAGGTGAGCGACGCGCGCTGGCTCGCGCAGTTCCGCGTGCACTGCCGCCAGGTCGCGCGCTACCGCGACGATCGCGTCTTCCTCGCGGGCGATGCGGCGCACATCCACAGCCCGGTGGGTGGCCAGGGCATGAACACGGGCCTGCAGGACGCGCACAACCTCGCGTGGAAGCTCGCGCTGGTGCACAAGGGCGGCGCGCGCGGCCTCCTGCTCGACAGCTACCAGGCGGAGCGCCACGCGATCGGGAGCGCGATCCTGCGGAGCACCGACGCTGCCACGCGCGTGATCACGCTCAAGAGCAGCGTCGCGCGCGGCGTGCGGAACGAGATCGCGCGCTTCATGTCGAGCTTCGAGGTCGTGCAGCGCAAGATCGCCGAGGGCGCGGCCGAGCTCTCGGTCGGGTACGAGGCGAGCCCGATCGTCGCCGAGGACAGGACGGGGCTGCTCCAGGGCCGCATCGGGACCGCGGCCGGCGGCGAGACCCCGACGATCGGCACGGTGCGCGAGTTCGACGCGGGTCCGCGGGCCGGGTCGCACGCCCGCGACGGGGTCGTGTCGGTCTCCGGGCAGACGGGGAGCAGGCGCCT
>JBGAQA010000081.1:20734-25553 GCA_044220955.1 Sandaracinaceae bacterium
GAGTGCCTCTATCTCCTGCGTCCCGACCTCTACATCGCCTACCGCAGCCAGCCCGCCGACGAGGGCAAGCTGGTCGCATACCTCAAGACGATCCTGCGCTGATGGTCCGCATGCTCGCGCTCTTCGCGGCGCTCTCCCTCGCGTCGCCGGCCGCCGCGCAGGCGCACGGCGTCACGACGACGACGCTCGATGTGGTCGGGCCGAGGAGTACGCGCGCGGTTCGCTCGACACTGCGCGCGCACGGGGGAGACCTCGAGCGCTGCCGTGGCGAGGCGGACGCGCTCGTGCGGGTCTCGTTCGCGATCGCGCCCGACGGTTCCGTCCTCTCGCCGACCGGCGAGGAGGACCCGGATCTCGACCGTTTCGCGACGGAGTGCGCGACGTCCGCCCTCGCCGGGCTCCGCTTCCCGGGCCGCGCGACGGGCACGACGACGGTGTCGTGGAGCTTCCGCCTCGTGGCTCGGCCGCTCCGTCGCTGCTTCTGTTTCGACTGGATCCACGGCCCCGATCACGGCCACACCTGCGAGCCGACGCGCGCGCGCTGCGAGGCGGAGCACGCCTCGTTCGCGCGCGAGCGCACCGCGTGCCGGGCGAGCGAAGAGCCTTCGTGCGAGCACGACGCCTGGATCGGCGGCCAGCATCTGCGTCAGGAGCCCTGATCGGAGGTCGGTCGGGCGCGACTCCCGCGATCGGCGCTTTCTTGCTCCGCGCTGCGGCGTTCGTGTACTCCGGAGTCCTCAGGAGCGTGCGGCGATCGGGCGGGCGAGCCCGGCGCGGGCTCGCGCTCCATCAGGGAGGATCCGATGGCGAGCAAGCTCGTGGGCGGTGCGGTGTGTGTTCTCCTGGCTCTCGGCGGCTGCGCAACGCAGGCGGCCACGACGCGCGGCGCGCTCGCGACGCACGTGACGGCGGCCGCGGCCGCGAACGCGCCGGTGACGCAGAGCCTGGCCGTCGAGACGGCGGCGAGCGAGGTGACGACCGACAACACGCAGCCCACCGCTGCCGCAGTCGATCTCGCGACGCTGCCGAGCGCGCCCTGGGCCGCGCCGCCGATGTCCGCGAACGAGGCGCCCCACCAGATCCTCTCCGCCTGGGAGAACGCCGAGAACCGCGAGATCTGCGCGCCGCTCGCGTCGCGGACGCTGGGCGTCGCCGCGGGCGCACGCGCACGGACGAGCGAGCTCTCGGGCGGCTGGCTCGTCGAGTTCGACCACCCTGGCCTGCCGGGAGTCGACCGCCAGGGCCGCGAGTGCGACACCTGCGGCCGGAGCGTCGTCGGCATCGCGGGCACCGCCATCGCCCCGGACGCGCTCGATCCCGACGCCGACGCGCTCGCTCCGACCTACAGCGACGGAAGCCATGCCGAGGTCGAGTTCACCGACGCCGACGGCGAGAACGTCGCCTCGGTCACCTTCACGGTGACCGGCCAGGGCTGCGTCTACGAGGTCTGGAGCCTGCTCGGGCCCGATCACCTCGCCGAGGTGGTCGCCGGCCTGCGCTTCGTCGAGCCGCCCGCCACCCGCGGCGACGCGCTCGCCGCTCGGTGAGCGAGCCGACCCCTCGAGAGCGCGTGAAGAATCGTTGCTCGTCTTGCCCTCGCCGGGCCGGGCGAGCATGAATCGCACGGCGTGAGCGAGGCGAAGGCCGAGAGGAGCGGGGGAGCCCGACGCGAGTCCTTGTGGCGCGTGGTCGGGCTCGCGCGCTCCGAGGTGCGCTCGCTCGTGCTCGGGACGGTCTTCCTCGCCATCGGCTCGAGCGCCTCGCTCGCGTATCCGCAGGCGATCCGCGTGCTGCTCGACGAGGCCGTCTCGGCCCGCTCGGCCGACGTCATCGACCACACGGCCCTTTTCATGACGCTCGTGCTGGCCATCCAGGCCGTCGCGACGAGCATCCGCTACGTGCTGTTCACGACCGCGGGCGAGCGCATCGTCGCGCGTCTCCGCGAGCAGTGCTACCGCGCGATCCTCGAGCAGGAGATCGCGTTCTTCGACGAGCGCCGCACGGGTGACCTGCTGAGCCGCCTCTCGTCGGACACCGCGGTGCTGCAGAACGCGGTGTCCGTGAACGTGTCGCAGGGCCTGCGAAACGTCGCGACGGCCGTGGGGGGCATCGTCCTGCTCTTCTACACGTCACCCTCGCTCACGCTGCTGATGCTGGTCGTCGTGCCGCCGATCGCGCTCTCGGCCGTCACCTACGGCCGCCGGCTGCGCTCGCTCTCCCGCGAGGTGCAGGAGGCCGTCGGCGGCGCGAGCGAGGTCGCGGAGGAGTCGCTCGCCGGGATCCGCACGGTGCGCAGCTTCGCCGCCGAGCCCATCGAGGCCGATCGCTACGGCAAGGCGGTGACCAAGAGCTTCGAGCTGGCGCGCCGACGCATCCGGCTCGGTGGGACGTTCGCCGGCGTCGCGTCCTTCTTCGGCCTCTCCGCGGCCTCGCTCGTGCTCTGGCGCGGCGGCCACCTCGTGCTCGACGGCGCGATGAGCGTCGGCGATCTCACGGCGTTCCTCGTCTACACGCTCCTCGTCGCGGTCTCGCTCGGCTCGATCACCGATCTCTACGGCGATCTCACGAAGGCGGGTGGTGCGGCCGAGCGCCTCTTCGAGCTGCTCGATCGCGAGCCTGCGATGCCCAAGCGCGGCGAGCGTCTGCCGGAGCTGAAGGGCGCCATCACGTTCGAGCACGTCGGGTTCCGCTATCCCGCGCGGCCGGACGTGCGCGTGCTCGACGCGGTCGACCTCTCGATCGCGCCCGGCCAGCTCGTGGCGATCGTGGGCGCTTCGGGTGCGGGCAAGAGCACCATCGCGGCGCTCCTCTCGCGCCTCTACGACCCGAGCGAGGGCGTCGTGTCGCTCGACGGCCACGACCTGCGCTCGCTCGATCCCGATTGGCTGCGCGAGCAGGTGGGCGTCGTCTCGCAGGAGCCCATCCTCTTCTCCACGTCCATCGCCGACAACGTCCGCTACGGCCGGCGCGGCGCCTCGCAGGCCGAGGTGGAGGCCGCGGCGAAGGTCGCCAACGCCCACGACTTCGTGTCGCGCTTCCCGGAGGGCTACGCCACGAACGTCGGCGAGCGCGGCGTGCAGCTCTCCGGCGGGCAGAAGCAGCGCATCGCGATCGCGCGCGCGGTGCTCAAGAACCCGCGCGTGCTCGTCCTCGACGAGGCGACGAGCGCGCTCGACGCCGAGAGCGAGCACCTCGTGAAGGAGGCGCTCGATCGTCTCATGCGCGGGCGCACCACGCTCGTGATCGCGCACCGCCTCTCCACCGTGCGCGACGCCGATCGCGTCGTCGTCCTCGATCGCGGCAAGATCGTGGAGAGCGGCACGCACGACGAGCTCATGAAGCACGAGGGTGCCTATCGCCGCCTCGTCGAGCGCCAGCTCGCCGGCTGAGCGCCACGGCTCAGGGGATCACGATCCCGCGCGTGCCGTCGACGGTGACGCGCTGCCCGTCTCGCAGGCGCCGTGTCGCGTCGCCCGTCGCCACGACCGCTGGGATCCCGTACTCGCGCGCCACGACCGACGCGTGCGATGCGATGCTGCCCGAGTCCGTCACCACGGCGCCCGCCCGCGCGAAGGCTGGGGTCCAGCCCGGCGTCGTGATCGGTGCGACGAGGATCTCGCCCGGCTCGAGCCGGCCCAGCTCGTCGAGCCCGCGCAAGACGCGGACCCTCGCGGTGACGCGTCCCGCACTCGCGGGCATGCCGCGCAGGGCGCCGGCGGGGAGCTCACCCGTGTCGAGGATGGCGTCGATCTGCGCGAAGACGTCGCGCCACATCTTGGGCAGCGTTCCGATCACGAGGGGCGGCGCGAGCCGGCGCTGACGCTCGCGCAACATGCGGCGCGCGGCCACCTCGGCATGCAACCCCGTTTTCGCCTCGAGCTCGCTCCGGCGGAGGTAGTGCACGTCCTCGGGGCGCGCGATCACCCCGCGCCGCACCAGGTGCTCGCCGAGCTTCGCCAGCGCGACCCTCATCGCAGGCCAGCCCAGGGTGAGCTGCGCACACTGCTCCTGCCGGAGCGCGTGGCCCCGTTGGGCCGCCGCGAGCAGCTTCTCGAACCTCCGCGCCAGGGGCGGCGCGGTCCGGAGCGCCTCGCGGCAAGCCGCCTCGGACGCGGCGCGCTCGGCCACCGTCCTGGCGATCCGCGCCTCGTGGCCCGGATCCAGGCCGAGAGCGAGCTCTCCGAGGGTCGGCAACGACCAGTCGAGCCCCGACACGGCGTGCGACGCGGGGGGGCCAGCGTGATCGCCGATCCCGCGCACGAGATCGAGCGCGCTGCCGCCGACCTTGGAGGCGAGGTGCTCGCGGTGGAATTGCATGAGGGGGAGCTCCGCCTTCGCCGCGTAGCCTGCGACGCAGACCATCGACGTGAAGAGCTCGCCCGCCGCCCCCGCGATGCGGTCGATGCGCGCGATCAGGTCCACCTCGCTCGCCGTCTCGACCCCGCGCTCTGCGGCGGCGACCGCCTCGCGGTAGCGCGGCACGACCTCGTGCCGCCAGAGCCCGACGTGTCGCTCGAGGCCGAGGTGCGCGAGCGGCGGCACGAAGCCCGCGAAGTACCGGAAGTTGGTGAGGAGCGACCAGAGCGACACGCCGAGCGCGCGCAGCGTCGCGCGGAAGCCCTTCGGCGCGGGCTCGGCCAGCGTGTAGAAGTACCAGCCGTTCACGACGACGTGTCCGGGCCGCGGCACGTCCAGGCCGAACACTCCGCGGACCACGTCGGCGAGGGCATCCTCGAGCCGCGTGAGGAGCCACGTGTCGAAGAGCGGCGTCAGCGGCTCGCCGATCCACTCGCCGAGGCGGAAGTGCCGCGCGTGCCCG
>JBGAQA010000081.1:25652-32459 GCA_044220955.1 Sandaracinaceae bacterium
GTGAGGAGCCACGTGTCGAAGAGCGGCGTCAGCGGCTCGCCGATCCACTCGCCGAGGCGGAAGTGCCGCGCGTGCCCGCCGCCGTCCGCCGGATTCCACGAGACGACGTCCGGGAGCGCGGTCATCGGCCGGGCCTGCAGGAGCAGCAGAGCGTCGCCGTCGAGCGCCCACTCGACGTCCACGGGGTGCCCTGCGTGCTTCTCGACACGCCGCGCGAGGCCGGCGACCGCGCGCGCATCGGTCTCGGAGAGCACGGCTGCGCTGCGGGGCTCGCGACTCGCCGTCTCGCCCTGCACGGTCCACTCGTCACCGTCGCGCTCACCCGAGACGAGCGCCTCGCCGATGCCGCGCACCGCGCTCACTCGGGTGACCTCGCGCGCTCCGGTCACCGGGTCGGCAGTGAACGCCACGCCCGCCGCGCGCGCATCGACCATGCGCTGCACGAGCACGGCCATCCCGCCCTCGGTCCGGCCGCGCGACGACGCGTAGCTGCGCACTCGGGCGCTCTCGGCCGACGCACGGCAGCGCCTCACGGCGTCGACGACTGCCTCCGCGCCGCGAACGTCGAGGTACGTCTCGAACTGCCCCGCGAACGACGCCTCGGCCCCGTCCTCGCCCGCCGCGGACGAGCGGACCGCGACCGCACCTCCGCCGAGGCGGGTGTAGGCCTCGCCGATGGCGGCCCGGAGCGACGCGTCGAGCGGCGCCCCGGCCCGTACGACGAATCCGTCCGGCACCGCGAAGCCTGCGCGGAGCGCGTCCCCGAGGCGTCCGGCCTTCGCGCCGCACTCGAGCGTCGCCTCGCGGAGTGCGACCACGGCCGCGCTCGGGCCCGCTCCCGTCACCGTTTCCGTCATCGCCGCTTCCCCCTCGCACGTCGCCCGAGCGCGTCCCTGCCCAGCAGATCGACCAGCCACACGACACGGGCGGCGGCGCCGTCCGCGTCGAGCCCGAGGTAGTCGTCGAAGATCCGCGCCATCGCGGTCGACAGGAGCACCGCGAGCCAGTCTGCGAGGTACGCGCGCTCCTTCGGCGGTAGCGCCGCGAGCTCCGCGGTGAAGAGGCCCGCGACGTGCGCGCGACGCTCGGGGAGCCGCGCGCGCCGCATCTGCCGCCCGCGACCCGTGTGCATGAGGCCGACGATCTCGGGTCCGAGCGCGGCGAGGTTCGCGAAGAGGGTGCGCAGCGCGGGCGCGAGCGTCGCTCGATCCTGCATGGGCGGCACGCCGGCGAGGAGCCGCCGGTTCGCGTGCTCGGTGACGGCCTCGAGAACCTCGTCGAGCGTGCGGAAGTGTCGGTAGACCGTGGGGATCGCGACGGCCGCCTCGCGCGCGAGGTCCGCCATGGTCAGCTCGTCGGGGTCGCGGCCGAAGAGCCGGATGGCGGCGTCGAGGATGCGCTGCCGCGTGTGTGCCGCGTGCTCGGCGCGGACGGTGCTCCGGTACGCCCGCTTACTTGGAGTGCCGCTACGGATATTCATGTAATCAACGATTGCACGAATATGCGTCGTCGCGCAAGCGCGCGATCGCGGGGGCGGACACGCTCAGCGGAAGTTGATCACGTCCCAGCCGCCGAGGCTGCTGAACCCGCAGGCCGCCTCGGAGAAGTAGAGCGCGCTCATGTTCACGTAGTGGCCGCAGACGTCGCCGGTCGTGCTGCCGAAGAAGTCGCAGTTCGGGCAGCTCGGGTCGTACGCGTCCGCGCACGCGTCGCAGCCGGCGCAGCCGGGCTGCAGGCGCTCGTCCCACATCTGGTTCAGGCACGAGACGATGCCGCTCGGTCCCGCGCCGAGACACTCGTTCTGTCCGTTTCCATCACACACGCCGGCGTGCATCCCCCACGATCCGTGCGGCGTCCCGCTCGTCTCGTCGGCGGTCGCCTGCGCGTCGGTGCACGCCTCGACCCCCGTCCACGCCGTGTAGGGCGGCAGGCTCCGGGTCGCGCGGAGCCGGTTGATCTCGGCGATGCACGCGGCCCGCTCGGCCGCGAAGGGATCGGGCATCGAGAACGCGTCGACCGAGGGCATGAACGCGTCGACGGGCGCAGCGCCGGTGTCGTGGGGGATCGCGCCCGCGTCCGCGGCGGGTGCGGGGCTGCTCGAGCAGCCCGACACGGCGGCGAGGACCAGAGCGAGCGAGGCGAGGCGTCGAAGCATCCAGGCAGCATAGCAGCGCCGCGCTACCCTCGCGCCGCGATGACCCGGCAGCGCGCGATCCTCTCGGGCGTCGTCCTCTTGCTCCTCGCCCTCACGGCGCTGACCGCGTGGGCGCGCTGGGAGCTCGGGGAGGTCCCTGGCGACTACCGGCCCTTCGAGCTCGCGGCGACGCGCTTCTGGGCAGGAGAGGCCATCTACCAGCCAGGCGACGACCCCTTCCTGTCGCCGCCACCCTTCGTCTTCTTCTTGCTGCCCGCCCACGTGCTGGGTCCGATCGGCGGACACGCGCTCGCGCTCGTCTCGGGGCTCGCCTGCTCTGCGCTCGCGCTATGGCTCGCGCGCCGCGCGCTCCGCGATCGCCCATCGGTCGATGCTTTGCTGCTCGCCGCGCTCTACCTGCCCGTCTGGCTGTCGGCGGCCATCGGTCAGTGGGGCGGCTTCTTCTTCATGGTCTTCGCGGCGACGGCCTACTTCGCGCGTGAGCAGCGTGGGCTCGAGGCGGGTCTCACCGCAGCGCTCCTCTTCGCCAAGCCCACCTTCGCGCCCTTCGCGATCGCGATCACCGCGCTCGGCCTCGGGCGTCGCGCGTGGATCGGCCTGGGATTGGGGGCGATCGCGTGGCTCCTGCTCTCGCTCCCGCTCGGGCTGGGCTCGTGGGGCGCTTGGCAGGGCGAGCTGCAGTACATCGACGAGGTGCACGCGCTGGCCGGCCACGGCTGGCAGCATCACAGCCTGTTCGGCTCGCTCCGGGCGATCGCACCCCTGCTCGGCCAGGGCGAGGACGTCGCGCGCGCGGTATGGCTCGTGATCGCCCTTCCGCTCGGGGCGGCGACGATCGTGATCGCCTCGCGTGCGCTCCGCCGAGGCGACGTCGGACGAGCGTTCGCGCTCGCCGCGCTCGCGACCGTCGCGCTCAACGTCTACCTCCGCTACTACGACTCGCAGATCGTGCTGCTCGCGGGGCTCGCCCTGTTCTCCCGGCCCACGCGCTCGCCGCTCGTCGGTGCGCTCGCGCTCGCGTACTTCGGGCTCGCGAGCCTCGACGCGGTCTACTTCCAGGAGCGCGTGGCCGTCCCCGTCGAGGGCGTGCTGCTGACGGCCTGGCTCGTGCTCGCTCTCCGGGAAGGGCTAGCCTCCGCGCGCGCACGACCGGGTCCCGACACCGCAGAGAGCGGTGCGTAGCGAGATCGATCCACGGAGTTCCTTGACAGCCCGGACTTCGCCGCTAATCTCCGCGGCCCCAAGGATCCCCGGGCCAGAATTCCGCAGAAAAAGCCTTTGTCGGCCCGGCTCCGCCGGGCACTCCAGCCGAGAAATGCCGACCATCAATCAGCTCGTTCGCAAGGGCCGCGAGGCCGTTCGCCACAAGACGGCGTCGCCGGCTCTCGAAGACTGCCCGCAGCGCCGCGGCGTCTGCACCCGCGTCTACACGACCACGCCGAAGAAGCCGAACTCGGCCCTCCGCAAGGTCGCGCGCGTGCGCCTCTCGAACGGCATCGAGGTCACGACGTACATCCCGGGCGAGGGTCACAACCTCCAGGAGCACTCGGTCGTCCTCATCCGCGGTGGCCGCGTGAAGGATCTCCCGGGCGTCCGCTACCACGTCGTCCGCGGCACGCTCGACGCGTCGGGTGCGGCGGGTCCGAGCAACACGAACAAGGCCTCGCGCACGCAGGGCCGCAGCAAGTACGGCGTCAAGCGCCCGAAGTCCTGACCTAGGAGCTCTCCGATGCCGCGTCGCCGCGAAGTCCCCAAGCGCCGAATCCTCCCCGATCCGAAGTACCACGATCGGATGGTCGCCAAGTTCTGCAACGTCGTCATGAAGGGCGGCAAGAAGAGCACGGCGGAGCACATCGTCTACGGGGCGTTCGACGTCATCCAGAACCGCTTCAAGGAAGACGCGATCGAGACGTTCCGCAAGGCGCTCGACACCGTCAAGCCCAAGGTCGAGGTCAAGAGCCGCCGTGTCGGTGGCGCGACCTACCAGGTCCCCGTCGAGGTCCGCCCGGAGCGCCGCGTGGCGCTGGCGATGCGCTGGCTCGTCGAGTACTCGCGCGATCGCGGCGAGAAGACCATGGTCGAGCGCCTGGCCGCCGAGCTCCGCGAGGCAGCCGAGGGCCGCGGCAACGCGGTCAAGAAGCGCGAAGACGTCCACAAGATGGCCGACGCGAACAAGGCGTTCGCCCACTACCGCTGGTGATCCAAGAGTGACGACTGCCACATAGGCGAATGGCCGAAGCCCTCAGTCCCTCGTCGGACCGAGCACCACGCTGACCCCATTCGAGCCCTTTCGGGAACACCCAATCCGATGCGGATTGAAAGGCCCGAGAGGGCTTTCGTGTCTCCGAAGCCTTTCCCATTGATCGCCGTGACCAATCGCGTCTTCGACGCCTCCCGCCTCAGGAGCTGACCGTGCCCCGCGAATACCCGCTCGAGCGAACCCGCAACATCGGAATCATGGCCCACATCGATGCGGGCAAGACGACCACGACGGAGCGGATCCTCTACTACACGGGCGTCAACTACAAGATCGGCGAGGTCCACGACGGCGCGGCGACGACCGACTGGATGGAGCAGGAGCAGGAGCGCGGCATCACGATCACGTCCGCCGCGATCACGTGCTCGTGGAAGCCGGCGGCGGGCCTCTTCGAGGGGCAGCGCTTCCGGATCAACCTGATCGACACGCCAGGCCACGTCGACTTCACGATCGAGGTCGAGCGCTCGCTGCGCGTCCTCGACGGCGCCGTGTGCGTGTTCGACGGCGTCGCGGGCGTCGAGCCGCAATCCGAGACCGTCTGGCGCCAGGCGGACCGCTACAAGGTTCCGCGGATGTGCTTCGTCAACAAGATGGACCGGGCGGGCGCGAACTTCGAGCGCGCGATGCTCTCCATCAAGGACCGCCTCACCAAGACCGCGGTCGCGGTGCAGCTCCCCCTCGGCGTCGAGGAGAACCACAAGGGCATCATCGACGTCGTCCGCATGAAGGCCTACGTCTTCGACGACTCGTCGAAGGGCCAGAAGTTCGACACGATCGACATCCCCGCCGAGTTCAAGGCGGGCGCCGACGCTGCGCGCGGCAAGTTGATCGAGGCCGTGGCCGAGGTCGACGACAAGCTCATGGAGCGCTTCCTCGAGGGCGACACCAACTTCTCCGTGACGGAGATCCTCACGGCGCTCCGCACGGGCACGCTGACGTTCAAGCTCGTCCCGGTCCTCTGTGGCTCGGCGTTCAAGAACAAGGGCGTCCAGCAGCTGCTCGACGCGGTCATGGACTTCCTCCCGTCGCCGCTCGACATCCCGGACGTCACGGGGGAGGACCCCGACAAGCCGGAGATCAAGCTCACCCGCAAGGCCGCCGACGACGCGCCCTTCGCCGGCCTGGCGTTCAAGATCATGACCGACCCGCACGTCGGCACGCTCACGTTCGTGCGCGTCTACTCGGGCCAAATCGCCTCGGGCGCTCAGGTGCTCAACGCGACGAAGGGTAAGCGCGAGCGCATCGGTCGCCTCGTGCAGATGCACGCCAACAAGCGCGAGCCGATCGAGGACATCCAGGCCGGCAACATCTGCGCGGTCGCGGGCTTCAAGGACGTGCGCACCGGCGACACGCTCTGCGACGAGAAGCACCCGATCGTGCTCGAGCGCATGGTGTTCCCGCAGCCGGTCATCTCGCAGGCGATCGAGCCGAAGACCAAGGCCGATCAGGCCAAGCTCGGCGAGGGCCTCAGCCGCCTCGCGGCCGAGGATCCCTCGTTCCGCACGCACACCGACGAGGAGACCGGCCAGACGATCATCGAGGGCATGGGCGAGCTCCACCTCGAGATCATCGTCGACCGCCTCAAGCGGGAGCACAAGGTCGAGTGCAACGTCGGCGCGCCCGAGGTCGCGTACCGCGAGTCCATCCAGAAGGCCGTTCGCGTCGAGGGGCGCTGGATCAAGCAGTCCGGCGGCCGCGGCCAGTACGGCCACGTGTGGCTCGAGATGGAGCCCAGCGAGAAGGGCGCCGGCTTCGTGTTCGAGAACAACATCGTCGGCGGCACGATCCCGAAGGAGTTCATCGGGTCGGTCGAGAAGGGCATCCGCGACGCGATGGGCCGCGGCGTCCTGGCCGGTTACCCGGTCATCGACGTGAAGGCCTCGCTCGTCGACGGCAGCTACCACGACGTCGACTCGCAGGCGCAGCACTTCGAGCTCGCGGCGTCGGTCGCGTTCCAGGACGGCGCGCGCAAGGCCGGCCTGCAGCTGCAGGAGCCGATGATGGCCGTCGAGGTCGTCTGCCCGGAGGACTTCATGGGCGACGTGATCGGCGATCTCAACAGCCGTCGCGGCCAGGTGAAGAACATGGATCAGCGCGGCAACCTCAAGGTCGTCACGGCCGACGTGCCGCTCGCGAACATGTTCGGGTACTCGACCGACCTGCGCAGCAAGACGCAGGGGCGCGCCACGTACACGATGGAGTTCGCCCACTACGCCATCGTTCCGAACACGATCGCCGACGCGATCGTTGCCAAGGTCAAAGGTAAGTGAGCCGGTAGCCGGTTTCGTCAGAGCTCAGGAGACGAGGACATGTCCAAAGAGAAGTTCAACCGAACCAAGCCGCACGTGAACGTCGGGACGATCGGTCACATCGACCACGGCAAGACGACGACGAC
>JBGAQA010000082.1:0-32282 GCA_044220955.1 Sandaracinaceae bacterium
CAGCCCGCCCCAGGCAACATCGGCGGCGCGGAGCGACGCGCAGGTCATCGATGGGTGGCCGGTGGGCCACGAGCTGCGTCGGGAATTGCCGAGGACGAGAGCGAGGACGAGGGCGAGGGCGAGGGCGAGGGCGCGAGGCGAGAGGCGAGAGCGAGAGCGAGGGCGAGAGCGAGAGCGAGAGCGAGAGCGAGGGCGAGAGCGAGAGCGAGGGGGCGAGAGCGAGGGCGAGAGCTGGCGCGCTCGACCGCGGTGCCTATCCCCTCGCCATGCGCTGGGCGTTCGCGGGGCTGCTCGTGATCCACGGGCTGATTCACCTCATGGGCTTCGCGAAGGCCTTCGGGTACGCCGAGCTCGCGGCGCTCACGCAGCCCATCTCTCGCTCGCTGGGCGCGCTCTGGCTGCTCGCGGCGCTGATGTTCCTCGCGACCGCGGCCGTCTACCTCGGGGGCGTCCGCGGCTGGTGGGCGCTCGGGATGGTCGCCCTCGTGGTCTCGCAGGGGCTCGTGTTCGTGAGCTGGACCGACGCGCGCTGGGGGACGATCGCGAACCTCCTCGTGCTGGCGGGCGTGCTCGTCGGCGCGGCGATGGGCGGCCCGACGAGCCTGCCGGCCGAGCTCGAGCGCGAGCTCGACTCCCGGCTCGAGCCGAGCCGCCGCGCGCCGGCACGCCCGATCGCCGCGAGCGACCTCGAGGCCCTGCCGGCGCCCGTCCGGCGCTACCTCGAGGCCACCGGCGCGGCGCGGCTCCCGCGCCCTCTGCACCTCTTCGTGCGCTTCAGCGGCCGCATCCGCGGCGACGCGAAGGCGCCCTGGATGCCCTTCGTGGGGCAGCAGCACAGCTTCTACGGCGCCGCCGACGGGCCGGTGCGCCTCTTCTTCATGGACGCGACGATGATGGGGCTGCCGGTGCAGGTCTTCCATCGCTACGCGCACGGCGAGGCATCCATGCGCGTGCGGATGCTCGGGCTCGTGCCCATCACGAGCGCGTCGGGCGAGGCCATGACGCGCGCCGAGACGGTCACGCTGCTGAACGACGCGTGCCTGCTCGCGCCCGGGGCGATGATCGATCCCGCGATGCGCTGGGAGGCCCTCGACGCGCGGCGCGCCCGCGCGACGTACACGAACGGGGCACACACCATCTCGGCCGAGGTGACCTTCGGTGACGACGGCATGATCGCGGACTTCGTCTCGGACGACCGCGCGATGATGAAGGGACGCGAGGCCATCCCGTGCCGCTGGTCGACGCCGATGCGCGAGGTGCGGGCGTTCGGTCCCCAGCGTCTCGCGTCGGTCGGCGAGGGCATGTACCACCCGCCCGAGGGCGCGTTCGCGTACCTCGAGATGCGGCTCGACGACGTGGTGGTCGAGCCGACGCAGGCGTGACCTCCTTCCGCACGTACTACGCGGCCTTCGTGCGCTCGCCCCGCGCGGCCGCCGGCGATCTCGCGAGCGACCCGCGCGCGCTGCGCCTCGGCCTGCTCGCGATGGCGGTCCCGACCTTCGGCTACCTCGTCGTGTACCTCGGCCTCGCCCGGGGCGGCGCGTACCCCTCCACGTTCTCGCCCTGGCTCGCCATCCCGGCCGAGCACTACTACGAGACGAACGTGTACCTGATCGTGCCGAGCATGGCCGCGGGCTGGCTGCTCTCCGCCGCGCTCGTGCAGCTGCTCGGCCACGCCGTCGGCGCGAAGGGGAGCTTCGAGGGCACGCTGGCGGCGCTCGGGTTCGCCATCTCGATCGGGCACTGGACGCTCCTGCCCCACGACCTCGTGGTGAGCGTGCTCGGCGCGCTGCACGTCATCGACGCGCTCGCCCACGAGCACGCGATGAACGCGCCGACGCTCGCGCGCGACGTGCTCTGGGCGTTCATGCTCGTCTACACGGTGGTGTTCCCGTGGATGTTCTCCGCGGTGATCGCCGGTGTGCACGGGCTCGACGCGCGGCGCGCGGGCCTGCTCGGCATGCTGGGCTTCGCGGCGTACCAGGGGGTGTTCTTGCTGTTCAACCGCTGATGGCCGTCGATCAGCGCGGGGCTATCCTCGTCCGGTGCGCGCCCCCCGCTTCATCCGTCCGAACGCGCTGGTCGGCGCAGGGCTGGCGCTCGCGCTCGCGCTGGTAGGCTGCGACGGGCCCCTCGTCGTCCGGGGCAGCGCGGACGGCGCTGCGCCCGACGCCGGAGCGCTGGACGCGGCAGCACCGGACGCGGCGATGCGGGATGCGACGATGCAGGACGCGGGACCGCTGCCGGACGCCGCGTCTGCGCCCGACGCCGCGCGCGATCCCGACGCGGGGCCGCCGCCCCCGACCGGGCGGGTCGTCTACACGGCCGATCGTGGTGTCTCGCCCGTCACCGAGGATCTCGCGAGCGGCCTGCGAGCGATCGCCGGACGCGCGGCCGCGCACGAGGATCGGTTCGCCAAGATCGGCGACTCGATCACGGTGAGCACCTCGTTCCTCGACTGCTTCGACGGCACACGCTTCGACCTCGACGGCCGCACCGCGCTCGAGGAGACGCGCGCCATCTTCGCGGCGGCTGACACCGGGGGTGGCGTGTCGCCGTTCTCGCGCACGAGCCTCTGCGCCACGGTCGGCTGGAGCGCGTCGGCGGCGCTCGCGGGGACGCCGCGTCCGCTCGACCTGGAGCTCGACGCGATCATGCCGCGCTACGCGTCGGTGATGTTCGGGACCAACGACGTCGGCTTCCGGACGCCGTTCGCGTTCGCCGAGAACATGCTCGACATCACCGACGCGCTGCTCGACCGCGGCGTGATCCCGGTGCTCTCGTCGATCCCGCCGCGCGACGACGACCCGGCGGCGGACGCGAGCGTGCCGCTCTTCGGGTGGCTCGTGCGCGGGATCGCGCAGGGACGGCAGGTACCCTTCGTCGATCTCCACGCGGCGATGCTGCCGCTCGCGTCGCACGGCCTCGGCCCCGACCACGTCCACCCGAACGCGTACTCGGGAGGCGCCTGCGTGCTCACCGCCGCGGGCCTCGGCTTCGGGTACGACCAGCGCAACCTGCTGGTGCTGACGGCGCTCGACCGCGCACGCCGCGCGCGCGCGGGCGAGCCGGCGCCGGACGCGAGCGCGACGCGCACGGCGGGGGCCGGGAGCTTCGCCGATCCCTTCGTGATCGGCGGGCTGCCGTTCACGGATCTGCGCTCGACGGCGACGGCCGGCGCGATGCGCATCGACACCTACGGCTGCTCGACGGCGAACGAGGGCGGCGCCGAGCTCTACTACCGGCTCGACGTCTCGAGCGCGACGCACGTGCACGCCTGGGTCGTCGATCGCGGGACCGTCGACATCGACGTGCACCTGCTCGACGCCACCGGCGCGGGGGCGGGCTGCATCGCGCGCAACGACCGCGAGCTCTCGCTGGATCTCGCCGCAGGCACCTACTACCTCGTGCTCGACTCCTACGTGACGTCCGACGGTGCCGCGCACCCCGGCGAGTACCTGCTAGTCGTGATGTAGCCGTCGCGCCCGGCGTCAGGGCGAGAGCCAGGCGGCCAGCGCCTCGCGATCCGTCTCGTTCAGGTCCCGGCCGAAGGGGTGGCCGACGTGGGCGCTGGGCTCGAGGCCGAGCAGACCGCGCAGGCTGCTCGCGGTGCCGTCGTGCAGCACGCCGCGGCGATCGCCGGCGCCCAGCAGCGAGGGTGCGCGGTAGCCGCCGGTGCCGCGCTGCCCGCCGGTCGTGGCGGCGGCGTCCGTCCCGACGGTCTCGACCGCGACGAAGGCCCCCGCGAGCGCTTCGCCGGCGTGACAGCCCGCGCACGCGCGCTCGAAGGTGGCGGCGGCGGGCGCGGCGGGATCGGGGCGCGCGAGCGCGGCGTCGAGCGACTCGAGGTAGAGGGCCAGCGCGGAGACGACCTCGCGCTCGGGGCGGAAGGTGCTCGCCGAGCTGCGTGATCGCCAGCGTTTCGATCCGCACCATCCGAGCCAGGCGCCCGTTGAAGAGGTTGCCCGTGTGCTGCAGCCGCGCCTGCGAGGCGAGGGGGCGCAGGTCGGCGGGCCGGAGCGGCGCGTCGATCCCGTCGTCGGTCACGTCCATCGTGCCGAGCGGCCAGTCGAGGTGGCCGGTGAGCGAGCCCAGGTCGAGCCGCTCGCTCGGGAGGCCGAGCACGAACGCCCCGTCGCGCTCGGTCGAATGGCAGCCCGCGCAGGTGAGGGCGACGTTCCACCCCGTCGATGTCTCGACCTCGACCGCGCCGCGCACGATCCCGTCGTCCGTCACGACGAAGCCGAGCCGCTCGGCGGTCGTGCGATCCCGGATGGGCGCGAGCGCGAGATCGATCTGCACCGGGTAGCGCTCGAACGCCCGCTCGCCGGCGCGGACGTAGCCGGCCAGGTCGACCGGCGCGGCGTCGAGCACGCTCCCTTCGTCGAGGCTCCCGTCGCTGGCCGACCCACCGCGCACCCGCAGCCGCCGCACGCGCGGCGCGAACACCGGCAGCGCGTCCCAGTCGTTCCCGGGGTCGTCGATGCCGGCACCGGCGAGCGCGTAGTGCGCGAGCCGCTGCGCGGCGTACGGCGTGTCGGCGGCGGCGACGCTCGCCTCCATCGCGGCGCGCCGCATGACCGCGTCCGACTCGAACGCGTGCGCGTCGGCCATGGGGTCGCGCGGAGCCTGCGCGCAGGCCCCGAGCATCGCGACCGAGAGCGCCGCCCTCAGCCGGCGCACTCGGACGTCGAGCAGGCCCAGTGTCCGGTGATCTCGTCGAACGCGCAGTAGCCCGGGGCGGCACAGTCGGCATCGACGGTGCACGCGTCCGTCGCGGTGTGGCACCGGAACGCCACGAACCCGGAGTAGTGGCCGCACATGCCGAAGGTCGGCGAGCACGCGCGCCCGCCGGCGCAGTCCGCGTCGACGCGGCAGTTGCTCGGCACGCACGTGTTGCCGCCGCCGCTCGACCCGTCGCAGAGGCAGACCTCGCCGGCGGCGCAGTCGGTGTCGGCGAAGCACGTGTCGTAGTCGCAGAACGTGCCGATGCGGCCGAACACGCAGCGCCCGTTGCTGCCCATCGTGTTGTCGCTGCAGTCGGCGTCCGACATGCAGCCTCCGGTGGTCGAGCTGGTGCCGCTCGGCGGGCGGCAGTCGCTGCACTGCATGGGCGTCGGGCGCGTCGGATCGGGCGGGAGGTCCACGCACATGCCGGCATCGCCGCGCGCGGCGTCGTTCGGAGCGTCGGTGCCCGCGTCGGCGGGGCCGGGGCCGGCGTCGACGCCCGTGTCCGCGAGCGTCGCGCCGTCGATCCCCGTGTCGGACAGAGCGACTCCACCGTCCGCTCCCGAGTCGCCCGGGCCCGTGCCCGAGTCCCCGGGCGTCGTCGCCTGGCTACAGCCCACAGCCAGCAGCGCGAGCGCCGGTCCGATCCACACCAGCCACCGCCCCATGGGAGCCTCCGTCACGCAGAAGACAAGGAAAGGGTCACGCGCGTCCCGCGTGCGGCCCGCCGTTTCTCTAGCGCGTCGCCGGTGGCCGGGCGAGCGCGGGGTCTCCGAGGCCGGCGTGGAACGCGCGCATGCGCGCCAGGATCCGCGGGAGCGAGAGCGGGAAGGTCATGTGCCCGCCGGGGATCCACTCGATCGGCGGCCGGCCCCACTCCTCCCACTGCTGCTTCACGAGATCGGCCGTGATGTAGACGTCGTCGGTCGCCTCGACCCAGAGCTGCCTCGCGGGCGCGAGGCGCGGCTTCATCGTCCCGAGCCCGAGCCGGCGGAAGAGCGTCTGGCGCGCGGCGCGATCGATCCCGAAGCCCTCGAGGTCGGACTTCATGCGCCACAGGATGGGCGCCTCCTCGACGGCCTCGCCGAGCTTGAGGTGTCCGATGATGGGCACGATGTAGTCGGGCGTCGGCTCCACGCACGCGAGCGCCATCGTGAGCCCCCCGCCGAGGCTGATGCCGGTGACGCCGAGCTGCTCGTAGCCGTGCTCCGCCCGCAGCCACGCCATGAGCGTGCGGACGTCGATGACCGACTGCCGCACCGACTCGACGGTGCGCACGAGGTCGGCGCTCCAGAAGAACTCGCCGTGGAAGAGCGCGCTGCGCGGGTTCCGGCTCCCGTGGAAGGGCAGCTGGATGTGCAGCACGTCCACGCCGAGCTCGTCGTGCAGGCGGGGCAAGAGGAGCGCCTCCTCGATGCCGGGCCCGGGCTCGAGCCAGCCGTGCACGTAGATCAGCGCGCGCTTGCGGGGCCCCGAGCGCGGGTGGATCCAGCGCGCCGTCACGCGCTGGTTCAGCCAGTACTCCCCGGCGTGGCGCGCGCGGTAGTGCGGGCAGAGCACGACGTGCTGGCTGTGCCAGCGCAGCGTCTCGATGACGCGCGGCCCGAGCGCGAGGCGCGGCTTCTTGCGCACGACGTCGCGCGGGACGACCGGCGTCGGGAAGAGCGTCTCGATCGGAGCGTCGAGATAGGGCCCGAGGTCGTCCACGGTGTTGACGTGGGCGCCACGGAGCCCGTGCAGGAGGTGGGAGCCGGCGCCCACGACGCGATCGACCGCTTCGCCGAAGGAGAGCATGCGGCTCGTTGTATCACCGAGGACGATCCGTGCGCGTCCGGACCGTCGAGCGCGCTGGGCGAGGGCGAGATCGAGGGCGAGATCGAAGGCGAGATCGAGATCGAGAGCGAGAGCGAGAGCGAGAGCGAGGGCGAGGGCGAGGGCGAGGGCGAGGCGAGGGCGAGGGCGAGGGCGAGGGCGAGGGCGAGGGCGAGGGCGAGGGCGAGGGGCGAGCTCCGAGGTCGCATCGGGGTGGGCGCTCTGCTCGGGGGTCCTCATCGTGCCCGCGGGCTTGTCGCGTTCAACCCCGCGCCTGCGGCGCGCCGGTGCTCGCTTCCTCCGGCTCCGCATTCGCGGAGCCTCCGTGCAGCTCCGCTCCGGAGCGACTGCATTCGCAGTCGCTGGGTTGAGCGCGCCTGCGACCCGCGGGCGGGAAGGGCTGTGCCCCGAGCAGGTCGGGGCACCAGCCAGGAGAAGCTCCGTGTTGAACATCTATCTCGTCTCGATTCAGCTCTGCCGCGATGTCCGGGTGATCGGTGAGCACGTCGGGCGCCACGACCGGAACCTGCTCGACCAGCTGCGGCGGGCGGTGACCAGCGTGCCGCTCAACCTCGCGGAGAGCGACGGCGTGCAGGGCGGCAACCGTCGGCAGCGGCGGCTGACGGCGCTCGGCTCAGCCAAGGAAGTTGGCGCGTGTCTCGACGTGGCGGAGGCGCTCGGGTACGCGGCGGTGGATCGGACCGTCCGAGAGCGACTGGACCACGTCATCGGCGTGCTCGTGAAGCTGACGCGCTGAGAGATCACCGAGGCCCGCGGCGACAATCACGGGCCTCGGCCCTGCCTACACGAGCTTGTGCAGCGTCCGCGCGATCCGATCGAGCGCGTCGACCTGCCTCGCGTCCGCGCTCACGTATCCCATCGCGTCCGCGGTCTCGAGGATGGCGCGGACCTCGTTCGCGCTCCCCATCGCGGTCTCGAACCTCGCGCGCGCGTTCCCGTTCCGCCGCCACTCCCCTTCCGCGATGTTGAGCGGCACGCTGGTCAGCGCCCGCCGCAGCTGCTTGCCGAGGTCTGCGTCGTGCTGCGCGATCTTGGTGACGACGTCGCGCATCTCTCGCGTGATCTGGAGTGCGTCCTTGTAGATGTGCAGGCCCATGTTCCGTTCTCCGTTCTGCCCGCTCGGGGCACAGCCCCACCTCCGTCGCGCGCAGCGGCAGTCCACCCTCGGTCCGCGGAGGCGGACCGACGCGAGCGGAGCACCCCGGAGCCACGGCGAGACGTACTTCTCGCCATTCCGGTGCCCTGGCGAGGAGTGCGAGCACGCGCGCTTCGCGCAGCGAAGCGGGGTGGACGGCCGCGAGCACGACGGCACCATTCTCCAACCCCGAGCGGGCCACCGGATTTCTCGTCCTCATTCGAGCGGCGAGTCCGGCCGAAGGCCGGAGAGCCCGAGAGAGAGCGAGGTCGAGAGCGAGGTCGAGAGCGAGGTCGAGAGCGAGGTCGAGAGCGAGGTCGAGAGCGAGGTCGAGAGCGAGGTCGAGAGCGAGGTCGAGAGCGAGGTCGAGGTCGAGGTCGAGGTCGAGGCGAGCGCGGAGCCCCTCAGTGCACCACGTGCTCGTGCACGCTCGCGCCGCCCTCGACGGCCGTGCCGTAGATGTCCGCGAAGCGGAGCGAGCCCGGGCTCTCGCCGAGCGTGAGGTGCACGTGATCGAGGTACGCGTCGGTCCCCGCGATCGTCAGCGTCGCGCGCGCGGTACAGCCGTGCGGCGCGCGCGCCGTGTGCACCTCCAGGTGTCGCGACGAGAGCGCGCGGATCTGGATCAGCATGGTCATGCCGTCCTCTCGCGTCTCGGTGACGCGCTGCGAGCCGACGCCGTATACCGGCCCCTCGAACATGTTGAGGCCGTGCGTGACGCGGCCGTCCGCGCCGTTCTCGAACTCGCGCCAGTACACCTCCATCGGCGAGCCGCTCGCGGGGTGACAGCTGGTGTCGAGGTGGATGCCGTAGTCGACGCGGTTGCGGTCGTCGCTCTTGTCGATGAAGAAGATCGTCGGCACGTCGTGCCGCTCGAACTGCACGTCGGCGCGCGCGATGCCCACGACGCCGAGCACGACGAGCGCGATCGTCGTAGCGCGCCTCATGGCCGGGTCACCTCGGGCGGTCGGGACCCGTCCAGCGTGCACTCTTCGAAGGCCTCGCACTCGTCGAGGTTCTCGCCGTAGGGCCCGCCGTCGCAGGGGTGCTCGACCATCGCGAGGCGGCAGGCGACCATCTCGCCGAGCGAGATCGTGCACGGCAGGCTGCGGGCCGCGGCGGACCAGGCGTCCGGGACGCAGTGGTGCTCGACCACCGCGGCCGTCGACCCATCGGGGCAGCTCGCCGTCGAGCCTTCGAGGTGCACGTTCCGGTCGAGATACGGACAGAGCGAGACGAAGTCGTCCGGCGTGAGAGCGGCGACCGGCGTCGCCCAGGGCTGCGGCGGCGCCGGGAGCGGGCCGAGGCGAGCGTGCACCGCCGCGCTGCCCGGCAACGCGGCCTCGGTGCTCGTGGGCGTCGTCTCGTCGGACGGAGGCGGCTCGGAGTGCGCGCACGCGACGAAGAGGAGCGTGGCGCCGAGGGCGGGAACGCGGTGCGTCGGGCGCATCTCAGCCCGCGTCGGCGGCGAACGTGGGGCGGCTCGTGTAGCGCGCGAGGTGGTGCTCCTCGTCGCCGTAGCTCGCGTTGAGCACGCTCATGCGCTTGAAGTAGAGGCCCACGTCGTGCTCGTCGGTGATGCCGATCCCGCCGTGGAGCTGCACGGCCTGCTGCACGACGAACTTGCCGCCGACGGCGAGCTGCGCCTTCGCGATCGAGATCGCGCGCCTGCGCTCCTCGACGTCGGGCTCGTCGGCGCGCACGGCCGCGAGGATGCACGTGCTCTTGAGCAGCTCGACCTCGACGAACATGTCGACCGCGCGGTGCTGCAGCGCCTGGAAGCTGCCGATGGGCACGCCGAACTGCTTGCGCGTCTTGAGGTAGGCGACCGTCATGTCGAGCACGGTGCTCGCGATGCCGAGGCCCTCGGCGCACGCCGCGGCAGCCCCGAGATCGAGCGCCGCGTCGAGCGCCTGCGCGGCCTTCTCGCCCGGCTCGCCGAGCAGGGCATCGGCGCCGACCTGGCAGCCCTCGAGCTTCACCATCGCCGCCGCGCGTCCGTCCATCGTCTTGATGCGCTGCACGCTCAGGCCCGTCGTGCCCCTCGGCACGGCGAAGAGCGCCAGCCCCGCGTCCGTCTTGGCCGACACGACGAGCACGTCGGCTGCGTGGCCGTTCTCGACGAAGATCTTCTCGCCCGTGATCGCGAAGCCGCTCCCCGTCTTCTTGGCCGTCGTCGTCACGGCCCGCACGTCGTAGCGGCCCGCGCGCTCGGTCCACGCGAGCGCGAGGCTCGTCCTTCCCTCGATCATCGGCTCGAGGATCGCCTTCTGCTGCGCCGCGGATCCGGCCCGCAGCACGGCGCTTCCCGCGACGACCGCCGACGCGATCAGCGGCTCCGGCGTCAGCGTGGTGCCGAGCTTCTCGATCACGAGCGCGAGGTCTTGGAAGCGCATGCCCATGCCGCCCACGCTCTCGGGGTAGGCGAGGCCGAGCCAGCCGAGGCCGCCCATCTCCTTCCACACCTTGGTCTCCCAGCCGTGCTCGACCACGTCGCGCTCGGCGGTGCTGCGGAGCTTGCGGAAGCGCTCCACGGGGGAGCTCTTCTTGGCGAAGCTCGCGGCCTGCTCGGCCAGCATCTTCTGTTCGGCGGTCAGCTCGAAGTCCATGCTCGTCTCCGTCCGTCTCTAGGCGTTCGCCGGAAGCCCGAGGATCCACTTCGCGATCACGTTCCGCTGGATCTCGTTGGACCCGCCGTAGATCGTCGTCGCGCGCGTGTAGTTCATCGTGCTGGCGATCCACTGCTCGCCCGGGTCGACGACGCCCGCCTCGTTGAACCAGCTCACGCTGTCCGGGCCCATGATCTCCATCGCGAGCTCGAAGCACTGCTGCAGGATCTCCGCGCCGCGGATCTTCAGGATCGAGCTCTCCGGCCCCGGCGCGTGCCCGAGCTGGGCGCCCGCGAGCGCGCGGTAGTTCTGCATGCGGAGCGACTCGAGGCGGATCTCGAGGCGCGCGATCTTGCCCACGAAGCCCGGGTGCTGCAGCGCGGGCTTGCCGTCCACCATCGTCTTGCCCGCGATGCGCTTGACCCGCTGGAGCGCGCGCGTGCTCGTGCCGACCGCACCGATGAGCGTGCGCTCGTGGCCGAGCAGCGCCTTGGCCATCGACCACCCGCCGTCGATCGGGCCGACGACGTTCTCCTTGGGCACCACCGCGTTGTCGAAGTACGTGTCGCAGAAGGCGGGCGTGTGCCCCGTCGTCAGCATCGGCACGGCCTTCACGCCCGGCGTCTTCATGTCGATGAGCAGGAACGAGATCCCGGCCTGCTTCTTCACGGCCGAGTTCGTGCGCACGAGGCAGAAGATCCAGTCCGCGTACTGGGCGTACGTGGTCCACGTCTTCTGGCCGTTCACGACGAGGTTGCCCTTGCCGTCGTCGACCGCCGTCGTGCGGAGCGAGGCGAGGTCGCTGCCGGCCTCGGGCTCGCTGTAGCCCTGGCACCACTTCTCCTCGCCGCTGAGGATCTTCGGCAGGTACCGCTTCTTCTGCGCGTCGTTGCCGAACTGGATGATCAGCGGTCCGACCATCGAGAGGCCGAAGGGCGAGAGCACCGGCGCGCCGCTCCGCTCGAGCTCCTCGCCGAAGATGAAGCGCTGGGCCGCGTCCCAGCCCGTGCCGCCGACCTCCTTGGGCCAGTGCGGGGCGATCCAGCCCTTCTTGGCGAGGTGGCGGTGCCAGTCCATCACCTCGTCCATCTCGAAGTGGCCGTCGTCGTCGGCCTTCTTCTTGATGCTCGCGGGCATCTGGCCGGCGATGAAGGCGCGCACTTCCTCGCGGAACGCTTCCTGTTCGGGCGTGAACGAGAGATCCATCCTCTTTGTCTCCTGCTCCTCGGGTCGACTCAGGCGGGCTTCGCCTCGGCGAGCATCTTCACCAGCTGGTTGATCGCCCAGGCCTCTTTCGCGCGCAGCGATCCGAACTGCACTCCGACCGTGCCGCCCTGGATCCAGCGGACCGTGACGGGGATGTCGAGCGCGGTCGCGTGGGGAGGAAGGGCCGCCTTCAGCCTTACGGTCGCGCCGAAGGGGACGCCCTCGCCGCCCGCGATCAGCATGCCGCCCGAGCTGAGGTTCCGGGACTCGGCGGCGATCTCGCGGCCCTCGTGCACCAGGACGACCGGGATCGCGATCTCGAGCCTCTCGTGCTGTCGCTTGTTGGTCACGAATCGTCTTTCCGGGCCCGGCCGCTGTCTCGTAGGCTGGAGTCTCACTATAGCGAGAAGCTCCCCGGAGGGAACAGCGCACCGTGGCTGACGAGATACGCACCGAGAGCATCGCCGGCAAGGACGGCCCGGCCGGGCGATCGGGACGCGCCGAGCTGGCGGCGCTCGTGCTGGCGGTCTCGATTCCGGCGGGTCTGATCGCCCTCTGGGCGAGCCCGCGGGCGGCCCGGCCGGTCGAGATGCCGCCGCTCGTGCTGCCGTCCGCCGAGGTCGCGCGGGCGATCGCCGCGGAGAACGCCCTCGGGGCCGAGGCGACCGACGACGACCACGAGGCCGCCCGTCGCGAGCTCTACCTGGCGCAGGGACTGGCCGAGGTGCGGATGGACGACTTCCCCGAGGAGGCCTCGGGACGTGCGGCGCGGCTCGCGCACCTCACGAGCGAGATCGGCGCGGCGGACCCGGCGGCGATCCCGCGCGCGCGCGCCCGGGACGTGGTCCGGATGATGTCGGCCCTGCGCGGCGAGGGGCACCTCGACGCCACCGGTCGGGCCTCGGAGCTCGGGGTGTTCCCGCAGATGCTCGAGCGCTACGGCGCCGTCGTGGCGGGGCGCCGCGTCGCCCCCGAATTCGTGATCCGCACCATGTTCTACGCGCGATGGAACGCCATCCACGGGATCGCGATGACCGAGGGCATGACGGCGCTGCAGCTGCGCGCGTACTACGGCTGGCTCGCCCTCGAGGGCGGGGCCGCCCCGCTCGGGATGCGCATCGAGGCGCTGGACGCGTACGCTGCGGCGGGCGGCAGCCGTGTCTGGGAGGCGCGCGGCGTGCTCGCGTTCGAGGGCGGCGAGATGGCGGAGGCGCGCGGGGACTTCGAGCGCGCCTGCGACCTGACGGGCTCGCTCCGCCTGCGCAACCACGCCCTCGAGGCCGAGCGCGTGGCGCTCGAGGACGGCGCCGCGCTCTGAGAGAGCGGTCCGGCGCGCCGCGCGGGTCGGTCACCGTTCGACCACGCCAGGGTTGCGCGCGGGAAGAACCGGAACATCCTCGGCAGCTTTCGCGTACCCTACGCGAGCACGGCGGGATGAGCGATGCGCGTCGACCTACGCAAGACTCTGTTCATTCTCCCGAACCTGTTCACGCTCTCGAGCATCTTCTGCGGCTTCTACGCGATGCTCGTCTGCACCTCGCCGGCGGTGCCCATCCCCGGCGGCACCACGACCCCCGCGGGGGACGGAGACGTCAGCCCCGAGGCGTTCTACAAGGCCTCGATCCTGATCGTGTTCGCGATGTTCTTCGACACGATCGACGGGCGCGTCGCGCGCCTGACCAAGACGCAGAGCGCGTTCGGCGTGCAGATCGACTCGCTCGCCGACGTCGTGAGCTTCGGGGCAGCGCCCGCCGTGCTCATCTACCGATGGTCGCTCCACCAGCTCGGCGTGCTCGGGCTCGTCGCGAGCTTCGTCTTCCTCGGCTCCGGTGCGATCCGCCTCGCGCGCTTCAACGTGCTGGCGATGGGCGCGGGCGGCGCGCCGAAGAAGCCCAGCAAGTTCATCCTCGGCCTCCCGATCCCGGGCGCGGCCGGCATCGTCGTGGCGCTCGTGGTCGCGAACTGGTTCCTGAACGTGCCGGCGCTGCGGCTCGACAGGCACCCCGAGATCGTGCTCGCGATCGTGCTCGTCCTCTCGTTCTTCATGGTGAGCACGATCAAGTTCCGCTCGTTCAAGAACGTGAAGCTCTCGCTCGCCTCCGTGCTCGTCGTCGTCGGCGCGGTCGGCTCGACGATCGCGATGATGATGCTCTTCCACTGGAGCGTCGCGCTGGTCTGGCTGCTCTGTGGCTACGTCACGCTGGGGGTGATCGAGGCGATCCTCGAGCTCTCGCGCGTGGCGACGGGGCGCCCGCGACGTCTCGTGGACGACCACTCCGACGCCGCGCCGCCGGCGGCCGACGAGCCCGCTCGCCCGTCGCGCCCCTGACTGTCAGAGTCGGTGGATGCTTCGCCGCCCGCCGCCCGCCGCCCTCGCGCTGATCGCTGCTCTCGCCGGTTGTGCCGCGCAGGATCCGCCGATGACCCGGAGCTGCCGCGGCGAGTACGTCAACGAGTGCCGGCCGCGCACGTACGCCCGCGTGACGGCCGCGACGCTCACGCCCGAGCGCATCACGCTGAACGATCCGACGATGCACGCGATGGTTCACGTCGAGTTCACCCGCTGCGACATGGCCCCGCTGCCGCTCTACGTGCAGGTGGCGGCGTTCATCGGCGGCGGTGACGGGGCGATCCCCGAGCCCGACGGCGGGAGCACGAGCGCGCGCGTCGTCCCGCTCACGATGATCGGGCCGGCCGACCCCGGGGCGAGCAGCATCGACGTGACGATCCCCAACCCCTTCTTCGCGAACGTGCCCGCGGATCGCGACATCACGCTCCAGTTCGCGCCCATCATCGACGACTGCCAGGGCGAGCTCGTGTCCGTCCGGTACCACACCGGGGTGCTCGCCACGATGCCGTGAGGGCTCTCGCGCCCGTCAGGGTGCGCGATCGAAGCCGGTGATGCGCGGTGGATCGATAGGGCCCTCGAGCGGGTCGACGCAGGCGACGCCGGAGGCCGCGACGACGCACACGGCGCGCCCGATCGCGAAGAGCTCGCCCGTCAGCGCGCCCGGCATCGGGATCTCCTCGCCGGTCGCCCGCTCGAAGCACCGCGCGTGCTCGTCGCGATCGAGGCCACATGCAGCGCCGTGCCATCCGTCGAGGACCACGAGCGAGCGCAGCGGAGCGACCGGCAGCCGCACCGGCGCGTCCTCGGAGGGCGGGGCCCGGAAGCACGTCACGGCTCCCTGCGCGTCCACGGCGCAGCCCGAGCCGTCGTCGGCCGGCACCGCGTCGACGACCGCGCCGAGCTCGGGGTGCAGGAGCACGCGCTCCACGCGGCCGCGATCGCTCCACTCGATGCAGCCCGCCGTCCCGGCCTCGTCGACGAGGCACACCGCGCGCCCATCGAGGGTGTCGCACGCGCGCACCGAGCGGATCGCGTCGACGCGCGGCAAGGCGTGCGGCCAGCCGAAGGCGCTGCCGTCGTCGCGTCGCCCGACGATCTCGACGGATGTCACCGCGAGCTCGACGACGCCCTCGCTCTCGGGGAGCGCCCAGGGCAGGCGGCCGTCGGTGGGCGGGCGCAGCAGCTCGCGTCCGCCCCAGCAGACCGCCCCGCCGGACGCGCGGATCGCGCAGCTGACGCCGTCGGCGAGCGCGAGGCTCGTCGCGTCGTCGAGCTGGGCGACCGGTCCCGGCCGCTCCTCGGAGCTCGTGCGTCCGTTGCCGAGCTCGCCCTGGTAGTTGGCGCCGAGGCACGCGACCTGGCCGGTGGAGAGCAGCGCGCACTGGTGCAGGCCCGTGGCCCCGACCGACGTGATCCGGCCGGGCAGCTCCGTGAAGGCCACGTGGGCGCTCAGGTGCTCGAGCGCGCCGAGGCCGACGACGACGACGGGGACCACGCCGAGGATGGCCCAGCCTCGGGTGCGCGCGGGGCCGCGGAGCGCGAGCAGGGCGATGCTCGCGCCGACGAGGCACGCAGGGATGATCGCGGTGCGGACGAGCCAGGTGACGAGCTCGCCGCGCTCGAAGAAGGCGGCGAGCAAGAGGTGCATCCCGAGCAGCACCGAGGAGAGCACGACCGCCCAGCCGGCACCTCGGCCGTCGGGACGCCGGACCGCGCGGTGCACGGAGACGGCCCACGACACGAGGAGCGCCAGCGCGCTCGAGCCCGCGACCGCGAGGACGACGACGACGACGAGCGCGATCGCCGCCCCGACGGCGCCGAGCGCGCTTCCGGCGGCTGCGCACCCCGGAATCGTGGCGAGCGTGATCGCGATCCCGACGGCGGTCCCGGGCTCCGCCTTCCCCCGAACGTCCACCCGACGAGGATAGTCGCCCGGGCGCCCGCGCGCGTGCTGGACCGACGGACGACGGAATGGACCGAGCGAGCGTGCGCGGACCCGGCGGGGTGCATCGTGTCCTTCGAGGAGAACGCGAACATGAAGGGACGCATCGACGACGGGGCGCCGCGGAGTCTGCGCGGGCTGAAGGTGGTGGTGACCGGCGGGACGGCCGGGCTGGGACGAGCGCTCGTGGGCGAGCTGAGCGCGCGCGGCGCGCGGGTCGGCTTCGTGGCGCGGCGGCGCGAGCTCGTCGAGCAGGTGGAGCGCGAGGCGCCGGGCACGGTGGGCGTGGTGGGCGACGTCGGGAGCAAGGACGACGTACACCCCATCGCGCTGCAGCTCTCGGCGCGGCTCGGCGGCGTCGACGTGCTCATCCACAACGCGTCGAGCCTCGGACCGGTGCCGCTCCGGCCGCTGGCCGACACCGAGTGCGAGGACCTCGAGCGCGCCCTCGCGGTGAACGTGCTCGGCCCCTTCCGGCTCACCAAGGCGATGCTCGGCGCGCTCGTCGCTTCGGCGAGCCGCGGCGTCGGCGGGCTCGTGATCGCGGTCTCGAGCGACGCGGCCGTGACGCCCTATCCGGGGTGGGGCGCGTACGGCGCGAGCAAGGCGGCGCTCGCGCACCTCTCGGCGATCTGGGACGCCGAGCTCGGAGAGCAGGGCGTGCGCTTCGTCTCGCTCGACCCCGGCGACATGGACACGGCGCTGCACGCGCTCGCGATCCCCGATGCCGATCGCGCGAGCCTGAAGCGGCCCGAGACCAGCGCGAGGGAGATCGCCGATCGGATCGCCGAGCGCCTCCACGCGCCCGCCGCCGCGCTCGCTGTGGAGGCGTCGTGATCCCGGCGAGCGCTCCCGCGCAGCGGCCCGACGACGCGCGCCTGCTCGTCGTCGACGCGGACGGCGGCCTCTCGCACCACGCGCGCAGCGAGCTCGCGAGGGTGCTCCGGCCGGGGGACGTCGTGGTCGCGAACGACGCCGCCACGATCCCCGCGAGCCTGCACGGCGTGCACGTGAGGACCGGGCGCGCGATCGAGGTGCGCCTGGCGGCTCGACGGAGCCTGGACGCTCGTGATCCCTCGCGTTTCCGGGCGGTCCTCTTCGGCGAGGGGGACCACACGACCCGCACGGAGGAGCGCCCGCTCCCGCCGCCGGTCGCGATCGGCGACGCGCTCGCGCTCGTCGACGGGGCGCTCGGTGCGCGCGTCTCGGCCATCGAGCACCCGCGCCTGGTCGACCTCGTGCTCGAGGGCGGTGCCGCGCACGTCTGGGAGGCCATCGCGCGCGGCGGCCGCCCCGTCCAGTACGCTCACGTGCCGACGCCTCTGCGCCTCTGGGACGTGTGGACGCCGATCGCGGGTCCGCCCGTCGCGCTCGAGCCTCCGTCGGCGGGGTTCGTGCTGGACTTCCGCACGCTCGCGGCGCTGCACGCGCGGGGCATCGAGGTGCACACGCTCACACACGCCGCCGGGCTCTCGTCGACCGGAGATGCCGCGCTCGACGCGCGCCTTCCGCTCGACGAGCCCTACGAGATCCCGGCGGCGGCGGCGGTCGCCGTGCTGCGCGCGCGTCGGGCCGGGCGCCGTGTGATCGCGATCGGCACGACGGTGGTCCGGGCGCTCGAGTCGAGCGCGCGTGCGCACGGGCGGGTCCGGCCCGGACCGGGCCTGGCCACGCTACGCATCGGCCCGCACACGGACCTGCGCGTCGTGGACGCGATCGTGTCGGGGACGCACGAGCGCGGGACGAGCCACCACGCGCTGCTCTCGGCGTTCACCGACGAGGAGACGCTCGCGCGCGCCGACGACGCGCTCGACGCCGCCGCGTACCGCACGCACGAGTTCGGCGACAGCTGTCTCGTCGAGCGTCGGGTCGCGCGCGCGGTGAGCGCGCCATCGGCGGCGTGAGCCACGCGGGAGCCGTCCGCCCTCGTCGGCCGCTCCGCCCGGCGTCACTCGACGGTGTAGGTCCAGCGCCAGCTCTGCGGGCTCGTCGGGTCGGCCGCGATCATCTCGAACACCAGGCGCTGCCCGGCGGCCACGTCGTGCGCCTCGGTGCGCAGGAGCCGGCCGTCCCAGTGGGTGTGCGGGTGCCCCGGCCCCGTCGAGAGCCGCAGCTCGTCGTCGAACGCGAGCTCGAAGTACTGCGCGAACCCGTCGAGCCTCCCGGAGGCGGCGAGCGTCGTCTCGTACGCGAGGCGCACGGGCAGCGCGTCGCGCGCCATGGTCCCGAGGTCGAAGCGCAGCACGCTCCGCTCCGGCGCGAGGTTCCGCTCGACGTCGTCGGGTGCGAGCCAGCGCTTGTCGCGCCCGTCGTGCATCCCCGGCGTCATGCCGGGCCCGGGCGCGAAGCAGGAGAAGTCGAGCCCGTGGAAGCGGTGCTCCCAGCCGTACGGCACCGTGCGATCCGCGCGCAGCTGCACGGGATCGGCGTAGAGCGCGAAGCGCGCTGGCAGCACGAGCCCGCCGGGCGCGAGCACGCGATCTCGCAGCGACACGACGTTCTCGACCATGTCCTCGTCGATGAGGTTGTGTCCGACCTGCTCGTGCAGGATCACGTCGACGGGCACCTTCACCTGGAAGTCCCGGCTGTGCATCGCATGAAAGGTGATCGACGACGCGAGGCCGTTGGTGCGGGCGAGCTCGCGCGCGTGCTCGATGACGCCGGTGTGCTCGATCGCGTGCACGTACGCGCCGCGCTGCGCGGCCAGGCACGCCAGGACGCCGCTGCCCGTTCCCAGGTCGACCACCGTCATCCCCGGCTGCACGTAGCGATCGATCGCGCGGGCATACGCGCGCATCCGCACGCGGTCTGCGAGCATCCCGTCGTGCCAGGCGATGTTCTTGAACCCGTCGCGGTTGCTCGCGCGGTACGCCTCGCGCCGCACGGCAGGCACGCTGCGGATCGCGCGGATGGTCCGCCGCGCCGCCTCGACCGCTGCGCTCTCCAGCCTGCGCAGGCCCCGGGAGGCGATCAACACCCGCTCGCGGGGAGCGGGCGGGCCGCCATGAGGACGGTCCGGTCGAGGCGCGAGTGGCTCATGGCGCGATCAGAGCGCGGCCCGGGGGCGGGCGCAACCGGCTCCGCTCACACACGGGCGATCCGCTAGGATTCCTCGCCGATGTCGCTCACCGACGCCCAGCGCGAGGCCGCGCTGTCCCTCCGCGCCTCGCTGCTCGCCGACACGATGCCGCCCGACGCGTTTCGCGCGGCGCTCACCCGCATCCCCTCGCAGCTGCGCGACGCGTGGCTCGACCTCGTGCTCGACACGGCAGAGATCCCGCCGGACGACGACGACCTGCCGCGGGGGTGCGCGCCCTACCTGCCGTGCTCGGTCGACGCGATCCTCGCCATGATCGACCACGCGCGCGTGGAGAGCCGGGACGTGTTCGTGGACGTGGGCGCCGGGGTCGGGCGGGCGGCGATCCTCACGCACCTGCTCACGGGCGCGGCGGCGATCGGGATCGAGATCCAGGCGCGGCTGGTGTCCGCCGCCCGCGAGCGGCGCGCGCTCCTCAACCTCCGCAGGTTCGGCGTCGTGCACGGCGACGCCACCGAGCTCACCGGCTACGTCCCGATCGGCTCGGTCTTCTTCCTCTACTGCCCCTTCAGCGGCGAGCGCCTCGAGAAGGTGCTCGACGAGCTCGAGCCCATCGCGCGCAGGAGGACGATCCGCGTCTGCTGCGTCGGGATGCCCGCGCCCGAGCGCCCCTGGCTGCGCCCGATCGCGACGCACGAGGGAGAGCTCGCGGTGTACCGGAGCACCTGCCTCGAGGACGCACCGTCGCCGTGAAGGGTGCCGTCGCCGTGGCGTTCGTCCGCGCGGCGCTCGTGCTGCTCGTCCTCGGCGGCACGCTCGGCGTGGCGCTCGACGCCTGGCACGTCGCGAGCGGCACCACGCGCTACGCGCACGCGTGGACGTTCGGCATCGCGACCTGGACGATCCCCCTGTTCGCGTGCGCGGGCGTGGCCGTGGGGCTCGCGCCCGTCGCGCGCGAGCGGGCGCTCGGCCGAGTGCTCCGGCCCGCGAGCCCCGGTCGTGTGGCCATCGCGATGGGCCTCTTCGTGCTCGCCTACCTCGTCACCGGCGTGCTGCGCGGCGCGACGTGCGCGGCGGCGCTCGCGCTGCTCGCGCTGGCGATCTACGCCGTGGGCGATCGTCCACCGCCCGGCGTCGCGATCGCGCACGCGGCCGGAGCGGGGATCGGCGGCGCGCTCGTCGAGATGACGCTCGTCCACGTCGGCGCGTTCTTCCACACGGACGACCGCTTCTTCGGCGTCGCGCCCTGGCTGCCGCTGCTCTACGCGTGCGCGTCCCTCGCGCTCACCGCGCTCGCACGTGCGCTCGTCACGGGATCGGGAGCGTACGGCCCCGCGCCCCACCCGTCCGCCACGCCGACGCGCACGGCGTGACGGTGTCGATCGGAACCGAGCTCGCTCCGGCGAAGACGATCGTGCGATGAGACGACTCGCGCGAGCCAGCGCGCCAGGGTAAGGCCTCGTCATGCGCGTGACCGGCTGGCTGGCGCTCTCTGCCTTCGCGCTCCTGGCGCTCGAGACCGCGTGCGGGCCGCTCGCCACGCCCGACGACGGCACGCTCGTCGGGAACTTCACGATCGTCGCGACCCTGCAGTCGAACTCGTGCGCTCCCGGCTACAACCCCGCCACGCCCACCACGTTCCGCGCGAGCGTGCACGCGAGCGGCGGCAGCGCGACGTGGTCCGCGGCAGGATCGAGCGTCACCGGCACCGCGTCGGGCAGCTCGATCCACGTCGTCGCGCACGCCGCGACGAGCCCGTACACGAACTGCGTCATCGACCAGACCGAGACCATCGACGCGACGTACGTGATCACGCCCGCCGACTCGGGCACGCCCGACGCGGGCGCCCACTCGGCCACCATCACGGGAACGGACAGCGTGACGCTCTCGACCAGCTCCGGGCCGCCGTGCCTGCCGCTCTTGATCGTGAACGGCGGCGCGTACCCGATGTTTCCGTGCACCGCGACGTTCACGTTCACCGGCACGACGAGCTGATCGTCGAGTCCTGCGCGTCGCCTCGGAATCGTGCTCAGATGGCGCGGTGACGGAGAAGAAGCCGGCCAAGGCCGCTGGCGTGCACATTCACTCGACCGGCGGCGCCGACGCGGCCATCGTCGATGACCTGCGCCCGAAGGGAAGGCGGCGTGCTGGACGCGCCGTCGACGACGCGGGGGGTGCGACGTCCGGAGCCGCCGAGAGCGCCAGCCGGACCCCGAGCGAGGAGCTGCCGCTGCCCGAGGCACCCGCGACTGCCGACCCCGAGCCGCCGGACGCCGGGGCGACGGGCGCTGCGGTGGCGGAGGCCGGGGTGGCGGAGGCCGCGGTGGCGGAGGCGGTCGCCCCCACGGCGCCGGCGGCGCGCGGCAACGCCCGGCGGACGATCCCGGCCACCCCGCGCACCAAGGGGATCCCGGCGCCCGACCCGCGACTGCCCGAGGTCGAGAAGGCCCTCGCGCGCGGCGACTGGGCCGCGATCACCAAGCTCCTCGATCCGTCCGGAGAGCCGGGCGCGCTGTCGCCGCCGATGCGCCTGCTCTGGGCCGTCGCGACGAAGGAGGCGAACGCCAGCGCGGGCTCGGCCGTCGACAACGTGGCGATCGAGGCCCTCGCCGAGCTGCTCGACGTCGGCAAGCAGAGCCCCATGGCGCTCGTGCTCGCCAAGCGCACGCTGCGTCGTCGCGCCTGGACGAGCACGCCGGCCCCGAGCGCGACCGTCTCCGGGGTCATCATCGTGCTCGGCCTCGTCCTCGGCCTCGGCATCGGCTGGCTCGCGACGATCCTGCTCTACTGACCCGCCTCCCGCGGCGCCGGCGGGAGCCAGCGCGGGTTGATCCGCTGCGTCGTCACGTGGTCGACCCAGCTGCCCGCGATGAGCAGGTAGTCGCGCGCGTAGCCGAAGGGCACGAAGTCCAGGCGTCGGAGCAGCGTCGCGCTCCGCACGTTCTCGGGGCGGTGGCTCGCCTCCAGCCGGTGCAGGCAGAGCTCGTCCCACGCGTGCGCGATCACCGCCTCGCACGCCTCGCGCATCACGCCCTGTCCCTCGCGCGACGCGCAGAGCCCGAAGCCGAAGTTGGCCGAGTGGAAGCAGCCGCGCGCGACGTTCGAGAGGCCGACCGTCCCGATCACGCGGCCGCTCGGCCGCTCGAAGAGATGGAAGCGGTACGCGCGGTCCGCGTCGCGCTCGCGCCGGTGGTTGGCGAGCCGGTCGAGCCAGAACGCCTCCGTGTAGAAGCCCGGCGGCGCCTCGGGCTCCCAGCGCTCGAGGTGCGCGCGGTTGCGCGCGAAGTAGTCGAGCACGAGGCGCGCCTCGTGGTCCGCAGCGAGGCGGAGCACGAGGCGATCGGTGACGAGCTCGACCTCGCCCTCCGCGCTGGCTGCCGCGCTCACTCGCCTTCGGTGACGCGCGTGAGCGCGCTGCCCGCGACCACGCCGCGCACGGCGCAGCCCTCGTCGACCGCGACGTACACGTCGACGTCCTCCGAGCCCGCCGTGCGGCTCATCTCGCGCGCCCAGCCGTCGGCGCGCAGGCGCGCGACCTGCTCGCCGTAGAAGCGCACCCAGGTGCCAGACGCCACGCGGAAGAGCGCGCCCTCCTCGACCGCGATGCGCTCGGGCATGTGGCCCTCGGCGACCTCGACCGAGGGCGCGACCGGGCGCGTGCCGAGCTGATCGGCGCTCGACGCCGCGAGCTCGCCCTGGATGTAGCCGACGAGGAAGGGACCGACGCCGACGCGCACGCCGTTCCAGCCGTCGCGGCTGCGGATCACGACGACCGTGAGCGGCGGGTCGAGCGCGGGCAGGCGTGCGATCACCGCGCCGCCCGGGCGATCGTAGACGGGCACCTCGGTCGCGGCGGGCAGGCTGCGGAACTCGCCCGGGCTCAGGCCCGTGTCGCCGTCGGCCTCGGGGTGATCGACGAGCCAGTCGCCGGGGACCGAGCCGACGAAGGGCCCGAGGTCGGCGGCGCCCTCGCGGCCGAGGCGCGGGCGGATCTCCACGCGGAAGCTGCCGTCGGACGACTGCGACACGATGCCCACGGGATCGTTGGCGCCGAGGAAGGCGGGCGTGCCGTCGATGCGGCCCCGCTGGTTCACGTAGGCGCGCAGGCGCGCGAGCGGCACGTAGCCGTGCACGACCAGCTGTCCGCCGACCGTGACGGGCAGGCGCCCGTTCTCGGGCGGGCCGTTCACGCGGACGCGGACGCCCTCGGTGAGGTAGCCGAAGGGCGGCGCGTTGTCGTCGGCCGCCGCGTAGAGCGCGGGGCCCTGACCGGGGGCGACGACGAGCACGCCCGGCCAGCCCGCGGGCGGGCCTCCGCTCGGCGTGGTGCTCGCGCCGGTGCCGGAGGACGCGCTCGCGCCGCCGCCACCACCGCCGCAGCCGGCGAGCGCGAGCAGGAAGAGGACGGCACGAAGGGAAGAAGAGGTCCGCATCCGCGAGATCATGGCGCGATCGCTACCAGATCGCCGCCTTTGGTGCGAGGGGGCGGCTGATCCGGGGCCGGCGGCGTCAGTCCGATGGAGTAACCACCGTCGTTGCCCTCATGCCACACGACGTTGCGAAGCTCGATCTCCCGTCCCGTGAGCGTGCCGAGCGCGCGATTCTCATCCTGCGCGGGCAGCGCGTGATGCTCGATGAAGAGCTCGCAGTGCTCTATGGCGTCGAGGTCAAGGCGCTCAACCAGGCGACGAAACGGAACCGGGAGCGCTTCCCGAGCGACTTCATGTTCCAGCTGACCTCCGACGAGGTTCGTGCTTTGCGGTCACAAATCGTGACCGCAAAGTCGAGGCGCGGTGGGCGCCGCTCCGCTCCCTATGCGTTCACCGAGCACGGGGTTGCGATGCTCTCGAGCGTGCTGAGGAGCCCGCGCGCAGTTCGGGTGAACATCGAGATCATGCGCGCATTCGGCCGCCTGCGGCAAATGTTGCAGGAGAACGCCGAGCTCGCCCGGCGGCTCGACGAGCTGGAGAAGAAGTACGACGCACGCTTCCGGATCGTGTTCGACGCCATCCGCGAGCTCACGTCCCCGCCGGGCCTGCCGCGCCGACCGATCGGATTTCGGTCTCCGTGAGGTGCGAGCGGCGTGTGCGAGCCTTTCGCCGACGAGACACACGGCGCATGCCTCGGCGTCTGCGATCCGACCCGGGCCGACTCGTGCGGCGCGGGACCGTGCGAGCCCCACCGACAGGTGAGCGGACCCACGCGCTTCGAGTGCGGGTCGATCGCCGGTACGCAGCCGCTCGGTGCCTCGTGCTCCAGCTCGTCGTGCGCGTCCGGTCTCTTCTGCACGACCGACGCGACGGGAGCCTCGGTCTGCTACGGCTACTGCGATCCCGCGAGCTCGACACCGTGCGCCGGGGGCGGCCCGTGTCTGATGTTCGATCCGGCCGACCCGGTCGGATACTGCGACGGCTCGTGACGTCACTGTGCACGGCCGAGGCGGGGGCGCGTTCTCCGTCCTCGGTCGTTCGATCGCTCGTGGGTTCTGCGTGAACGAAGAGGTCGAGGTCTTCCGTCGTGCGGTGCCCGCAGTGGAGCCCGGCGAGCGCACCACCGCAGGTCAGGAACCACTCGGTCGCGTTGGGCGCGAAGCCGAGCAGCACCTCGCGCTGCAGCGGCGAGAGCCGGCTATCGCGGAAGGAGTCCATCGCGGCGCCATCCCTCGACGAGGAACTCCCAGAAGTCACGCCGCCGTCCGAGCATCGGCCGCAGCGCCTCCCAGTGCGGAAGCACGTCGCGCCGGAGCGAGAGGTAGCGCCACACGTCGCGGTAGCGCGCCTCCGAGAGGATCCGCGCCATCCAGAAGAGACGCGCGTCGGCGTCATCGCCGGCGAGCGCCGCGCGCACCTGCGCGTTCGTCGTGCTGACGTCCCAGTTGAAGTACGGGACCGCGCCCTCGCGGTCCACGTCGAGCTCGATGGAGGACACGAGCCCGATCCTAGCGCATCGCCCGGCTCAGAGCGGGCGCGTGAGCACGCTGCCGAGGCCGGCGCCGGCCACGAGGTGCGTGCGGGTCGCGCACGCGCCGACGATCTCTCTCTGATCGCCCTCGCCGAAGTCGTACGAGGTGAGCGCGCTCTGCCAGGTGCCGTCGGCGCGCTCGAAGACGCCCACGCTCGTCGCCGCCCAGACGCGGCCGCCCTGCGCGCTGACCTGGCGGAGCTCGTCGCCGAGCGGCGGCGGGATGGCGATCCACTCACGACCGTTCCAGCGCAGGACGATCGGCGTCGCGCCGCGCGCGGACCACGCCCACACCTCCGACGCGCTCACGGCGAAGAGGCCTCCGAGCGTGACGTCGGTGCCGCTCGCGCTGCGCGCCCAGGCGCGTCCGTCCCAGTGCATCAGCGTGCCGCCCTGGCCCGCGGTCCAGAGATCGCCCGGGCCGGTGCCGGCGACGGCCGAGAGGTCGCGCCAGGTGCCGGCGTCGTACGTGCGCAGGTCCGTTCCATCGCGGCGCGCGATCCAGCCGCGCCCCACGGCGTACACGTCCGCACCGACCGACGCGAGGCCGCCGAAGGGATCATAGCGACCGGCCGACGCACGCGTCGCGATCGACCACGCGCTGCCGTCCCAGCTCGCGACGCGTCCGCTCGCCTCGACGAGCACGCCGGTGGGCGTCGCCTCGAGGTGCGTGCCGTACGTGCGGCCCTCGCCGTAGCCGGGGATCTCCGGGAGCTCGTGCCACGCGCTGCCGTCCCACTCGGCGACCCCGCCGCCCCAGCCGCGCGCGTAGGCGCGATCGGCGGAGCAGGCGACGGCGTTCACGTCGGTGAGGCGGCGCAGGCGCGAGGTGAGCGACCAGCCGTTCGAGAGCGCGATGGTCTCGCCCTGGGCGAGAGCGAGGGCGGGAGCGAGAGCGAGAGCGAGAGCGAGAGCGAGAGCGGGTGCGAGAGCGCGGGTCATCGGCGCCTCCGCGTGATCGCGAGGGCCGCGAGGGCGAGGGCGAGGGCGAGGGCGGGCGTGGTCGGACCGGCGCCAGCGGCGGCACAGCTGCACGAGGGCGAGGGCGAGGTCGAGGTCGAGGTCGAGGTCGAGGTCGAGGTCGAGGTCGAGCGCGAGGGCGAGGGCGAGGGCGAGGGCGAGGGCGAGCCCGTCGGCAGGCTCGGAAGTTCATCGGGGACGCAGAAGCTCGCCTCGCGGCAGCTCGGATCGCCCGTCAGCGTCCCGGCCGTGGGCGGCGGCGGCTCCTCGTCGCCGCGGCACGCGGCTGCCGGCTCGCAGCTCCCGACGACCACATCGACCTCGTCGGGCGAGGGCGGCGGATCGCGGAATTGCCCGAGGCCGCCCGGCGGGATGCTCGCGCGCCGGGTGCACACGCGGTACGCGCGGCAGTGGCCGCCGGTGCTCGCGCAGTCCGCGTCGCTCGCGCACACGGCCGGCTCGCACCACTGTCCCGAGTGCGACGAGCGCCCGACGGCGCCGGGCGGGCAGGCCGGCGGGCCGTCGATCGCATCGGCGCGGGCCGCGAGCGGCGAGACCGTGAACAGCAGGACGAGCAGTGTTGCGGCGCGCTTCATGGGTGGTCGGACCCGGCCGACGCCTACGGAGCTTGGCCGAGAGGTCACGCGCGCCATCGGGTCAGAGCGGCCGGGTGACGCCGGTGAGCGTGTCGTCGACGAAGAACATCGGCTCGTAGCCGGGGCTCGCTCCCGCACGCAGCGCGGTGATCGCGGGCGAGGCCAGCCACGCGCGGACCTCGTCCTCCGTCTCGCACTCCACCGTGGGCCCGTCGGCGTCCACGTCGCCGTGCTTCCACCACTCGCAGCGAGCGCGGTAGCGGGGCATCAGTGTCCGAGCTTGGCCTTGAGGCGCTTGCTCGCGCTCTCGGGGATGAGGCCGCTGACGTCGCCGCCGAGCTTGGCGGCCTCCTTCACCAGGTTCGAGCTCACGTAGAAGTACGCGTCGTTCGCCATCAGGAAGACCGTCTCGACGTTGCTGTCGAGGTGGCGGTTCATGTTCGCCATCTGCAGCTCGTACTCGAAGTCGGCGACGGCGCGCAGGCCGCGCAACACCACGCGCACGTTCTTCTTCTTGCAGTACTCGACGAGCAGGCCCGAGAACGAGTCGACCTCCACGTTCTTCTCGCTCGCGAACTCCTCGCGGATGATGTCGAGCCGCTCCTCCACCGTGAAGAGCGAGGTCTTGCGCGGGTTCTCGAGCACCGCGACGACGAGCTTGTCGAAGCAGACGAGGCCGCTCTTCACGATGCTCACGTGACCGTGCGTGATCGGGTCGAACGAGCCGGGGTAGATGGCGATCCTCATCGGGGCCTCGGTGCTACGGGGGCGGCGGAGCATAGCGCGCGAGGAGCACGGCCGAGTCGCCATAACGCTTCTCGGTGAGCGTCTCGAAGCGCGGTCCGAGAACGACGCGCGCCTTGGACGGGTGCTCGACCACCACGAGCGCGCCCGCGACCAGCTCCTGCGCGAGCGCCTCGAGCAGGGCCGGAACGGCCGCCACCTCGGCGTAGGGCGGGTCCACGAAGACCCGGTCGAAGGGGCCGGCGAGGGCACGCCCGCCGGCCTCGCCCGTGACGACCTGCGTGCGATCTCCCAGCCCGAGCGCCGCGAGGCTCTCCGTGATCCTTCGCGCCGCGGCGCGGTCGCGCTCGACGAGCACTGCGCTCGTGGCCCCTCGCGAGAGCGCCTCGATCGCCATCGCGCCCGTGCCCGCGAAGAGATCGAGCACGCGTGTGCCCTCGAAGCCGCCGCGCGCCTCGACGGCGGAAGCGATGGCCTCGCGCACGCGGTCGCTCGTCGGCCGGGTGACCTTCTCCACGCGCGCGGCGAAGCGGCGCCCCGAGAGCACGCCGCCGACCACGCGCAGCCGGCCGCTCAAGACCCAGCCTTCACACGGTCCGCGCGCTCAGAACCGGACGCGCAGCTGCATCGAGCCGCCGTTCGGGCCGACGCTCGGCACGAGCGACACGGTCGGCTCCTCGTGGCTGCTCGAGCCGTCCATGACCAAGAGGACGATCCCCGTGGCGCCGGCCGCGGCGGCGACGCCGATGAAGACGTACTGCAAGATCTCGTACGTGCTGCCCTGGCTGCAGACGTCGCGGATGTGGGCGCTGGCCGGCCCGGTGCCCAGGCGCGCGATGCTGGAGTCCTGGCACGCGACGTCGCCGGTCAGGCCCATCGCGCCGAGGTCCATGCGGTACTGGTTGTACGCCGCGTCGTTGCTGAGCGTGAGCAGCTGCGCCCACGAGACCACGGTGCCGATGATGGCCAGGCCCGCTCCCGCGAGCAGCGCGACGGCGCCCCAGTTGATCGAGGGACCGCCACCGCCCGACGACGCCGCGATCGCGACGAGCGCTTCGGCGCCCTCGCTGACGCTCACCGTCTGCGCCGGTGCGCTGCCGACGACGACCTCGTGCGGGCCGGTCGCGACGTCGGAGGCCACGTACGTGCCGCTCGCGTCGGTCGTCCCGACCGCGGCACCGTCGATGCGCACCTCCTGGCCCCCGGTCGCGCTCACCCGGATCGTCCCGACGCGCGGGATGTTGGCCAGCTCGTCGATGATCGCGGCCGCCGGCTCGCGCAGGTCGTCGATGTCCATCCGTGAGCTCGGCAGGCTCCGCTCGACGTCCTCCTCGACCTGGCCGCTCGCGACGCTGAAAGAGTGCACGCTCAGAGCGAATTCGTAGTGGTCTCCGGACGTACGAGAGATCGTGCCGAAGATCAGCCGCTGCGCCTCCACCGTGGAGGCGATCTGCGCCAGACACGCAGGATCGGGCGCCTCGCAGCCCGCCACCAGCTCCAGGTTGGCCAGGGCCACGTCGCGCTCGCTCACCGACCAGCCGCGGACGGCCGACGCGGCATGACGCAGCGCCCCGGTGACGTTGCGCGCGTACTCGTCGTCGCCGTCGACCGAGGTCAGGCCGAGCACCACCACCGTTTCCTGCGCTCGCGCGCGGGCGGCGCTCCCGAGCGAGAGGCCCGCCGCGAGCAGGAGCGCGAACAGGGGCGACCACACACGAATCGCAGGAATCGACATGAGCTCTCCTCCGACCAGGCGCCACCTTACTTCTTTCGCGAAGCCTCCGACAAGCCCGACCGCGTGGCCAGGGATGCCAACCCGAACGGCTTTTCGCGCGTCTGAGCGATCTGTGGGAACCTCTGCGTGGGTCCAGGCCCCTCTTCTCATGAACGGCGCGATGGAGAACCTCGGTCCCCGGGTCTGCCCCAAGTGCGGGACGCGCTACGAGGGCGACGCCGCGTTCTGCCAGAAGGACGGAGCGATCCTGCGGCCGGTCGTCGAGGAGCGCGACCCCCGCATCGGTCAGACGCTGCTCGACCAGTTCCGCATCGAGGAGAAGATCGGCACCGGCGGCATGGGCGCCGTGTACCGGGCGCACCAGTCGACCATCCACCGCGACGTGGCCATCAAGATCCTGCACCCGGATCTCGCGACGAACGCCGACGCCGTGCGGCGCTTCCAGCGCGAGGCGCGCATCTCGACCGCGCTCGACCACAAGAACGTCGTGCGGGTGTTCCTCTTCGGACAGCTGCCGGACGGGAGCCTGTACCTGGTCATGGAGCTGATCCGGGGCAGGCCGCTCTCGGATCTGCTGCGCGTCGAGCCGCACCTCGCGATCGGCCGCGCGATGCACATCCTCACCCAGGTCTGCGACGGCGTGGGGGAGGCGCACGAGCAGGGCATCGTCCACCGCGACGTCAAGCCCGAGAACGTCATGCTCGTCACCAAGGGCCGCGACCCCGACTTCGTGAAGGTGCTCGACTTCGGCATCGCGCGCCTCACGCGCGCCGAGGAGCAGACGCAGGCGACGCAGGCGGGTCTGGTGTTCGGGACCGCTCGCTACATCTCGCCCGAGGGCGCCGCCGGCGAGCAGACCGACGCACGGAGCGACGTCTACTCGCTCGGGGTGCTCGGCTATCAGCTCCTCTCTGGCGAGACGCCCTTCGACGCCGCGGCGCCCGTCACGCTGCTGATGAAGCACATCCACGAGCCGCCGCCGGCGCTGCGCTCGCGGCCGGGCGGGACGCAGGTCCCGGACGTGGTGGCCGACGTGATCATGCGCGCGCTCTCGAAGAACCCGGACGGGCGCTTCACCGACGCCAACGAGCTCGGCGAGGTGCTGCGCGACGCCGCCCAGCGCGCCGGGATCGCCGAGCGGCGCCAGCGCACCGGCCCCTTCGCCGTCGACCGCGGCGACGCGAGCCAGCGCAGCTCGCTGCCCTCGCCGCGAGAGCCGTCCGTGCCCGTGCGCGTCGATCCTCGTCGGAGCGCCTCGCCGACCGCGCAGGGCGGCAACACGACCACGGAGGAGCTCTCGGCCGCGGGCCTGCGCACGGCACGCAAGCGCGGGGACGGCGGGATCTCGATGCTCACCGTCGGCCTCGCGTTCGTGGTGGGCGTCCTCGCGGTGGTCGGCGTGGTGGCCGCGGTGCGCGCCTTCGGCGGGCCGTCCCCCGAGGACCGGCATCGGCAGCTCGTGACGCAGGCCGAGGCCGCGCTCTCGGCTCACCGCTGGGATGGCGAGGACGGTGTGCGCGCGACCACCGACCACATCCTCGCCGAGCACCCCGACGATGCCGACGCGCTGCGCATCCGACACGACGCGGCGGAGCTGATGGTCGACGAGGGCGATCACGAGCGCGATCGCGGGCACGAGGACACCGCCCGCCAGCGCTACGAGGCCGCCGGCGCGCTCGACCCCTCGAGCCAGGAGGCGCACGCCCGGCTCGATGCGCTCGATCACCCGACGGCGCACCGCGAGCAAGGGATCGTGGTCTCGCCGTCGCCGGTCGAGGACCAGCAGGTCGTGGTCACCGCGACCGTCGCCGACGGGCACGCCGTCGCGGAGGCGGATCAGCCGCGCTTCGTGCTGGTGGACTCCCGGCGCCACACCAGCCAGACGGTCACGGCGCAGCCGACGGGGATCGAGGGGACCTACTCCGCGACCACGACGTTCGCGCGTCCAGGGTCCTACGAGGTTCAGTTCCACGCGGGCGACTACACGTTCGCGACGAGCGTCGAGGTCGCGCGCGGGGCACGGCCGATCGACCCCGGAGGCGCGGACGCGCCGGTCACGACGCAGGGCTCCCTCGGCCCGGCGCCCTTCTCGCCCATCCCGTCGATCGTGGACGCGCCGATCATCCACTCGCTGCCGGCGCTGCCCTCGCCCTTCACGACGTCCTCCTCGACGACGCCCTCGACGACGGCCGAGCCGCCGCCGATCCACCCGCTCTCGCGCCCGCCGACCACCACCGGTACGAGCCCGCCGCCCACCACCACGACGAGCACGACGCCCGCGCTCCCGCCGGCCTGGACCAGCTCGCCCTGAGCTCGTCCGGGGGGGTGTCGAGCGGATCACGTCCGGCGGCTCGCTTGCCCTACCGCGGCGGCCCGCTTTGCGTCACGTTCCGCCCATGTTCGGCCAGCACATGCGTGTCTTCGGCTTCGCCCGGCAGATCCTCGCGGACGCCCGGAACAAGCCCGTCCTGCTCGCCCCGCTCGCGATGAACATCGCGCTCGCCGTGCCCGTGAACGCGGTCCTGATCGGGCTCTCGCTCTTCGTCCCGGACAGCCTCGCGATGGCGCTGATGCCGGTGGGCCTCTCGGCCCTCTACTTCATCGACTACTTCTGCGGCGGCCTGAACACCGCGATGGTCCACGAGCAGCAGACGACCGGCAACGCGACGCTCGGCTCGGCGCTGAAGCGCACGCTGAGGGCCGGCATCGGCATCCTGGTGTTCGCGGTCGTGAGCGGATTGCTCGACTTCGCGGTGCAGGTGCTGAGCCAGCGCCGCCTTCACCTCCTCCGGCCCCTGCTCCTGATGGTCCGCAGCTTCTGGAGCACGGCGACCTTCGTGATCATGCCCACCATGGTGATCGAGGGGCTCGGCTTCGGCGACGCGTTCAAGCGCAGCAAGGAGCTCGCGGCGAACGATCCCACGCAGATCGGCGTGGGCTACATCGGGATCGGCCTCGCGACCTCGCTCATCAGCCTGCTCGGCTTCCTGCTCGTGTCGTTCGTGGGCGGCCGCATCCTGTTCCCGATCAGCCCCCTGCTCGGCCTCGCCTTCTCGCTGGTGGTCATCAACGCCACCTGGGCCATCGCGGCCTATCTCAAGAGCACCTACTACACGTGCTTCTACATGTGGACGCGCGAGTGCGAGCGCAACCGAGGCGTGAACCCGGCGTTCGCGCCGGCGCCGCTGCGCAACGTGCTCGCGGACGTCGACTTCCGGAGCATGGGCATCCAGCTCGCACCGGCGGCCGCCGCGGCGGCCGTCGCGGTCGCGGTCGCGGGCGCGCCGGGAGCGGTTGGCTTCGCCGCGCCACCGGTGTCTGGCTTCGGGGCGCCGGCGCCGGTGGTCGGCTTCGCGGCGCCGCCTCAGCCCGGTGGCTTCACGGCCCCGCAGCCGCAGGCGTTCGCGCCCGCGCCGCAGCCCTACGCACCGGCGCCGCAGGCGTTC
>JBGAQA010000083.1:0-31029 GCA_044220955.1 Sandaracinaceae bacterium
CCTCGACCGCGAGGTCGCCACCCATGCTCCGTGCGAGGTGCCGGCCGATCGCGAGGCCGAAGCCGGGGCCGGCGACGGTGCCGCTCGCGAGCGGCTGCTCGAACGCGCTGAACAGGCGGGGAAGGGTCTCGGCCGCCAGCCCCGGGCCGGTGTCGGCAACCTCGATCGCGAGGGTCTCGCGGCGATCGGCGGCCGGGCCTGCCAGCGCGACCCGGACCGTCACCGAGCCCGCCGTCGTGAACTTGACGGCGTTGTCGAGGACGTTCGTCAGGATCTGCCGCAGCTTGGTCACGTCGGCGCGCGCGTGCGCCGGAACCGCCGGCTCGACGTGGATCGCGAACGCGAGCGACTTCGCCTCCGCCCGCATCCGGAACTGCGCCGCCGTGTCGTCGATCAGCCGGCGCAGTTCGAACGACTCGGCCTCCGGCACGCTCTGACCGGTCTCGACCCGCGCGAGCGAGAGGACGTCGCTGATCAGGCGCAGCAGGCGCTCGCCGGCGTCGTGGATGATCGCGAGATACTCCTGCTGGCGCGGAGCCACGCCCGGCTCGCGGAGCAGGAGCTGAGAGAACCCGAGGATGGCGTTGAGCGGCGTGCGGAGCTCGTGCGACATGTTGGCCAGGAACACGCTCTTGGCGCGACTGGCGGCCTCGGCAGTCCTCAGCGCGTCCTCGAGCGCCGCCTCGGTCCGCTTTCGCTCCGTGATGTCGGAGAAGCACACCACGCACCCGACGATGCGGTCCCCCTCGCGCTTGGGCCTGGCCTCGTACTCCACGGGGAACGAGGAGCCGTCAGCGCGCCAGAACACCTCGCCCGTGACCCGCGTGCTCGGCTTGCCCCGGATCGCCTGGTAGATGGGGCACGCCTCCACCGCATACGGGCTCCCGTCGGCGTGCGAGTGGTGGAAGAGGGCGTGGTTGTTGCGCCCGATCACCTCTTCGTCGGCGCCGTAGCCGAGCGCCTCGAGCGCGGCGCGGTTGACGAACGTGCAGCGCCCGTCGAGGCCGATCCCGTAGATGCCGTCGCCGGCAGCGTCGAGCACTTCCTCGAGCCGGCGCGCGAGATCGGGGGGCTCGGCGCCCGGCGCATCCGGCTCAGCCACGAGCGGCCTCCGGCGCTCCGCGGACGAAGCGCGCGAGCGTCGCGATGGCGTCGACGGTCCAGGCGAGGGCGCCGCAGTCGGCGGACGCAACGGCCCCTCCACCCGCACGGGGATCAGCAGCCACGGTCGCAGTCTTGCCCGCCGTCGAGGCAAGCCTGCTGCTGGCACGACGAGAGCGTGCTGCAGCAGACCCGGGGGGTGGTTCCGCAGGTCGAGTTCAGGTCGATGCACATCTGCCCGCAGCCGCAAAGGTACCGCGCGCCGGTGCCGCGACACATCACACCGTCCGAGAGCCTCGGGAAGTGGCAGCCCGTCCCGGGGTCGCACGCGCCGGTGCCGTCGAGGCAGTCGCCCGCCATCGGCGCGGGGCCCGGCTCGGGGCAGGCCGAGTCGTCCGCCTCGTGCATGCAGCTGCCGCCGCTGCAGTAGTCGATCGTACACGCGACGGCGTCGGCGCAGCCGTGGCCGCACGTGCCGCAATGGGCGGGGTCGCGGGTCGTGTCGCGGCAGACGCCTCCACAGCACACCCCGGCCGTGGTCGTGCAGGCCGTGCCGTCGGGCACCGTACACGTCGAGGTGGGGCCTGCGTCGGTCCCCGCGTCGAGCGGTGGGGCGGCGTCGCGCAGGCCCGCGTCGAGCTGCGTGGCGTCGAGCTGCGCGGCGTCGAGCTGCGCGGCGTCGAGCTGCGCGGCGTCGAGCGCGGCGTCGAGCTGCGCAGCGTCGACGGACGCGTCCCGCGCGCCACGACGGCGCCGACACGGGCGCGCGTGGCAGCGCTGGTCGCTCTCGCACGTGAAGCCCGCCGGGCAGCGCCCGTCGCCGCAAGAGAAGTGCCCGTCGCGCGGCTGCACGGAGCAGGCCGCGACGAGGGCGAGGGCGGACGCGAGCGTGGTCGGGGCGGCGCGCATCAGAAGCGCCCCTCCACGCGGAGCCCGCCGAGGCCGACCGAGGCGCGCACCTCGGGCGCACCGCCGGCTCCTCCGTTCGTCGCGAGGACGACGATGCCCGCCGTGGCCGCCGCCGCTCCGACGCCGAGCGCGATCCAGCCGACGGCCGAGAGGACGGGCACGCGCTCGGCCGCGTCGGAGACGCTCGACCACGCCGTCCCGGGCGCAGCGCCATCGACGGCCTGCTGGTCGAGCACCGTGGCGACGAGCAGCCCGGCGCCGAGCGCGACGACCACGCCGCCGCCGATCGAGAGACCGAGCCCGACCGGGTCGGGCCCGGGCGCGGGCGCCGCGGGCGGCGGCGTGGGACCGGGCGCTGGTTGCGCGGGCCGCGAGAGCGAGGCGATGCGGCCCTCGACCTCGGCGCGGTTCGCCGCGTCCGGGACGCGCTCGAGGTAGAGGCGGAAGTGGGCGAGCGCGTCGGCGCCGTGCCCGAGGTACTCCTCCGAGACGGCCATGTTGTACAGGAGCTCGGGGCGACTGCTCAGATCGTAGCTGCGCGTGAAATAGTCGAGCGCGTCCGCGTAGCGGCCGTCGCGGTACGCCGCCGCTCCCGCGTCGAAGAGACCGCGCGCCTCGGCGTCGTGGCTCGCGTCGGCGATCGGGGCGGGCTCCTGCGCGAGCGCGACGCTCCCGACGAGGAAGCTCCCGACGAAGAAGCTCCCGACGAGCAAGAGGCTCGACCCCGCGAGCGCGCCCGAGACCCCGACAGTCCGCTTCGACGTGGCACTCATCGATCCACCGGTCTCCGAGGCGTGGCGATTCGGCCCGTCCGCGCCACCGAGACTGCGGGTCCGCAGCGCCCGCGCCGAGGCCACGATGAGCGGCGCGCCTGCGCCGCTGGTTGCACGTGCGCAACTCGCGGCGGGATCGCGATCCGGCACCCGTCGCCCGGAGCAGCGAGTTCGGTCCCAGCGGCGTCGGCCCGGACGATCCCGACGAGCCACCGCCCAAGCCGCAGCCCGAGAGCATCAGCACGGACCGCTGGCGGTTTCGTTTGTGTTCGCTCGCGCGTTGCGCGACGCTGCCGGCACCGTCGATGGTTCGTTCGACGTCGGGCCACGCGAATACCCGCGATGGGTCATCCGCGAGGGAGAGCGATGGAGAAGTCGTTTCGTCGTGTGGTCTCGTGTCTCTCTTTGATCGCCGCAGTGGGCTGCAGCCCCGCCACCGAGGTCGCCGACGCCGCGCGCCCGGGGACCGACGTCGGCGCGGGGATCGACGTCGGGCCCGGCTCGACGCTCGTCGGCGCGAGCGGCGGAACGGTCTCGGGCCCCGACGGGACGCGTCTCGTGGTGCCGCCGGGCGCGCTGTCGACCGACGTCGCCATCACGATCGAGGTGGTCGCGATGCCCGCGGGCGCGTCGTTCGGGACCACGCCGATCGGTGCGACCTACCGCTTCCTTCCCCACGGACTGACCTTCTCGGCGCCCGTCACGGTGGACTTGCCGATCGCGCCGACCGGCAGCCGGATCACGCTCTTGACGCTCGCGGACGACGCGGACACGACGTGGGAGGTGGTCGAAGGGGGAACGATCGACGCGACCGGAGGCCACGTCCCGGTGAGCCACCTGAGCTACTTCAGCTTCGGCGTCTGCGATCCCTTGCGGCACGTCTGCTGGCCGTGCGATCCGCCGAGCCTCTGCGAGATCGGAACGGACGCAGGTCCTCCGGTCGACGCCGGTCCGTTCGACGCCGGTCCGCCGAGCTGTGCGACGGCGTGCGTCGCGCCCGAGGTGTGCCTGTTCGTCCCCGACTCGTCGCCCAGCCGCGGGTTCTGGGATTGCCGCCCGCCCTGTGCGGTCGATGCCGACTGCGCGCCGTTCGTACCGGTGTGCGTCGGAACGGCATCCGTCACCTCGGGTAGCATCTGGTGCGCCTCCGGGGGCTGCACCGGAGCCCAGACCCTCGTGGGCTGCCCGACCGGCACCACCTGCTCCGCCGGCCTGTGCTCGTAGGTCGGCGCGCTGCCCGAGAAGGCGTGCGGTCTCGAGCTGAAGGTCAAGAGCAGCGGCAACGTCGTCGGTCGGCGACCGCCGCGCCCGGACCGTCTCACCGTCGGCTTGCGATGACACCGTGCGCGACGAGCCGAGCGCGGACCTCCGCGTCCAGGCGGGTGGCGCCGACCGTGTCGACGGCGAAGCGCACGCGCGCCCGGCGCGCCTCGTCGAGCTCGTCGAGCTCGTCGGCGAGCAAGAGCTCGAGGCACGTGCCCAGGGCCTCCTCGAGGAACTCGTCGAACGAGCGGCCCTTGTCGTGCGACGCCCAGCCCTCGTCGTGGACGACGAGGCGGACCGAGTCGTCGTCGACGTTCCAGAGATAGAGATCGCCGGCGCCGTTCTTCGCGACGCAGATCTCCCGCTCGCTCATCACGCCCTGCTCCCACGGCGCGCGCGCGAGCAGGGCCGGGTAGAGCTCGATGTCGAAGAGCGCGAACGAGGTGTCTCGCTCGACCAGCGTCGCCAGCAGCTCGTGAACGGCCGGCCGGCCCTCCGCGAGCGCGAGCTTGGCGGCGATCGCGGGGCGAGGGTCGTCCTTGCCTCGGTGCGGGACCGGCGCGGGCGCTTGCGCGCGGAGGAACGCGGTCAGCTTCTCGGTCGGGCTCATCCGCGTGTCGTACCGCACGCGCGACGGACATCGAGCGTTCAGTCGAAGCAGACCTCGACGGGCGCCGGGTGCGCGACGCCGGCCGTGGCGTCCACCTCGCCGCGCCCGAGCTGCCCGCGCTCGTTCGTTCCCCAGCAGAAGACCTGGCCGACGATGGTGATCGCGCAGAAGCCGCCGTCGCCGCCGTCGATGCCCGTCACGCCCGAGAGGCCCGCGACGGGCGTCGGGGTGCGCACCACGGTGCTGGCGGGCTGGCCGGTCTGGCCGAGCGCGCCCGCGCCCCAGCACGACACGCCGCCCGCCCGCGTCACCGCGCAGAACGCCGTGCCGCCCACGGCGACGCGGTGGTACTCGTCGCCTGCCATCCCCGGCGGTCCCCACGTGCGCGTACACGTGCAGCTCGGCTCCTCGACGATCGGCCTCCCGAGCTGGAACGACGCGTCGTTGCCGACGCACGCGAGCGCGTTGTTCGTGTAGCGGACGCACGTCGAGCTCCCGTCGGTCGCGAGCATGGCGGCGGGCGCGAGCAGATCGACGTCCAGCGCCGCTCCGCTCGCGGTCGCGCCGTCGATCGCGACGCCGGCGCCGAGCGCGCCCTGGTTCCAGCCGCCGAGACAGAGCGCGCGCGAGCCGCCGATCGCGCACACGAGGCGCGAGCCGGCGGCGATCTCGGTGCTGGACGTGCCGAGGTCCGGCATGGAGAAGTCCGGCGCGTGCAGCGCGCCGAGCTGTCCTTCGACGCCGCGTCCCCACCCGAGCACGCTTCCGTCGGCGCGGCGCGCGAACACCGTGTCCTGTGCGAGGGCGAGGTCCGTGATCGCGAGCCCGCCGGCCCCGCTCGTGACGACGCTGCCCGGCGCGGTCGCGTCGTAGACCTCGCCCGCGCGACCCGCCAGGGGCGGTGGCTGCGTGCCGCGCTCTCCGTCGCCGCCTTGTCCCCAGCACTGCACGTGACCCGCGAGATCGAGCGCGCACGAGGTCACGCCCCCCGCCCCGATCCGGCTGGCGCGGAGCGGGCTCCCGTCCTGGGCGAGCGCGACGACGGGGCGCGGCGAGCAGTCGTCGCCGGCGGCGGGGCAGGCCCCGTGCGCGGCGAAGCTCCCGTCGCCGAGGCCGTCGCCGAGCTGCCCGTAGGCGTTCGAGCCCCAGCACACGACCACGTCGTCGTCGCGGATGGCACACGCATGCAGCGCGCCGACCGCGAGCTGTCGCGCGCTGTGGTTGCCCGCGCAGCTCGAGCCGGCGTCGGTGCCCGCTGCGTCCGGCGTGCCCGCGTCCCTCAGGCCGCCGTCGCTCGGATCCGCGCGCACGCAGCGCGCGCGCCCATCCCCCGTCGGCTCGCACGTCGAGTCGGGCGGGCACTGCACGATGTCGATGCACGCGTTGGCGCACGCGCGGTCCACGCAGATGAGGTCCGAGGCGCAGGGCGCCGCCGGGCCGCAGCCCGGGTCGTCGTCGAGCGCGCACGCTCCGGCGCCCGAGGCGGTGAGCAGGCACGTCGAGCCGACCGGGCAGTCGCGGTTCTCGACGCACTGAACCCGGCAGCGCCCGAACGCGCACGTCAAGGGAGAGCTGCACTCGTTCGCGCGCGCGCAGCTCGCGCCCGTGCTCACCGGCGCCTGACAGCCGAGCAGGGACACGAGCGCGAGGGCGAGCGAGGCGCGGAGCACGCCCCAGCGTAGCGTCAACGGGCCGACACGCCCGGCGTCGGGCACGTCGCTCGCGCGAAAGGGCCGCTCGCGCCGGGCGACGAGGCGATATGCTCCGCCAGGACGCGATGAGCACGACGACCGGACACCATGGCAGCTACGATCGGCTCGGCTCGGCGCTGGCGCTGCTCGCCGCGTGCACGCTCGCCGGATGTTGCATGAGCGGCGGCACGCCCGGGGGGCTCGGCGGCGGGCCGATCACCGGAGGCGACTGCGGCTATCAGCCCGTCCCGGGCACGGCGCACGTCACCGCGCTCGAGCCGCTCTCGACGGGCGCGATGCAGGTGCGGTACCGCTTCGAGCCCGACCCGCCGGCGCCGCCCTCCGCCGCCGTCCTCACCGGCGTCGAGCTCTCTCTCGAGCTGCCGTGTGCGGCCTGCGCCACCCAGCTCGGTCTCGCCGTCGGCGGCACCTCGCCCATGATACCGAGGATCAGCAGCGGCGGTGGCTGCGCGCCCTTCGCGGACTTCCAGCCCTGGGACGCCGCGGACTGCGCCTGCGCCGCCCCCTGACCACGCCTTCCATCACATCCGCGACTCGAGCGAGATCGGGAGCTCGTGGTCGGTCTGCGCGGTCACGGCGCCGACCTCGGTGAACGTCACGTGCCGCTGCGCGAGGGCGGAGTCGTAGCCCGGGGCCTGCACGCAGACTCCGACCGCGGCCCCCGTGATCGCGCCCGAGCCGAGCGTGATCGCGCTCTCTCCGCTCGCAGCGTCGGCGCCCACGAGCAGGCCACACAGCGACGCGCCACCCACCGTGAACGCGTCGACCGAGAGCGTGCCGCCGCTGTTCGCGACGAGGCCGAAGCCCCCCATCGTCCCCACGCAGACGCTCTCCGGGCACGCGCTCGGCTCGACCCCGTCGAGGGCGAGATCGCGCAGGGCGACCGTGGCGCTGCCCGTGCTCACGACGCCCGCGAAGCGCGAGCGCTCGAGGTGCACGCGGCTGCCACGGAGGGTCCCGCCCAGCTGTGCCCAGAGCGCGACGCCGAAGGTGCCCGCCGAGATCTCGGGCATCGTGTCCCGGACCCAGAGGTCGGTCGCGTCGACGACCGAGCCCTCGCCGTACACGTGCAGACCGGCGTTGCGGTTCTGCTCGACCAGCGCGCGCGCGAGGGTCACGTGCGCGCCGAGCTGCACCTCGATCCCACGACCGAAGAGGCCGTCGGCCTCCCGAGACAAGGTGCCGCGGACGACGACGTCGCTCGCCTCGAGCACCGTGCCGGCGTCCGTCGCGACGAGCCCCTCCTCTCGGTTGCCGTCGACCAGCACGCGGACGAGCGTCACGTGCGATCGGGACTGCGCCAGGAGCCCTCGACCCGCGAAGTCGCTGCGCTCCTCCGCGTGGGTTCCACGCACCACCACGTCCGTCGCCGCGAGCGTCGTGCCGGGCGCACCTCCGCTGCCGGCGAAGAGACCGGCGTCGGTGTTGCCGACGACGAGGGCCCGAGTGAGCGTGAGATGGGCTCCGGCCTGCACGTTCACGCCGCGGCCGAGGGTGTCGTCGGACTCCTGAGCGAGCGTGCCTCGGACCACGACGTCGCTGGCGTCGAGCTGCGTGCCGACCCCGTCCGCCTGGAGCCCGAAGGTTCGATTGCCGTCGACGAGCGCGCGAGACAGGACGAGCCGCGCGCCGCGTTCGACGGCGATGCCGGCTCCTCCCGCGCGCGTCGACTCCGTGAACCGCGTGCCCCGCACGACGAGATCACGCGCCGTCACGGACGAGCCTCCGATCGGGTAGAGCCCGACGATCCGCGCGCGCTCGACGACGACCCGCTCGACGGATACTCCGCTGCCGCCCGTCACCAGGATCCCCACGCGCTCGGGCCCTTCGATGGCCACGTTGCGCAACGCGGCGCCATCGCTCGAGATGACGACCGCGGCCTCCGTCTCCGAGCGCTCGGAAGACGCGCGGGTCACGATGCGCGTGCCCGAGACGCAGGCGCCCCAGAGGGTCTGGCCGTTCGAGAGCGAGATCGCCTCGTCGTAGCGTCCGACCGCGACGGCGATCACGGTGCCGGGTGTCGCAGCGGCGGCGACCGCGTCGGAGATCTGCCGCATCGCGGTCGCGCGCGTGCGGCCGTCACCGCCGGGGGCTGCGTCGTCGTCCACGTAGAGCAGCGCGCGGTCGGCCGGAAGATCCGCCGGCCAGCCATCGGTCGGACACGTGGGCCCGATGCGCGCGCAGCCCGGCGTCCCCGGCAGGTGTACCTCGTCGAAGGCGCACCCCTCGGCATATCCCGCCTCCGCGTAGGGCTCGCACGTGGCGACGTGGTGCGCGCCCGGTACCTCGCGCCACCCCTCCGCGCATGGCGTGAGACGCGGCCCCGGCGCCTCGACCGTGGCGACGAGGGTCGGCTGCTCTGGCGACGCGCCCCCGCAGGCCGAGACGACGATCGCGAACGCGAGAGACTGCCGGAGTTTCATGGGGCGGGACCGTCGCACGAGCGAGCCGCCCCGAACAGTGCGATGCGCCAGGACGCCCCGTGCTCCTTCTCTCCCCCCGTATCGCGAACAGAAGCGCGGTCCCGATCCGGGACGGCTCTTCAGCGGAACGGGCCCTGGCGGCCGAGGGTCAGGAGCGGCGCGAGCCGCACGAGCTGCTCGACCACGATCGACACGTCGTCCGGGCGAGCGCGGAGCGCCTCGGCCGAGCGCGACAAGGGCAGCTCCACCCGGATCTTCCCGTGCTCGATCCGGAGGTGGGCGGCATCCTGCGGCAGCCCCTCGAGCAGCGCGGAGCCCTCCGCGCCCAGCCCGCTCCGCGCTCGCGCATCCCTCCGCGGCACGTCGAGCGCGAGCGCCACCTCGTCCGGGATCGGAGGATCGGGGACGACCTCGATGCGGTGGACGGGACCGTGCTCCCACCACGTGTCGACGTGGACCTCCGCGGCCCCCGCTCTGCCGTCGTCGATCGCGAGCGCGCCGACGACGAAGCGCCCGCCGAGGCGCTCGGCGAGGGCCGGCCACCCGGAGGTCGGGTCGACCCCGGTCGGCGGTGGCACGAGCGCGAGCGCCTCGCCGACGGCGAGCGCGACGCGCTCGATGCGCGCGGTGAAGTCGCCGAGGCTCTCGGCGCTCATCGCCGGATCCGGGCACGCGACGATCGCGTGGTCGTCCCGGATCTCGCGGAACGTGTCGTCAGCCTCGAGCCGCTCGACGAGCGCCTCGAGGAACACCGCGGCCTGTCGCGGATCGCGGGCCGAGACGTGGTGCGCGCGGTCCCACGTGGAGTCGCCGATCTCGATGCTGCGCGCGAAGCGGGCCGCGAGGCCCTTGCGTGGCTCGACCGCGAGGCCGAGGCCCAGGCGCGGGAAGGTGATCTTTCCCACCAGGAGCAGGCCTTCTCCCGGGCGGCTCTCGTGCGAGATCTCGATGCCCATCGGCGCGGCGCCGAGCTCGACGCTGCGCGTCAGCGAGGCCCCGTCGACCGCGTACCCTCGGCGCGACGCGATCTCGCGACCGATCTCGGCCATGCGCGAGAGCCCCACGGCAGGGATCGCGAGGTGCGCGCTCGCGTTCCTGAGCGCGCCGTCGTTCGCGACCAGGATCGGAACCGAGAGGGTCGAGCGCGCGAGCAGCCCCGTCTCGACGTCGATCTCGAGCGTGTACCCGTGCGCGAACGCCGGGCATCGGAAGCTGGGGATCAGATCCTCCGGCAGGGCGAGATCGAAGGGCGTGCCGCGCTCGTGCGGTCCCGCCGACGACACCGTGCCGAGGGACCACCGACGGCCCTGCCGCAGTCGCTCCGCACCGCGGTGCGCGAGGAGCGCGTTGCGCTCGACGATCCCGAGGTGAACGGAGAGCGCGCGAGCCTGGTCGAAGTTGTAGAGCGCGACCGCGCCCGCGATGCGACCGCCCGGAGCCACCGTGCGAGACGCGAGGCTCCCCTCGATGCGTGGCGCCGCCGGATCCCAGTCGGGGGCGTTCTGTCGGAAGGTGCCCGGCGCGGCCTCGTGCGCGCGAATGTCCGGGAGCACGACCGTCAGCGGGTGGTGGCTTCGCGCATCGGGCCACCAGGGGATCGAGACCTCCACGTCGAGCGACCAGCGAACGCTCACAGCGCCGCTCTCGTGCGACGGCGGCAGCTCCGGCGCGAGGTCGAAGGCGACCGGCAGCACGTGGTCGCCGCGCGCGAGCTTCGGACCTCCGAAGAGCCTCGCGTGGAGCCGCAGGAGGTCGTCGCGCCGGGTCACCCGGTGCTTTCCGACGCCGACCGCCCAACCCGCGATGCAGGCCAGGCCGACGTGGACGTGCTCCACCTCGACGTCTTCTCGGGCATGGAGGCGCACCTCGACGTCGAGGCGCGCGCCCGGGGTGATCCGGGTGGGGACTCGGATCTCGATGTCCGGTCGGGTCTTGAGGAGCGTCATTGCCAGTTCCCTCGGTACGAGAGCGAGAACGTGTAGCGCACGCTGCCGCCGACCGGCGGATCGGCCTGGAACCAGAACCCGCGGACCACGCGCTGCGCGCACGAGAGGACACGCTCCATCGGCGCCGATCCGCAGTCGCGCAGCTCACCCTCGGGCTCGGCCGCGTCCAGCGAGACGCACCCTGCCTCGGTGGTGACGGCGCCGGCGGAGTCGATCGTCGCGGTCACGCGGATCGTGCCCGCGAGCTGCGGCGCGCACGGCAGCTCGCGTTCGTAGCACGAGAGCAGCGCAGCACGTCTGGTGGCGATCCTCCTGTCGAGGAGGCCCGGGTCGAACGTACCGCTCGACTCGAGCGCGGCGACCGGTGACGCGCGCACCGTGCCTCGCGGCAGGTCGTCCATCGCGTCGTGGCGGCAGGGGCTCTCCGTCGGGTCGAGCGGCGCCTCGGGCTCGCGGGGCGCCTCGTGCGCCTGCTCCGGTGCGGCGAGCTCGACCGGCACGATCGACGCCGGCGCCGGCGCCGCGGTGGGCGCGGCCGCCGGCTCCCGCCCACAGCCGACCACCATCGTGACGAGCGCGCCCCCGACCGAGACGAGAGCCAGGGCACGCGAGAACATGACGCGAGCTTCGCACGGTCCGAGCAGCTCCGCTTGAACGCCGGACGCCGAGCAGGCAGTGTCGTATGCGGCAGGCGCTCGGTCGGGACCGACGCGAGCCGAGGCGAGGGGGGGACGAGGGTGGCCCTGCGAGAGCGAGCGCCCGACGGGATGACCGCCGGCCAGGGCGACGCCGTCGGCGCCGAGCTCGCGCGCCGGCGCCGCTCGTATCTCGCCGCCTGCGGCCTCGGGCTGGTGGCGACCTCGACCGGCTGGCTCTTCCTCGTGCTCGGCGGTCACGGAACGCCGCTCGACGCGGTGTCGCTCCCGGTCGTGACGCTCGGGCTCGCGGGGTCCATCGTCATGCTCCTGCGGCGCGGCGGGACGCTCGAGAGGACCGAGATGTTCCTGATGCTGCTCACCAGCGTCAGCCTCGTGTGCAAGATCGCGGACATCTTCCTCCACGAGCACGCCGCAGGCCGCCACGACCTCGCGCCCTTCGCCGACCTCTTCCCGTGGCTCCCGCTCGTGCCCGTGCTCGGCGCCGTCGTGTTCCGCTTCCCTCGCTGGCTCGGCATGACGCTCGTCTTCTACGGCGCGGTCACGGCGCTCGCCGCGGCGCACGTCGTGCCGGGGCTCGCGTCCGGGACGACGACGGCCGAGGCGTATCTCGTCGTGCGCGCGCTGCTGGCCAACGCCGCGCTCACGCTCCTGCTCGCGGTCGGCGTCCGGTTCCATGCGCAGTACCTGCGCGCGATGGCCCACGGCGAGTCCATGCGCGCCCTGGCCTTCACCGACGCGCTCACCGAGCTGCCGAACCGGCGCGGCATCGAGGACTCGCTCCGCCGCGAGATCTCGCGCTCGAGCCGGTACCGGCGCGAGCTCGCCATCGTCGTGTTCGACATCGATCACTTCAAGCGCGTGAACGACGTGCACGGCCACGCGGGGGGCGACCGGGCGCTCAAGGCGGTCGCGGGCTGCGTACGCGCGAAGCTGAGGGCGAGCGACGCGCTCGGACGCTGGGGCGGCGAGGAGTTCCTCGTCGTCGCGCCCGAGACGGGCTCGGCAGGCGCGGCGTCGCTGGCGGAGAAGCTGCGCGCCGCCGTGGAAGCGCTGGCCCCGGAAGGGCTCGGCGTGATCACCGCGAGCTGGGGCGTCGCGGTCCTGAGCCCCACGGAGACGCTCGAGTCCGTCGTGCAGCGCGCGGACGCGGCCCTGTACGACGCCAAGTCGGCCGGGCGCAACCGCGTCGTCAGCGCGCCCGCGCCGGCCCTCGCTCCGTCCGCGAGCCAGGGCGCGCCCACGACACGCTGACGCGGCGTGGCCCCGGCGTGATCCGCGTCAAGCAGCGCAGGTCGTCGCTCGCGCAAGAGACCCTCGGTGAGTTCCGTGTCGTCGCTCCGGACGGCGCGCGCCCGCAGCAAGCGCCGCGGTCGCATCGTCTGCGTTGCGCGCGCGCCGCTCGGTGGCGCGGAGCTCCGCCGCGAGACCTTCGCCCGCGGCGCCCGGCGCGAGGGACGCTGACGTGCCGCGCTCGGACTTCGACGTCGTCATCGTCGGCGGCGGCCACCACGGCCTCACGTGCGCCGCGTACCTCGCGCGCGCGGGCGTCGACGTGTGCGTGCTCGAGGGCCGCCACGAGTGGGGCGGCGCGCTCTACACCGCCGAGGTCACCGCGCCGGGCTTCTGCCACAACGTGCACGCGAACTTCATGGAGTTCCTGCACGTCATGCCCTTCTTCGAGGACTTCGATCTGCCGAGCCTCGGTGCGCGGACGATCTTCCCCGAGGTGCAGGCCGGGATCGCGTTCCCCGACGGGCGCCCGCCGGTGCTCGTCTACCGGAACCACGAGATCGAAGAGACGGCGCGCTCGTTCGCGCGCTACTCGAAGCACGACGCCGACGCGTGGCGCGTTCTCAAGGCGCGCGCGAACATGATGGAGCCCCTGATGGCCGCGGGCCTCTACACGCCCCCGCCGCGCTGGAAGCCGGGCGAGGCGCCGCCCAACCCGTTCCTCGCGTTCGGCTCCTCGTTCTCGATGTTCGGGCTCGACGAGGAGATGGCCTACAAGTCGATCCGCGACTGCATCGACGAGACGTTCGAGTCCGACGAGGTGCGCGCGCTGATGTACCGCATCGGCATCGAATTCGCGGGGCCCTCCCTCGAGTGGCCCGGCTCTGCGTACTTCTTCCTCTTCGCGTGCCTCGTCATGCCGGGCTGCTGGCGCATGATGGTCGGCGGCACGCACCGCCTGAACGGCGCGATGGTCACCGCCTGCCTGCGCGAGGGCGTGACGATGCGCGAGTCGAGCCGTGTCGAGCGCATCCTGCTCGAGGGGCGGCGCGCCGCCGCCGTGCGGCTCGTCGACGGAACGATCGTCCGGGCGCGCAAGGCGGTCGTCAGCGCGATCGGCCTGAAGGACACGTTCCTCGACCTCGTCGGCGAGGAGCACCTGTCCGCCTACTACCGGCGCCGGGTGAGGAACTTCAAGGACGGTCCCGATCAGGTGCTCGGCTCGGTCGCGATGGCGCTGCACGAGCCACCCCGCTACCGCTCGAGCGCCCACGATCCGGCGATGGACCGCGCCTGGTACCAGATCGTCGGCTACGAGAGCGCGAAGCAGGTCCTGGACTACTGCCGCGCCGGGCACGTCGACCGCGTCCCCGATCTGCCCGCCGCGGGCGTGTGGATCAACTCCATGTGGGACGCGACGCAGGCCCCGGCCGGCAAGCACAACCTGACGGGCTGGTACTTCTTCCCGCGGGCGAGCGCGCTCTCCGAGAAGGAGTGGGAGGACGTCCGACGCACGTACAACGGCCGCTTCCGGGAGCTCTTCGAGAAGAGCGCGCCGAACATGACGCAGGCCAACGTCATCGCCGACTACCTCCACACGCCGCTCGACCAGGAGCGCGGCATGCGCATGCGAGAGGGAGACTTCGGCCACGGCGCGATGACCGTCGATCAGCTCCTGGGGCTGCGCCCTTTCGCGGCCGCGTCGCACCACGCGACGGAGATCGAGGGCTTGTATCTCGCCGGCAGCTGCACGCACCCCGGGGGCGGGGTCACGGCCGCGTGCGGCTACAACTGCTTCAAGGTCCTCTGCGAGGACTTCGGCTTCAAGCCGGTCTGGCAGAGCCCGAGGCGAGGGTACTAGGCGCCATGGGCATGCTCGACCGCGAGTGGGACGCGATCGTCATCGGCGCCGGCCACAACGGAATGGCGCTCGCGGCCTATCTCGCCAAGAGCGGCTGGAGCGTGGCGGTGCTCGAGCGGCGCACCGAGGAGGGTGGGGGCCTCTGCACCGAAGAGGTGACCGAGCCCGGGTTCCTCCACAACCTGCACTCGAACTACCACTCGCTCGTCGGCATCTGCCCCGTCTACGACGACCTCGAGCTCTTCGAGCACGGCGTCGAGTACGTGCGGCCCGAGGTGCAGATGGCGAGCCTCTTCGCCGACGGGACGGCCATCACCGTCCACGCCGACCCGAAGAAGACGCACGCGTCCCTCGCGCGCTTCTCGCGCAAGGACGCCGACACGTGGCTGCGGCTCGACGAGGAGGTCCGCGGCTACATGGACCTCATGGTGCGCACGCTGATGTACGCGCCGCCGATCGCGCTCAACGACATCACGCGCGCCCTGGCGGCCTGGGGCGTCGAAGAGAAGAGCGAGTTCCTCACGGCGCGCCTCCGGACGATGTCGGTCGCGGACTTCCTCGACAAGCACTTCGAGAACGAGCGCGTGAAGGCGATGCTGGCCTTCCACGCCGCCATCTGCGCCTACCAGCCGCACGTGAAGGGACTGGCCGTCACGTACCCGGTCCTGCTCGGGAAGATCGCGAACTGGCAGGTGTGCAAGGGAGGCAGCCACCGCCTCGCGCACGCACTGATGCGCGCCATCGTCCGCAGCGGCGGCCGCGTGTTCCCGCAGGTGCCCGTCACGCGGATCGTGGTCGAGGGGGGGCGCGCGACGGGCGTGGTCACGCCCGAAGGGACGGTGCGCGCCAAGCGCCTGGTCGCCTCCAGCGTGGACGTGAACCAGACGTTCGAGACGCTCCTGTCCGCCGACGTCGTCCCGGCGCGCACCGCGAGCGACGTCCGGAAGGTGCGCTACCAGGACGCCTCGCTCTTCAACGTGCACCTCGCGCTCGACGGCCTGCCACGCTACCGGCACGCCGCCTTCGATCCCGACGTCGATCGCGCGTGGATCCTCAACGTCGGCTACGAGCGCCTCTCGGACTTCGAGCGCGAGCACGACGCGATCCGGCGCGGTGAGCTCGGGGACGAGCCGCGCCTGAACGCGGCGGTCAACTCGCTCTGGGATCCGACGGACGCGCCGAGGGGCAAGGCCACCGGGCTGCTCCGCGTCTTCGCGCCCTACGCGCTGGCCGAGGGCGGCGCCGCCGGCTGGGACCGCGTCGCGCACGACCTCGGGCAGCGCTGCGTCGAGCGCTGGACGCGCGACTGGATCGGCGGCGGCTCGCTCGTACGCCGCTGGACGACCGAGACGCCGAAGGACATCGCCGAGAAGATGATCAACTACCGGCACGGCGACTGGATGGTCGGGCGGATCCACCCGCAGAGCCTGCTCGAGCACCGGCCGACGGACGAGCTGGCGCAGTACCGCACGCCGATCCCCGGCCTCTATCTCTGCGGCGCCTCGCAGCATCCGCACGGCTACATCACCTTCGCGCCGGGCTACAACTGCCTGGGCGTCGTCGCCGACGACTTCGGCCTGGAGAAGTGGTGGGCACGGATCTGACGCGCCCGGGTCGCGTGCGGGTCGAGCTCGCCGATCCCGGCGACGCGAGCGGCCTGGCCGACATGCTCCAGCAGTACCTCGAGCAGACGCTCGCGGGCGACCCCGTCAAGGAGCGTGCGGCGCGCTCGATCGCGGGCGAGGTCGTGTTCCGAGCGGCGGAGGACGAGGCGGTGTGCGTGACGATGCGCTTCGCCGGCGATCGGATCGAGCTCCGCGACGGGACGCCGCCCGCGGCGGCGCCGGCGATCTCGGGCGACTTCCTCACGATCGCGCACCTCACGAGCGGCGAGGAGGGCCCGCTGCGCTTGCTGGCCTCGCGCCGGCTGCGCGTGCGCGCGGAGCTGGCGCAGCTCGTCCTGCTCGCGCGCGTCGCATCGCTCCTGCGCCTCGAGAGCGGGCGCGATCAGGCGCGGCGACGCGCGCTCCTGCTCGTGCTCGTGCTCCTCGCCGCCCTCGCGCTCGTCTGCGCCGCGCTCGCGCTCGGCTGGATCCATGGAGGACCCTGATGGCCGTCATCTACTCCGACGCCTGGTACGAGGACATGAAGGGGCTCATCAACGGCTGCGCGCCCTTCCTCGAGCGCGCGCCGCGCGAGCGGGTCGTCATGACGATCGAGGTGATCGGCGACGCCGCCTCGCCCTACGTGGGCGCAGGCAGCGCGATCCACTTCCTCGTGGTGCTCGACGGAGGCCGCGTCGTCGAGTACCGGCCGCTCGCCTCGCGGCACGACGGCGCCGGGCTCGGATTCCGCTTCACGGCGGACGCGAGCGTGTGGGAGTCGATCGCGGCCGGGCACCTCGACCCGATCACGGCGGGGATGCGCGGCCGGATCCGGATCCGGGGCGACATGCGCTTCCTGATGAAGAACGCGGACGCCGTGAAGGAGCTGGTGGACGTCTACGGGCGCCAGGGCCGCACCGAGTGGCCGCGAGGGCGCCCGCCTTACGCGAAGGGAGCAGAGCCATGAGCGAGGTCGTCGAGGTGCCCGAGACCGCCAAGGACTTCCTGGAGACGTACCTGCCGGCGCAGTTCGCGCTCGCCGGGGTGGGCAGCGTGTCGTCGTCGGGGGCGGTCCTGTTCCGCCTCGGTGAGTTCGGGGACGAGTGGTCCATGCGCCTGCGAGACGGCGCGCTCCTGGTCGTGCCGGGCCGGGCCGAGGACGTCCTCTTGCAGGTGACGGTGCCGAGCGAGGACTTCGTGCCGCTGGTCGTGCGGGCGGCGCGCGTGACGGCCGGCGGCGGCAAGCTCGAGTCCCAGCTCATGGCCATCCGCGTGCTCGGGATCGACGCCGAGCGCGCGAAGGCGCTGTCGACGGTGCGCGGCACCGTGTGCTTCCACGTGAAGGACGGCGAGGCGACGCGGCGCATCGCCGTCAGCGCGGCGCGGCACGAGCCCGATCTCGACGAGCCCGAGTGCCGCCTCGAGTGCCAGATGAGCGACTACCTCGAGATCCAGCGGGGCACGCAGCTGCCGATGCAGCTGGTGATGAGCGGCCGGCTGCGCATCGTCGGGGACGCCGGCATCGCGATGATGATGAACGCGGCGTTCGTCTGATCAGCCCTTGACGCGCAGCATGCCGGGGTCGTGCAGCGGGCGCAGCGAAGCGGTCGCCGGGTACCAGCGGCCGGCGATGTCGACCTCCCAGCGCCCCTTCTCCACGTACGCCTGCGTCACGGGCTCGCCCGCCTCGATCATCGCGAGGCCGACGGCGCCGCCGAGCGTGTGGCCGTACGAGGCCGCGCGCACGTAGCCCACCGTGGCGCCGTCGCGTCGGATCACCTCGGCGTGGTGGAGCATCGGCTCGGGGTCGCTCACGAGGATCTGCACGATGCGGCGCGTGAGCGGACCCCGGGCCTTCTCGGCGAGCACCGCCTCGCGTCCGACGAAGCCGCCTGGCTTGTCGAGCGCGACGGCGAAGCCGAGGCCCGCCTCGAGCACCGAGTCGGTGTTGTCGATGTCGTGCCCGTAGTCGCGGTAGCCCTTCTCCATGCGCAGGCTCGCGAGCGCCTTGAGCCCCGCGTGGCGCAGGCCGACGCCGCGGCCGGCCTCCACGATCCGGTCGTACACGTGCGTGGCCTGCTCGGTGGGGACGTAGAGCTCGTAGCCGAGCTCGCCGAGGTACGTGATGCGAACGCAGAGCGCCCGCGCGAACCCGACGTCGATCTCGCGTGCGGCGCGGAACGGGAACGCGTCGTTCGAGAGATCCACGCTGGTGAGGGACTGCATCAGCGCGCGCGAGCGTGGGCCCTGCACGTTGATCTGCGCGAGGCCCGAGGTGACGTCGGTGACGAACGCGTGCGCGTCCTCGGGAAAGTGCCGCCGCATCCACGTCTCCACGTGGCGATGGGCGGTGTCGGAGGCGACGACGAGGAAGCGCTCGTCGTCGAGCTTGGTGACCGTGAGGTCGGCCTCCAGCGTGCCGCCCTCGTTCAGCCACTGCGTGTACGTGATGAGGCCGGCGGCGCCGTTCACGGCGTTGGCCGAGACGCGGTCCAGGCAGCGTCCGGCGTCGCGTCCCTGCACGAGGAACTTCGACATGAAGGACATGTCCATCACGATCACGCCCTCACGCGCTGCCTCGTGCTCGGCCTTCCAGTGCGGGAACCAGTCCTGGCGTCCCCACGAGAGCGGACCGGGGTGAGGCTCGGTGCCAGCCGGGGCGTACCAGTCGGCGCCCTCCCAGCCGCTCACGTCGCGGAAGCACGCGCCCACCGCCGCGAGTCGATCGTGGAGCGCGGACCTCTTGCTGCCGCGCGCCGTCTGCATCGAGCGCGTCGGGTAGTGACACTGATAGACCATCCCCAGCGACTCGACGGTCCGGGTGCGTCGGTACTCGGGGTTCGACTGGTACGCGTGCAGCCGATCGACGTGGATGCCCGTGACGTCCACGTCGGCGCGTCCGTGCATGATCCAGTGCGCGAGCGCGCGACCGAGGCCGCCACCGGTGAGGATCCCGATCGAGTTGAGCCCCGCGGCGACGAAGTAGTTCCGCAGCTCGGGCGCCTCGCCGACGATGGGGCGCAGATCCGGCGTGAAGCTCTCCGGGCCGCAGAAGAACTTCTTCACGCCGATCTCGAGCGAGGCCGGCACGCGCTGCATCGCCCGCTCGACGTAGGGCCCCATGCGGTCCCAGTCGGGCGGGATCTCGCCGAAGGAGAAGTCCTCCGGCACGCCGCCGACCTTCCAGGGCGCGCAGAGCGGCTCGAAGAGGCCGATCATCAGGCCACCACCCTCCTCGCGGTAGTAGCCGAACGACCCCGGATCCTCGAGGACCGGAGCCGACGCCGAGAGCTCGGGCATGCGCTCGGTGATCAAGTAGTAGTGCTCCGCGGCCTGCAGCGGGATGTTGATCCCGGCCCGCTGGCCGAGCTGCCGCGCCCACATGCCCGCGCAGTTCACGACGACCTCGGCCTCGACGTCGCCGTGCGAGGTCGTCACGCCGGTGACCGCGCCGCGCGAGGTCGTCACGCCGGTGACGGCGACGCCGGGGACGATGCGCACGCCTCGCATGCGGGCGCCCTTGGCGAGCGCCATCGTCGCGTCCACGGGGTTCACGCGCCCGTCCTTCTCGACGTAGAAGCCGGCGAGCAGATCGTCGGTCCGCGCGAGCGGGAACAGGCGGCGGACCTCGGCGGGCGAGATCTCCTGCACGTCGACGCCGCAGTAGCGATTGAACGCCGCGACGCGACGGTACTCCTCGAGCCGATCGGCGTCGGCCGCGACCTCGACGAAGCCGACGGGCTTGAAGCCCGTGGACTGTCCCGTCTCGGCCTCGAGGCGCGCGTAGAGGTCGCGCGTGTACTTGCGCATCTCGGTCGACGTCTCGGACGTCGAGCCGAAGGTCACCATCAGCCCGGCGGCGTGCCACGTGGTGCCCGAGGTGAGCTGGTCACGCTCGAGGAGCAGCACGTCCCTGCAGCCGGCGTGCGCGAGGTGATAGGCGACCGAGCAGCCGATGATGCCGCCTCCCACGATCACCACGCGGGCGCGCTCGGGCAGGGTCGGCTCGGACATCGCGGAGCGACGCTAGCACGCGCGCGCGAGACCGATCGCGGACCTCGGCGGCGAGACCCGACCCGAGCCTGGGGTCCGAGGTGGATCCCGGCGGGCGCCGGGGTCGCGCGCGCGTGATCGCGCTACCCTGAGCCAATGCGGCGTCTCGCCGTCCTCTCCCTGGTCGCGTGGGTCGGCTGCGGCGCGAAGACGGGTGTCCGCGCGCCGCTGCGCTGCGACGAGGCGAGCGAGTGCCCGCCGGTCGGCGACTTCTGCGTGGAGTCGGCGGCCTGCCTCGCGGGCTACTGTGCGACCGAGGGGCCACCCTCGTGCGACGACCGATCGGCTTGCACCGTCGACGCGTGCGACGGGGTCCTCGGCGCCTGCACGCACGTGGTGCGGGACGAAGACGGCGACGGACACGGTGATGCCGCGTGCGGCGCCGAGGACTGCGACGATGGCGACGCCGCCGTGCACCCCGGCGCGCCGGAGCGCTGCGCGGACGGACGCGACGACGACTGCGACGGACGGACGGACTGCTCCGACCTCGCCTGCGCGGCCGATCTCGGCTGCGCGGGGTGCACGCCCGAGGGCTGCGCGGACGGTGTCGACGACGACTGTGACGGCATCGTCGACTGTGCGGACTCCGACTGCGCCGCGAGCCTCGACTGCTGCGTGCCGGCCCCGGAGCGCTGCGACGGGCTCGACCAGGACTGTGACGGCGTGGCCGACGACGGGGTGCCATGCTGGTTCCTCAGCGCCGGCGACACGGTGACGGACGCGCCGATCGAGCCCTTCACCACACGGGCGTGCCCCGGCGACTGGTACGCGTACGATCGACCCGACCACTCGAGCGCCAACCCGAGCCCGGACCTCCGCCTCGGCGATGCGGTCACGATCGTCCCGGTCGCGCCACCGGCGAGCTGCGGAGGTCGCGGCCTGGCGGTGATCGCGGACACGACGCACGACGGCACCGGAGGACGCCTCGAGGCGAGCTTCGACGTCGTGCCGGCCGAGGGCGCGCTCTCGGTGAGCGACGACCCCGGCGAGTGCGCCTACGACGGCTCCACGGGACGGGGCACGTGTCGCTGGAACTGGGAGAGCTGCTGCACCGACGGGATGGTGCTCGACCACCTCGTGCGCGACTTCTGTCTCTCGCTCTCCCTGACGCGGGGGCAGAACGTCGGCTCCCTGCGCGTCCTCGACCGGACGACCGGTGAGATCGATCTGCCGCTCGGCACGCCCGTCACCATCTGCCAGCGGACGGTCGCCGCGCGTCCCTGACATGACGGACCGCGAGCTCTTCATCGAGCAGTCGGGTCAGTTGCAGTGCTCCACGCAGCTGGTCCCAGGGCCGCTGCTGACCTCTCCGTTCGGCCCCTCGCACCCCTCGTAGCAGGTCACGCCACCGGCCGAGCTGGTGCCGTGGCAGACGGCCGGGTCGCAGGAGGGTGGCTGCGTTCCATCGCAGGAGAAGACCTGCGTCGTGCCGGCCGGGCAGCTGCCGCGCATGAGCGCGGGGCCAGGCGGCTCGGTGCAGCTGGGCACGGGATGCGCATCGGGAGGCTGCGAGCCGCCCGCGGACACGTCGCAGGCGCACCAACGGTGAGCGCTCGACCACACGCACAGAGGGCCCGTGCACGAGGCGAGGGTCGTGCCGACCGCCGTGGGCTCGGGGAAGCACGTGCATGCGGAGCCCGAGCCCCCGCTTCCGCAGGTCCACGGCCCAGCGTAGGGCCGCGCCGTGCACGAGCACGCGTCGGTTCCCGGCGTCGCGCAACACGTGAGGAGGGCTCCGGGTTGGGAGTCGCGGTTGCAGATCCCCGCCGTGCTCACCGCGCCGTGGCACTCGCAGCCCCCGGCGATCGCGTTGCAGGAGCCGGGCGCGGCGCCCCCGTCGCGACCGCTGGCGTCGATCCCACCAGCGTCCGCCCCACCGTGCGCCGAGCACGCCACCATGAAGACGAGACCGATCGACAACGACCACTCTCGGCGACGACACCCGGACATGAACACTCCTCGCTCGAAACGCGGAGAACACGTCCCCGACGCTACCATGCGCGAGGACGCGCGGCTGGTCCCCGGCCAGCCCCCCGAGCGCCTGGCGCTCCCGCAGGGGGGCAGGGACATGTGTATGCTCTCGCGGTACGGTCCGCGCGCCGGCACACGGAGGATCCGATGTTCAAGATGACCACCAGCGCCTGCATCGAGGCCCCCGCCGACGTCGTGTGGGCGCACCTCGCGCGGCTCGATCAGATCCACGTCTGGACCGACGTCATCCACCGCTCGTACATGAGCAGCGCGTGCGCGACGGGCGTCGGCGCCGAGCGGACGTGCGAGCTCGCCGGTCGGCGCGACCTGCACGAGCGTGTGATCGACTGGGACGAGGGCCGCTCGTTCACGTACGAGTCCACCGACGCGCCGATGATGAAGCTCGCGCGCAACCGCTGGAGCGTGACGCCCATGGGCGCCCGCTCGCTGGTGACGTCCGACGCCGAGCTGGAGCTCCGCGGCGGCTGGCTCGGCCGTGTGCTCGGCTTCGTGCTCGTCCCGCTGATGCGGTTCGCCCTCCCGAACCCGCTCGCGAAGCTGAAGTACTGGATCGAGGAGGGCACGCCGTACGAGGGCCGCGCCCGCTCGCTCCCGGTCCCGAGCGTCGCGTGCTGACGTCGATGGCCGCATGAGCGCCGGCTTCTTCCATGGCTCGAGGATGCGCACGCGGGACGTCCGGGGTCGGTAGCGATCGTCCGGATCCGCGGTTACCGGATCGGCGATCGACCTCGGCTGGGCCGGAGGTCCGCGCGCGTTCGCCGAGAAGCACGCGCGGCGGCCGAGCGCGAGGGCCGAGATCAACCCTCGTGCCGGGAGCGAACGCTCCGCGTCTCGACGAGGCCGACGCCGACGCGGAGCGCCGAAGCGGGCGAAGGGGCCGCGTCGTGCGTCAGCCGTCCGGGCGTGCCGGCGACGTCCACGCGGCGCAGCGCACGGGCGAGACCGCCGGCGGCTGCCGCATCGCGCGCAGCCAGGGCGCGGTGCGGGGCAGCACCCGGCTCGACCACACGATCGGCTCCGGCTGCGCGAGCGCGGGGGCCGGGGTGGCGTCGGCGGCGAGCGCGCTCGCGTCGAGCCCAGACGAGATCGTCGTCGCGGCCAGGACGCCGCTCACGAGCAGAGCAACACCCGCTGCGAGGGGCAGCCGCGCGCCGCGGCGGGCGGCTCCGGCCAGCGCGATCCAGGGCAGCAGCGCCAGGAACGGACCGTAGCGCTCGCGCGGCTCGACCGCGTCCGCGATCTGTCGGAGGCCACGCACCCACTCGACCGCCGGGTCGAACGGATCGCGGTGCGCGAGAGCGTCGTGGCCGAGGGCCTCGACGTACTCTCGCTCCGCGAGCAGGCTGAAGGCGACGGCGAGCACGTACGTGATGCCGCCGAGCGCGCGCGAGTCGTCCCGACTCGGCACGAGCGCGGCCCCGGCGCACACGACCAGGGCGAGCCCACATCCGCCCCAGCGGATCCACGAGCTGATCCAGTCGACGCCCGTCGAGGTGGCGAGGATCAGCCCCACGAAGGGCCCGCAGAGCGCGAGCGCGGCGGATGCGCGGGCGAGCCGAGGTGCGTCGGGGGCCGCCTGCGCGCGCCACGCGAACGCGACCTCGAGCACGCGCGCCGCACCGAAGCCGACGGCGAGCGCGACGGCGGCGAGGAGCGCCCACATGTGCTCGCTCCCGGCGCTGCCCACCTCGGCGATGCGCGCGCCGAGGTCGACGCCGACCCGCGAGGGAGGAGCCGAGAGAGAAGAGGTGCGCGCGGCGGACACGGCGAGCGGCACGAGCGCCAGCGCCCAGCCCGCGTCGCGCCCGGCCGACACGCGGCGCAGCAGCGAGGCGCCCATCAGGAGCGCCGCCAGCGCGGTGGTGCTGAGGAGCACGAAGGAGGGCGGCGGCAGCGCCGCACCGCCGAGGCCGGGCATGTCCATCGAGAGGTGGCTGGCCTGGCCCGACGGAAGGATCACCAGCGCGGCGACCACGAGGACCGGGACGAAGGGCACCGCGCGGCTCATGCAGACCAGTACGCCTACGGAGGGCGGAGGATTCCCGCCCGGAGTCCGGGCGAGCCGCGAGGGCGCCGCGGATGCAGCGTGGCGGTCCGGTCGCACGGCCCGAGCGCTCGATCCAGGCTTGTTCCTCCGATGGAGGAATCGATCTTCGAGGGCACGATCGACGGCCACGCGGTGCGCGTCGCGATCGGCCCACTCGTCGCGTGGGAGCGTCTCGCCGCGATCGAGACGGCCGCGCTGACGACGATGCTCCTCGCGCTGGCCGTGGTGACGTGGATCCGGATCGGAGATCCGTCGCGGCGCGCGCTCGCGGCCCTCGGGCCCCTGGCCGGTGGTGCTTGCGCGCTCGCGGCCTTCTTCACGCGCGAGCCGGACGGCGTCACCGGCTTCGGCGCGAACGTGTTCGCGATCTTTCCGTCCCTCGGATCGCGCGTGGTCGGCGTCGGCGTCGGGCCCAGGGTCATGGTCTGGTGTGCGAGTGGCGTGCTCGCCGCGGTCCTGGTCGACGTCCCTGCCTGGCGCGGGAGGCCGAAGCGGCAGGTCGCGCGGCTCGGCGTGCTCGCGTTGCCCCTGGTCGTCGCGCTGGCGGCGCTCCACGCGTCGGCGGACGTGCGCGCGTTTCGCGCCGAGGTCGCCGCGATTCGTCCCCTTCCGCACGTCGCGTTCGAGGATGCGCTCGCGCTTCACGTGGGGCAGCGGCGCGCCGTGACACCCAGCGAGGTGACACAGCTCGCGGTGCGCTCGCTGCCGAACATGCTCATCTTCGTTCCGGGCGCTCGCTTCATCACCAGCGAAGCGGGCACGCCCGTCGATGCTGCGCACCTCGCAGCCCACGAGTGGTGGCGTGTGTCGATGGAGGAAGCGGACGCGCAGGCGTGGTCGGCCAGCACGGTCGAGGTCGTCGCACCTTCATCGCCGGGAGCGTTCGTGGTGAGCGCGCACTTCGAGCGTGGACCCGTGCGGGTCTCGCGAGACCTCGACGCGCTCGCCATCTCCGACGCCCCCGATCCGCTCTTCCCGCTCACGGTCGGGATGGAGAGACGGTTCGCGCGCTCGCGTCGCGTTCGGGGCGGCGACCTCGTCGCCCTCGCGCCGCTCACGCTGAGAGTGGACGACGAGGCCTTGGTGGATGGCTTTCGGGTCCTCCGCGTGAGCCTGCGCGAGGGCGAGACCGTCCTTCGAACCGACACGGTCGTGCCCTGGGAGGGCACCTACCGGATGAGCGCCCGGTCGGACGCGCCCCCCTTCATCGAGCGCGCCGCGACGAGCGACCCGAGCGACCCGAGCGGGGATGTGCTCGGCGCGACATGCCTGCTCCTCTCGTTCGACCGCTTGCCGAGCTGCGAGTGCGCGACCGAGCCGCCGGCAGGACCGCGCCGCTGCACCTTCGTCGATGGCCACGGGGGCGAGGCGCTCCTCGCGCTCGGGCTCGGGATCCTCACGCTCGGCGCGAGCGTCGTCGGAGGGGTCACCGCCCCACGCGCGACGGTCACGGAGCTGCGGCTCGAGTCGGCCGAGGGCGTGGCCGTCGACACCGCGAGCCTCCTCGCCGTGCCGACGCACCACCCTCGCTGATCTCCGCTGGAAGCGATCACGCGAAACGTGGGCTGGCGATCCGCGCGGTTCTCCGCGCATCTCGGCGAACGCGCTCGGAGGCCCGGCCAATCCGATATCGAGATCCGCGATCCGGCTACCGCGGATCTGGACGATCGCTTCCACCGTCGGTACTCATCCACGTCGCTCCAGCCGACGACGCCGTGGCGGAGGTCCGCGCCCGTCGCGGCGGTGGTCGAGGATTCCTCCCGGATCACGATGTGTCCCTCCTCACCGCGCTTCGGGCACCAGGGATGACGGGTGGCAGATTGCGCGTCGTGCGCCACGTCACGCCCGGATGGTCCACCCGCCTGCTCATCGCGTCCTTGGCTCTGGGCGGCTGCAGGGACCCCGACGGGCGTGCGGCGGACTCGGGGCTTACGGGGCTCGACGCGGGCGGACCCGTGACCGACGCGCCCGGGCTCGCGACGAACGTGCCGGGGCGCCACGACCTCGAGTTCGAGCTCGAGGGGCACGTGCGCCACGCGCTCGTGTACGTGCCCGAAAGCGCCGGCGACGTTGCCGCTCCCGTGGTCGTGATGCTCCACGGGACGAGCCAGGACGGCGAGATGTTCTTCGCGGACGGGCACTGGATCCCCGAAGCGGACGCGAACGGCATCATCATCGTGTACCCCGACTCGCTCAGCTACTGCTTCCACCGCGACGAGAATGGGGACGGGGACTTCGCGGACCCCGGCGAGCTGCGGGTCAACTCCAAGTGGAACTCGGGCATCCTCGGCGGGGCCGACCACCCGCTCTGCACAGCCACTGAGATCGCGGCGCTCGCGCCGGGGACGCGCGCGCTCGTGGACCATCCGCTCCGCGACGATGTGGCCTTCCTGGACCGACTCCTCGAACGGCTCGAGCGCACGTTCGTTGTGGACTCGCGCCGCGTCTACGCCACCGGGTTCTCCAACGGCGGAGAGATGGCGAGCCGCCTCGCGGTCGAGAGGTCGACACGCTACGCGGCCGTCGCTGCGCACGCAGGCTTCCTGGAGATCGCACCGCGCGCTTCGGAGCGACCGATCTCCATGGCGCTCTCGATCGGCAGCGCCGACGACAACTTCGTCCCCGGGCCGGAGTCGATCCCGCTCGACGAGACGGCGCTCTCGAGCCCGTACTTCGTGGACCTCCAGGCCGACTACCTAGCGATAGCCCAGCTCGAGCCCACGTACACGCACGAGACGGCGATCGTCGGACCGCGGACGCTGTCGCGGTTCGTCTGGGCGACCAGCACGGTGGGCGCCGACAACCGCGTCGAGCTCGCCGTCATAGAGGGGGTCACGCACACCTACCCGCCGATGGAGGCACAGCTCTGGGCGTTCTTCTCGGGCTACAGCCTGCCCTAGCTAAGGTTTGCGACACGGGGAAAGTGATCGGTTGACGCTCGCCCTGCTCCCCTCGCGTGTGTCGGCCAGCTCGCTCGGTGAGCTGTGCGGCCGCGCCGGGAGGGCGTTCGGTCGAGCACGCGCTCCGGTCTGTCGGCGCTCGCGCTGCTGTGTTTTTGCTTGGTCCTTCGGAGGAAGAGATGATTGCGCGGTGACCGCTCAGCGAAGCCGGGATGATCGGGCTCGGTGTGGGGCACGATGTCGTCGCGGTGCTTGTGTTGGCCGAGAGCACGCCGAAGTTCACGAGGGTGTTCTTGCGCGGCCTCGGGACCAGCGCGGCCAGGCGCGCGATGAACGCATCCGGCGTCATCGTGACGTGCGTGGTGCGGTCGCCCCACGGCCGCTTCAGTGCGATGCAGATGCGGCCGTCGTCGAGCGTGCGAAGTCGATCCAGCGCGACCGGTGGGCGGAGCAGGTAGCGGCAGAGTTGCTCGAGCCGGTCTCGCTCGTGCTCGTGCACGCACACTTCCGCGTCGAGGTCCCACTCGCCGAGGCGTGCCTTGCGGCGCGTGGGCAGGCGGAGGCCGAGGTCGTGCGGGTCGTCGTCCTGCGTACGCCGCTCGCTGCGCGTCGACGCGAAGTATGAGCGGGCGATGCTCTGCTCGTCCTCGTCGAGGTCGAGCTCGCGACCGTCGAGGAGGGGCTCTGTGCGCGCGATGGTGCGGAGCAGGATCGCCTCGACCTCCTCGGGCGTCGGCGCAGGCGCCCGGTGGAAGTCGCCGCGTGCGTCGTAGACCCCGTCGAGCGTGAGCGAGGTGGTAGTGGACGTTCAGGCGCAGGTCGCTGCTCGATCGATGGACGACCATCAGGGAGCCACCGCGCGGCGAGGGAATGCCCGTCTCACGGGCGCGTCCTCGATATCGGCGATCGATCTTCGCCTCGACCGCCCGCCAGAGCGCGAGCGTGGTGTCGGGATCCTCGCGCTAGGCGCGAGCGTCGTCGGAGGGTCACCGCCCCACGCGCGACCGTCACGGAGCTGCGGCTCGAGTCGGCCGAGCGCGTGGCCATCGACACCGCGAGCCTCCTCGCCGTGCCGATGCACCAGCCTCGCTGATCTCCACTGGAAGCGATCACGCGAAAACGCGGGCTGGCGATCCGCGCGGCTCACTGCGCATCTCGGCGAACGCGCTCGGACACCTGGCCGATCCGGCTACCGCGGACCTGGACGATCGCTTCCACGGTGAGCGGGCGAGCCGAGGCGGGCGTCGGGCTCCGCCTGCGCGATCCGCCCGACGATGCACGGGCGTGGATCTTCGGTCGTGACGAGCGCGAACGTGAGCGCGCTGGCGCTCTGTTTGGCGCGGAGCGAAGCCTGCGCGCCACGATAGACGGGACCCTTGAGCCACACCTCGAGTCGATGTCGATCGGGCAGGCTGGGCAGTCGTGCGAGGCACGCGCCCAAGACGCGGCTCGGGTGATAGAGCGCGCGCCGGAAACCGAAGCGGCGGGCATAGAGGTCCAAGAGGTGAATCCCGTTGAAGTCGCCGGTGAACCCACCGAAGGCGAGCGCGCCGCGCTCGGACATCGACCACTCCGCCACCACGTCCACGGGCGGTTCCGGCGCGATGCTGCCCGCAGTCTGCACCGAGGGCGGCGCCACCAGGCCCGGCACGAGGAACGTCACGACGCTCTGCCAGTGCAGAGCGCCGTGAACGTGGACCTCGGTGTGCAGATCGACCTCGCCCCCCTTCGGCGCGTGGCGTTGCGCGGCGATGCGCGTGACGAAGTCCAGCGGGGCTCGACGCGGAACCGGGCGGAGTTGGAGAAGCTGGTTTCGCACCTGCAGGACTCGCCAGATTGGGGCGGGCATGCGCGGATCGGTGAGGAGCGCCATGTGGAGCCGGAAGCCGAACGTGAGCGGCAAGAGCGACGGCAGCGTCTCGGCGCGGCCGAGCCCCGTCAGATCGAGGAAGCGGTCGACCGCGCGCTCGTCGAGGCGCGTGCGCCAGCGCGCCACGATCGGCGGATACGTCTCCGCCCGCGGACCGCGTGCGAACGCTCCGAGCGTGTACCGCAGCGCCGACGGCTTTCGGGCGAAGACCCGCTCGGCGGGCGGTGGAGTTGCGGTGCGAGGTGCGGGGGAGCGGGCGCCTCGGGGCGAGTCCATGGCGTCGAGCATGGGCGGGCGCGCGGCGGTGGCGCTTGATCTGCGCCGGCGAAACGTCGACGTCGCGCCAGGACGACGATCGCGCGGCTCCAGAGCGCACCTACGCGACCGTTCCGCCGGTGGACTGGGATGACGGCCGCTCACCGCGGCGTCCCGGCCGAGCTCTCTTCGGGCCCCGCCCGCGCGAGCGCTTGATCTCGCGCAAGAGGTCGTGCGGCGCGGGTGTTAGACGGCGGCCTGCGGCTCTTGGGCACGGTAGACGACTCGGTCACGCGTGGAAGCACGGCGACGACCCCGTCGCTCGGCGCGGTCCTCGTGAAGGCGGCGGCGAGCCACACGCTCACCTACTTCGTCGTCGGTGTATCGTCCTTCTTCGTCTTGGACTACGCGGCCGCGTTCGTCGCCCCCGAGACGGCCGGCTACCTGCGGCCGACGACCGACGCGCTCGTCATGGCGGGGCCGATCTTCCAGCCCGTCCGCGGCGCGCTGCTCGGCTCGGCGCTCTGGCTAGTGCGAGACGCGGTCTTCGCCGCCCCGAGGGGGTGGCTTCGGATATGGGCGATCTTCCTCGTCGTGGGCGTCGTGTCGCCTTTCGGGGCGATGCCAGGATCGATCGAGGGCCTCGTCTACACGACCTGGCCCGTTTCTGCCCACCTGCGCCTCCTCCCCGAGCTCGTCGTTCAGACCGGGCTCCTGTCGTGGCTGCTCCATTCGTGGGTCGTGCGCCCGGACCGGCGCTGGATGACCTGGACGGTCGGCGGCGGCGCGGTCGTCGTCGTCGCCCTCGCGGTCGCGGGCCTGGCGGCGAGCGCGGCGCGGTGACCCCAAGCGACCGCGGTCGAGGAGCTCGCCCCTCGAATCGACGATCCGCGATCCGGCTCCCGCGGATCTGAACGATCGCTTCCAGCCGGAGCGGCGCCCGATTCGTCCGGCTACCCCGGATCGCCGGGCGCGAGCTCGACCACCATCGTCTCGTTTTCGCCGCCCTGCACCGTGATCGTGCGTGTCACCGGCGCGTACCCGGGGGCGTTGATGCTCACGACGTACTCGCCGATGTCGAGCACCAGCTCGTGGCTCTCGGCCGGCGTTCCGTTCACCGTCACGTCCGCGATCTCGGGTGAGGCCTGTACCACGATGCGCGCGGTGTAGCGCTCCGCGCGGCGGATGAGGTTCTCGAGCGCGGCTCGCTGCTCGTCGGTCAGCGGCACCACGTCGGACACGAGCGACTCGCGCCCGAACCCGATGCACTCGACGTAGTGGCGAAGCTCGAAGGCGGTCATCGAGAGCCCACGCAGCGTGCGAGCCGACGGTCGCAGTGCATGCGCGCGCCTGAACAGCGCGAACGCTTCGTGGTAGTCGTTCGCGTCGAACTCCCCGAGCGCCTCGGTGACGACCCGGCGATACTCGTCCTCGTCGAAGCCCGCGTCGGCCGCAGCCAGCGGCTGGAAGACCACGGTGCCGGATGCGGTCGCGTGCGACGGCAGGCCGCTGAGAGCGGGAGCCCGCGACGTCGGCGGTGCGGGCGGAGCCGCCGCGGGCCACGCGCCCAGGCCCAGCGCCGCCAGCACGGCCGCGGCTGCGGCCAGATACCACGGACCGCGGTGCATGGGCGCGGGCACGGCCGTGGTCGGTGCGGCGGCGACGCCGAGCGGTGCCGCGGGCTCTGGCCGCGCCGTCTCTGCGAGCGCGTCGATACCCGAGGGAGCCGACGGCCGACCGAGCGCAGCGAGCAGCTCGCTGCGGAGCGCCGCGGCTTCGGCAGGGCGCTTCGTCGGGTCCTTCTCCAGGCAGCGGCGAACC
>JBGAQA010000084.1:0-4606 GCA_044220955.1 Sandaracinaceae bacterium
CCCAAAAACGCCGCTATCGCAACCGCGGGGCCAAGCGCCGCGTCCGTCCCCCACCTGGGGATGGAGCTCGTCCACGACATCGTGAACGGGCACGGGTCCATCGACGTGGATCACTACCCGGCGGGGCGCTGAGCGCTCGCGGGGAGAGGGACCACGGCGTCAGGCCGTGATCTCGTCGCCCGAGGGCAGCGCGGCCTTGGCGGGGGCGCGCGCCGCCGCGTCGCGCAGGGCGCTCGTGATGCGCTCGCGCAGCGCCGCGTCGTCGAGGAGGTGCGCGCGCGCCTTCTCGCGCCCCTGACCGAGGCTCTGTCCTGCGAACGCGTAGTACGCGCCGTTCTTCTCGACCACGGCGTGCGTGACGGCGAGATCGAGCAGATCGGACGCGACGTCGAACCCGATGCCGTAGCGCACGTCCATCTCGGCGACCTGGAAGGGCGGCGCGAGCTTGTTCTTCACGACCTTCACGCGCGTGCGGTGCCCGACGACCTCCTCGCCGACCTTCACCTGCCCAGCGCGACGGACGTCGAGCCGCACGCTGGCGTAGTACTTCAGGGCCGTGCCGCCGGTCGTCGTCTCGGGGTTGCCGAAGACCACGCCGATCTTCATGCGCAGCTGGTTGATGAAGAAGATCGTCGTGCCGCTCCGGTGCGCGATGCCGGTCAGCTTGCGCAGCGCCTGGCTCATCAGGCGCGCCTGCAGGCCCATGTGCGCGTCGCCCATCTCGCCCTCGATCTCGGCCTTCGGCACCAGCGCCGCGACGGAGTCGACGACGATCAGGTCGACCGCGCCGCTGCGCACGAGCGTCTCGACGATGTCGAGCGCCTGCTCGCCGTTGTCGGGCTGGCTCACCAGGAGCGACTCGGTCCTGACGCCGAGCGACGCGGCGTAGCGCAGGTCGAGCGCGTGCTCCGCGTCGACGAACGCGGCGATGCCGCCCGCCTTCTGGCACTCGGCGATGGCGTGCAGCGTCAGGGTCGTCTTGCCGCTCGCCTCCGGCCCGAACACCTCGATCACCCGGCCCCGCGGGTAGCCGCCGCACCCGAGGGCGAGGTCCAGCGAGGGCGCGCCGCTGCCGAACGTCGCGATCGGCTCGACCGTCCGCTCCTCTCCGAGCGCCATGATCGCGCCCTTGCCGAACTGTTTCTCGATGGCCGCCACGGCAGCGGCGACGGCCTTCAGCTTCTCCTTCATGGACATGTCTTGGGTTCCTCTCGCTTCTCTCTCGTCACGTCCGCGCGCTCACCACGAGCGTGCGGGTCACCCACGGGCCCGCTCGATCGGCGATCGAGCAGGCGGTAGCCGAGCGCCTCGGCGACGTGCGCGGCCTCCACCTCCGTCGAGGCCTCGAGGTGCGCGAGGGTCCGTGCCACCGCGAGCGCGCGCCCGAGCCCACGCAGGCTCAGCCCGAGCCGGTCGCCCGCGCGCTCGACCAGGCCGCGCGCCTCGCCCGTCAGGTCCGCGAGCGCGCGATCGAGCGCGACCGGCGCGATCCGTCCGTCGGGCGACATCGTCCCGGACGCCAGCGCCCGCTCGCGCGCCGCCACGACGCGCGCCCGCACCGCCGCGCTCGGCTCCCCCGAGGGGCCGCCGCCGATGCTCGCGACCGACACCTTCGGCAGCACGACGTGCATGTCGAAGCGGTCGACGATCGGCCCCGAGATCCGCGCGCGATAGGCGTCGATCCGCGAGGGCGGGCACGTACACTCGCGCGTTCGATCGCCTGCGTATCCGCAGGGGCACGGGTTCATGGCCGCGACGAGCAGCGGTCGTGCGGGCATGACGACGCGCTCGTTCACGCGCGCGACGGCGGCAATTCCGAGCTCCATGGTCGTGCGGAGCGCTTCGATGCTCGCGCGGGCGAGCTCCGGCAGCTCGTCGAGGAAGAGGACGCCGCCGTGCGCGAGCGTGACCTCGCCCGGGCGCACGGGATCACCGCCGCCCACGATCGCCGCCGTGCTCGCGGTGTGGTGCGGCGCGCGGAACGGACGCTCTCCGGTGACCGGCAGCCCCGCCGCGCTCGCGATGGAAGCGATCTCGATCCGCTCGACGGGCGTCGGCGGCGGCAGGATCCCCGGCAGGCGGCGCGCGAGCATCGTCTTGCCCGCGCCGGGCGGGCCGACGAGCAGGAGCGCGTGCCCGCCCGCGGCGGCGACCTCGAGCGCTCGGCGCGCGATCGGCTGTCCGTGCACGTCCGCGAGGTCGGGGCCGGCCTCGATGCTGGCGATCGCCGGATCCTCGGCCGCCCGCGCGCGCGGCAGCTCGCGCACCCCGGCCAGCATCTCGACGACCTCGGCGAGGGAGCGGGCCACCCGCACGTCGAGCGAGCGCACCCAGCTCGCCTCGACGGCGCAGGCCGCGGGCACCACCGCGCGCGTGAGCCCGATCCGCCGTGCGCCCTCGAGCAGGGGGAGCACGCCGCGCACGCCACGCAGCTCGCCCGAGAGCGAGAGCTCGCCGACGAAGAGGGTGGTGTCGAGCAGGTTCGGCGCCACGGCGCCCCCGGCCACGAGCAGCGCGACCGCGATCGCGAGGTCGAAGCTCGCGCCTCGCTTCTTCAGGTCGGCGGGCGCGAGGTTGAGGATCACGTGCTTGGGGGGCAGCGCGAAGCCGACCTGCGCGAGCGCCGCCCGCACCCGCACCCGGCTCTCGCGGACCGCGGCCTCCGGGAGCCCGACCAGATCGAGGCCGGGCAGGCCCCCGCCGAGGTGCACCTCCACCTCGACGGGGTGGGGCGTGAGGCCGACCAGGCAGCTCGCGTGGACGCGCGTGGACATGCGCGCACCCGCTTCAAGGGTCGATCCGGAGGCGCGCGTGCGAAAAGGCGGAAGATCCGCGCGGCGATTGGCGTAGGTGGCGGCGGGTGGCGGCGGACGCCGGGTCGGCGCGCGCGCCGGACCCGCGCCCAAGCTCGGCGCCCCTGCCTCTCTCCAAGCCCCTGCGTTGACCCCTCCGAACCAGGGGCCTACCCTCACGCGCCGCCATGCCGTCCATCCCCTCCGCGCTCGCCGCGCGATTCCAAATCGGTCCCGAGCTCTGGGCAGGAAGCTCCGGCGTCCTCTACGAGGCGACCGAGACGTCCACGGGTCGGGCCGGGGTCCTCAAGATCGTCACGCAAGCGGCGTCGTGGACGCCGGCCGAGCGCGGACGCCTCGCGCGCGAGCTCGAGAAGCAAGCGACGCTCGGCCACCCGTACCTCGCGACGCCGCTGGCCGCCGGAATCGCGGAGGATCTGCCGTGGATCTTCCGCCAGAAGGTCGAGGGCGAGTCGCTCGCCGCGCGGATCGCCCGCGGGCCACTGCCGGCGCCGCAGGCGGTCGCGATCGCCGCGCAGATCGCCTCGGGGCTCGACGAGCTGCACCGCGCGGGGCTGCTGCAGCGTGACCTCTCGCCGGGGCACGTCATCGTCGGCGGCAACGGCGTGCCCTTCGTCCGCCTGATCGACTCCGGGGTCGCGACGCGCATCCCGGGCTCGTCGATCTTCGAGATCACCGGCAAGCCGCCCTACGTCTCCCCCGAGCACGCTGCCGGCAAGCTCGTCAGCTTCCGCAGCGACCTCTACGCGCTCGGTTCGATCTTCTTCGAGATGCTCTGTGGTCAGCCGCTCTTCGCGGGCACGACCGAGCAGGTGCTCGAGGCGCAGCGCAGCACGCCGGCGCCGCAGCTGAGCACGGTCGCGCCGAACCTGAGCGTGCCCGGTGCGATCACCACGCTGCTCGGCCAGCTCCTCGCGAAGGATCCGCGCGAGCGTCCGTTCAGCGCGCAGCAGGTGCGCCGCACCCTCGAGCCCCTGGTGCCGGAAGGCGGACTCGCCCACGCGCAGCCCGCGGCGCCGGGCGCAGGCGGGGGCGCGATGATGAAGAAGACGCTGCTCGGCGTGCCGGCGCCCAAGCGCGCGGACGCGACCGAGGAGCTCAGCTCGCTGGACCTGCAGCAGGCCGCCGCGGCGCTGCGCCCGCCGCCGCCGCGCCGCGACGAGACCATGCCGCTGCAGCCGATGGACCTGCTGGCCATCGCACCCGCGAAGCGATCGGTCCCGCCGCCGGTGCCGGGAAACGTCTCGGGATCGACCAGCGCGCCCCCGCCCCCGCCAGGGGAGGCCAAGAGGCAGTCGCTGCCGCCCCCGGTGCCTCCCGGCGCGCGGGCATCGTCGAGCGGAGGCCTGGCCGTTCCGCCGGCGCCGCCTTCGAGCCCCGGGATCGCGCTCGCGCCCGCGCCGTCGCCCTCGCCGTCCTCGAGCGGAGGCCTGGCCGTTCCGCCGGCGCCGCCACCGCCGGCGCCGCCGGCCCCGATGGCCGCGGCCCACGCGGGGGACCTCGACTACGACGACCTCGCCGAGACGAACGCCGTCTCCCGCGAGGAGTTCGAGGCGCGCCAGGTCACGCAGCAGCAGCAGGCGATCAACGATCTCGCGCCGATCGCACCCCCGTCGGGCGGACTCCCCGCGGCACCGGGCATGGCCCCGATCGCGCCGCAGGGCGGCTTCCCGGCCACGCAAATGCAGCCCCAGCAGGGCTTCGGCCAGGCGCCGCAGCAGGGCTTCGGCCAGGCGCCGCAGCAGGGCTTCGGCCAGGCGCCGCAGCAGGGCTTCGGCCAGGCGCCGCAGCAG
>JBGAQA010000084.1:4705-7012 GCA_044220955.1 Sandaracinaceae bacterium
GCCAGGCGCCGCAGCAGGGCTTCGGCCAGGCGCCGCAGCAGGGCTTCGGCCAGGCGCCGCAGCAGGGCTTCGGCCAGCGGCCACCGCAGCAGGGCTTCGGCCAGCAGGCCGGCCCTGGTCAGGGCTTCGCGGGCGGCCCGGGCGGCTCGCCTTCGCCGTTCGGTCCCACGCAGATGATGCCGCAGGCGGGACAGATGCCGATGGGCGGCCCCGCGATGGGCGGGATGGGCATGCCGATGCAACAGCCCGCGATGTCATCGCAGGCGCTGAGCCCGGACGACATCCCCGGCATGCGGCGGTCTCGCACGCCCTTCATGATCCTCGCCGCCGTCGTCGGCGGGTGCGCGCTCTTCTCCCTCGTCGGGTTCGGCGGCTACATGGTCCTGTTCGGCAACCCGCCCGCCGCGCCGCTCGCCTCGACGCCCGTTGCCCCGCCCGCCGTGCCCATCGCGATGCAGCCGATGATGCCGACGGTCACGACGCCTCCGCCGCCGAGCGCGCCTGCGGTCGGCACGATCGCGCCGCTCCCGCCGCCGACGAGCGCGCCGCCGGTGATCGCGCCGCTCCCGCCTCCCTCGATCGCGCCGCTTCCGCCCGCGAGCGCAGCGCCGCCGTCGACGGCGGTCGCGCCCGCGCCGGCGCCGGCACCCGAGCCCGCGCCGCCTCCTGCGACGACCGCTTCGTCGTCGTCCTCGGGATCGCGCACGTCCTCGCGCAGCAGCACCTCGACGTCGTCCTCGTCGACGACGTCCGCGTCCTCGACGACGCCGCCGCCGCGCACCGGCCTGCTCGCCTCGCGCATCGGGCCCTCGGCGCCGGCGGCCACGACCGCGCCTCCGCCCACGACCAGCTCGGGCCGCCTCGCCTCGCGGCTCGGGTCGGCGCCTCCGAGCTCGGGCGCTCCCTCCTCGAGCGGCGCGTCCTCGGGCGCGAGCTTCGACGACCTCCGCGCCCGCGCTCGCGCGGCGTTCGCCGCCCACCACTACGACGAGGCCGCGACGGCGTACGAGCAGGCCTCGCGCCTGCAGCCCACGAACGCGGGCGTGTTCGCCGGACTGGGCGCGGCGCGCCTGGCGGGGGGCCACGCCGCGCAGGCGGTCACCGCGTACGAGCGCGCCGTACAGCTCCAGCCCAGCTCGGCCGGCTACCACGCGGCGCTCGGCCGTGCCTACGCGACGGCGGGCGACAGCACGCACGCCCGTGCGCAGTACCAGGAGGCGCTCCGCCTCGATCCCGACAACCGCGACGCGCAGACCGGGCTGTCTCGGCTGTAGCGAGGCGAGGTCCCCGTCACCCGCGGCCGCGCGGGAGCTCCGACGGGAGAGCCGCCGTCCGCACGCGCGGAGCGCCGCGCGTCATTCCGCGGGATGAACGCCGACGGGGGGCGTGCCGTGCTGCGTCCGCTCCAGCACGACGAAGTGGATGTGCTGGAACTCGGCCTGGCCGATCGTGTAGATGACCTCGGACAGCGTGCGGAACGGGGTCCGCGTGTCCGCGATGATCTGGACCGTGCCCGTGAACGGGCGCGACGGAACGTGCTGCGCGATGAGCTTCAGGCGATCGCGATGCTGCTGCATCACCGTCAGCATCGGCGTGATCAGGAACCCGTTCGCGCCGCCCTGCTTCTGGCTCGGATCCACGAGGCCGTTGCGGAGGCTGAGGACGTGGTTGCCGTCGACGACGATGTCGGTGCGCGAGATCTGGATCGGCAGCGCCTCCTCGACCTGCTGACGCGAGGTCGAGTAGGGCATCTGCATGTCTTCCGACTGCACGACGTTCGCGCTGGCCTGCGCGAACTGCATGATCAGGAAGACGAGCAGGATCGTCATCATGTCCATCATCGGATAGATGTTGAGCGACTGCTCTTCGTGCGGCGGGACCCTGCGGAGCTTGCGCCGCACGATGCTCTTCACCTGAGCCATCGTGGCTTCGCGCTCTTCGCCGCCCTGGGGATGTTCGTTCATGAAGACAGGCCTTCAGGCAGTTCCCGCGGGCTCAACGCACGCCTGCGGACAGCATCACGTCGGGGAACAGCTCCGTCGTTCCGTCGGAGCGGACCGCGTCCATGGCGGCCACGATGTTGCCGTACTCGATGTTCGGGTCGGCGGTCAGGATGACCTGGTGCTCGTCGGGGAACTGGCCGTGGACGACGACGAGGCACTGCGTGAGCGAGTCCCAGTCGAACGTCTGATCCGCGCGCCGGTTCACCGTGATGATGTTGCCGGTCCCGGTGGCGTGGCACCCGGGCTGGAGCTTGCCGCCCGATCCCGCGACGATGATCCCGCGCTCGGTCACGGTGACGCTCAG
>JBGAQA010000084.1:7111-30940 GCA_044220955.1 Sandaracinaceae bacterium
CGTGGCGTGGCACCCGGGCTGGAGCTTGCCGCCCGATCCCGCGACGATGATCCCGCGCTCGGTCACGGTGACGCTCAGGTTGAGCGTGGTCTGCGCGTCGTCGCCGCCGCCGCCGCCACGACCGATCGTGGGCAGGTGCGCGTCGAGCTCGCACGTCGTGAGCACCATCGCCGTCGTCGCCAGCAGGAACATGATGATGTTCGTGACGATGTCGAGGAACGGGACGATGTTCAGCTCACCCGCAGCCTCGGAAGGATCCAGATCGTGGATCTTCGTCCGCTTGCGGATGTACGTCTGCTGACGCGAACTGAGCTTGAGCGCCATCGTCGTGGCTCAGCGGAGGTCTTTACCGCTGCCCCTTGTTCAGCAGCAGGTTCTCGAGCTTCATCGTCGAGAGCTCCATGTCCTGCTTGATCTTCTTGGCCGAGCTGTGGAGGTAGAGATGGAAGATCATGCAGAGCACGGCGATGCCGAGGCCGAGCGCGGTGTTCCACATGGCCTCCGAGATGCCGGCGGAGAGCAGCTGCGCGCGCGACTCGGGCGGCGCGTGCGCGACGGCGCCGAACGAGTGGATGAGGCCGGTGATCGTGCCGAGCAGGCCGATCAGCGTCGCGATGTTCGCGAGCGTCCAGAGCGCGCCGATGCGCTTCTCGAGATCGGGGTGCAGCTCGGCCCACTTCTCTTCCATCGACGCGATGACGGCCTCGTCGCCGCGCTGCGCCTGGGTCAGCCCCGCCTTCACCACCTGCAAGAGCGGCAGCGGCGCGGCCTCGCAGAGCTTGATGGCGCGATCGATGTTGCCCGCCTGCACGAGCTTGCGGATCTGCGCCATGAACTCGCGGCTGTTCACCCGGTACTTCGTCAGGATGTACACGAAGCGCTCGGCGATGACGGCCAAGACGATCGCGAGCACGACGACGTTGAAGATCGAGAACGGCGCGCCCTGGATCAGCGCTTCCCAGACGGCTTGCATGTCAGTCTCACCCCGTAGCGAAGGGCCGACCGGGTTGGTCGGGGCCACCCACGCACAGGTGCGCAGCCGGAACGGAAGCTAATCCGCCGCCCTTCGGCTTGTCAACGACGTGAGCGTCCCAGGGGATCGATCTTGCTCGGGAACTTCCGCGGTCGACCCGACACTAACGCCCGACGTGCTCCGGCTGCGGCGCTCGCCGCCGCCCGGTGTCGCGCTCGATCCAGGTGATCGAGATCACTGTTGACTTGGAAAGTCGTCTCTGTATCATCGCGGGCCGTTCGGGGCCGAGGCTCCGATGGCTTCGAAACGTCCTTTTTTCCCGGTCGAACTGGTCTCCCGGTCGAACTCGTCCGGCGCCTCGCAGCAGAAGAACAAGGAGAGCAACATGGCAGGTCTCGCGCATCACTTCGAAGAGGGCAGCTGGGGCATGTACCCGATCCTCTTCTGGCAGATCATCGCGATCGGCATCATCATCGAGCGCGCGATCTTCCTCTATCGTGCGTCGATCAACCGCGACGTCTTCCTCGCCACGATGCAGAAGTGCATCCTCTCGGGCGACATCGGTCGGGCGATCAAGCTCTGCTCCGCGGCGAACGCGCCCCTCGCCCGCATCGTCAAGGCGGGCCTGATGAAGGTCAACCGCCCCGACAGCGAGGTCCAGGCCGCGATGGACGAGTGCGCGCTGCGCGAGCTGCCGAAGATCGAGCACCGCACGCCCTACCTCGCCCTGCTCGCGAACCTCGCGATGCTCTGCGGCCTGTTCGGCACCGTCACGGGCCTCATCGCCGCCTTCGGCGCCGTCGCGAACGCCGACGCCGCGAGCCGCGCGACCATGCTCGCGCGCGGTATCTCGGAGGCCATGAACTGCACGGCCTTCGGCCTGCTCGCCGCGATCATCGCGCTCATCGGCTTCGCGCTCCTCAACGGCAAGACGCAGGGCCTGCTCGACGACATCAACGGCGCGACGGTCCAGGTGATGAACCTCGTCGTCAACAACCGCTCGAAGATCAACATCTCGGGCGTGCCGGCGGCGGGCTGATCCCGACCCGAAGGCGTCGGGCCCACGAGGGCCCGGCGCTCGATGATCAGATCCTCTCCCTGTGTCTCTGAGGTGAGCGATGGGTGGTATTAGCGTTGGCGGCGGCCACGGCGGAAAGAAGTCGGTCGACTCGGAGATCCCGCTGATCCCGTTCATCGACCTGCTCCTCTGCTGCGTCATGTTCCTGCTCGTCACGGCCGTGTGGAACCGCCTCGCGCGGCTCGACGCGAACCAGCAGGTGCCGAGCACGCAGGCGCCGCCGGACTCGCCGCCGCCCGAGGAGCAGATCCGGCTCTACCTGCAGGTCACGCAGCAGGGCTACACGATCGCTTCCAGCGCCGGCGAGCGCATAGACATCCCGAAGAACGGCGACGAGTACGACGGCGAGACGCTGCGCACGCGCCTGCAGGAGCGCCGCGCGGCCGAGCCGAACCGCCACGACATCATCGTCGCCCCCGAGGACGGCGTCCGCTACGCGGACGTCATCGCGGGCATGGATACGGCGATCGGCGAGGGATACACGGAAGTTTCTCTGTCTGACGGAGCCGCGCTCTAAGCCATGCCGATCAAGCGACCCGAAAAAGAGCTCCTCCACCACGTCCCGCTCAAGTTCGTGCGGTCCAAGGTGGCCGGCGGCGGACGCAAGAGTGTCGACACGGCGATCCCGCTGATCCCGTTCATCGACTTCCTCATCACGCTCGTCGTCTTCCTCCTCTCGTCGTTCAGCGCGTCCGGCGAGCTGCTCTCGCAGCGCCCGAACCTCGTGATGCCGCAGGCGACGAATGCCGTGGACCTCGAGCTGGCGCCGATCGTCGCGATCGACGCGCGCGTCGTCACGCTGGATGGCCGCCGCATGGCGGACACGCCGACGCTCGCGCAGTCGGCGGGCCTCGAGCGCATCGACGCGCTCGTGAACGACCTCGAGACCATGCACCGCAACTGGTCGATCCTGCACCCGCGCGATCCCTTCCCGGGCACGGTCATCATCCAGGCCGACCGCGACGTGGACATGCGCGTCGTGAAGAAGGTCATGTTCTCGGCCGCGCAGGCGGGCTACGCGAACATCAGCTTCGCGGTGAACCGCAGCGGCGGCAGTTGATCATCGGCCCGGCCTCGCCGGGCACTCCGGTCGAGACGGGCGTGATCGCGAGAGCGGTCGCGCCCGATTCGTTTCCGTCCGGGGAACGCCGCCAGCGCGTCGTTGTCGGACGCCCATGGCCATCGCACGACCCGGCGCGCAGCTCCTGACCCACGTCCCGCTCACCTTCGTCCGCACGCGCCTCGCCGGCGGCGGGCGCAAGGGCGTCGACGCGGCGATCCCGCTCGTGCCCTTCATCGACTTCCTGATCGTGCTGGTGGTGTTTCTCCTCTCGTCGTTCGACGCGTCGGGCGAGCTGCCCTGCCAGTTCGTGGCGCTGCCCTCCGCGACGAACGCGAGCGATCTCGAGCTCGCGCCGGTCCTCGCGATCGACGCGCGCACGGTGACGCTGGACGGGCGCCGCGTGGCCGACACCCACACGCTCGCCGGCACCGCCGGCGTGCAGCGGATCGACGCGCTCGTGAGCGACCTCGAGACGATCCACCGCAACTGGTCGCTCCTGCACCCGCACGACGCGTTCCCCGCGGCGGTGATCCTCCAGGCCGATCGCAGCGTCGACATGCGCGTCGTGCGCGCGGTGATGTTCTCCGCGGCCCAGGCGGGCTACGCGAACGTGAGCTTCGCGGTCAGTCGCGCGCCTTCCTGACCGCGTCCGGCGCGGCGTCGTCGTCGGTCGCCTCCGGCTCGCCCGCGTCGGACTCGCTCGCGACGCGCGTCGGCGGCGGCGCGCCGATCCGGTGCTCCTCGGCGAGCGCGAGGATCGCCTCGAAGGTGCCCTCGTGGTCGGCGAGGAGCTGGGCCGACGTGCGCTTCGCGCGGCGCCGTGCGAGCCAGCCGGTGCCGAGCACGAGCGAGCCAGCGACGGCGGCGACCGCGCCCGCGAACCCGGCGTCGACGAACGGCTGATGCCAGATCTGCGCGTGGTCCAGGACGTCCGCGAGGAGCCCCGCCGAGACGAGCGTGCCGAAACCACCGAGGAGGCCCGACGCGGCCAGCACTCCAGCGGGCATGCCGCGCCAGTCGCCGACGAGGCGGACGCGCGTGCCGGCGCCCTCACGCTCGAGCGTGAAGACGGAGGGTACCGTGAGCGTCCGGCCGACCTGCGACGCGTTCAGCCCGAGGCGCGTGCGGAGCACCGCCGCGATCGCTTCGTAGCCGACCTCGTCGACGGCGTGGGGCAGCACCACCTCGCGCACGTACCGCTTGGAGCCTCCCGAGACGCGGCTGTGCTCGATCGTGGTGCCCGGCGCCGTGCCGGGGTGCTCGCCTCGCAGCGTCGCGATCTGGGCGCTCGCCGCGTCGAGCTTCCGCTCCAGCTCGCCGATGCGCGCCCGCTGCGCCTCCTCCTCGCCCCGGTAGGTCACGGCCCGGAGCCTACGCAAAGGCGAGCCGGGCCGGAACCCCGCCGCGCGGCCGCTGTCGGTTCCCACGGAGGTCAGGATGGCATCGATCAGCGTGGGCGGCGGGCACGGTGGCAAGAAGGCGGTCGACGCGGAGATCCCGCTCATCCCCTTCATCGACCTCCTGCTCTGCTGCGTGATGTTCCTGCTCGTCACGGCCGTCTGGAACCGGCTGGCGTCCGTCGAGGTGAGCCAGCAGGTGCCGAGCCCGAACGCCCCCGACGTCGAGCAAGCGCCCGAGATCTCGCTCTACCTGCAGGTCACGCACGAGGGCTACGCGATCGCGTCGAGCGCCGGCGATCGCATCGAGATCCCCCGCGCAGGGGACGCCTACGACCAGGACACGCTGCGCACGCGCCTCGCGGAGCGCCACGAGCAGGAGCCGAACCGGCACGACATCATCGTCTCCCCCGAGGACGGCGTGCAGTACGCGGACGTCATCGCGGGCATGGACCTCGCCATCGGGGCCGGCTTCAGCGAGGTCAGCGTCAGCGACGGTGCGGCTCTCTGATGCTCTCGTGCGGCAGGGGTGGTAGATGCACGCCGTGAGCGAGCCCGAGGATCCCAGCGCCGTGCCTCCCCCCGGCGCCGTCACGCCCGAGCCCGAGCCGCCCGAGCCGAACGCGCCCGCGCTCAAGCCGGCGCAGCCCGAGCCGGAGGAGCTCGCGACGCGGCCGACGTACATGCCGAAGGTGCCCTGGGTGGCGGTGCTCGCGGTGATCGTCGCGATCGTCGGCGGCTACTCGTTCTACCAGGCGCGCGAGCAGCAGCGGGCCGACGAGCTGCGCCAGCAGCTGCTCGCGACGCACGAGGATCGGCTCGCCGATCTGAGCACGCGCTACCAGGCGTTTCGCGCGCGCCTCGAGCGCTGGACGATGGAGGTCGCCGCGGCAGGCGAGCCGGAGCAGCACGTCGACCCGCGCCTGCGCATCGCGGGCCTGCACGACGGGGCGGGCCTCTACCTGCGCCTGCGCGCGTCGGACGCGTCGAGCGCCGAGTCGATCGCCCGCGGCGCGCTCGCGATGGACGCCGACGCGCTGACGCGCTGCCTGGGCATCGCCCCCGACTCGGTGCGCGGCGTCTACGAGCACGGAGACTTCCTCATGCCCGAGTGGGCCGAGGCCGTGGAGCGCGAGCGGGACTTCCTGCGCCTGCGCGTGATGGACGAGCAGCTCGCGCGGCACATCACCGCGGACGTCCCCGTCGCGCTCACGATGATGCAGGCGCGCTACTTCATGCTCGTCCTGCAGCAGGGCGAGAACCGCCGCGACGCGCCCGTGGACGTCTACCTCTGGGACATCCCGTCCGAGACGCAGCTGCTCGCGGCGCGTATCCAGGCCGACGGCGTGCTCCTGCCGGTCAGCATCCGCTCGATGGTCCCCGAGGCGCCCGACGCCCCGCGGCCGGCGACCCCGCCGAGCATGACGAGCGGCGGCGCGAACGACTGCTCCATCGCCGCGCAGATCAAGGCGCTCACCGGCGAGGCGCCGGTCGAGGTGACCTCGCCGATCGGCGTCGGGACCGAGGGCACCGAGACCGGGACCGCGCCGGCGGAGGCCGACGCCGGCCCCGCGGCCCTCACTCCGGAACCGACGACACCCGATTGACGGTGGGGAAGCGCTCGGCGAGCTGCGCCTCGAGCGCCCCGAAGTCGAAGCGATCCGGACGACGCCCCTCGGGCAGCATCGCCACGTCGAAGGCGATCGCCGCGGCGCTGCGCAGCTTGTAGTCGGTCACGTCTCCCCCCACGAGCTTGCCGTGCAGCGCGCGGAGGCTGTCGAGCTCCGCGCCCTGCTGCACGCCGTCGAGGCGCGAGAGCCAGTTCGCGAGGCCGAACGTCACGAGCTTCTCCCAATCGCTCAGCCCGGCCGGGTCGAACGCGTCGATACCGACCTTGTCCTTGGTCGCCCGCTCGACCGACGCGAGCTCGTCGCCCTCGAGGCCGAGCGTCTTGGCGGCGTGCACCAGCCCCTGCGCCTCCGCCTTGCTCATGCGGCCATCGGCCCAGGCCACGGAAGCGATCGCGAGGAACGTGGACTTCGGAAGCTTGCCCGCCATGCGCGGAGGCTACCCGAGACGGGCGCGCGGGATCAACGGCGAGCCGTCACTCGGAGAGCGCGACGCCTGCGATCGGCGACTCCTGGTGGAGCGGGACGAGCACGCGATCGATGATCTCGTGCACGACGTGGGCGCGCTGGTCGTCGTCCCGGGCAGGGATGTTCGTGAGCAGCAGGTGCGCGGCGCCGTCGCGCCGCGGCGCGCCGTCACAGCTCACCTCGGGGTGGACCGCGGCGAGCAGCGTGCGGAGGTCCTCGCGGGTCTCCTCGAGGCCGGCCCCCCGGATCTCGAGGCGCAGGTGGGCGCTGCGACCTTCGGACGCGCGGAGCCACTCGAAGTAGCCCGTCACGTGGAACGGCCGCGACGTGACCCAGCGCCGCTCGTCGCGCATCGCGGCGGGGGAAGCGCGCCAGATCAGCTCCGAGCCCCAGAGCCACATCCCGCCGAAGAGCCACGCGAGCGAGGCGAAGAGCGCGACGATCCAGATCTCGGTGAAGCGCTCCATCACCGCCGCGATCATGGTGAGCGCGAAGAGCCCGAGGCCCGGCAGGCTCCCCATGAACACGAGCCTGCGGGCCGTCCTGCGGCGGTAGCGCCCGATCGCGAGCCGCACGTGGGCCTCGTCGCGCTCCGTGCGCTCGCGCGCGTCGGCGTCCTCTCGTTCTCGCTCGGCGCGCTCGGCCTCGGCGAGCTTCGCCGCACCCTGCTGCCTCAGCCGGTCGAGCTCGCTCACGACACGATGATGCCACGCATGAGGCATGACGGCGCGACGGCGCGCGCGGTAGCCTTCGCCGGGTGAAGTCGCTCGGGCCCGGCGCGCGGATCGCCGATCGTTACGTCCTCGAGACGGTGATCGCCCGTGGCGGCATGGGCGCGGTCTTCCGGGCCATCGACGAGCGGCTCGGTCGCACGGTCGCCATCAAGATCTTGCTCGAGGAGCTCGCGGAGGACCAGACGAGCCTCGCCCGCTTCGAGCGCGAGGCGAGCGCGAGCGCGCGGCTGACACATCCCGCGGTCGTTCAGGTCTTCGACTTCGGCAAGCACGAGGGCGTCTCGTACATCGTGATGGAGCACGTCGTCGGGCGCACCCTCGCCGCCGAGCTCGACCGGGAGAAGCGCATCGATCCGCTCCGCGCCTGTGACCTGATCGAGCAGGCGCTCGGCGGCATCGGCGCCGCGCACGCCGCCGGCATCGTCCACCGCGACCTCAAGCCGGGCAACATCATGCTCATCCCGACGGGCACCGGCCGCGAGGTCGTCAAGGTGCTCGACTTCGGGATCGCGCAGCTCAAGGAGAGCAAGCCCTACGCGAGGCTCACGAAGTCGGGCGCGGTGCTCGGAACGCCGACGTTCATGTCGCCCGAGCAGGCGCGGGGCGAGACGTGCGACCCGCGCACGGACGTCTACGCGATGGGCGTGGTGCTCTGGTGCTGTCTCACGGGGCAGCGGCCCTTCGTCGCCCCCGACGTGTCGGCGACGCTCGGCAAGGTGCTCGCGGAGATGCCGCCGCGCGCCGACAAGATCGACCCATCCATCCCCGCCGCCATCGCTCACGCGACCGAGCGCGCCATGGAGAAGCGCCCGAACGCGCGCTTCCCGACGGCGGCCGCGTTCGCCGAGGCCTTGATGGATGCGCGCGAGGCGTCGGCGATCCCCGCGACGGCGGCCGTGTCGCTGCCGCCCGAGCGTCGCGACCAGACGCCGGCTCCGATGACGCGCGAGGTGCCCATCGCGAGCACGGCGCTCGGCGCGGGCGCCGCCCCCGATCACCCTGGCGCCGTGACGCGGGTGGGGGTGTCCGCCGCTCCGGCTCCGGCCCCGGCTCCAGTCGACGCGACGCGGACCGGCGGGCGGAGCGCCTGGCGTCGCTGGGCGCTGGTGATCGTGGGTGTGGCGCTGCTCGTCGGCGTCGTGATCGGCGGTCTGCTGGTGGTGGGCGTGATCGAGTGCGGGATGGCGGGCATCGATCTGCGCGACCTGCCGGCGCCGCAGCTCCCGACGGGGCTGCCGACGGGCCTGCCGGCTCTGCCGACCGAGGGTCCCGCAGCGCCCGGAGGCGCGCCCCCGCCGCAGCCCGCGCCTCCTCGGATCGCGCCGCAGCAGGGCGGTGACTTCGCCGATCCGACGTGCGCGCAGCTCCACGACTGCTGCGCGGCGTTCCGCCAGCAGATCCGGCCGGACTTCCCGGACTGCGATCAGTTCGTGCGCCAGCTCGCGAACGATCCGGCCCTCTGCGCCGATCGCATCGTGATGTTCGAGCAGATGTCGGCGCAGCGCGTGCCCGTCGAGTGCCAGCCACGCTGAGCGCGTGGATCACGGACAGCGCAGGTGGGCGTCGAGCTCCGTCGCGAGCGCGGCGAGCCACGCGTCGTCCCTCGCCTCGGGCATCGCGGACGCTCGAGCGACGAAGTCGCGCACGAAGCGCTCGTCGCCGCGCCGCAGCGCGAGCTCGGCCGCGCCGAAGAGCGTCTCGCGCGACTCGGCTCCCTCGCGCGCGAGCGGAAGTGCGCCGTCCGCAGCTTCGAGCTCGCACGCGGAGATCGCGAGCAGGAGCCGCTGCGCGAGCAGGACCGGCAGCGGTCCCGTCCATCGCAGCGTGCCATCGAGCTCGTGTCGCGCGAGCGCGAGCGCCGCACGCTCGTCGGGGCTCCCGGGCGCTCGGTAGCCCGCCCACCCGCCGTCGCGCGCGAGCGGTCGCACCCGGAGCATGGCGCGTACGAACGCCGCGAACGCCGCGCCGCCCGGCGTATCGGCGAGGTGGGCGAGGTCCTGCCGGATCCCGTCGATCGCGTCGTCGGGCGCACCGAGGATCGCGGCCGGCTCGTACGCGCTCGGCAGGGCGTCGAAGCGCGCGGGGTCGAGGCCCGCCGCGAGCGGGGCATCCGCACGGACGTAGACGGCGAAGGCCCCGTCGACCCACGCACGCACGAAGCGCGGGCTGCCGGCGAGCGTCCGCAGCGCAGCAGCGTCGGGCGGGGCGGTGTGCTGCACGAGGACTGCGGTGACGCCGTAGCGGCGCACGACGGGCAAGAGCCTGCCCTCCGTGTCCATCGCAGCCTCGGCGATCGCGGCGTGCTCCGGCCCGTAGAACGGCAGGCGGCCGTCGACGAGGACACGCGCGCTCGGAGCCCGGAACAGCACGTACCAGGACGAGGGCATCGAGCCGAGCACACGCGCTCCGGGGAGACGCTCCTCGATGAACGTCGACGCGTCGTCCGGCAGCGTGCGCGCGTCGACTCCGGCTCCGATCGGGAAGTCGGACGTGGTGAGCACCGCCAGCGTGCACGCCAGGGTGAGCGCGCCGAGCGCCGTGAGCGCCCGCGTGGCCGGCGCCAGTGCCCGCTCGACGAGCGGGGCCGTGCGAGCGTGCAGCGCGAGCTCGACGCCGACGAGCGGCGCGCCGATCACCAGCATCTCCAGCGCGAAGCGCCCCGACCGCAGCGTCAAGAGGCCGAGGGCCACGGCCACGACCCCGAGCGCCGCGCGCGCCGGACCGCCGCGGACCGCCGTCGCGAGCGCGACGAGGGCCGCGGCGAGGAGCGTGCACGTGTGCGCGATCGTCCAGCGATCGCCCAGCTCGAAGATCGAGTGCCACTCCGTGATCGCGTGGCGGTAGCGCGGATCGAACACGTGCAGGAGCGCGTCGAGGACGATCCGCTCGCCGTAGGGCGAGATGCACGACGCGAGCGCGACCAGCGCGCACGCGGCGAGGCGCGGGCCGCGCCCGGCGCGCTCGCCGAGGCCCGTGATCGCCGCGCAGAGCACGATCCCGGCGCCGAGCAGGTGCGATCCGTGGAGGTTCACCCAGAGCACGTGCAGCGCGAAGAGCGCGGCGAGCGTGGGGGCGGCCGCGCGCATGCCCCGCCGCGCCCAGTCGGGACGCGTCACGAGGAGCAGGTACGCGCCGGCGAGCACGAGCGCGACGAGGTGGGGCCGCGCCGACATCCGCGGGCGTGATGCCGGGATCGCGAGCACGACGAGCAGCGCCGTCACCCACGCCGCGCCGCGTCCCGCCAGGCGCCCCGCGAGGAGCACGACGAGGGCGCCGCCGAGCGCGACGAGCGACGTGGCGATCGCGACGAGCGCGTTCGGCCCGGCGAGCGCGTACACCTCCCAGGTCAGCCAGTCGCTGAGCCACTCGTAGTTCACCCAGGGCTGGGGCGTCTCGCTCCAGAACGAGTACGGGTCGAGCGCGGGCGGCCGGCCGAGCGCGGCGATGGTGCGACCCTGCGCGAGGTGTCCGAAGGTGTCCGCGTTCGAGAGCGGCTGGAGCGCGCCCAGCGCGAGCGCGCTCGTGACGAGCGCGAGCGACCACGGGTCGTGGCGCGCCGCGGATGGCGCTCGATCGCTCGGGCTCTCGTCCGTCACGCGCGCGCGACGGTACCACCGGCGGCGGCGCTCCTGCCGTATCCTGGCCGCCGGCCCGCATGACCCACCCGCTGCAGCGCTGGTTCGACGCCGCGCTCGTCCCGCTCTTCCGCGCGTCCTTGGTTCTCTCGCTGCTCGTGATGGGCGTGCTCGCGACGCTCGACGCCGGGCTGCGCTGTCCCAGCGCGCCTCTGGGCATCGTGTCCTTCGAGATCGCGGGCGCGACGGGCGCGGGGCCGATGCTCGCGGGGTGGACCGAGGCGCAGCGGCGCGACGCGATCCTGGTGCAGGGGCTCGACTACCTCTTCCTGGTCGTCTACTCGACGGCGCTCGCGAGCGGCGCGCTCCTGCTCGGCCGCCGCCACGCCGCGGGCCGGCCGCGCCTCTCCGGCCTCGCGCCCGCCGCCGCGTGGGCCTGCACGGTCTCCGGGATCTGCGACGCGGTCGAGAACACGCCCATGACGATCATGCTGCGCGCGGGCCAGCCCGACCCGGTCGGCGCCACGATCTCGCTCGTGTTCGCGAGCGCGAAGTTCGTCCTGCTCGTCCTGGGGATCGGCTACGTGCTCACGGCGCTCGCGACGCCCAAGCGCGCATAGTCGAGCTCCGGCTCAGCGCTCGACTCCCCCCAGACGGTCGGCCCAGTCCTCGGGGAAGCCGCGGTAGTAGCGGTCCCACTTGCGCCCCGTCACCTCGCGGTAGGCGAACGCGTAGACCGCGCGTGCGGTGGAGGTCACGCCCACGATGGGCAGGTAGAGCGGGCCGAGGCGGCGCGACTGGACGGCGTGGCCGAGCTCGTGCGCGCGGTTGCGCTCGTCGAGGTCGTGCCACCGGCTGGACCGGCGCGACCAGAAGACCACGTGGCCGAGCGAGATGGCGGTGCCGGTCGTCTCGACGACCCAGCGGGCCCCCTCACGCTCGGTGGCGACGACCCGACCCCGCGCGCGCTCGGCCGCGAGGAGCACCGCGCCGATCGCCGTCTGCGGTGCCTCCCACGCGAGCCCTGCCAGCGCGCCGAGCCCAGCCATGGCGGTATCGTCGCTCGCGAGGGCGGTGGGCGCCAGCCTCGCCGCGCCGTTGACACCCCGGGCCCTCGCTGCCAACCTCGTGCGCCTCGCGCGCCGCATGGTCGATCGCATCGGAAACTGCCGGATTCTCGGAGAGATCGGCTCCGGAGGAATGGCCGTCGTCTACAAGGCCGTCCAGGAGCCGCTCGGCCGCGTCGTGGCCATCAAGGCCCTCAAGCCCTCCATCGCGGTCGACAGCGGGTTCGCCAAGCGCTTCGAGCGCGAGGCGCACTTCATGGCGTCGCTGCAGCACGAGAACATCCTGCACGTCCACGACTTCATCAAGGACCGCGGGACGATGTACATCGTCATGGAGTACGTGCAGGGCATCGACCTGTACGACCTGCTCGAGATCACACCGCGCCTGCCGGTCGAGGTCGCGACCATCATCACCCTGCAGGTCGCGCGCGCCCTCGACTACGCCCACTTCCGCGGGATCATCCACCGCGACATCAAGCCCGCGAACGTGATGATCAGCCACCAGGGCGAGGTGAAGCTGATGGACTTCGGCATCGCCCGCGACGACAAGCTGAGCGACCTGACCGAGACGGGCACGGGCCTCGGCACGCCGAGCTACATGAGCCCCGAGCAGATCCTCGGGGACAAGCTCGACTTCCGCAGCGACATCTTCTCGGTCGGCATCGTCCTGTACCAGATGCTCACCGGGCGAAAGCCCTTCGTCGAAGACGACGCGCGCACCGTGATGCAGAAGATCCGGCTCGATCGCTACACGAGCCCGCGCCGGATCAACCCCGGCGTGCCGCGGCCGCTCGAGCGGATCATGGCGCGCTGCATGGAGAAGATGCCGGCCAACCGGTATCCGACCACGCAGGCGCTCATCGACGACCTGCACGACTTCCTCACCTCGCGCGTGCCCATCAGCCACAACGCGCGGCTCGTGATGTACCTGAAGGAGCTCGGCGTCATCACCGACGCGCAGGCCGACGAGATCCTCGCTGCGAGCGCCCCCAACCGCCTGCGTCGCAGCGGCGGCGACCGGCGGATCATCCCGCAGATGTGGATCGTGCAGGGCCTGATCGGCCTCGGCGTGCTCGGCGCGGGCGGCACCATCCAGGCGATGGCAGGCCGGCTCGGGGCCGACGAGAGCGAGTTCGCGGCGGAGTCCGGGACCCGCGTGGTGCCGGAGCACGCCGGGTACGTGCGCTTCGTCGTCGACCCCTGGGCCGAGGTGCACATCGACGGTCAGCACGTGCTCACGACGCCGAGCGCGCAGCGCATCCCGCTCGATCCGGGTGTCCACTACGTCCGCCTGACGAACCCGTACTTCCACAACGCCGATCGGGAGATCCAGATCCGGGAGGGCGAGACCGAGGTCGTGGACGTGACCCTGGAAGAGATCCCGGGAGGCGAGCAATGACGCGCGTCGTCGCCGTCGTCGCGCTCCTCTTCGCGTGGCTCGACGCCGGCGCGGTGCGGGCCGACTACCCGACGTTCGTGCACGTGGTGCGCGAGGGCGAGACCCTCGCGTCGATCGCGCAGGCCTACTACGGCGATCCGCGGCGTGAGTCGGTCCTCGTCGCGGAGAACGGGCTCGAGACCGAGGGGGGCGCGGCGATCGTCATCGGTGTGCGGCTCGTCATCCCGCACGTGGAGTATCACCGCGTCGTCGCGGGCGAGACGTGGCAGTCGATCGCCGAGCACTATCTCGGCTCGCCGCTCCGGGCCTTCGCGATCCAGGAGGCCAATCCGGGGATCGAGAGCGGTCAGCCCGCCGAGGGCGCCGAGCTGCTGATCCCCTACCCGCTGCGCCACGTCTGCGATCAGCGCGACACCCTGCCGACGCTCGGTCTCGAGTACTTCGGCGACCGCAGCACGGGCGCGGTGATGCTGCGGCACTTCAACCACATGCGCCCGAGCGCGCGCGTCACGCGCGGGCAGGTGATCCTGGTGCCGCTCAGCGACCTCGTGCTGAGCGAGGAGGGCCAGCGGATGGTGGACGCCGCGATGCCTGCCGTTCCGACCGGCGGCGGCAGCGGCGAGGTGCGCGAGCTCCAGGAGCGCATCACCGCGGAGCTGCCGGGGCTGCAGGACGAGGTCCACGCGGGCCAGTTCACCGAGGCGCTCGCGCACGGCTCGCGGCTGCTCGGGGCCGGGGAGCTGACCGGCAACCAGATCGTCACGATCGAGCGCGCGCTCGCCGTGTGCTACGTCGCGCTCGACCGCCGGGATCTGGCGATCGCCGCGTTCCGCGAGGCGCTCGCGCGCCAGCCGGACCTCGAGCTCGACAGCCGCCGCACGTCACCGACGGTCCTCGCCGCGTTCGAGGCTGCGCGACGCCCGGAGGGCGAGGGCGGCGATGCGGACGCGGCGGACGGCGCGGTGGACGCCGACGCGGCGGCCGACGCCGACGCGGGCACGCCCGCGCGCTGAAGTCCCAGGTCCTCGGCGGGCCCCTCGACGCCCCGCACCGCTCGATCGGCGGCCTCTCGGTCAGGGCGCGCCGCGGGAGGCGAGCGCGCCGGCGAGCGCGCGCGCCCCGTCCTCGGCCGCGTCGAGCGCGCGCTCGGCCTTCGCCGCCACGGGCCAGAGCGCGAGCAACCCGAGCGCGGCCGCCGCGACGAGGCCGAGCTTGCCGGGCGGGCGCGTGGGCGCGGACGCCGCCGCCGGCGCGAGCGTACGCTCGACGGCGAGCGCCAGCGCCTCGGCCGACGCGAAGCGCGCCGCCGGCTCGCGCGCGACCGCGCAGCGGATCACCGACTCGAGCGCGGCGGACCGGCCGCCTTGGGGCGCGGCGCGACCCGCGAGCGGATCGCCCTCGAGCAGCGCCGCGGTGAGCCGCGCGAGCGGGTGTGCTTGCGGGAAGAGCGGCTCGAGGTGCACGAGCTCGAAGAGGATCGCGCCGAGCGCGTACACGTCGCCGCTCGCGTGCGCCGCCTTGCCGTCGCCGCGCGCGAGCTCGGGCGCGATGTAGCCGGGCGTCCCGACCACCAGCCCGCGCGGATCGTCGGGACGCTCGCCGGCGAGCGCGGCCAGGCCCCAGTCGAGCAGGTGCACCTCGCCGCGCGCGTCGACCATCACGTTCTCGGGCTTGAGGTCGCGATGCACGACGCCGCGACCGTGGGCATGCTCGACCGCGCGGCACAGGCGCACGAACGCGCGCAGCAGCCAGGCGGCGCGCATCGTGCGGGCGCCGTCCGTCTCGCGGCACGCGCGCACCTCGTCGAGGATCGCGGCGAGCGTGCGGCCCTCGACCCGCTCCATCGTGAACCAGGGCGTGCCCGTCTCGTCGTAGCCGCGGTCGAGCACGCGCGGCACGGCGCGGTGCGAGAGTCGCGACTGCAGGGCGATCTCCCGCTCGAAGCGCGCCCCGTCCGTCACGCCGTGCAGCGTCTTCATCGCGACGTCCACGCCGCGCGCCCGGTCGTACACGCCCCACACCTCTCCCATGGCGCCGCTGCCGAGGCGGGGCCCGCGCTCGTAGCGGGTGGACGGGTCGAGCGTCTGCATGGTCCGCGTCCCTCAGCAGCAAGCGTGCCGGGCTCCGCGGACGCTCTTTTTCGCGCGGGCGGGTGCGCGCGTGACCCCGCGGCACGCGCAGGTGGGCCGCTCGGTCACCCCGGAGGTGTCTCGTGTGCCACGCTGGGCACGCGCTCGGGCTCGACTTCGCCCGGTCGCGGCGGGCGCTACTCGGTGACGAGCACGCGGCTGCCCTCGACGTGCGTGCCCTCGGTCGACACGCCGTGCCAGCCCTCGGGCACCTCGGGCCAGGTGTGCTGGAAGACGTAGTGCGCGTCGTTCGGCGCGAGGTTCACGCAGCCGTGCGAGTGCACGGTGCCGAACTGCGAGTGCCAGAACGCCGCGTGGAGCGCCACCGAGCCCTCGAAGTACTGCGTCCACGGGACGTCTTCGATGCGGTACGCGTCGTCGCCGAGATCGCCGCCCGGATCGGCCATCGTGTCGGAGACGAACTTGCGCCGGATGCGGAACTCGCCCTGCGGCGTCTCGTGGCCCGGCAGGCCGCTCGAGACGAGCGTCGCGTACACCGGCGTCGCGCCGCGATACAGGACCAGCGTCTGCGACGAGAGGTCGACGTGCACCCAGGGCTCGTCGTCGGCCACGCCGGGCAGGCGCTCGTGCAGCTCGGCGACGGCGAGCAGCCACTCGCGGACGTAGCGCTCGCCGCTCTCCGTCTGGATCACGTGATAGGTCTGGTCGCCCACGCGCTCGCGGCGCAGCCACGTCACGGTGCTCAGCCGCTCGATCGGCTCGATCGCGTCGTCGTCGATGACGCGCATGACGTCCCCCGCCTCCACTCGCTGCATCGGCTGCGCGGCGCGCACGGCCCACGCCATCGGGAGCGCGTGCGCCTCGTCGAGCTCCACGCCCTGGAAGCTCGAGCCCGTGCGCTGCTCGAGCGAGGCCTCCTTCACGTAGGTGCCGCGCACCGTCCGCACGAAGCGGCGGCGGCTGCGCACCTCGGTGCCGTTCGACGCGACGAAGTTGGCGTAGTCGAGGAAGCGCGCGACCTCGGGCGGCGCGTGCGGCTCGCCGGCCAGCTCGCCCGCGCGGAATCGGATGGCGCGCGCGGGATCGTCGCGGCGGATCTCCTGGAAGCGCGCCACGAACGCGTCCGCCGCGCGCTGGTCGTCGCGCGAGGGCAGCTGGAACCACTCGGGGACGATCGCCTCTTTCACGAACCAGTACGAGTAGGGCAGGGCGCTGTCGAGGTCGGGCGCGATGGTGCTCTCCTCGGCGGGCGCGGCATCGCTGACGGTGATCCCCTGCCCCGCGCACGCGTAGCCGCGCGGGTAGAGCTCGTACCAGCCCGTCGCGCAGTTGGGCGTGGTCACCGGCTCGCCGCGCAGGCGTACGTGCGCGCCGATGCGGAGCCAGCCGAGGATCGTGCTGTCCGGGTCGGCCGCGGCGCGGACGGTGATCTGCGTCTTGGTCAAGAGACCATGGCGCGGCCACTCGCGGTCGAGCATCGCGTCGTGCTCCGCCGCGAGGCGGTCCTCCGTCTGCTGCTCGGTCTCGCCGGGCAGCGGCGCGGGCGTCGCCACCACCGTCGTCGTCTCGGGCGGAGCAGGCGGCCCCGATCCGCCGAGCGCCGCGACGGCGGCGGCGAGCACGACGGCCCCGGCGGCGATCGCGAGGATGAGGGCGTTCCTGCGCACGGCCGCCTTGTTAGCATCGTCCCCGGTGGACCTGCACGTCGAGGAGCACGTCGTCGGGAGCGCGGAGCCAGGCGCTGCGCTGCCGCTCGTCGTGGCGCTGCACGGGCGCGGCGGGACGCCCGCGCTCCCCTCGCTCGCCGCCGTGCGCGGCGCCGTGCGCGTGCTCGTCCCGCGCGGCCCTCACGAGGTCGCCGGCGCGCGGGCGTGGTCGCCGATCTCGGTCACGAGCGGACGCATCGAGGCGCTGGCCGAGGATCTCGCGCGCTCCGCCGAGGCGCTCGACGCGGTCGTCGCGGCACGCGCGGCGACCGGCCCGGTCGTCCTCGCCGGCTACTCGCAGGGCGCGATGGCCGCGCTCGCGCTCGCCGCGCGTGGCTCACGCCGGTACCTGCTCGTCCTCGGCGCGTCGTGGGCACCGCCGGCGATCGAGGCGGACCTCGCCGCTCGGGCGATCGTCTCGATCCGCGCCGCCCACGGTGACGCCGACGCGATCGTGCCCTGCGCCCCTACCGCCCACCTCTACGAGCGCCTGCGATCGCACGGGATCGACGCGTCCCTGCAGACCTTCGCGGGCGTGGGGCACGAGGCCTCGCCCGCGATGACGCACGCGCTCGAGCGGTGGCTCGGCGAGGCGGTCGATCGCGCCCGCGATCCACGTATACTCGCCGCGGAGGTGGTCCCCGTGCTCGACATCCTTCTCGGTCCGGACGTGTTCGTGAATGCATCGGTCGCAGCGGGGACGCCGCCCGAGCACATCGCCCGGCGCGTGCTGGGTAAGCCCGGCGCGAAGCCGAAGTCCACGCGCTGGGTGATGACCTGGGTGCGAGCGCTCCTCACGAAGGCGCCCGGCTTCCGGGCCGACCACGTGGACGAGCAGATGAAGACGATCGAGGGGCTGCTCGAGATCGTGGAGCTGCAGGACAAGACCCCCGAGGGCGACTGGGTGAAGGGCCTGGTGGCGAGCGCGAAGGCCGCGGGCCTCAAGCGCGTCGTGACCGACCACCCGGACCTGGCCGACAAGACCGAGGTCGACGGCATCGTGTTCCTCTCCAGCGAGGCGTGGCTGGTCGAGCAGACGACGCCGCCGCCGCCGCCGCCGCCGAAGAAGAAGGAGTGAGCCCGGTCATGGTCGAGCCCGCCGCGCCGCGCGGCCCGCGTCGCTTCGACGGCAAGCCCATCGCCATCGGGCTGGCGATCTTCATGGTCGTCGGGACCGCGCTCACCACCTACTTCTCCTGGAGGAACGAGCTCGCGCTCCAGCGCGCCGCCGACGCGGCCGACCGAGGCGCCTCCGCCCCGGCTCCCTAGGCGGGCTGCCGGGGCGCGGGCCTTGCCACGGGGCTCCGACGGCGGCAGAGTACCGCGGCTCCTTCGAATGCACCGCGTCTCCGCGATCGCTCTGCTCACCTGCGCGCCGCTGCTGTTCACGCAGTCGGCGCTGGCGCAGGACTGCTTCTGCGGCGCCGGGCCCTGGCAGGTCGCGCCCACCTTCGGGCTCGTGGAGGTCGCGCCGGAGGCCCTGATCGACGGTCCGGACGCGCTCGTCGCGCCCGAGACGCCCGACACGACCATCGAGAGCAGCGTGAGCGCGACGGCGACTGCGGCGGCGGTCCCGGTCGCCCCCGTCGTCCTCTGGTGCACGAGCGGCAACGACCCGCGTTGCATGCCCATGCACCCGAGCGACACGCCAGGGTTCCGGGCGCTCGGCGGCGGGCCGGTGGCCGTCGGGGTCGAGCTCGCGCGGGCCCCGCTCGCGCGCGTCGCCCGCGCGATGATCTCGATGACGCCCGCGGAGGGCCTGGCCCCCGCCCGTGGCGTCGTGACGTCGATCGAGCGCCCGCCCCGAGGCTGAGCCGCACCTCCTTCGGCCCGATCGCGCGCGCCCCATCGGCTGCGCGCATCGCACGCGCTTTTCACGTTCGATGGTTCCAGGTTCGCGTCGGGATCGTTCGGTCCGTTCCTCGGGCCGCGCGCCCCCGTCGCCTTCGAGAAATGGTGTTTCCTATGGCAAAGCAGACATATCGAGAGCCCCCGCCCCCGCAGGGCGGGATGATGAGCGTTCCTTCGGCGGTCATCCTGACCCTCATCGCCTTCGTCGGCGGTCTCTTCATCGGCCACGTCACGGCCCGCCGCGAGGGCGGTGGCGCCGAGGTGGCCGAGGCCGACGGCACGCGCGAGGGCGCGGGCGGCGGCGACCACGGCCCGACGATCGACGACGAGGTCGATCGCCTCCGGGTCGACGTCAGCGACGAGATGCCCCAGCGCGGTCCGGACGACGCGCTCGTCACGATCGCGATGTTCTCGGACTTCCAGTGTCCCTTCTGCGGCCGCGTCGAGCCCACCGTCACGCGCATCCGCGAGCAGTACGGCGACCGCGTCCGCGTCGTCTGGCGCAACAACCCGCTCCCCTTCCACGACAACGCGATGCCCGCGGCCGAGGCCGCCGCCGAGGCGTACGCGCAGGGCGGGGACACCAAGTTCTGGCAGATGCACGACACCATGATGGAGCACCAGACGGAGCTCGATCGTGCGCACCTCGAGCAGTACGCGCAGCAGATCGGCCTCGACATGACGCGCTTCCGCGCGGCGCTCGACAACCACACGCACCAGGCCGCCATCCAGGCGGACGTGGCCGCGGCGGCGCGCGTCGGCGCGCGCGGTACGCCGGCGTTCTTCATCAACGGCCGGAACCTCATGGGCGCGCAGCCCTTCGAGCAGTTCCAGACGATCATCGACGACGAGATCCACCGCGCCGAGGCGCAGGTCGCGCACGGCACGCCGCGCGCGCAGCTCTACGCGGCGCTCATGCGCGGCGCGTCGGCCTCGGCTCCGGAAGAGGCGGCCCCCTCGGCCGCCCCGACCAAGGCGCCGCCGCGGCCGCAGCCGGATCCGAACGCGGTCTACCGCGTGCCGGTGACGGCGGACCAGCCGGTGCGTGGTCGCGCGGACGCGCTCGTCACGATGGTCGTGTTCTCGGACTTCCAGTGCCCCTTCTGCTCGCGCGTCGAGCCGACCGTCACCCAGCTCATCGAGCAGTACGGCAACGACCTGCGCGTCGTCTGGCGCAACAACCCGCTCCCGTTCCACCAGAACGCGGGCCCGGCCGCCGAGCTCTCGGTCGAGGCCTTCGTCCAGCAGGGCAGCGAGGGCTTCTGGCGCATGCACGACACGCTCTTCGAGCACCAGAGCGAGCTCGATCGCGCCCACCTCGAGGGCTACGCCGAGGCGCAGGGCCTGAACATGACGGCGGTGCGCAACTGCCTCGACAACAACACGCACCAGGCCGCCATCACGGCGGACCAGGATCTCGCGCGCCAGCTCGGCGCGTCGGGCACGCCCTCGTTCTTCATCAACGGCCGCAACCTCCGCGGCGCGCAGCCGATCGAGGCGTTCCGCACGGCCATCGACGCGGCGCGCACCGAGGCGCAGGCGCGCGTGGCCGCCGGCACGGCGCGCGGCGCGGTGTACGAGGCGCTCACGGCGAACGGCGCGACGTCGCCGGTCATGCTCCCGGCCCCGGCCGGTGCGGCTCCGGACGCTCCCCCGGGCGAGGATCCGAACCGCGTCTACACGATCCCGATCCCGGCGGCGACGGCAGCGCCCTCGCGCGGCCCGGCCTCGGCGCCCGTCACCATCCAGGTGTTCTCGGACTTCCAGTGCCCCTTCTGCTCGCGCGTCGAGCCGACGGTCACGCAGTTCATGGAGCGCTACCAGGGCCGCGTGCGCCTCATCTGGCGCAACTACCCGCTGCCCTTCCATCAGAACGCGACCCCCGCGGCCGAGGCGGCCTCCGAGGTGTTCCACCAGCGCGGCGCCGAGGCGTTCTGGAGCTACCACGACGCCCTCTTCGAGAACCAGTCGGACCTCTCGCGCGCGACGCTCGAGCGCCTCGCGCAGGCGGTTCCCGGCATCAACATGACCGCGTTCCGCGCGGCGCTCGACAACCACACGCACCAGGCCGAGATCCAGGCGGACATGGACGCGGTGCGCACGGCGGGCGCGGAGATCGGCACGCCCTCGTTCTTCGTGAACGGCCGCCTCGTGCAGGGCGCGCAGCCGCTCGAGGCGTTCACCGCCGCGATCGACCGGGCGCTCGCCGAGCACCACTGATCGGTTCCCTCTCCCGCCGGAGTGGGCGAGGACGAGGGTGAGGGCGAGGGCGCGATCGCGAGAGCGGTCGCGCCCTTTCTCTTTGGCGCTCGGTCCCCTCTCCCACCTCGTGGGAGCCCGTGGCAGAGGTGCAGGTGAGGGCATGCGGGCCGAGGGAGTCGAGCGGGGCTTCCGTCTTCTGGACCGTCGGAGGCGCCGTGCTACAGCGGCCTCGCCGCGCGCCGAGGGGGCGTCGCGGCGGAACAAAGGAGTTCGGGGATGACCTCGAGTCGAGTCGGGCTGCGTGGGATGCTGGTGATCGCGCTCGCCTCGTGCGCGCCTTCTGCGCCCGCGGGGACGGGAGGCACGACCGGCGAGCACATGGCCACGGGAACCTCCGTCGGCTCCGTCGACGTGACGGGCGACGGCACGCCGGACGGCATGGGCTGGGACACGAACGGGGACGGTCGGGCCGACGAGATCGACGTCGACGGGGACATGATCATCGACGGCGAGGACAACAACGGCGACGGCACGATCACGCTCTGGGACGAGCTCGGCGAGGGTGCGCTCCCGCCCACCGCGGACGACGTGGCGACCCAGATCGTGGAGACCGATCCCGACTTCGATCAGGCCCTCGACCCGATGCACCCGCCGGACTCGGTCGACGCGGCCACCGGCGAGGTCACGCCGCCCGCGCAGCTCATGCTGGGCAGTGGCATCGAGCCCGAGAGCCAGGGGCGGCAGGGCTCCTGCGCCGCGTTCACCAACGCGGCCCTCGCGACCATCGTGCGCCACGAGCGCGAGGGCGGAGCGCTCGCGATGGAGTGGGCGAGCCCCGCGTACCTCTACGCGTTCCAGGTGCCGGCCTCGATGTCGACGTGCGGCCAGGGGACGTACATCCAGACGGGGCTCGACGTGCTCGTCCACACCGGGGCCGCGACCCGCGACGAGCTGCCCTACCGCTCGGGCAACATGCCCATGCTCTGCGAGATGGATCCGACCGCGTCGATGCCCGACGTGTTCCGCATCGGCAGCTACGAGAGCGTGCGGCCCTTCGACAGCGCGCACATCCGGGAGTCGCTCGCGGCCGGCTCGCCCATCGCGTTCGGCACGCCGCTCACGAGCGGCTTCATGTCGTGGGCGGGTGAGCCCGCCCGGGAGGTCTTCGACTTCGACCTCGCGTCGGGCCCATGCACGGGCCAGCACTGCGGCGGGCACGCGATGCTCGTCGTGGGCTACGACGACGAACGTCGCGCGTTCCGCGTGCTCAACTCGTGGGGCCCCGACTGGGGCGACGGCGGGTTCTTCTGGCTCACGTACGACTACTTCGACCGCCTCCGGAGCGACGTCTACGGCTTCGCGGTCACGCTGCTGCCGGGGGCGCCCTCGACGCTCGGCGCGCCGGATCCGACGAACTTCGCTGCCACGCTCGTCGGCTCGCCCGTGCTCCGGGTCGTCGATGGGACACCCGTGCTGACCGTGCGCGTCTCGCTCTCCGAGCCGATGCGCCTCGCGAGCGTGACGATCACCGACGGGGCCGGGGGCACGGCGACGGTCATGCTCGACCAGTGGATCTCGTACGGCAACGTGGCGCTGCGGCTGAGCGAGACGCCCGCGCCCGGTGCAGGCACGGTGCGGCTCGCCGGCGCGCTGCGCGGCGACATGGCCGCGATGGCCGACGTCGCGGTCGAGGTCCCGATGCCGGCGGCCGATCCGGACGGCGCGAACTGATCGTCAGCGCCCGAAGACGCCAGTCGCGGCGACCACGATGCCGGTCGCCGCGACGGGCGGCAGGTCGCAGCGGCACCGCGCGCAGGGCTCGATGTAGTTCGTCACGACGCGCGCGCTCACCGGGCTCTCGTCGAGCTGCGTGCCGGCGGACCCGATCAGGCTTCCGCCGTGGCCGTTCATGGAGATCGCGCGCTGCACGCTGCACTCGTCGTCGCAGGCCACGCGCTCGACGCGGATCGTCATCCCCGGATCGAGGCCCGAGGCGAGCGAGCCCGCGAGCACGTCGAGATCGCCGCCGCAGCTCGCGCAGTCCCGCAGGTCGCTGACGTGGACGTACGCGCTCGAGCCCTCTATCGTGAGCGTGCCGCTCGCGCCGGGCGGGGCCGTGACGCGCGCGAGCGCGTCGCCGACGTTGCTCACGATCAGATCGAGCGGGCAGGGCGGCATCCCGCCGCACGTGTCGAGGTGGATGCGCACGCCGTTCGACGCCGGGTCCGCGCTCGCGCCGAGGAAGACGACGCGGATGCCGGCGACCGGCCCCATGATCGGTGGCTCGAGCCGCACGGTCGCGGCCGCCGGGACCTCGCAGCCGGTCGCCGCGTCGTTCGGCCCCGTGGTGCCCCCCTCGCCGCCCGGGCCCCCGCCGCCACCGCCGCCGCCGGAGCGCTCGTGGCTCTGGTAGCAGCCGGCGAGGGTCGTCATGACGCCGAGGAAGAGGAGCGCGCGAAGCATGAGCGCCATTGTGGCATGGGGCGTCGGGAGGGCGAGGAGCGAGAGCGAGGGCGAGGGCGAGAGCGAGGTCGAGAGCGAGAGCGAGAGCGAGAGCGAGAGCGAGAGCGAGAGCGAGAGCGAGAGCGAGAGCGAGAG
>JBGAQA010000085.1:0-30683 GCA_044220955.1 Sandaracinaceae bacterium
CGCGCGTGGGTCTTCGGCGAAGGCGTCCGGCGTGCCGCGGAATGCGTTGCGCCGCAGCTGGTCGAGCACGATCAGGAGCGCCAGCGTGCCGCGCGCGCTCGAGCGCCACGTGTCGAGCACGCCACGAGAGGCCTGCTCGATGCGCTCGCCGAAGCGCGACCGGATGTCGGCGTCGAGCGCCGGATCCTTGCCGTACCAGCGTGCGCCGCGGGCCGCTCCGTCGCCGGCGAACCAGTACTCGAGGACTTCCTGCGCGCCCGCGTCCATGGCGACGGAGGGTAGCGTGGACCCGAGCGAGAGCGCGAGCGCTCAGCGCCGTGCCTCCGCGATCTCGCGCATCAGCTCGTCGTGCACGGCGCCGTTGCTCGCGACGACGCGGCCGACGCGCAGCGAGGGCTCGGCGCCCTCGTAGTCCGTCACGCGCGCTCCCGCGGCGCGCGCGATCGCGACCCCGGCGCACATGTCCCAGGGCGCGAGCTTCTGCTCCCAGTACGCGTCGTACGTTCCGTCCGCGACCAGGCAGAGGTCCATCGCCGCCGAGCCGCAGCGCCGGATCCCCTGCACCCGAGGGATGATGCGCGCGGCCTCGCGGAGATTGTTCTCGGGGCTCGTGCGGCGATCGTAGGGGAAGCCCGTCCCGACGAGCGAGGCCGAGAGCGTCCCGGCGCGCGTCGAGACACGCGCTTCGGTCCGCGCGCCGCGCTGCTCGCGCCACGCGCCCATCCCGTCCCCGCCGGCCCACGCCGTGTCGAGCGCCGGCGCGTACACCACGCCCGCGACGGGCGTGCCGCGGCGCGCGAGCCCCAGCGACACGGAGTAGAAGAAGTGCCCGTGCGCGAAGTTCGTCGTGCCGTCGAGCGGGTCGCAGTACCAGACGAGGTCTTTGGCGGAATCGCCGCCGGCCTCCTCGCAGACCACGCCCTGATCGGGGAACGCGGCGGCCATCCGTGCGCGGATCAGCCTCTCGCTCGCGAGGTCGAACTCCGTGACGAGATCGATCTCGCCCTTGTGCTGCACGCTCGCGCCCGTGCGCCAGCCGTCGAGCAGCAACGCGCCCGCCTCGCGCGCGATGGTGGTGGCGGTCCGGAGCGTGGCCGCGAGGTCGAGCGACATGCCCGGCTCTACCACGTCACGGGTGCGCGTCTCGCCGTCGCCTCTACTCCCGCCGCGCCTCGCACGCGCCCGCTGCCCGGCAGTCCCAGTCGAGCGGATCAGCCTTGGCGACGCTCTCGTCGATGCGCCGCACGTGCACCCGATCCCCCGCCCGGACGCCGAGGGCCACGCCGTCCACGCCTCGCACACGAGTCGTCGCGCTGTCGGCGAAGTCCGAGGCGACCACGATCTCCGTTCGCGACGCACTCACCACCGAGCCGGTGAGCACCTCCGGGTCGAGGGCCGCGCCGGGGCCGCCGCAGGCGCTCGCGCAGAGAACGGCGGCGAGCGCCCTCACCCGCGCAGCAGCCTGCCGAGGTTCGCCTTCTCCCACGCGATCGAGCGCGCGTACTCGGGATAGGCGCGCTCGCGCGCGCGGAACGAGGGCGTGTGGAACTCGGTGCGCGCGGCCGTGACGCGCGGCGGCTCGACGTGGTGGAGCATCTCGTGGAAGACGATGAAGCGGACGAAGAAGCGCGGCACCCAGCTCTGGTCGAGGTGGGGGTGGACGCGGATCACGCGCTCGTCGTGAGAGTACGTGCCGAGCCGGATGGAGCGCCGCCGGCGCGCGCCCGAGGTCGCGCCGCGCCCCCAGGTGATGCCTACACCGCCCACGGCGCCGGGGAAGTGATCGCGCTCGACCTCGGCGAAGATGGAGCCGAGGTCGTGCGCCTCGCCGCGCGCGTCGAGGACGCGCGGGGGTTGCGCCCTCGTGATGTCGGCGCGCCGCGCGTCGATGTACTGCGTGATCGCCCACGACGCGCGTCGATCGCCCGTCTTGAGGTAGAGCGCGACGGCGTCGAGCAGCTCGTCGGTGGCGGCCTCGAAGATGCGGTGCATGCGCACGGTCGTCGTCGCCGCGCCGCGGACGCTCGAGAGCACGGTGCGACGGTTGCCGGTCCAGACCACGTCGCAGGGGCCCAGGGTGGGCGAGAGGCGGAGCACGATGCGCGTCTCGGGCGCGGGCGAAGGTGGCGCGAACGCGGGGGCCGGCTCGGGCGCGGGGGCCGCCGCAGCGTCGAAGTCGATCGCGATCTGTCGGGGATCGACCGAGATACGACGCTTCGCGATCGAACCTGCCACGGCGCGATACTAGAAAATCGATCGATCCCGTCAAGTCGCGCGAACGCGCTCCGCGATCGCCGCGACCTCGGCCTCCTCGGCCTCGGACAGCGAGCCGACCGCCACCACATGCAGCGAGCGCTCGTGGAACACGTCGCGCGCGACGGTGCGCAGCTGCTCCTCCGTGACGCCATCGATCCGCGCAGCGAGCGTGGCGAGCTCGGTGTCCACGCCGAACAGAAGACCCGTCGCGGCGAGCTCCGCGAGCGCGCCCGAGTCGTCTCGCGCCGCACGGAGCGCGAAGTGCGCGCGCGTCCTGGCCTTGTCGATCTCGCTCCTCGAGATCTCGCCGCCGCGCAGCGCGAGGACCACCTGGAGCAGCGCGTCCGTGACCGGCGCGGCGCTCTCCGGCGCCGCGCTCGCGCCAAGGACGTAGAGCCCGGTGTCCTCGTACGTCGCGAGCTCGCCGAACGCCTCGTACGCGAGCCCCCGGTCCTCGACGATCGTGCGGAACACCCGCGCGCTCATCCCGTCGTCGACGATGCGCCCGAGCAGCGAGAGCGCGGGGTGGGCGGGATGGGTCTCGCCCATCGCGCCGAACGCGATCCGGACGTCGACCTGCGCGCCGATGCTGTCGACGTAGTGCATGCGCGGGCCGGGCGGGCTCGCGACGAAGGGCGACGGCGCGACGCGCGCCCCACGCGGCACGCCGGCGAACGCACGGGTGGCGGCCGCCAGCACCGCCTCCTCGTCGAACGCACCCGCGACCGCCAGGACCGAGCCGTCCGCGACGTAGTGAGCGCGGTGCCAGGCCAGCAGGCTCTCGCGGTCGAACGCGGACAGGTTCTCCTCGGATCCGAGGATCGGCTGCCCGAGCGGGTGGTCGCCGAACGCCGCGCGGTGGATCTGGTCGTCGGCGTCGACGTTGCGGCCGTCCTCGTCGAGGTGCTCGAGGATCTCTTCTCGGGCCACCCGCTTCTCGACTTCGACGTGCGAGAGGACGGGGTCGAAGATCTCCGCGAGCAGCGCCGTCGCCGCCGCGGCGTCCTCGGGCGGCAGCGTGACGTCGAAGAGCGTGTGGTCGGCCGTCGTCGACGCCCCCAGCGTGCCGCCGAGCCGCTCGAAGGCGTCGTTCCACGCGTGCGAGGTGGGGTGCGCCGTCGTGCCGCGGAAGAGCATGTGCTCGAGGAAGTGGCTGACGCCGTTCTCCTCGGGGCGCTCGTAGCGGGAGCCGACGCGCACCGCGAGCGCGACGGTGGCGCTGGAGAGGTGCGCCGCGGGGCAGAGCGCGATGCGCAGGCCGTTCGGAAGGACGTGGAGCGTCCGCCCGCTCACGCGGGCAGGTCGAGCAGGCGACGGTCGAGCGCCGACTCCTCCTCGCCGTGATCGCCCTCGCCCTCGCCGTCCGCGGGGTCCTCGTCGGACGGCTCGTCGCCGTAGTCGAGCACCGAGTCGTCGGTGCGGAACTGGCCCTCGGCGATCGCGCGCTCGCGCAGCCCGTGCACGAACGCCCGCACGGCTTCCTGCCGCTTGGTCGTCAGCAGCGAGTCGACGATGCGCTGGCGCACCTCGTCGGTGAGGCCGTCCGGCGTCGCGATCGTGCGCTCGGTCAGCTGGTACACGAACCAGTCGCTGCCGAGCTGCATGGGCTCCTCGGGCAGGGGCTGCTCGAGGGTCATCGCGAACGCGGCGCGGGTGAGCGGCCCGGCGTCGAACGCGCCCGAGACGGGCGTGTCGGTGTGACCGAACGAGCGGGTCTCGCGAGCCTGCGGCGCCGAGGGGTCACGCTCGGGCTCCTCGGGCGCCGGCGGCGTGGTCCCGTCCGCGGCGGGCTCGGGCGGCGGCGGCGGTGGCGCCCAGTCGCGCAGCAGCTGCTGGTCGAGCTCGTCCATCGTGTGTCCGTCGCGCAGGTACGCGAGCGCCCGGACCGCCTGCTGGTGCGCGAGCTCGCTCGCGGCCGAGCTCTGGTAGAGCCCCGTCGCGATCTCGAGCTTGGCCTCGTCCTCGGGCACGTCGCCCTCGCGGTGACCGACGACGCTGATCACGTGGAAGCCGAACTGCGTCTCGACGAGGTGGTCGGTGACGTGGCCCGCCTCGGTCGCGAACTGCGCCTCGTCGAAGGGCGCGACCATCCGCCCGTGCGCGTTCCAGCCCAGGTCGCCGCCCGAGGGCGCGCTGCCCTCGTCCTCGCTGTACTGGCGCGCCAGGGCCGCGAAGTCCTCGCCCGCCTGCGCGCGGCGCAGCAGATCGGCGGCGCGCGCTCGCGCCGCGTCCCGGTCGGCCTGCGGGGCGTCCTCGGACGCCTTGATCAGGATGTGCCGGGCGCGCACCTGCGGCTCGAGGTCGGTGTAGCGGTGGCGCTGCCGCGTGTACTCCTCGTCGACCTCGGTCTGGTGCGACTCCATCCAGGCACGGACGTTGGCCGGGCTCGCGTCCACGCGGTCCTGGTAGTACGACTCGCGGAACTGCACGTAGCGCAGCTTGGCGCGCTCGGTGTCGCGCACGTATTGGTCCTGGATCTCCTCGGGGGCGATCGTGGCCTGCGCGGCGACGGCCTCGCGCATGCGCGCGGCGAGGCGCTCGCGGACCTGCCAGTGCGTGAACTCGTCCGAGCTGCGGCGGAGGTGGTTGTTGATGTAGCGACGGACGTTCTTGCTGGAGAACTCGCCGCCGTCGTCCGTGAAGTCGATCGGGCTGAGCGCCGGGCCGGGATAGCCGGCGGGCGCGTCCACCGGAGGGTTCCGGTAGATGACGCCCGTCTCGACGAACTCGTTCATGACGTCGCCCGGGTCGACCCCGAAGCCGATGCGCTCGGCCTCGTGCGCGAGCAGCTCGCGCTCCACGAGACCGTCGAGGGTCAGCTCCCGCAGGCGCAGCGTGCGGGCCTGCTTGGTCGGGTACTGAGAGAAGTTCGTCACGGCGTACGCCGCGCGGAAGTCGCCCTCGGTGATCGTCTCGCCGTAGACCCGCGCCGCGAAGTGCGTCTGCTGGATCGACTCCGTGCAGCCGCGCGCCTGGGGGCCACCGAACTGGAGGATGAAGACGGCGCTCAGCGCGAGCACGATGAGGAGGAGGACGACCGTCTGGAAGCGCTGCTGGATGAGCTCGAGCATGGGGCGGGCCTTGAGCGGAGTGGGCGGGAGCGGCGGCGCGAAAGACGCGCAGTTTCGCCCAAAGGGGGCGAACCCTAGCCGGGGGTCGAGACGGTCGCAAGGCCGTAGCGACGCGGCTCCCGGCCCCGTGGTCGTCAGTTCCGGACGGCGCAGTCCACGGTGAGCTGCACGCGCTCTTCGGTGGCCGTCGAGCCCAGGCTGAGCACCGCCGCGCGCGCGCCCCAGCTGGCGCCCACGATCTGGCAGAAACCGGTCGTCGAGAGGATGGCGTCCCCGCGCCGGCACTCGAGCGTGCGGACCTCGGACCAGTGCTCGGTGTCGACGGCGGCCCGTGTCGGGACGCCGACGGTGCAGCTCCAGCCCGTGACCTCGGGCAGGACCACGGCCGTGGCGGCCTCCGGGATCGTCGCGCGGCTCGAGGGCAGCTCGCCGTAGGCGGAGACGAACACGCTCCAGTCGATCACGGTGCCCGTCATCGGGATCACGGCGGGGGGCGGCGGGGCGGGCGTGCGTCGATGACCGCCCTGGGCGGCGGCGCCGCCGGCGAGGGCCGTGCAGGCGAGCATCGAGAGCACCCTGAGGCGTGTCCGCATGCCGTGGCTCGTGATCGACGGGTGGGGCCGGCTACCGATTCACCGGGCTCCGGGTGTATAGCGCACTCGTGGATCGACCGGACAGCGGGGCGCTCGATGAGGCCGTCGGCGCGGCCTTCGAGCCCGAGCAGGTCCCGCTGCTCGCGGCGCTCGTCGAGCAATCGAGCTGCAGCCGAGAGCCCGAGGACGTGGAGGCCGCCTTCACGATCCTCGACGGCGCGGCGGCGGCGACCGGCCTGCGCGTCGAGCGGCACCCGGACGTGGCGGCCGGCGTCGCGGCGCATCGCGTGTACTCGACGTGCGCGCCCGAGGCGTCCGCCCTCGCGCTCGTCGGGCACCTCGACACGGTGTTTCCGCGGGCGATGGGGTTCTCCGGGTTCCGTCGCGAGGGTGACGTCGCGCGCGGCCCAGGGGTGCTCGACATGAAGTCGGGGCTGACCTCGATGCTCTTCGCCCTGCGTGCGCTGCGCGCGGTCTGGCCCGAGGGCGCCGCGCGCCTGCCGCTGCGCTTGATCGTGGTGAGCGACGAGGAGATAGGCTCTCCCTCCAGCCAGGCCCTGTTCGCGGCCATCGCGCCGCGGACGAGCGCGGCGCTCGTCTTCGAGGCGGGCCGCGACCAGGATCGGATCGTCACCCGTCGAAAGGGGGGAGGCCTCTATTCCGTCGAGGCGCGGGGGGTGGCCGCGCACGCCGGCAACCGCTACCTCGACGGCACGAACGCGATCGTCGCCCTCTCGATCGTACTGCCGCGCCTCGAGGCGCTGAGCGACGCCGCGCGCGGCACCACGGTCAGCGTCGGCCTGATCGAGGGAGGCACCGCGAAGAACACGGTGCCCGATCACGCGGTCGCGCACCTCGACGCGCGCTACGCGTCCCTCGGCGAGGTCGCGCGGCTCGAGCAGGCCATGCGCGCGCTGCTCGCCGATCCGTTCGAGGGCGTCCCGGAGTCGCTGGCGCCCGAGCGGCTCCGCAAGGCGCGCCTGGCGCTGCTCGGCGGCGTCACGCGTCCGCCGATGGAGCCGACTGCGGCGACCGACGCGCTGCTCGCGTCGTACTCGGAGTGCGCGCGGGCCGTCGGGCTGGGCGCGGGCGAGGCGCCGCTCCAGGGTGGGGGCTCGGATGCGAACCTCCTCGCCGCCCGCGGTGTGCCCTGCCTCGATGGTCTCGGGCCCTATGGGCAGTACTTCCACGAGACGCGGGAGTGGTGCAGTCTCGGGAGCCTCGCGCGGCGCACCCGGGCGCTCGCACGGTTCCTGGCCAACGCCGTCGTCTGAAGCTTCCGGGCCCACCCGTGTGGACGCCCAGCCACGCTCGGGCGGGGGATTCTCGGCCGTTCTCCGTAGAGCATGGGCGGCGAGGCGTTTGCGACAGGCGGGGGCGCTCGCCAGAGCGAGCCAACCAGAGGGAGAGCAGGGACATGGGAAACAATCGGAGCTTCATCGTGGCGTTCGTCGCGGGCCTGATCGGGCTCGGGGTCGCAGGCACGGCGCTCGCGCAGGCGACGGGCGGCGTGACGACGACGGAGGTCGTGGCCGCCCACGGGTTCGCGCACGGCCGTGCCGTCGATCCGGCCTCCACGTTCACGGCGGCCGACGGGCGCATCTACATCGCCATCGCGGTGCAGAACGACACCGGCGCGGAGGCCGAGATCACGGTCCAGTTCCAGCGCGCCGACCAGCCCGTCGGCACGGGTGTCGGCAGCACGCACCTGAGCGTCCCCGCTCAGCATCGCCCCTACCACACCGTCGCTCGCACCGGCGCGCGCCCGGGGCAGTGGCGCGCCGTCGTCCGCGACGCTGGCGGCAACGTGATCGGGCAGGTCGAGTTCACCGTCACGGAGTGACGCGCGTCGGCTGGTATAGTCGGTGCGGGGGATCCGCTGCGCACCGTCCACGTACCGCCGGAGCTCGAGGGCGCGTTCCGCGCCGCCGAGGATCTCGTGTCGCGCTACTTCGCGCAGATGCGGCTCGACCCGGCGCTCGGGACGATCGAGATCTCCGGCGAGCGCTACGTGCTGGTCCGCGCGGCGTCGCTCTCGGTCGAGTTCTTCTCGCTCGTCGAGGAGCTCTTCGGGCCGGCCCGCGAGAACGAGGCAGACGAGTTCGCCCGGAACATCCTCTTCGATCTCGCCCACGCGATCGGCAAGTCCGATGCCCAGAAGTTCTCCGAGAAGATGGGCGTCGACGACCCGATCGCGCGCCTGAGCGCCGGGCCCGTCCACTTCTCGCACACGGGCTGGGCGTTCGTGGACATCGACCCCGCGTCCGCCCCCGCGCCCGACGACTCGTACTTCCTGATCTACGACCACCCCTACTCCTTCGAGTCCGACGCGTGGATCCGCTCGGGCAAGGCCCGCCGGACGCCGGTGTGCATCATGAACGCCGGCTACTCGTCGGGCTGGTGCGAGGCGAGCTTCGGGATCCAGCTCGTCGCGACCGAGGTCGAGTGCCGGGCGTGCGGCGATCCGCGCTGCCGGTTCATCATGGCGCCGCCGTCCCGCATCGAGGAGCGGCTCGAGGCGCACCGGCGGGCGACACCGCCCCGCGGCATCGGCCGCGAGAGCGTCGCGATCCCGGACTTCTTCTCCCGCAAGCGCGTGGAGGAGGAGCGGCGGCGCGCCCACGCAGAGCTCGAGCAGCGCGTCGAGCTGCGGACCAACGAGCTGCGCGAGTCGAACGACAAGCTGCGCGGCGAGATGGCCGAGCGAGCGCGCATCGAGCAGCAGCTCCGGCAGGCGCACAAGCTCGAGGCGATCGGGCGGCTCGCCGGCGGCGTCGCGCACGACTTCAACACGCTGCTCGGCGTCATCCTCGGCAACGCGGGGATGCTCTCGCGCAGGCTCGGACGCGACGAGGAGGCGCGCTCGCTGCTCGACGCGATCACGGAGGCGAGCGCTCAGGCGGCCGCGCTCACGCGGCAGCTCCTGGCCTTCTCGCGCGCGGGACCGCGCGGCGGAGACGTGCACGACGTGAACCGGCTCATCGAGGAGCTCACGCGCCTGCTCGGCCGCGTCATCGGCGAGGACGTCGAGCTCGTCACCGAGCTGGCCCGCGACGTGGGCGGCGTGCAGCTCGATCGCGTCTACCTGGAGCAGGTCGTGATGAACCTCGTGGTCAACGCGCGCGACGCGATGCCCGAGGGCGGCCGCCTCGTGATCCGCACGCGACGCCTGGAGGTCGACGCCGCACTGGCGGCGGAGCTCGGCGGGCTCGCGCCGGGCAGCTTCGTGGTGATCGAGGTGAGCGACGCGGGCGTCGGGATGAGCGAGGAGACGGTCGCGCGGATCTTCGAGCCCTACTTCACGACGAAGGAGCCCAGCTCCGGTACCGGGCTCGGCCTCTCGACCGTCTACGGCATCGTCAAGAGCGCCGGTGGCGGCGTGCTCGTGCGGACGCGCTTGGGCGAGGGATCGACCTTCACCGTCCACCTGCCCGCGGCCCGCGAGGAGGGCCGCTCCCGTTCCTCCGAGGAGGGTGGGCAGGGAGCGGTGCAGGCCACCGAGACCCTGCTCGTCGTCGAGGACCAGCCCGGGCTGCGCGCGATCGTCGCCCGCGCGCTCCGCGCCGAGGGGTACCAGGTGCTCGAGGCCGCGACCCCTGCCGAAGCGATCGAGCTCGCGTCCCAGAGCGAGCGCCGCATCGACCTGCTCCTCACGGACGTCGTGATGCCCGTGATGAGCGGCCCGCGCCTGGCGCTGCGCCTGCTCGCGACGCGCCCGGATCTGGGAGTCCTCTACATGTCCGGCTACCCGCAGGGCACGGGGCAGGGCGGCGACCTCGGCTCGGCCGCGGTGCTGCAGAAGCCTTTCTCCGTGGAAGATCTGCTCGCGGCGGTGCGTCGCGCGATCGACGAGGCGTGAGGGCCTCCGGCGCGTGCCTACGCTCGGAGGCCGAAGCGGCGCTCGAGGTAGTCGACGATCTCACGCGACTCGCCCAGCCACTGGTCCGGTCCGTCCCCGCGCCGGATGCGCAGCGCGGGGACCGTCTTGACGCCGCGCGCGTCGAGCAGGGCGCGCATGTGCTCGGGGTCACCGTAGATGTTGCGCAGCTCGACCTCGACGCCGAGTCGAGAGAGCGCCCGCCGCACGCGGAAGCAGTACGGACAGGTGTCGTAGTGGTAGAGGGCGAGATCGGTGGCGCGGATCACGAGGACCGAGGGATTCTGCCGCAGCCATCCGCCGCCCGCACACACCCCGACGAGGACCCCGATCATGCGCCGTGAGCAAACCGTCGATCTGGCCGTGATCGGCGGCGGCTCCGCCGGCGTCCGGTGCGCGCGCGTCGCGGCCTCCCTCGGCGCGCGCGTGACGCTCTTCGAGCCCGCGGCGCTCGGCGGGACCTGCGTCAACCTGGGGTGCATCCCCAAGAAGCTCCTCGCGTACGGCGCGGAGGTCGCGCACCAGCTGGCCGACGCGCGCGCGATGGGCTGGTCGGTCGGCGCGGCGACGCTCGACTGGCCGACGCTGCTCGCGCGCAAGGACGCCGAGATCACTCGGCTGAACGGCGTGTACGAGCGCCTGCTGCTCGGGGCGGGGGTGCAGATCGTCCGTGCGCATGCGTCGATCGAGGGCGCCGCGGGCGCGCTCGCGGTGCGCGCCGACGGGCGGGCCTTTCCCGCGACGCGGGTGGTGATCGCGACCGGCGGCGTCCCGAAGCGTCCACCGATCCCGGGCGCCGCGCTGGCCGACGTGTCGGACGACTTCTTTCACTGGCCCGTCCTGCCGCGCTCGGTCGCGATCGTCGGTGCGGGCTACGTGGCGGTCGAGATCGCGAGCGTCCTCTCGGCGCTCGGAGTCGAGGTGCAGGTGCTCGCGCGCCATGGCGTCCTCTCGGCGTTCGACCCCGACGTCGGGACCGCGCTCGCTCGGGGCCTCGCTGCGCACGGCGTGCGCGTCCGCGAGGGGTGCGGTGACGTGGCGGCGATCGAGCGAACCGCCGGAGGGCTCGCGGTCGTCGATGGCCGCGGCGAGCGCGCGCTGGCCGAGCGCGTGCTGCTCGCCGTCGGGCGCACACCGCGGATCGACGGGATCGGCCTCGAGGCGCTCGGCGTCGCGACCGAGGGCGGCGCCGTCGTCGTCGGCGCGCGCTTCGAGGCGAGCGTCGCGGGCGTGCACGCGATCGGCGACGTGATCGCACGCCGCGAGCTGACGCCGGTTGCGCTCGCGGAGGGCACGCTGCTCGCGCGCAGCCTCTTCGGGGGCGGGAGCGGCGCCCTCGACTACGAGCGCGTGCCGGCGGCGGTGTTCTCGATGCCGCCCGTCGCGACCGTCGGACTCACCGAGCCCGCGGCACGGGCGCGGGGCGAGGTGCGCGTCTTCGAGGCCGCCTTCCGCCCCCTGAAGCACCGGCTCACGGGAGCGGACGAGACGACGATGATGAAGATCGTGGTCGACGCGTCGAGCGATCGCGTGCTCGGGATCCACGTCGTCGGAGAGGACGCGCCGGAGATCATCCAGGGCTTCGCGGTCGCGGTCGCGATGGGGGCCACGAAAGCGCAGCTCGACGCCACCCTCGGCGTGCACCCGACGGCCGCCGAGGAGCTCGTCACGATGCGCACGCCCGTGCGTTGATCCCCGGCTCGGACCGCCCTGGGGTGGGGCAACGATCGATTGCGCGGAGCCCAGGCCATCGGCGATCGTCCTGCGCATGTCGATCGCACGCGCCTACGACTCGCACGACGCCCTCGGTCTCGCGGAGCTGGTCCGGAACAAGGAGGTCTCGCCCGCGGAGCTGCTCGACGAGGCGATCGCGCGCTCGGAGCGCCTGCATCCGCAGCTCAACGCGGTCGTGATCCGCATGCACGAGCTCGCGCGCTCGCAGATCGAGCGGGGCCTGCCGGACGGTCCGCTCCGGGGCGTGCCCTTCCTCCTGAAGGATCTCGCATCGGCGTACGCGGGCGTGCCGCTGCGCGGCGCGAGCAAGTTCTACGAGCACAGCACGCCCGAGGAGCACGGCGAGCTCGTCGAGCGCTACCTGCGGGCGGGGCTGGTGATCTTCGGAAAGACCAGCTCGAGCGAGTGGGGGATCCTGCCGACCACCGAGCCGACTCTCTACGGGCCCTGCCACAACCCGTGGCGGCGCGGCTACACCGTCGGCGGCAGCTCGGGAGGCGCGGCCGCCGTCGTCGCGGCGCGCGTCGTCCCTGCGGCGCACGGCGGCGACGCGGGCGGCTCGATCCGGATCCCGGCGAGCGCGTGCGGTGTCTTCGGGCTCAAGCCCACGCGCGGACGCAACCCGATGGGCCCCGACGGAAGCGAGCGCGCGCACGGCCTCGGCGCCGAGCACGTGCTCACGGTGAGCGTGCGTGACAGCGCGGCGTTGCTCGACGCGAGCGCGGGGCCCGAGGATGTGGCGCCTTACTGGGCACCTCCGAAGGCGGGCTCGTACCTCGACGAGACGAAGCGCGAGCCGGGCAAGCTGCGCGTCGCGTACACGACGAGACCGATCCTGCCGGCGGAGCTCGACCCCGAGGTGGTGCGCGCCACCGAGGACGCGGCGAAGCTGCTCGCCTCGCTCGGCCACGACGTGGTGGAGGCGCACCCGCCGGTGGACGCGAGCGACACCGCGCGCGCGTTCTTCGTCCTCTACTGCTCGGCCGTGGGCGGCGAATTCGAGATGGCCAAGCGAATCGTCGGCCGCGAGCCGCGCGCGGACGAGGTCGAGCCGACGACGCGGATCATGGCCATGATCGGCACGAAGATCCTCTCGGCGGGCGAGCTCAGCGCCGCGATCCGGATCCTGCAGGCGACCGCGCGAGCGGTGCATCGCTTCCACCGCAGCTACGACGTGCTCCTCGCGCCCACGCTCGGCCGCCCTCCCGTGGCGCACGGCGCGCTCGGTCCGAAGGGCTTCGAGCGCACGCTGCAGGATCGCGTGTCGCGCCATGGTCTCTCGGCGCTGCTCCGGTTCCCGGGGATCCTCGATCGCGCGGTCGCGCGCGCGTACGGCTTCGCGCCGTCGACGCCGATCGCGAACGTGACGGGCCAGCCCTCGATGAGCGTCCCGCTCTGGTGGTCGAGCGAGGGCCTGCCGATCGGCGTGTGCATGACGGCGCGGTTCGGCGAGGAGGCGACGCTGTTCCGGCTCGCGGCGCAGCTCGAGCAGGCGCGACCGTGGAAGGACAGGGTGCCGCCGGTGAGCGCGATGCGTTCGAGCCCGTGACGCCCGGCTCCCTCGCCCCACGCAGTGGGGAGAGGGTTGGGGTGAGGGGCCGAGAGGCGAGAGCGAGAGCGAGAGCGAGAGCTCGTCCTCGCTCCCACTCAGCGTGGCGGCTGCGCGCCGCCGAGCATGGCCATCGCCGCCGAGAGGATGTCGGCATGGTTGCCCGGCACCTGCCCGGCCGGCGTCATGTGGTTGATCAGCTGCGGGAGCACCGAGGCGAGCGCGTCGCTCGCCGGACCGTGTGGCACGCCGAGCGCGCTCGCGACGGCGCCGATGGTCGAGGGGCCGAGCGCGCTCGAGATCTGCGCGCCCGACACCGGCTGGTTCGCGCCCACGCCGACCCACGACGCGGCCTGCGCGCCCAGCCCACCCTGGCCGAGCGCGCCGACGAGGCCGCCGAGGCCACCGTGCTGCTGCATCACCGAGAGCGCGATCGCCAGCATGGGATCGGGCGGGCTCGCGCCCTGCTGCGCGGGCTGTCCCGCCGTCGGTCCGCCGAGCAGCCCCCCTGCGAGCGAGCCGATCGCGCCCGCGGCCCCACCCCCAGCACCTCCCGCGAGCAGCGCTCCCAGCGCACCATCGAGCAGGCCCATGTTCTCTCCTCGTCGCTCCCCGAGAGCGGACGGCGTCAGGTTCGCCGCAATCGCGGCGCATGTCACGCCAGGAACGGCAGCGCCGTCTCGAGGAACGCGTCGGGTGCATCGACGTGGGCGAAGTGCGAGCCGCGCTCGAGCCACACCAGCCGCGCGTCGGGCACGCACGCGGCGAGCCGCGCACCGACCGAGGGCGGCACCATCGGATCGTGGCGCGCGTACACGAGCAGGAGCGGCACCGGGAAGGGGCGTGCGGCGCGCAGGGCGCGCTCGAAGCGCCGCATCGTCGACGCGCGCAGCGTCTCGCGCAGGTAGCGCGTGAACGCCTTGCGTCCTTCCACCGTGCGCAGCGGCGCCGCGTACTCGCGCGCCTCCTCCCGCGACTTCAGCGACTCGTCGTAGTAGTGCACGTTGCGGAACGCCCAGCGCTCGGGATCGCGCCGGACGAGCGCGTCCACGATCCGCGGCGCGCCCGGGATCCACCCGAGCGCGGCCTCGAGCGCGTCCATGCGCGGCGTCGCCATCCCCGGCGAGTGCAGGTTCACGAGCCGGCTCATCACGTCCGGCCGCCGCAGCGCGAGCCACATGCAGAGGTAGCCGCCCATCGAGTTCCCGATCACCCGCGCGCCCTTCACGCCGAGCTCGTCCATCGTCTCGCCGATCAGATCGGCCATCGACTCCGCGTCGTACGGTACGTCGGGCGCCTCGCTGCGCCCTGCGCCCGGCAGATCGAACACGATCACCTCGTACGTCTTCGCGAGCGGCTCGAGCACGTAGCGGAACGAGTAGCTCGACGTCATGAGCCCGTGCACGAGCACGAGCGGCGGCCCGCTGCCCATCCGGCGCACGCTCAGGGTGACGTCTCCGAAGTGCGCCGAGCGAACGCGCACCCGCTCGTCGCGGAGCGAGAAGAACGGGTGCGCGATCCGGGGCTCCGCGGGCAGATCCTCGAAGCGCATCTGCTGGAAGGGCGCGAGCGTCATCGCCACCCCGTCAGCCGCTCTTCTCGGCCTCCGCGCGCAGGCGCTTCTCTTCTTTCATCTTCGGCAGCAGGCGGTCGAGGAACTTCGTCGAGAGGTTGCCGTTCTCGAAGTCGGGCTCGTCCATGATCCGGCGGTGCAGCGGGATGTTCGTGCGGATGCCCTCGAGGATCATCTCGTCGAGCGCGCGTCGCATGCGCGTGATCGACTCCTTGCGGCTCCGCCCGTAGGTGACGAGCTTCACGAGCAACGAGTCGTAGTCGCCGGGGACCCGCCAGCCGCTGAAGACGCCGCCGTCGACGCGCACGCCCGCACCGCCCGGCGGCACGTACTCCGTGATGAGCCCCGGCCACGGCGCGAAGCTCTCCGGATCCTCGGCGTTGATGCGGCACTCGAGCGCGTGCCCGCGCGGCTTCACGGGCTCGCGTGGGAATTCGACCGGCCAGCCTGCCGCCACGCGGATCTGCTCGGCGACCAGATCGATCCCCGTCACCATCTCGGTCACGGGGTGCTCGACCTGGATGCGCGTGTTCATCTCCATGAAGTAGAGGTTCTGCCGCTCGTCGAGCAGGAACTCGAGCGTGCCCGCGCTGCGGTAGCCGGTCTCCTTCATCGCGCGCGTGATCGTCTGCGTCATGTCCGCGCGCATCGCGTCGGTCATCGCGACGCTCGGTGCTTCCTCGATCACCTTCTGGTGGCGGCGCTGGATCGAGCACTCGCGCTCGCCGAGCACCATGACCATCTCGGTCTTCGGGTCGCAGAGCACCTGGAACTCGATGTGGCGCGGCTCCTCGACGTAGCGCTCGAGATAGACGTCGCCGTTCTTGAAGCCGGCCAGCGCCTCCTGCTGCGCCTGCGGCAGGAGCCGGCGGATCTCGTCCTCCGAGCGGACGATCTTCATGCCGCGCCCCCCGCCGCCGGCCGACGCCTTGAGGATCACGGGGTAGCCGATCTTGGCGGCCTCGCGCGCCGCCTCGTCGGCGTCGGCGAGCACGCCTGTGCCGGGCAGGAGGGGGATGCCCAGCGAGCGCGCGAGGCTGCGCGCCGGGACCTTGCCGCCCCACTTCTTCATGTCGTCGGGCGCGGGGCCGATGAAGGTCAGGCCACACTGCTCGCAGATCTCCGCGAACTCGGCGTTCTCGGAGAGGAAGCCGTAGCCGGGGTGCACGGAGTCGGCGCCGGTGATCTCGGCCGCCGCCATGATCGCCGGGATGTTCAGGTAGCTCTGGGCGCTCTTGGCCGGTCCGATGCACACGGCCTCGTCCGCGAAGCGCACGTGCAGCGCCTCGGTGTCGACCGTGCTGTGTACCGCCACCGTCTGGAGCCCGAGCTCGCGGCAGGCGCGGATCACGCGCAGCGCGATCTCGCCGCGGTTCGCGACGAGGATCTTCTGGACCTGCTTCTTCTGCTTCACGCGGAGATCACGCCTTGCGGACGCGGAACAGAGCGTCGCCGTACTCGACCGGCTTGCCGTTGGTCGCGACGATCTCGACGATCGTTCCCGCGATCTCCGCCTCGATCTCGTTCATCAGCTTCATCGCCTCGACGATGCAGAGCACCGTGCCGGGCCGGATCTCGCTCCCGACGTCCACGAACGCCGGCGCCTGCGGCGAGGGCGCCCGATAGAACGTGCCGACGAAGGGTGAAGTGATCGTGGCGATCGACGGGTCGTCGGCCGCCGCGACCGATGCGGCAGCCGCCTTCGGCGGGGCTGGCGGCGGAGGTGGCAGAGGCGCGGCCGGGGCGCCGGGCCCGGGGGGCGGCGGCGCTGCGACGGCGCCGTACGACACCGGCTCCGCGCCGCGACGCAGGTAGATCCGCTCGCCGTCCTTCTCGATCTCGACTTCCGTGACGTCGAACTGTCGCAGCGAGCGCATGAGCTCGCGAAGCTGCTTGAGGTCGATCTCCATGATTCTCTTTCCTGCGGCGTTGCGTCGGGCCGCGCAGCCTATGCGCGGCGGAGATACCCGAGAAGCGCGCGCAAGCCAAGCGTGTACGAGTCGGCCCCGAAACCGGACACCGAGCCCACACAGACGGGGGCGATCAGAGACGCGTGGCGGAACGGCTCGCGCGCGAGGGGGTTCGAGAGGTGGACCTCCACGGTCGGCAGCCCGACGCCCTTGATCGCATCCCGGAGGGCGACGGAGGTGTGGGTGTAGGCGGCCGCGTTCAGCAGGATGCCGCTCGCCCAGCGCGTCGCGTCGTGGACGTGATCGACCAGCGCGCCCTCGTGGTTGGACTGCTGGCAGCGGATCTCCGCGGAGAGCTCCTTGGCGGTCGTCGCGAGGCGCGCGTCGATCTCCGCGAGGGTGGCCTTGCCGTACACCTCGGGCTCGCGCGTGCCGAGCAGGTTGAGGTTCGGGCCGTGGAGCACCAGGACGCGCATGAAGCGAGCGTAGTACCAGAACCGGCGCGGTGCGTCAGGTCAGGCGCAGACGCAGACGGGCGCCCCGTGATCGACGGTGACGCAGCCGCCGGTCGGGCACGGGTTCACCCCGCCGAAACAGGCGCAGTCGGTGCTCGAGGCGCATGCGGGCGGCACGTCGACGCAGTGCGAAGGGAGGGGCGCGCCGCCGTCGGGCCGTGGGACGCCGCTGCACTCCGCGACGCAGACCTGCGTCGGCGCGCAGCTCGCCCCGCCGCAGGGGGTGCTCGCCCGCGCGCTGCTCGTGCAGACGCCCGAGGCGCAGCGGACCACGACGCCGCTCGTGCCCGTGCCGGGCGGCGGGCTGCTCCCGTCGTCGGTGATCACGGTGCCCGAGTCGCAGCCGCACGCAGGGTATTGCGCGAGGCACTGCGCCTCGGCGCTCGCGAAGCGCGCCTGCTCGCCCCGGGTGATCCCCATCGCGGCCAGAGTGCCGCAGCAGTCGGTCTGGTGCCCCACGACGACGCAGTCGGTGTCGAGCGCGCAGCTGCGGTCGAACGTCGGGAAGGAGGTCGCGTCGTGTCCGCTGCAGGCGACGCCCGCGTCGAGGTCCGGGGCGAGGCCGGTGTCGCTCGCCCCGGCGTCCGCCGCGCCGGTGTCCGTTCGCGCGGTGCCCGCGTCGGCCGGCGCCGTGGCCTGGCCGCAGCCAGCCAGCGCGGCGAGGGCCAGGGCGATCGAGAGAGGGCGCAGGACGTCGTGCATGTCCGCCGCGCAGCAAGTCGCGTTCCCGCGGCGTGGCACACCTTGCGCCGCGCGTGGCCCGATCAGCTCAGCTTCTCGCGAGGGTCGAGCCGCGGTCCCGCGTGCCCGCGCGCCCCGTCCGGCAGCGTCATGGCCAGGTGCACGGGGCCCGACGCGGTCGCCCCGAGGAAGGGGAGGTTCACCTCGGTGCGCGCCGTGTGCTGCAGCTCGACCGCCGCCTTGCGCGCGGCCGACTCGAGACGAGCGCGGGCCGTCGCGTCGCGCTCCGGATCGACCCCGATCGCCTGCGCTGCGGCGAAGAGCGCGGAGAGGATCGTCGCCTCGTCCACCGCGGGCCTCAGCCCCCGAGCTCGGTCGCGAGCTTCGGCGCGTGCGTGCGCAACAAGAAACGCGCCTTGCCGTAGTTCCCGTCGGGACGCAGGGCGACTGCCACGAAGTAGTCGTCGTTGATCATGCGGATGACGGTCGTCATCTTCTCGGCCTGGATCGAGACCTCGCGCGCGGTGCCCGCGTCGAGGAGCTCGGCGGCTCGCTTGATCTCCTTCAGGATGACCGAGTACTCCATGCCGACGTTCTCCACCTCGATGGGTGCGTCGCTCTCGGCGATGAAGGCGTCGATGGCGATGCCGTCGAAGCCCATCACGAGGCCGGCGAGGCCACCTTCGGTGCGCGAGACGACGTCCTTCAGGAGGTCTTGGAACATGGTCTCGCGATCAAGCACACGAGGGGGCGGTCGCGTCAAGTTCGCGCCCGTCCGTCGGCGTCCCCCGGGTCCGCTCGCCGCTCCGGCTCACTGATCCTTGAGCAGGCGCTTCCAGTCGGTCGGCAGGTCGAGGAAGCCCTCGCCGTGCAGGTAGTCGTAGAGCGCGTCGTTGATGACCGCGCAGATCTCGGCGTGGATGTGCGGGTCGGCGACGAAGTCGCGCGTCGCGTCGCGGAAGCTGCCCGCCTCGGCCGCGGCGCGCTTGGCGATGGGATCCTGCACGTTGAGCACCAGGTGCTCGAGGAACTTCCGGTCGAAGACCTCGCGGAATGCGTGGAAGCGCTCGGCGGTGATCTTGTATCCGAGGTCGGTCCCGTGGGCGACGCGCGACTGCTTGATCACCTCCCACGCGAAGTCGCCGAGCTCGGCGGGGAACGTGGTCGCGAAGAACCTCGTCAGCGTCTCCTTGTAGATCGCCAGCAGACGCTCGAGCTCGGGCGTCGTCTTGCTCAGGAAGTCCGTCGTGAGGTGCTTGAGGTACTGATCGAGCGCCTCGTGCGCGCGCTCTCGCACGGCGGGGTCGCTCACCGGGAGCCCGTCGATCTCGGCCTCGATGGCCGCCTCCTGCCGCTTGAGCGCGAAGTAGAGCACCTGCTCGGGCCAGCTCGCCGCGGGGACGTCGCGCGAGCCTTCGGCCAGGCGCGCGTAGAGCTCGCTGTTGAAGAAGAGCTGCGTGATGCGTCGCTGCACCTCCTCGATCTTCTTCGTCAGCAGCTTCTTGCGCGTGCCCGTGAAGAGCTTCTCGAGGCACGTCCGCAGCTCCTGGATGAGCTCGATCTCGACGTCGGCGGCGGGCCGTGCGGGCGGCTTGGACTCGCCCGCGACACGCCCGAGCGCCCGGAGCTCCTCGACCACCTGCGCGGTGATCGCGTCGAGCTCGGCGTTGGTCTCCATGTCGTGGTTGTAGTAGCGGACGCGCGCCTGCAGCTGCTCGTCGCGCAGTCGTGCGGCGCTCGACGCTGCGTCGATGAGCGCCTGCGTGCTCGTGATGCGGCCGGGCGGCGCGCTCGGGGCGGGCGGGCGCGGCGCAGGGGCAGCAGGTGCTGCGGCGCGCTTCGGCGGTGGCGGCGGCGGCATCCGCGGGATCGAGCGGGCGCCCGGGGCGGGCGGCGGCGGCGGGACGGGCTTCCGGTCCATGGGGACACCGATGTTGCCCGCTCCGCGCTCAGAGATCGAGCGCGAGCGCGAGGCCGTTCACCTCGAGCGCCGTCGCGCCGGCCGGCGGCAGCGGGAAGACGGCGAGCTGCTCGTCGGTGTGGGACTGGGTGACGGCGGGCGCGCGCACGAGCGCGATCGTCCTGCCGCGCGCGTCGAGCCAGCGCCCGAGGGTGAAGCGGGTCGCGTGCGGCGAGCGCAGCGTGGCGACGCCGGCGACGCGCGCGCCGGCCTCGCCTCCGACGCGTACGAGAAGTGAAGGAGAGCGAGGCGACGAGGCGAGCGCGGCCACCGCGACGGTGCGCTCGAAGATCGCGCTCCACGTGTAGTCGCTCGTCCACGTCGGGTCGCAGTAGCCCATGAAGTCCGTGAGCGTCGCCGGGTCCTGGAACGCGCCGGTGCGCGGATCGAGGCCCCACACGCCGATGCCGCCTCCGCCGTAGGGGAAGTCGGGGTCGGCGCCGCCGGCGTCGCAGGGCGCGTGCGTGCGGCCGTGCTCGTGGCCGAGCTCGTGCGCGAGCGTCCAGGCGGTGTCCTGCCCCGGGAAGCCGACGCCGCTGCCGACGCGATAGTCGGCGTCCTCGGGCGCGTCGGTCACGAAGCTCTGACCGGTCACGCAGCCTCCGCCGCAGTACGCGTCGTAGGTGTCGTCGGCGTTCACGAGCGCGTAGTAGTAGGCGCTGGAGGCTGCGCCCTCGGACGCCCGCAGCGTCATCAGCATGGCGTTCACGGCGCCGAAGTCCACGTTGCCCGTGAACGTGAGCGCGTCGTCCCAGGGCACGGGGTCGTGGACCTCGATCGCGAGGTGCGCCAGCGGGTAGACCGCGAGCAGGAGGTCGCGGAACGTCTGGAGCTGCGCCGCCGACGTGTCGGGCAGGCGGCCGCTTCCGTCGTGGTCCCAGCGCAGCGGAACGAGCACGAGCTGCAGTCCCGCGCCGTCGCTGCGGGCCTCGAGCGCGGCGAGCGAGCCGTCGCGCGGCAGCCGCGCCACGTGGGGCGCTCCGGACGGGGCAGGCGCGCCCCCGGGATCGACGATGCGGACGGCGAAGCGTGCCGTCTGCGTCACGGCCTCCGCCGGCACGTCGAACGCGAGCACGGACCCCGGCGTCGCGTCGTCCGAGACGCCGCCGGGCGTGAAGGACGCGCGGACGAGCGCGCTCAAGCGCTCGCCCTCGCGCACCTCGAGCTCCCCCGTCAGGGGCTGTCCGACACGCGTGCCCGGGTCGACGTACGCACGAAGAACGGCCGCCCGGCTCGCGACGATGGGCGCGTTGCGGGCGGCAGGCACGCCCCCTGCGAAGAGCGCGACTCGCGTGCCCTGGAAGAGCGCGAGCCCCTCGAGCGTCACGCCGGCGGCGAGGCGCGTCTCGGCCGGGACGCGGGCGTCTTCCCTGAGCGAGGCTGCGTCGTCACCCGGCGCTGCGCCGTCTGCGCTCGCGCCGGTGTCGGGCGGCGCGCTCCGCGGCGTGGAGCACGCCGGAACGAGCGAGGCGGAGACGACGACCAGGACGCACACGACGCGGCGCTGCATGGCGGTCGAGGGTATCTTGCCCGGTGATGTTCTCGACCACGATTCGCTGGAACGACGGCGTCGACGGCGGGCGCTACGACGCCGTCGAGGTGACCGGCGAGGGCCTCGTCTGGTACGCGTGGTCGCACGTGCACGGCCGCGGCCGCCACGACGAACAACCCCAGAGCTTCGAGGCGTTCCTCCGCGAGGGGCCGCTCCGCGCGATGCCCCCGCACGCCGCGAAGGAGCTCGAGGGGCTCGTGCGCGCGCGAGTGGATCGTCGTGGCGACTGAGACGCGGCGCGTCTGGCTCCCGTCGGGGGAGCGCGTGCTCGTCCGGATCGATCGCGACGCCTCGATGCCGAGGGCGAAGACGAAGCAGCGAGGTCTGTTCGCGGACGTGCTCGCGCTGCTCGCCTCGCCGCGCCTGATCGTCGAGCACACCAAGCCTGCCGAGCGGATCCCGATCGAGCGCTACTCGCTGCGCGACTTCCACGTGCTGCGTGACCTCGCGGTGCGCGCGCGCCTGCTCCCGTCCGAGCCCGAGGTCGTGGCGTGCGACAACTGCGACGAGGAGCTCTCGTTCGATCCCGCGTCGCTCCCTCTCGAGGATCTCGACGATCGCTACGAGGGCGAGGAGCCCGCCGCAGAGACGCGGGTCGATCTCGCGCAGACGCTGCGCGTCGGCTCGCTCGATGCGACCCACGCGCGGATGCGCCCCATCACGGTGGCCGACGTGCGACCGCTCTGGCGTGCGCTCGGCGCGGACCGCGCGTTCCGGGTCTCGCCGAAGCTGCTCGGCGCGATGGGCCTGGTGTCGCTCGAGGCGGCGGACGGGACGCGTGTCACCGATCTGCGCGCCATCGCGAACGCGCTCGGGGATGCGCCGGACGCGACCTGGTCTCGCGTCGAGGAGGCGTTCCTGGCCCTCGCGTATCCGCCGCGTGCGATCGCGTCGATCACGTGCCCCCGCTGCGAGACCGTCCACGATCTCGAGGTCCCCTGGCCCCGCGAGCTCGAGCCGGGGCAGTACCACCCGCGCCGTGACGAGGCCGCGCCGTTCCCGTCGGCGGCCGAGTTCGAGGTGAGCGCCCGTCGCGTGGCCGACGCGACGTTCAGGAGGCTCGACGCGGGGGCGCTCGTCCTGCGTGTCGAGATGGGGGTGCCGGAGGTCGACTCGGGCGGTGTCCCGATGCTCGGCTCGTACGCGCCCGAGCCGCGCGACGACGGAGGGACCGACTTCGTCGTGCGCATCTACTACCGGACCTTCGAGCGGGCGTTTCGTGACGACGCGAGCTTCGACTGGGAGCGCGAGCTCGACGAGACCCTCGAGCACGAAGCGCAGCACCACATCTACTACCTTTCAGGACACGACCCCATGGACGAGCTGGAGCGCGCGCAGAGCGAGCGCGAGCTCGTCCGGCGCGTCGGCGGAGAGAAGCGCTACCGAAAGCTCCAGCAGCGCGCGGTCTTGGCGGACGTGTGGGAGATCGTGCGTGTTCTCGTACCCGCGCTCGCGCTCGTCGCCCTCGCGGTACTCGTACTGTCCCGGTGCGCACCATGACCAGGCGACGCCAAAAGAACGTCTTTACCCGATCGATGGGAGCCCGTAGCCTGCCTCGTGCATGTCCGCCCTCCTGCATCACGCGAGGGTTCTGTCGGACCTCGGCGTCCGCTCGGCGCTGGTCCGACCCGGCGACGACGTCGGCGACGTCGCCGCGGCGATCGATGCGGACCCCGGCGCCGTCGAGCGCGTCGTGTCGGCCGCGCTCGTGTACGACCGGGCGTCGGACGCCGATCGCGGCCTCTGCGCGTGGAGGGAAGGCGATGACGTCGTCCTCTGCTCGACCGCGTCGCTGCGCAGCGACGCGCTCGCGTGGGCGGGCGTCGCGCACGAGCTGCGCAACGCGCTCACCACCATCTCCGGGTGGGCGCAGCTCGCGGGCGAGACGTCGGATCCGGAGCGCTCGCGGCACGCCCTCGAGATGGTGCAGGCGAGCGCGCGGGACGCGATGGACGTCGCCCCCATGCTCCTCGAGCAGCCGATCGAGGGCGAGTGCACCGACGTCGGGCGCGTGGCGCGTCAGGTCGTCGAGCGCTTCGGCCCGATCGCCGGCGCGCGCGGCGTGACCGTCGTCTGCCGTCGCATCGACGAGGGCGAGGTGCGGACCTCGCGCGCGGCGCTCGCATCGATCGTCGCGAATCTGGTGAAGAACGCCGTCGAGGCCTGCGAGCCCCGGGGGCGCGTCGAGGTCGCCGCACGTGCGACCGCGCGCGGGATCGAGATCGTGGTCGAGGACGACGGCCGGGGCATGAGCGACGAGGCCGTCGCGGCGCGCTTCGGGCCCGATACGGCGACGGCCGGGCGCAGCGGCCGCGGCATCGGCCTCTCCGTCGTGCGCGCGCTCGTCAGCCGCGCTGGCGGGACCGCGCGCGTGAGCAGCCGCGTCGGGGCGGGCTCGTGCGTGCGGATCGAGCTCCCTCGCGCGCAGCGGGCGAGCGCCACCTCGGGCGTACGCACACGATCGGGCGGACGGCGAGTGCTCGTCGTGGACGATCACCAGGCGCTCGCCGACCTCGTCGCGACCACGTTGACCGCGCGCGGCGCGTCGGTGGTCGTGGCGCGCGAGCCGGACGAGGCGATCGAGGCTGCGGCGGCCGAGCGCTTCGACGTCGCCCTGGTCGATCTCGACCTCGGCGGCTCCTCCGGCGAGGCGCTCGTCAAGCATCTGGTCGCGACGCGGCTGGCCCGTCGCGTCATCGTGATGAGCGGCGCCAGCAGCCTGCCCGACCTCGGGGCCGACGCCGTGCTCCGCAAGCCGTTCGACCTCGCCGACATGGAAGAGCTGGCGCTCGAGCCGACGCGAGTCGGCAAGAAGCGCCGCGCGCGCTAGACCCGGGCCCTCGATGGGCTCGCTGCGCGACATCGCGTTCCCGACGCTTCGACCGGCGTCCGTCGCCTACGAGGACGCGGACGTCGTGGTCGTCGACAAGCCGCCCTTCGTCCCGACGCAGGCCACGCGCGACGGCGCGCACGACGACCTGCCGGCGCGCCTCGGCGCGTTCCTGCGCGCGCGCGACGGACGAGACGCGTACGTCGGCACGCACCAGCGCCTCGATGCGGGCACGTCCGGGCTGATCGCGTACGCCAAGCGGCGCGAGGCCAACGCATGGCTCGCCGCGGCGTTCGAGGCGCGCGGCGTGGAGAAGACGTACGTCGCGGCCGTGTCGGGGGGGGCGCTGCCGGCGGAGGCACGCTGGGAGGACGGGCTGCTCGGCGCCGAGACGGGTGCGGTCCGCGTGGTGCCGCCGGAAACGCGTGGGGCGCTGCGCGCCGTCACCCGGATGCGCGTGCTCGAGCGTCGACGAGAGCGCGCGCTCGTGGAGCTCCGCATCGAGACGGGGCGGACGCACCAGATCCGGGCGCAGCTCCGGCACCGCGGGGCACCCATCGCCGGCGATCCCTGGTACGGAGGAGCGCCGTGGCGGCGTCTGGCACTGCAGTCGATCGCGCTGCACATCCCCGCCGGGCGCGACGCGCGAGGCGGCATCGACGTCCGCATCGAGCCCTGCGCGGGCGTCGCCGGCTTCGTCCGGGGCGGAACCGAGGCACTCGCAGCGCTGCTCGCCGATGCCGCGGAGCGGCGGTACGCGCTCGCGCACGCTCACGACACGACGTGCTTCCGGTGGGTGAACGACGTCGGCGACGGGGTGCCCGCGCGGGCCGTCGACGTCTTCGGCGAGCACGCCGTCGTGCACGCGTACGACGAGCGCTCGGTCGAGGATCTCTCTCTGGAGCTCCTCGCGCGGGGGGTCGCCGGCGTGTACCTGAAGCGGCGGCCGAAGCGGGCGAGCGCCCTCGACGAGGAGGCGACGCGCGCGCTCGCGCCCGAGGCTCCCATCGCGGGCCGCGCGGCCGAGACCGAGCTCGAGGTCCGCGAGAACGGCCTGCCCTTCCTGGTGCGGCTCGGCGAGGGGCTCTCGACGGGCCTCTTCCTCGACCAGCGCGCGAACCGCGCGCGCGTTCGGGCCGAAGCGGGTGGCGCGCGGGTGCTGAACCTCTTCGCCTACACGTGCGCGTTCAGCATCGCCGCGGCGGCCGGCGGGGCGGTGGAGGTCGTCAGCGTCGATGCGGCGCGAAAGCAGCTCGAGCGAGGAGCGCGGGGCTTCGCGCACGCCGGGCTCGAGCGTGCGCGGCACGAGACGATCGCCGACGACGCGTTCGCTGTGCTCGACCGCCTCGCGCGCCGCGGCCGCCGCTTCGACCTCGTCGTGTGCGATCCGCCGACGTACTCGTCCGTCAAGCGCGGCACGCGCTTCACCTCGGGCAGGATGTGGGCGACGCTGGCGTCGGGCGTGCTCCGCGTCCTCGCGCCGGGCGGTCGCGTCCTGGCGACGAGCAACGACCGTCGGCTCTCGCAGCGCGACCTGCGGGCCGCGTTCCGCACGGCAGAGCAGGGCACCGGCGTGCGGCTCGCGCAGCTGAAGGACCTGGCGCCGCCGGCCGACTTCCCGGTGCTGCCCGGCCAGGAGCCGCACCTCTCGGGCGTGCTCGCGCGCCGCTGAGATCGGCCTCAGGCGTCGAACGCCCACGCCATGAACACCACGACGGGCGCCATCAGCGCGAGCAGGAGCAGCGCGGCGCCGAGCGCCTGCCGTGGCGTCCACGGCTCGCCGCTCCACGCGGGCCAGCGCGGGTCCATGAACACGAAGATCACGCCGCGCACGGGGTGGCGGCCGACGCTGAAGAAGAGCCCGCCCAGCACGAACAGGATCGTCGATGCGATGGCGTTCTCGCGGAACGTCACCGGATAGAGCCCGTCACGCACCACCAGGTACGCGTCGTACGACCAGCTCGTGACCGCGATCCACGCGACTGCCGCGACGAACGTCTCCGCGCGGCCGGGGCGCCTCGCGCGTGCTCGCCCGAGACTGCGGAAGACGACGCCCGTCACCCAGGGGGCGCTCGCGTAGCAGCCCACGGACATGAACGTCGCGTCGACGGCGTCCCACGTCGGGTCGCCCATGTACGGCGCGCCGAGGGCGAACGTGACGAGGGCGATCGCGAAGAGGACGAGGCGCCAGGGGGCCAGCAACTGGGCACGGTAGCCGCTGGTGCACAGGCCCAGCGACGCGCGATGCGACCACCCGACCACCAGCGCGAGCGCGACGGTGATCCCTTGGACGATCAGGTACGGGACGAAGGGACCGATCGGCACGCGTCACCGGCGAGCGCGCCTCAGCGCACGCAGTTCCGTCGGGCCTTCGCCGCGTAGAGGGCCCGGTCCGCGTGCTCGACGAGCATCGCGGGCTGCGGGATCTCTCGATGCGGGACGGCGGCCACGCCCACGCTCACCGTCACGTCGAGCTTCAGCTGCGCGTGCAGGAACGGGTATCGCTCGACCGAGCTCCGGACGCGTTCGCCGAAGGCCCGCGCCGCCTCGATCGCGATTCCGCGAGAGAGGATCACGAACTCCTCGCCGCCGTACCGCGCGAACACGTCCTCGGCGCGGATGATGCGCATCATGTGGCCCGCGAGCTGGGTGAGGACCGAGTCTCCCGCCGGGTGGCCGTGCGCGTCGTTGAGCGCCTTGAAGTGATCGAGGTCGAGGATGAGCAGCGAGAGCGCGGAGCCGTGGCGGAGCGAGTACGCGAACTCCTGCTCGAGGCGCTCGTCGAAGTACTTGCGGTTGAAGGCGCGCGTGAGCCCGTCGCGGAGCGACGACTCGTACATCGTGCGGTGGTACTTCTCGTCCAGGTCGTCGAAGAGAGCGAAGCGCAGCACGATGCCGCTACCGAGCTCGATCTTGTCTCCGTCGGTGAGCAGCTGCAGCGCGTGGACGCGCTCCCCGTTGAGGAACGTCCCGTTGCGCGAGCCCATGTCCTCGAGCGTCCAGCCGCCCGGGCCCTCGACGATGCGCGCGTGGCGGCGCGACACCTCGTCCGAGTCGACCTGCACCGTCGCGTCGCTGGCGCGCCCCAGCACGGTGCCGTGGCCGACGGAGTACACGGCGCCGACGTTCATCCCGGCGAGGAAGACGAGGCGAGGCCGGCGACGCGTGACGCCGCGGGCAGGCGTCGCAGGGCCTCGCTCGCAGATCCGGGTCGTCTCGTCCGCGTCGCGCCCCATGCGCCGCGCAGTCTAGCTCGTCTCGCGGCGATCAGGGAGCGGGGTCGGCCACGTGGAGCGCGTGCTCGAGGAACGCGTACATCCGCGTGTAGCGCGCGACGAGCGAGCTCACCGGGGTGCCGGCGCCGTGTCCGACCTGCTGCTCCCGGTAGAACCAGACGCTCGGGTCCGGGCCGCCCGCGGCCTCTTGCAGGCGGGCGGCGAACTTCGTGGAGTGGCCCCAGAAGACCCGCGTGTCGTGATCGGCGGTCTCGATCAAGATCGCCGGATAGCGCGTGCCGGGCCTCACGTGGTGGTACGGCGAGTACTCGAAGAGCCAGCGGAACTGATCGGCGTCTTCGCTCGACCCGTACTCGGTGACCCAGAGCTCGGCAGGCGGGAACTGGTGGTAGCGAACCATGTCGTAGAGACCGACGTACGAGGCGGCGGCGCCGAACGCGTCGGGGCATCGCGTGATCATCGCGCCCATCAGCAGGCCCCCGTTGCTGCCGCCCGTGATGCCGATGCGATCCGGCCGCGAGATCCCGCTCGACGCGAACCAGCGGATCACGGCCTCCATGTCCTCGAAGACGTGGTGCTTGTTGGCGAGGTTGCCGGCGCGGTGCCAGTCCTCGCCGAACTCGCCGCCGCCGCGCAGGTTGGCGACGGCGAAGATGCCACCCCGCTCGACCCAGTACAGGGGGTGCCGTACGAAGTTGGGAAGCAGCGAGATGTTGAAGCCGCCGTACGCGTTGATCAGGACCGGCGCACTGCCGTCGTGCGGCGTGCCCCGCCGCTGCACGTAGTAGAGCGGGATGGTCGCGCCGTCGGTCGAAGGTACGTGCTCCTGCACGACCTCGAGCGTGGAGAGATCGACGGGGGAGGCGATCTCCACGAGCGGCCGGAGCTCGGGGGCGCTCCGCGCGCGGCGCGCGCGGGGATCCCAGAGCAGCAATTGCGGCGCGGTCACGTAGCCGGAGAAGCACACCGCCGCGCGCCCCGTCTCCGGGTCGCCGTCGACGCTCGACACCGCACCGTGTGGGAGCGTGAGCTCGTGGTCGAGCGCGCCGTCCAGCCGGTGGACGAGCAGACGCGAGCGCACGTCGTCCAGCACGTGAAGCACGTGGCGCTCGCCGGCGATCGTCCAGTCCTGGATGGCCGCGCTGCCCTCGGCGATCACGACCTGCCACGTGGAGCGGTCCGACGCCGCCGCGGCCGGCGCGACGCGCATGAGGCGGTAGCGCGGCGCGTCCTCGTTCGTGAGCACGTAGAGCTGGCCGTGGTGGACCCGGGCGGTGTAGAGGTGGTCCTGCCCGACGACGACCTCCACCAGCGGATGCGCGGCGTCGGGCGCGCTGACGCGCCCACGTGCGCGGGCCCCGCGATCGAAGATGCGCACGTCCGACTGCGACCAGCCGGCGAAGTCGCTCACGACCAGCCAGCGGTCGTCGTCCGAGATGCTGGCGCCCGGGAAGTGCGTGCCGTCCACGGGCGAGAAAACCAGCGGGTCGCTCGACGGGTCGCTGCCGAGGACGTGGAAGAAGAGGCGGGTGTGGTAGCTGTCCTGACGATCGGCGTCCCAGTCCGGCTCCCCCTCGCGCGGATAGCGTCGGTAATAGAAGCCCGTCTCGTCGTGGAGCCAGCTCACCTCGGTCCACTTCGTGTGCTCGATCGTCTCGGGTCGCAGCGTGCCGGTCGCCGTCTCGACCACGCGCAAGGTGCTGCGCTCGTCGCCGTTCTGCGAGATGCCGAACGCGACGAAGCGTCCGGTGGGGGACACGAAGTACCAGTCCAGCGCCGCATGTTCCCCGTAGGTGAGCGGGTCGATCAGGATCCGCGCCGCGTCGGTGGCGCCCAGCCCGCGCACCATCAGCGCCGGTTGTTCCCGCTCGCCCTCGCGCAGCTGGTAGAAGACGTGGTCGCCGGCGATGGCCGCGCCGCCGACCGTCCCGATGCGCAGCAGCTCGTCGAGCCGGCGAGAGGTCGCGGCGCGCGACCACTCCACGACCGCGCCGGCAGTCCGTGCCGTCTGCACGTCGATCCACTCGCGCGTCAGCGGCGAGTCTTCCTCGAGCGCGCGATAGGGATCGTCGACGGAGACCCCGTGCAGCGTCTCCGTCACGGCGCCCGCTCGCGCGCGCGCGTTCAGATCTTCGAGCGGGCTCGACATCATCAGGGCGACACCGACGCCGGCATCCTCGGCGTCCGGCATCGGAGGGTACTCGGCCGGCGGGGTCGACGAGGGGCCACAGGACGCGAGCGCGAGGAAGAGCGAGAGCGAGAGCGAGGGCCAGGCCGACGTCATGCCGCCGTGCATAGCGCGAAAACCCCGTTCGCGGCGCTCAACCTCGATTTCGCTCCTGCTCGGTGCGAGCGATCGATCTCTCGCGCGACACGCTTGACGGCGAGGGTCGCGAGCGTGTGATGGCGTGATTCGGGCGCTCGGCATGGATCTCCCCCTTTCCCCCACGCGACTCGGGGGCCCGGCGAGCTCGATTGTCTGGTGCTCATTCGATCAAGCGGGCGAGCGGCGACGCCGCAGGGACGCGGAGCTGCCACTGCCGACCGCTCTTCACGAGCTGACCGGCGACGGCGATGAGCGCGCGACGCAGCCACTGGATGCGCCAGCGCGCGTCGGCGAGCACTGGGACGACCGCCGCCGCGAAGCGTCGCACGAGGTTGTGCGCGAGCATCTTGAGCAGCATCGCGGCGTGGTTCGCGTCGAAGCCCCAGCACGGATGCTCGCCGATGCCCCAGCCGCCTTTCCATTCGGCGATCAGCGTCTCGATGCCAGCTCGGTCCTCGTACCGACGCGAGAGCGCGAGCGCGTCGTCGTCCGAGTTCGTGAGGTAGGCCTTCACCGTGTACTCCTCGTCGGGCCACAGCAGGCGCTGCTTGCCCGAGCGCGGCTCCTTCGTGCGCACCGCGATGACGCGCACGAGACGACCGCGCAGCACCCACCCCTTGCGCTGAAACTCGATGTCGGCGACTTGCGTCTGCGGCTCGTCGTTCGCGTCCGTGTCGACGGTGCGCCACGTCGTGGTCGCCGCGACCGCGTTCACGAGGTCGCTCGTCATGCGCGTCTTCACCAGGAAGGTCGCGTTTTCCTCCGCGATCGCCGAGAGAATCTCCGTGCAGTCGGCGGCCGCGTCGATCCGCACGAAGAGCTCCTGCTTGCTCGTGAGTGCCGACTTCGCGCGCCGCACGAGCCTGCGCACCGTGACCGCGTCGTCGTTGCCGAACGACGTATCGCCGCGCCGCAGCAGCACGCCCGCGACCCGGTCGCGACGCAAGGCGGGCGCGAGCGTGGGCGGGAGGTGCACCACGACGGCGCGCTCCACCCGGGCGGGCTCCTCCACGGTGCCGG
>JBGAQA010000086.1:0-29090 GCA_044220955.1 Sandaracinaceae bacterium
GGACTGTTTCTTACTTGCCCCGCGGGGGGGGTGCGGCGCGGGGGTGGGGGGCGGGCGCGCCGGGTGTGGGGGTGCGTTTGGGCGGGGCGCGGCCCCACCCCCGGCGGCAGCCACTGCCGAACCTCTCCTCTCCTCTCCTCTCCTCTCCTCTTCCGCGACGCCGCTCCTCCCCCGCTACTGCTGCGTGGTCTCGCTGCCCGCGCAGTTCCGCAGGGAGAGCGGGTTGTAAAAGCACTGCGCGTTGCACGCGCCCGGGCACGTCGAGCACGAGTACTGCGTCGAGGGGGATGCGCAGTACGTGCCGAACACCGGGTCGGTGAACCCGCCCGACGCCGGGCACTGCCAGTTGTTCGTGTCCGAGTACATCGTGGGCATCGTCGTGCAGACGGTCGCCGCGAGCTTCCACGCCCGGCACGCGTTCGAGTCGCCCGCGTTGAACGGGTAGGTGCCGCCGAGCGCCGTCGGCGCCGTCATGTTGTAGCCAGTCGTGAGGCAGCCCGCGATGGGCGAGGTCCACCCGTGGTAGAGCGGCGCCGCCACGCACGCGCCCGCGATGCACGCCTGCGTCGCGCTGCACGCGTGGCCGCACGTCATGCAGTTGGCGCGGTTCGTCATCAGGTCGACGCAGCTGCCGCCGCACATCGTGAAGCCCGGCGCGCAGCTGCAGACACCGGCGTTGCACGCTCCTCCGGGGCCACAGTCGCGATCGCACGCGCCGCAGTGCGCCGCGTTCGTCATCAGATCGAAGCAGCCCGTCGGGCAGTCGGTCTGCGAGCCCGGGCACTGGCACCGCCCGCCCGCGCAGCTGATGCCGGCCTGGCAGGCGTGGGCGCACGTGCCGCAGTGGCCGGCCGCCGCGCTCAGATCGAAGCAGCCCGTGCCGCAGTCCGTCTGCGAGCCGGAGCACATGCACACGCCGCCGGTGCAGGGCACGCCCGTCGAGCACGCGGTGGTGCACGTGCCGCAGTGCGCGGCGGTGGTCATCAGGTCGTAGCAGCCGCTGCCGCAGTCGGTCCCCGTGCCGGGGCACATGCACACGCCGCCGGTGCAGATCGAGCCCGCGGCGCATCGGGTGGTGCAGGAGCCGCAGTGCGAGGGATCGGTCGTCAGGTCGTAGCAGCCGCTGCCGCAATCGGTCGTCGTGCTCGGGCACTCGCAGACGCCCGCGTTGCAGACGGCGCCCGCTGCGCAGACGTGACCGCACGTCCCGCAGTTCAGCGTGCTCGTCATCGGATCGAAGCAGTGCGCCGGCGTCCCGCAGAGCAGTCGCCCGCCGCCGCAGCTCGTGCAGGCGCCGGCGGCGCACGTCCCGCCCGCGCCGCAGCTCGAGAGGCAGAAGCCGCAGTTGTTCGGGTCGGTCAGCGTGTCGACGCACATGCCGCTGCACGCGATCTGCCCGGCCGGGCACTCGCACACGCCCGCCGTGCACGTCGCGCCGCCCGCGCAGCGCGTGTTGCACGTGCCGCAGTTCATCGGGTCGTTCGGCAGATCCGCGCAGACCTGCGTGCGCGTCCCGGACGCGTCCGTGTTCACGCAGACCGTGTGATCGGCGCCCGTGCACATCACGATGCACTCGCCCATCGAGCACATCTCGGTGGCGCTGCACGCCGTGTCGCAGGTGCCGCAGTGCTCGGGGTCGGCCGAGAGCGTGCTGCACACGCCGTCGCACGAGATCCGCGGCGCGCGGCAGTCGCAGCGCCCGTTCGCGCAGCCCACGCCCGAGGGGCACGCGTTGCCGCAGCTGCCGCAGTTCATCGCGTCGGCCGACACGCGCGTACACGTCCCGCCGCACTCGATGAGCCCGGCCGCGCACGTGACGTGGCCGGTGTCTGGCACGAACGTGTCGGGGATCATGATCCGGTTCGCGTCCATGTCCGCGTCGTCGCCGCCGCCCGCGTCGGGGGCGGCGACGCGGCCGGCAGTGCAGGCGGTCAGCGCGAGCGAGGCGAAGAGCGCGAGGCCGCGGCCCGCGGAGCCGAGACGGCTCACTGCGTCTTCCCTCCGCGGCGCCTCGACGCGAGGAGCAGCGCTGCGCCCACGACGAGCAAGAGACGCGCGCCGCCTCCGCCGCTCGCGCCTCCCGCCGCGCGGCAGTTGCAGCCGCGGTCCGCCGCGCCCGGGTCCGGCGGGCGATGACCCGCGTCCGGCATCATCGGCCCCATGTCGGGGAGGATCACGACGCCCGCGTCCGGCGGGCCCGAGTCGCTGCCTGCCGGACCGGCGTCCGGCATGCCCGCGTCCACCGGCGCCGGGATCGCGCAGTGCCCGAGCTGGCAGGTCTGTCCGCGCGGGCACATCACGCCATCGCACGCGTCGTGGCAGAGCGAGTCCTGGCAGTACTGCCCGGGATCGCAGAGCACGACGTCGCAGCCGCGCGGCAGGCAGCTGCCGTCCGAGAGGCACGTGTCGCCGACGGGGCAGGGCGAGCACGGACAGCGCAGGACACAGAGGCCGTCCCGGCAGATGCGATCGGTGTCGCAGGTCACGGCGGCGCAGGGGTCGACGCAGACGCCCGAGAGGCACTGCTCGCCGTGCGGGCACACGATGCCCTCGCACGCGTCGACGCAGGTGCCGCCGACGCAGCGCTCGCTCAGGCCACAGGGCACGCCGACGCACGCCGTCTCGATGCACGCGCCGGTCGTGGTGTCGCACGTGTACCCGGTCGAGCACGTGTCCTCGAAGCAGGGCCTGACGCAGGTGCCCAGCTCGCACGTCAGCCCAGCCGAGCAGAGCCCCGGCGCGTCGTCAGGCGTGCCGTTGCAGTCGTTGTCGACGTTGTCGCAGAGCTCGGCGACGGGCGTCGTGATCGCCTGGCACATCGCGACGCCCGCGACGCACTGCGTGCGGCCGATCGAGCAGGGCCCGACCGCGCCGGGGATCGTGCAGACCATGTCCTCGCGGCAGACGACGCCGCCGGCGCGCACCGAGAACTCCCAGATACCCGGCTGGCCGACGTTCGAGGTCGTGCAGAGATCCTGGACGGCCGCCGTGAACGAGCCTGGAAGCGCCGTGTAGTCCATCAGGTTGCCGGCATCGAAGCCGGCCTGCGCGGGGGTGCCGCCGTGGCCGCCGACGCCGCTGCTCGCATCGCCCGTGGTCCACTCGCAGCGGTCGTAGCGGAACTCGACGTCGAAGTCGCCGGAGCCGCAGTCGGTCGCGTTGGTGATGATGAGCTGGAAGCTCATCCGCAGGTCGTTGTGCTGCGAGTAGTAGCCGACGTTGTACCAGGTGACGACGAGGCGCCCCGGCTCGAGGTGGTAGTAGACGAGGTTCTCGCCGGCCTCGGCCAGGCCGGTGCGGTTGCGCGTGTCCACGTCGCCCCAGTAGGGGGCGATCATCGGGCGCGACGCGATGGGGAAAGGGCGCGGCGTGAACTCGTAGACCGGGCCGCTGAACGTGATGTTGCCGTTGTTGTTCACCCAGAACTGCGTGTAGGGGCCGCCGTAGAAGCGGAGGCCGCCGGTGAAGGCGCCGAGCAGATCGATGGGCGCGGCCGTGGAGCCGTCGTCGTTGCCGTTCAGCACGCCGGACCCGAACCCCGCCGGTCCGCCGAAGGATCTGTAGAGAGGGACCGCGCGCGCGACGGAGGTGGGCGAGAGCCAGGCGAGCGAGAGCACGACGAGCGCCAGGACGACGGACTTCCGAAGCATCGGACCAGTGTGCACCCGAACGGGGCTCTCAGACAGGGGCGAGGGCTCCGGCGCGCCGTCCGCTGGGCCGAGCGTGAAACACGCTATGCTCGCGCGGCCGATGCCGTCTGGTCGTCCCCGCGTCGCCTCTCGCGCGCTCCTGCTTTTCTCTCTGGGCTCGACGCTCGCGCTCGCGTCCATCGCCGCCTTCGACGGGATCGCGCTCGCGGTCTCGACGCGCACCTTCGAGCTCGACGACGCGACCTCGCTCGCCGCCGGCGAGCTGCACGACGTGGCCGTGCGCTCCGACGGACGCGTGACGCCGAGCGTCGACCTCACGCGGCTCACGATGCCCGAGGACGTCCCCATCGTCTGGTCGTGGGCGCGCGTCGGCGACGCGCTCTACCTCGGCACGGGCGACGACGGGCGCATCTATCGCGTGCGCGGCGAGGCGATCGAGCTCTTCGCCGAGACGCACCAGCTGCTCGTGACGGCGCTGGCGGCGGGAGACGGCGGCGTGCTCTTCGCCGGCACCATCCCCGAGGGGCGCGTGTACGCGATCGACACGAGCGGCGCGTCGGCTGGCCAGCCGCGCGAGATCGCCCATCCCGACGCGACCGAGCACGTCTGGGCGCTCGCGTGGGACGCGCCCCGCCACCGCCTCTTCGCCGGCACGGGGCCCGAGGGTCGCGTGCTCGCGATCACCAACACGAGCGCGGCCACCGCGGCGGTGGACGTGTACTGGGACTCGCTCGCGAGCCACGTGATGAGCCTGGCGCTCGCGCCCGACGGGGTGCTGTACGCGGGCACGAGCGACGAGGCGCTCGTCGTGCGCATCGCCTCGCCGGGCCACGCCGAGACGGTGTTCGACTTCCCGGGCAACGAGATCACCTCGATCGCGCTCGACCACGGCGTGCTCGCGGTGGCGGCCAACGAGTTCCTCGACCCGCCGGCGGTCGCCGCGCCGCCCACGAAGCGCTCTGCCACGGCGTCGCGGGCGGCGCGCCCCCGCCCGGGCCACGGCCGGATCTACACGGTCGGCGCCGACGGCCGGGCCGAGCGCGTGTGGATGAGCGACGAGGCGCACGTCACGCGCGTGCAGCTCGCGGGCGACGGGACGATCTGGGCGGCGCTCGGCGCCGACGGCCGCGTGATCCGCGTCTCGCCGGATCGGACGAGCGCGATCTGGATCGACGTGGACGAGCGCGAGGTGCTCGCGATGGACCTGGTCTCCGCGACGGGCGCGTTCGTGGCGACCGGAGACGGGGCGGCCTTCTATCGGGTGGGCGGCGCGCCGCGTACGGCGGCGTGGGTCAGCAAGGTGCTCGACGCCAGCTTCGACTCGCGCTGGGGTCGCCTCACCTGGCGGGGCAGCGGCACCCTGCGCTTCTCGACGCGCTCCGGCGCGACGGAGCGGCCGGACGCCTCGTGGACCGAGTGGTCGTCGCCCATGACCAGCGAGGGGGCCATCCGCTCGCCGGGCGCGCGCTTCCTGCAGATCCGGGCCGAGCTCGCGAGCGCCGACGCCACGATCCTGGCGGTCACCGCGTACTACCTGCCCGACAACCAGCGGCCGGTCATCAGCGAGGTGGGCCTCAAGGCGCGGCCGACCAAGCGCGCGCCCGACGCCGACGCCGACTCGCCGCTGCCGGCGACGCCGATGCTCGGCCTCACGTGGAAGATCGACAACCCCGATCTCGACCGCGTGCGCTACCGCCTGCGCTACCGCGAGGAGGCGCAGACCGTCTGGCGCGAGATCCTGCGCGAGAGCGAGACGCTCACCGCGACCGAGTACCAGTGGAACACGTCCGCGGTGCCCGACGGGCGCTACGTCGTGTCGGTCGAGGCGTCCGACGAGCTCTCGAACCCGGACGCGCTCACCCTGCGCTCGACCTCGGAGAGCGAGCCGCTCCTCGTCGACAACCACCCGCCCACCGTCTCCTCGCTCGCCTTCACGGGTGGCCGCGTGCGCGGGACGGCGACCGACGCGATGGGCCCGGTCGCGCGGCTCGAGGCCGCGATCGACGGCGGCGAGTGGCACGTCGTCTTCCCCGAGGACGACCTGCTCGACACGCGCGAGGAGTCGTTCGCGATCGACCCGGCCTCGCTGGCCGGCGGCGCGCTCCCGGCGGGCTCGCACATCGTGGCGGTCCGCGCCGTCGACGGCGGCGGCAACCAGGCGTCGAGCGAGCTCACCATCACCACGCGCTGACCGCCACCGAGCGGGGTCACTCCACACCCACTCAACCCCCTGAAAACACGTCGATCCGGCGGGTAGGTGCGCGTTTTGCGATCGCTCAGGTGCCGTCGACGACGATCCGCCGCAGGATCGTCCCGCCGGTCCCCACGACGTACACGTACCGATCGATGCGCTCGATCCCGCGGAGGCTCGAGCGGCCCGCTTCCACGTCGCTCGCGATCCAGGTGCCGTCGTCCTGGCGCTCGAACGACGAGCCCTCGTCGCCGACGGCGAGCGGCCTTCCGTGCGGGCCGATGCCGACCGCGTTGAGCGTGGGCGCCGCGTCGCCCGCCGGCGTGATGCTCTCGCGCGTGCAGCCGGCCTCGTCGATGCGCACGATGCCCCCGTGCTCGCCGACCGCGTAGGCCCTGGCCCCGTCGCGCACGACCGCCCGAAGCGAGGGGGTTCCCTCGGCGCACGCGACGAACTGGTGACCACCACCGTCGAGGTGCGCGACGTAGCCGTCGTCGCCCACGACGATCGCGTCGGTCGGCGTTCCGGCGAGCGCCCAGAGGTCGCCGACGTCGGGGATGCGCGTCGGGGCGAGCGCGTCGATCGTGCCGCGCAGCACGGTGCCGTCGTTGCCGACCACGAGCAGGTGCCCGTTCTCCGCGAGCACGTCGTGCAGCGAGACCTCGGTCCCCGAGTCGCGGTTGGTGATCCGGTCGAAGCCGATCTCCACCAGCGCGCCGAGGTCGCCGACCGCGACGAGGGTCGACTCGTCCAGCGCCGCGAGCGCGCCCAGCCCGGCGTCCGTCGGCGAGTCCGCCAGCACGAACCCGCTCTCGGTCTGCCGGACCACGTGGCCCCACTCGCCGACGGCCACCATCGCGCCGGCGATCGAGCCGATGTCACGCAGCGGGACCGTCGGCCCGTCGATGCGAGTGGCGACGCGTCCCTCGTCGAGCGAGGCGACCTGGCCGCCGCCGCCGACGAGCCACGTGCTCTCGCCGTCGGCGCCGGACACGCCGTGCCACGTTCCCTCGTAGCCGCTGTCGAGGTGCACCGTCTGGTCGCCCGACGCGAGCACGACCAGGCCGCTCGCCCCGACGATCGCCGCGCGCCCCTGATCGCAGCCGATCGCGGTGAACGTCTCGTGCGTCTCGAGGTCGAGCCTCAGGCCGTGCCAGCTTCCGTCCGCGTGGCGGCGCGCGATCGTGCCGTCGTCACCCGCGACGTAGAGCGAGCCCCGCTCGCAGCCGCCGATCGCGCGCAGCGTGTCGGCCGTGGGGCCGTGCTCGCGAGTGAACCGGCCACCCGCGAGATCGGTGACGTGGAGGATCACGCCGTCCTGCCCGGCGATCCACGCCTCGCCGCGGCGGGCGTACGCGGCGAGCAGGTCGCCCGTGACGCCCACGTCGAGGCGCGTGGCGGTCCCGGTCCCGAGGCGCAGCACCGTCCCGCCGTCGCCGACGACGAGGGTGCTCGCGGGCGAGACGACCGCGATCGCGCGCAGCGTCTCCGTGGTCCCCGAGTCGAGCCCGTGCGGACCGCCGTCGGTGAGGCGCACGAGCGTGCCGCCCTCGCCCGCCGCGAGGGCCTGGCCCGCGCCCGTCCAGCGCACGGCCGCGAGCTGCGCGTCGACGCCGCTGGGCCAGACGAGCAGGAGGCCGTCCACGAAGTGCGCGGCGGCGCCGTGCTCCCCGACGAGCGCGATCGTGCCCGCCCCCCCGACGTCGACGGCGAACCACGTCGGCATCGCGCGGGGCCGCGGGTTGAGCCAGCCCCACTCGTCGGTCCCGTACGCGGCGGCGTGCAGCGCGTGCACGATCGGCGGCCCGGGCGTCGGCAGCGGCGCGTTCACCTCTTCTTCCGTCGGCGCGGCGGGCTCGTGCGCCCCGAGGAGCGCCCAGCCGCCGAGCCCGACCACCGCCGCCGCCATGACCCCGACCAGGATCTTCATGGGCGTTCCCACGCCCGCGCCACCCGCCATGTCGCCCCCCGCGCTCACACCGACCGACCGGAGCGTCGCTTGTCGCTCCGCGATCGCGTCCTCGTCGTCCTCCTCGCGGCGCTGTCCGGGCGACGACGCCATCGTCGCCGCGAGCGCGTCCTTGGTCAGCACGCGCGCGCTCGTCGTCACGGGACCGGCGGCGCCCGTCAGCGCCGGGGCGCGCGCGTCGGCGGCGAACGGCGCGAGGGCGTCTCGCACCACCGCCATCGACTGCGGCCGCTCGATGGGCTCCTTGGCGAGCATGCGGGCGATCAAGGACACGACCTCGGGCGGCAGGTCCGTGCGCCAGTTCGTGATCGGTGGCGCGTCCTCCGTGCAGATCTTCACGATCAGCATCGGGTACGAAGCATCGTCGAAGGGGTGATGTCCGGTCAGGAGCCGGAACAGGATCACGCCGAGCGAGTACACGTCCGCGCGCTGGTCGACCTCCCGCTTCCCCTGCGCCTGCTCGGGCGCCATGAAGTACGGCGTGCCGAGCGCGGTCCCGGTCCGCGTACGCGCGTCGGGCCCGCCGGCCGCTTCTCGCATCTTGGAGATGCCGAAGTCGACGACCTTCGCGCGCTCGGCCGGCGTCCCTTCCCCGAGCACGATCGCGTTCTCGGGCTTGAGGTCACGGTGCACGATGCCCTTGTCGTGCGCGGCGCCGACCCCGTCGGCGATCTGCATGGCGATGCGCGCCGCCCGCCCCAGCGGGAAGGGGCCGGCGTCGCGCAGGACCTTGCCGAGGTCGCGTCCGTCGAGGAACTCGAGCACGAGGTAGCGCGCACCGTCGTCCAGCGCGCCGAAGTCCACCACCTCGACGATGTTCGGGTGGCCGATCGCGGTGGTCGCGCGGGCCTCGCGCTCGAAGCGCATGACGATCTCGTCGTCCTTGGCGAGGTGCGAGTGCAAGACCTTGACGGCGACCTTGCGGCCGAGCGTGAGCTGCTCGGCCTCGTAGACCGCGCCCATGCCGCCCTCCGCGATGCGCCGTGTGACACGGAAGCGACCGCCGAGGGTCGTGCCGAGGAGGGGATCGGAAGAAGACGGCTTCTGGCTCGTCACGCGCGGCAGTAGACGGGAACAGACGCCTCCGCGTCAACGCGGGCCGCACTGCCGCGGCCGAGCGATCTCCGGGTGGGCGTGCGATCGCGCAGCGCGCGTGCCGGCCTCGTGACACGGACGCGACGCGAGCGCGCCGAGCACGTGCGCGTCACGCGATGCGACGCGAGCGTCACACGCCCGTCATCGAGCCCCTCTATCCACTCCCTCGATGCTCGAGGACTTCGGACACAGCGGGGGTGCGCGCGCCGGGACCTTCGGCGCGTCCCTGGCCGTCGCGCTGCTGGTGTACGGGGCGATCGGCGCCGGCGTCGTCATGGCGAGCGCCATCGTGCGGCGCGCGATCGTGGAGGACGATCTCGTCCAGCTCGAGCTCGCGCCGCCCCCCGAGCCACCGCCTCCCCCCCCCCGCCTCCTCCTCCGGTCGCGCCGCCGCCCGTCGAGGCCGCGCCCGCTCGGCTCGGCCGCCAGATGCGGCCCGAGCTGGAGATGCCGACGGAGATCCCGGACGAGGCGCCCGAGGAGAGCGACGAGCCGCTCCCGCCGCCGCCCGATCCCTTCGCGCCGGAAGAAGAAGGCGATCCGAACGGCGTGGAGGGCGGTGTGCTCGGTGGCGCCGTCGGAGGCGCCGGATCCGAGGCCGCGGCCGCCCCGCCCGAGCCGGCTCCCGAGCCCGCCGCGCGCCCGAGCGGTCCGGTCCGCGTCCTCGAGGGTACGACGCCGCCGCAGGTCGATCGCGCCGCGCTCGTTTCCAACTTCGAGATCCCGGCCGAGGTCCGCAGCGCCGGCATCGCGCGCATCACGCTCGTGGTGCGCGTCACGATCGGCGACGACGGCACCGTCACGCACGTCGACGTGCTCCGCGGGCACGCGCTGATCCCGGACGAGACGATCGTGCGGGCGGTCGAGCGCACGCACTTCGATCCCGCGCGCATGAGCGACGGGACTCCCTACGCCGCCATCCACACCCTGCCCATCACGCTGGCCATCACGCTCTGAAGAGAGGACGTCCCCCCATGAACATCAACCTGCTCGAGCTCTGGAGCCAGATGGGCTGGCCCGTCCGCTCCGTCGTCGTCGTGCTCACCCTGCAGGCCGTCGCGAGCCTCGCGGTCGCGCTCGATCGTCTGATCGTGCTCACGCGGTCGGGCGGCACGGCGCGCGCGTTCGCGGCCAAGGCGGCCCCGCTGATCGAGGCGGGCGATCTCGACGCGCTGCTCGTGGAGTCGAGCCGCGCGGGCAAGAGCCACCTCGCGGCGCTCCTGCACGCGGGCGTTCGGGTCTTCGTCGAGCGCACGGGCAAGGGCGACGCGAGCGAGCGCGCGGCCGACCTCGCGCGGCGCGCGATGGAGCGTCGCGGCGAGTCGCTCTCCGACGATCTCAACCGCGGGCTCGGCGTGCTCGCGTCGACCGGCTCGACGGCGCCCTTCGTCGGCCTGCTCGGCACGGTGCTCGGCATCATCAACGCGTTCCAGATGATCGCGGCGAGCGGCTCGGGCGGCATCGGGACGATCGGCGCGGCCATCGGCGAGGCGCTCATCGTCACGGGCTACGGCCTCTGCGTCGCCATCCCGACGGTGCTCGCGTTCAACGCGATCACCACGCGCATCCAGCGCTTCGAGATGGGGCTCACCAACGCCAGCCAGGAGCTCGCCGACCGCCTCGAGACGATGGACGAGGCCGCGCCCGCGCGGACCGAGAGCGTGGACGCCGCGCGCGGGGAGATCGCGCCCGCGCCGAGCGGCGACAAGCGCGCGCCGAAGTTCGAGATCGCGCAGGCCTGAGCCGGGCGCGGCGCGAGGGAGGCAGCAGCCATGACGACCAAGAAGTTCGGGAGCAAGCGCGAGCGGCCGAGCCCGGCCATGAACGTCACGCCGCTCGTCGACATCGTCCTCGTGCTGCTCATCATCTTCATGGTCGTGCTCCCGAGCATGGAGCACGACGCGCCCGTCGATCTGCCCTCCATCTTCAACGTCGACGAGGAGGCGCGCGGCCGGACCGATCCGATCACCCTCTCGATCACCGCCGACCAGCGCCTCTTCCTCGATCAGGATGCGCTGCCGCGCGAGCAGATCGAGGCGCGCCTGCGCGAGATCCACGAGGCCGAGCCGCTCCGCCGCGTGATCCTGCGCGGCGACACCACGCTTCACTACTCGGAGGTGCGCGATCTCTTCCAGCTCTGCCAGCACCTCGGCTTCCCCGGGATCTCGCTGCGCGTCGGCCAGCGCGGCGACACCGCATCGGGCGAGGAGGGCTGAGCCATGGCCTTCGAGACCGGGGGTGGCGGGCGCGGCGGCAAGAAGAAGCGCGCGACGCCGAGCATGAACGTGACGCCGCTCGTCGACGTCGTCCTGGTGCTGCTGATCATCTTCATGGTGATCACGCCGATGCTCGCCAAGCAGTTCTGGGTGCACGTGCCCGAGGAGCCCGAGGCCGACGCGCAGCCGGCGCCGCCGCGGGGCGACGCCCCGCCCGTGATCACCGTCGACGCCGAGGGCAGGGTCCGCATCAACCACGAGGTGGTGCCGGTCGCCGGGCTCGAGGAGCGCATCACGCGGATCCTGGCGGCGCGCACCGACCGCACCGTGTTCTTCGACGCCGTGAGCGACGCCCCCTACGGCCGCGCGGTCGAGGTGCTCGACGCCGCGCGCGGCGGGGGCGCCACCACCATCGCCGTGGCCACCGAGCCGCTCGCCGACGCCCGCTAGCGCCTTCGCCCAGCTCCCGAGGAACGACCGATGCGTGATCCGATGACGACGCGATGGGGGATGTGTGCTCTCGCTTGTGTGACATCGCTCTGTGTCGGCGGATCCGTCGCGCGCGCGCAGGAGCCGGCCGCGGGGGCGGAGGTCGACGAGCAGGCCGAGCTCGAGGCTGCGCTCGCCGAGGACGCGCCGCACTGCTCGGGCACCGGGGTCGAGGGCGTGGTCCGCGACGCGCAGACGCAGGAGACGATGATCGAAGCGCCGGTCGTCGTCGTCGGCACCGGGCATCGCACGATCACCGACTACGACGGTCGCTACGCGTTCGATCTGCCGCCCGGCACCTACGTGCTGCGCTCGTACTACGACCTCTACGAGCCCGCGCGCGTCGAGGACGTCGTCGTGCGCCGCGGCGAGTGCACCACGATCGACATCGAGCTCGGCGTGAGCGGCGCCGTCGGCGAGGAGGTCGTCATCGAGGTGCGCGCCGAGTCGGGCAGCTCCGCCTCGCAGCTGCGCCTCCGCCGCGAGGCGCCCGCGACGCAGGACGCCGTGAGCAGCGAGGAGATGGCGCGCGCGCCCGACTCGAGCGCGAGCGACGCGGCGCGCCGCGTGGTGGGCGTGTCGGTGCGGGACGACTACCTCTTCGTGCGTGGCCTCGGCGGACGCTACGTCGTCACCACGATGAACGGCGTGCTCCTGCCCAGCACGGACCCCGACGTGCCCGGCGTGCAGCTCGACGCGTTCCCCACCGGGATCCTCGAGAGCCTCACCATCCGCAAGACCTTCACGCCCGAGGTCCAGGGCGACTGGGCCGGGGGCTTGATGGACATCACGACGCAGGACTTCCCGTCGCGCTTCCAGGTGCGCGCGGGGATCACGCTCGGCGTCAACACGCTGACCTCGTTTCAGCAGTTCATCGCCGGACCGAGCGGCGGCCTCGACTGGCTCGGCTTCGACGACGGCTCGCGCTCGCTCCCCTCGGCCGTGCCGGCGACCTCGAGCATCGACGATCAGCCCGCCGCGTCCCGCGACGCGATCTCACGCGCCTTCCGGAACGACTGGGCGCTCGGCCGCCACGACGCACTGCCGAACATGGGCCTGACCCTCAGCCTCGGCGACACGCTCGACGTCGGCGGCCACCTCCTCGGATACCGCCTGATGATCGGCTACCGCCGGCAGGAGCGGCCCATCCCCGATCTGATCCGCGCGCTGCGCGTCGAGGACGACGGCATGGGCGGGCGCACGGTCTCGACGCGCGAGACGCTGCAGCAGGGTGGCGAGCAGATCTCCACGCAGCTGAGCGCGCTCGGCACGCTCACGTACGAGCTCGCGACGGGCCACCGCCTCACGTTCAACGGCCTCTTCAGCCAGAACGGCGACGCCTACGTCGGCCGCGTGACGGGTCGCAGCGAGACGGTCGGCCTCGACATCGACGCGTACCGCAGCAGCTGGACGCAACGGACGCTGCTCTTCGGACAGCTGCTCGGCGAGCACCACGACGTCCTCGGCCGCGCGACCTTCGACTGGCAGCTGAACCTCAGCCACGGCGATCGCGAGCAGCCGGACATGCACGACCTCTCGTACGTGATCCAGCCGACGGGCCAGCCGCGCTTCTCCGCGGGCCCGACGAGCGGCGCGCGCTTCTGGTCGCGGCTCGACGACCTCACGGTCGGCGGCGGCGGCAACCTCACGATCCCCCTCGACCAGGTGACCGTCCGCGTGGGCGGCCTGGTCCGCTACACCGAGCGCGGCTTCGACGTACGGCGCGTCGGCTGGTCGTCACGTCCGGGCGCCGGTGCGGAGGGGCCCTTGCTCCCGCCCGATCAGCTCTTCGCGCCGGGCAACCTCGACACGTACCTGCGCATCCGGGACTACACGCGCCCCGACGACAGCTACGACGGGCAGCAGCACGCCTTCGCGGCGTACGCGATGCTCGACTGGCGCCCCAGCCGCGAGCTGCGCTTCGTGGGCGGGGCACGCCTCGAGGCCTTCCGGCAGATCGTCGTGTCGGCGGATCCTCTCGGCGCCGTTCCGTCCGACACGCCGCCGCCCTCGACGCACCGCACCGACATCGACCCGATGCCCTCGATCGGCGCGGTGGTGGAGCTCGTCCCCGACATGTTCGTCCGCGCGGGCTACGCGGGCACGGTCGCGCGCCCGCAGCTGCGCGAGCTCGCGCCCTTCCTCTTCAACGACTTCGTCCGCCGCCGCTCGGTCTCCGGCAACCCCGATCTGCACCGCACGTACATCCACAACTTCGACGTGCGCTGGGAGTGGTTCCCGTCCGCGTCCGAGGTGCTCGCCGTCTCCGGCTTCGTGAAGCTCTTCGAGTCTCCCATCGAGTCGACGCTCATCGACGACGACGGGGACGTGACCTTCAGGAACGTCGATGCCGCCGAGAACTACGGCCTCGAGCTCGAGGCGAGGTTTCACCTCGGTCACCTCGTCCCCGAGCTGGACTGGATCTCGGTGGGCGGCAACTTCGCGCTCGTCTACTCGCAGGCGCACCTGTCGGCGCTCCAGCGCTCGGTCGCGACCAGCGCGCAGCGGCCGCTCGCGGGTCAGGCGCCCTACGCCATCAACGTGTCACTCGGCTTTGCCCCACCTGGAACCAACGTGTCGTGGTTCGCCTACTACAACGTCTTCGGTCCGCGACTCGAGGACGTCGGTCAGAACGGCCTCCCGGACATCTACCGTCAACCCTTTCACTCGGTCGACCTCGCGCTCGCGTGGTCACCCGTACCGGAGCTGAGCCTGCGCCTGACCGCGCAGAACGTCTTGTTCCAGCGCCAGGAGCTCCAGCAGGCCGACATCGTCGTGCTCGGGCTCAACCCGGGCACCGTGTTCTCGCTGGGCGTGAGTCTGTCCAACTGAATCCAACGAGGTTCGTCATGAACAAGAGTCTCTTCGTCCATGGTTTGCTCGCCTGCGCCGCGGCGCTCGCGGGATGCAGCACCAACAACGGCACGGGCAACCCCGACACCGGCTTCACGCCGAGGCCCGACGCGGGCACCGACGCCTTCGTCGCGCCGGGAGACGACGCGGGCACCGACGCCTTCGTCCTGCCGCAGCCCGACACGGGCGTGGACGCGGGCCCGAGGCCGGACGCCGGGAGCGACGCAGGCCCGACGCGGCCGGCGTACTGCCCGCCCACGCCGGACTTCGGCGCCGCGCCGAGCTGCCCGGCGCCGGCCTCGCGCACGGAGGTGGTGGTCACCGGGGATCAGACGGGGGACCAGACCTGGGACTGCGCGCACACCTATCACCTCACGGGCGGTGTGTTCTGGCTCGGCGGGACGCTCACCATCGCCGCGGGCACCCACGTCGTCGGTGACAACGGCTCGTACCTCGTCATGACCCGTGGCACCACGCTGAACGCCGTGTCCCACCCGTCGGCGCCGATCGTGTTCACGTCCTCGGAGCCCCCGGGGAGCCGCGATCGCGGCGACTGGGGCGGAGTCGTGCTGCTCGGCGACGCGCCGATCAACGTCGCCGGCGGCCAGAACAACATCGAGGGCATCCCCGCGACCGACGCCCGCGGCTCCTACGGCGGGACGAACGCGACCGGCAGCTGCGGACACCTGCGCTTCGTGCGCATCGAGTTCGCCGGCTTCCTGCTCGGCACGGACAACGAGCTCAACGGTCTCACGCTCGGAGGCTGCGGCAGCGGCACGCTGATCGAGTACGTGCAGAGCCACCGCGGCCGCGACGACGCGTTCGAGACCTTCGGCGGCGCGCCGAACTTCCACCACCTCGTCTCGTCGGGCTACGACGACGACGGCTTCGACTGGGATCAGGGCTACTCGGGCAACGCGCAGTACCTCGTGCTCCACCACTACGCCGACTCGGTGAGCGCGGACCCCAACGGCTTCGAGGGCGACAACAACCGGACCGACAACGGCCTGACGCCGCGCTCGAGCCCCACGATCTACAACGCGACGATCATCGGCAACCACGACGCCGCGGTCACGACCGACATCGGCATGGTGCTACGGCGCGGCACGTTCGGATCGATCCACGACACGATCGTCACGGGCTGGGGCCGCTTCGGGCTCGACGCGCGCGACGCGATGACGACCGGCGCCGCGGGTACGACGCTGGCGGTCGACCACTCGATCTTCTTCGGCAACACGCTCGACTTCGAGGCGGGCTCGCCCGAGGAGACCGCGTTCATGGCGGCCGCCGCGATGAACCGCTTCGCCGACCCGATGATCGCGAGCCCCTTCGCCACCGACGACACGGTGGACTACACGCTGCCCGAGACGTCGATCGCGGCGAGCGGTGCGGTCGCGCCACCGAGCGGCGGCTTCTTCGGTCCCGGTGAGTTCGTCGGCGCCATCGGGCCGGGCTGCCCGGACTGGACCGAGGGCTGGACGGCGTACCCGCTCGACTGAAGCCGACCGGGCTCGACTCAGGGGGTGCCGCCGTGCACCGGCGTGATCATCTGACGGCGGTACTCCTCGAAGTCGAATAGATCGCTGTGCTCGGGCGTGTGGCAGCGCGTGCAGGTCGCCTCCGTCACCTGGCGGTGCACGTTCCCGACGGGCGCGTGTTGATCCCGGAGGTGGATGCTGCCCGGCCCGTGGCAGCTCTCGCAGCCCACGCTCTGGAGCGCCTCGACGTGCGCGACGGTCGAGCCGCCCGGCTCCTCGTAGCCAGTGACGTGGCATCCCACGCAGTCGAGGTTGTACTCGCTGTGCCGCTCGCGCAGCGTTCGGTAGGCGTGTCCGTGCGCGGTCCCGTTCCACCAGAGGGCCTCTTCGGTGTGGCAGACCCCGCAGAGCGTCGTTCCCTCGTACCCGGGCTGCCCGGGCGCCGCCGGCTCGGCGAAGTGGGACTCGAACGCCTCGCGGTTGTGCAGGTTCACGCGGCGCGCGAAGTCGTCCAGGCGCGCGCGGACCGCCGCGTCGCGCGCCGCGTCCTCGGGGAGCTCGACGTACGTCAGGGACAGGTGGGGGCCGCTGACGTCCGGCGCCGCGACCACCCGCGCGATCTCGCGATCGAGCTCCTCGAGGCGCGCGCGCGCATCGGCGTGATCGGCACCGGCCGCCTCGCCCTCGGCATCGAGCCGCGCGCGCAGGTCCGCGGCCTGCCGGAGCAGCCGGTCTCGATCGGCCGTGCGCGTCCAGCTCGACACGTCGCGCGGGCGCGCGCGAGGCGCATCGGGGGCCGGCAGATCGAAGAGGTCGACGATCAAGAGCCCCTGCCCGTGGCGGCCCACGCTGAGCACGGGCGCTCCCTCGCTCTCCCCGGGCGGGCGCACGTCGGCCTCGTCGCGCCCGCCCTCGATGACGAGATCGACCTGGTCGGAGGCGGCGATGCGATGCGCGGTGCGACGGTCGGCGCTCGTGAGCACGACGACGAAGCTCGCCCCCTCGGCGCGCGCCGCGCGAGCCTCCGCGTCCGCCGCCGCGACCAGATCGGCCGGGCCGTGGACCGCGGGGCCGCTCATCGCGGTGACGCCGACCAGACCGATTCGCCGGGCTCCGGCGCTCGCCACCCGGTGGCCGGCGAGCGGCGCGGGCGGAGCAGGGGGCGCGGGCGGCGCTGCGTCGGGCGCGGTCGCGCCTGCGGCGGCGCTCGCTGCCGCGTCGGTGGCGTCGAACGTCACGCCGGCGCCGAGCATGGGAAAGCGCGCGCGCTCGCGGAGCGCGAGCAGGCGCGCGGGCCCGCGCTCGACGTCGCGCGGACCCGGCACGCCGGCCGCGAGGTCGAAGTCGGAGAGCAGATCGGCCAGCAGCTCCGTGCGCCACTGATCCTGGGTCTCGGCGCCCGGGAGCTCCGAGGGCTCGGTGGCGCCGGCGAAGAGCTCACCGGCGGCGAGGAAGAGCGCGTCGGGGTGATCCGCGCGCGCGGCCGCGAGGGCCGCCGCGAGGCGGTCGATGCCGCCGAGCGGCCGGCTCGTGCAGCCACAGGGCTGAAGCGCCCCCCGCAGGTCGGTGATCACCAGCAGCCGAAGGTCCGGCGTCCCCAGCTCGGCGGGGATCACCTCCGGCACGGCGGAGGCAGCGGGCGCGGCGGGCGAGCCGCCCGAGCAAGCGATGCTCGCGACCGCGAGGCCCAGCAGCGTCGCGTATCGGGCACGATCGGGAGCGCGCATGCGCCAGGCTTGCAACATCCTCGGCCAGCGGTCGAGGCAGCAGGTAGTCTCCGCGACGGAGGCGACGATGAAACGATCGGCGTGGTGGATGGCGGCGTGCTCGGCCCTGGCCCTGGCGTGCGGCGGTGGCGGCGGCGGCGCGGACGCGGGTGGCGGCGGAGTGGACACGGGCTCGATGCCGGCCGCGGTCCAGGGTAGCTGCGATCACAGGCCCTCCGGCTCGACCGACTGTCTCGACCTCGAGGGCTATCCCGCGAGCGAGATCATGCGGCTCGAGTCGGAGTGCGTGGCGCGCGCCGAGACGTGGTCTTCGTCCGCCTGCCCCCGCGCGGGCGTGATCGGCGGCTGTCGCTACGAGGCGGCGGGGATGATCAACACGTACTGGTTCTACTCGGGCGACGTGACCGCCGCGATGACGTCGTGCACGATGGGCGGAGCGCGCTGGGTGTCGCCCTGAGCGGCGCGCTGCGCGGTCGTCGCGCGGTGGCGCGCCGCGATACGCTCCGCGAGTGAGGCGGAACCGGACGGCGCTCGTGCTCGCGTGGCTCGCGGCGTGTGGGAGTGGCGGGCCGGCGCTCGCCCCCGACGCGGCGGCGCGCGACGCTGCGCGGGCCCTCGGGCCGGACTCGCCGGTCTTGACCCCATGCGCGCCCGGGTGGCGCGAGGTGGTCGACCCGAGCGGGCTCGTGTTCTGCGACCCGTGGCCGGAGAGCGGGCGAGCGAGGTGCGCTGCGACGGACATGCACCTGCCGGGCACGGCCGGATGCGCTCGGGTCGGCAGCGCTTGCCCGGCGGACGGATGGCCGGCCGCGCTACCGTCCGGGGGCGTGGTCTTCGTGGACCCGACCGCCGCGCCCGGTGGCGACGGCGCCACCCGTGCGACGGCGCTCGGCACGTTCCACGAGGCCGTGGCGAGCGCTCCCGACGGCTCGGTCGTGGCTTTGCGCGCCGGCCTCTACGACGAGACCGCGCTGACCATGATCACCACGACGCGATCGCTGAGCGTCGTCGGGGCCTGCGCGAGCGGGACGACGATCGCCATGCGCCTCGACGGGAGCACGAGGGGGCTCGTGCTCGGCGCTGACCTCGCGCTGCGCGACGTGGCGCTCGACGGAGTGCCGGTCCAGCCGAGCACCGGCACCACCACGATCGAGGACGTGCGCATGGGTGAGGGCGCGGGGCTCCTCGCGGTCGGCGGGAGGGTCTCGGTGCGTCGATCGCTCATGCGGCTGCTCGTCTTCACAGAGGACACCATCGCCGTCGTCGAAGACGTGGTCGACGTCGATCCGAACATCGCGCTCCAGCTGCAGCACACGGCGCACGTGAGCGCGCAGCGGCTCGTCGTGAGCTCCGTCGCCGCGAGCGACGCCGCCACGCTCGATCTCACGGGATCCGTGGTCGAGGGAGGGACCGACGGCGGCGCAGGCAGCCTGCAATGCGAGCGCGTCACGCTGACCGACTGCTTCGTCGGCGACTCGGCCGCGTCCGGACTCAAGCTCGATGCGGTCGCGACTCTCACGCGCACCCGGATCGGGCGTGTGCGCGGGCAGTTCGGGCTGCTCACGAGCGGGCCCGTCGCGCTCCACGACGTGGTGGTGCACGACATCGGATCCGAGACCGGGACGTACGGGCTCGGGCTGGGCGCCTCGTTCGGCGGCAGCCTCGCGCTGTCCCGCGTCGCGACGCTGCGGACGCGCGTCGCCGGGATGGTCGCCTACGAGGCGAGCACGATCACGGCGACCGACGTGCGCGTCGAGGACGTGTCGTCGGCCTGCGTCGAGACCGACTGCGCGTCGGGACCGATCGGCGGATTCGGCCTCGCATCCCGCGGCGGCACGCTGGCGGTCTCGCGCTTCTCGGTGGAGCGAGACGCGCTCTGCGGCGTCGTGATCGGGGTCGATGCATCGGTCGACCTCGCGGATGGGTGGATCGACGACAGTCCCATCGGTGCGTGCGTCCAGGCGACGGCGTTCGACCCCGAGCGCGTCCACCGCAACGTCGAGTACCGCGCCGGCGTCACGACGCCGCTCCAGGCGACCACGTACACGCTGCCCCCGCCGCCGCGCTGACTCCGCCGTTTCGCTTTTCTCCCGGCCCCGGGCCTGTTAAGAAAAGAGGCGATGAGCGCGCAGCACCTGCTCCTCGACAGTCCCGCCCTCGGCCGTCGTGCCCACCTCTGGAAGTACGGCCACGTCGGGCGGCCCCTGGTGGTCTTCCCGTCCAACGCCGGGGTCGCCCACGAGTGGGACAAGAGCGGGATGATCGACGCGCTCGGGCCGCTGATGGCAGAGGGCCGGCTCAAGATCTACTGCCCCGAGACGAACGTCTCGCGCAGCTTCACGGGCCAGGGCAGCGTGGAGGAGCGCATGGCGCACCACCGCGCCTACGAGCGCTTCGTCATGGAGACGCTCGTCCCCTTCATCCGGCAGGACTGCCGGAGCGACGAGATGCCCATCGTCGCGACCGGGTGCAGCGTGGGCGCGCTCTACACGTCTCTCTTCGTGCTGAAGTACCCCGAGACGTTCCGCCGCGGGCTCTGCCTCTCGGGCCGCTATCGCCTCCGTCGCTTCTTCGAGGGCAAGCCCTTCGACGAGCGCACGAACGAGGACGTGTACTTCAGCGATCCGCTCGCGTTCGTGCCGAACCTCGGCGGCGCGGCGCTCGATCGTGTGCGTCGATCGGCGCACCTGACGGTGGTGGTCGGCCGCGGCGCGCACGAGCACGGCTGCATCCCCGAGACGGCCGAGCTGGGCACGTGGCTCCGGCGCAAGCAGATCCCCAACCACGTCGCGTTCTGGGGCGAGGACAGCGCGCACAGCTACGAGTGGTGGCGCAAGCAGGCCGTCCACTACCTCGGCCAGATGTTCTGAGGCGCGGCCGCTCGCTCGCCGCTCACCGGATGGTGAGCGCCATCGAGTCGATCGCGGCTCCGCTGGTCGGGTTGGTCGTCCCCGACGGGATGCTCCCCGCCTGCGTGCGGAACACGATCCGTCCGACGCTGCCGCCGCCGCCGGGCGCGTTGGTTCCGCCGCCGTTCATCGCGTTCGCGCCGTTCATCGTCGCGGCGCCGCCGCCGTCGCCGCCGTCGTGCGTTCCGCAGCGCGTGACGGCGCCGGCCGCGCGCCCGGCCACCGCGTACGCGCCATCCGTGCCGGCGAATCCGTCGGTGCCGGAGCCACATCCGCCGCCGCCCCCGCCGCCCCCGGCGACCGTGAGGGGTAGACCGAAGCTCGCCGCGCCGGCGCCGAGGGTGACGGTCGGGGCCTCGAGCAAGATGGCTCCGCCCGACCCGCCGCCGCCGCCGCCGCCGAACTGCCCACCGCCGTCGCCGGCGCTTCCCGCGGCCGCGACGGTGCCCGGGATGTCGATCGACACGAACGAGGTGATCTGGATGCCGCCGCCACCCCAGCCGGCGTTCTGCGAGCCGACGCCAGACCCGTCGCCGCCGTCGGCGCCTGCGACGAGCGGTACGAGCCCGCTCGCCGTCGACGATCCGCCGCCGCCCCCCGACGAGCTCGACCCGCAGTTGGCGCCGTTGCCGCCGTTGCCGCCGAAGCCGCCGCCTCCGCCGCCGCCGTCGGTGTTGCTGCCGCCCGCGGCCCCGTCACCGCCGGTGTTGCCGCCGATGCCGCTGCCGGGGCCCCAGTGCACGCTCCGCCCGGCCATCGGGTTGGTGTAGGACGAGGCGTCGATCACGCCGGTGATGCTCACGGGGCCGTGCGCCACGAAGACGATGGGCAAGAGGCCGTCGATCGTGATCGTGCTGCTCACCGTGAGGGAGCCGACCTCGTAGAGGCACACGCGCGAGCCCGCGGCGTCGTCCTGCATGACGAGCCGACCCGTCGCGCCCGGCAGGCCGGTGCACGTGTCGCTCGACACCGAGGCCGGCGCCGAGACGACCAGCGGTGCGGAGGCGCCGGTGAGCGCGCCGTTCACGTTCGACGGCGTGAACGTACCGCAGTGCGCGGGCGTCCCGAGGCAGCCGAGCGGGCATGGCGTCGGCACCCACGTACCGGCCGCGCACGTCTCGAGCATGGTGTCGCTGGGACAGCGCGTCTCCCCTGCGGTGCAAGAGGGCGCGTCGGTGCCCGCGTCGCTGCCGGCGTCCCTGCCCGAGTCGCTGCCCGCGTCGCTGCCCGCGTCGCTGCCGGAGTCGCTGCCGGCGTCGACCCCGGTGTCGTCCCGCCACGCATCGACGTCCGCGTCCGCGCCGGCGTCGAGCCCCGCGTCGGCTCCGGAGTCGAGCGCGCCGACGTCGAGCCCGCCCCCGTCGCTCCCGGGTCCCGATCCCAGCGCCGCCCGCGGCAGCGAGCAGCCCGCCGCTGGCGCGAGCGACGTGAAGGCGAGCGAGACGACAAGGAGTTGTTGGGCCCGTGACAAGCGACCTCGTGCCACCAGCATAGCGGATCGGACGCCGCGCGGGGCACGGGGTCAGCGGGCCAGGGCGTCGAGCCTCGAGAGCGAGCGGGCGAGCAGCTCGGGCACTTCCTCCTGCAGGAAGTGGCCGGCGCGCGTGCGCTCGACGAACGCGGGCCGCAGCGCGCGCTCGTGGCGAGCCAGCGAGCGACCGAGGATGGGATCGGCCGTCCCCCACACGAGCCCGACCGGCCCTCGGAACGTGGTCACCCAGCGGCCGATGGCGTCCAGCGCGGGGATCGACGGGTGATCGTCCGAGCCCGGCACCATGCGCGCGAGACCGAGCGGCGCGGCGCGATCGCGCAGCCGCCTGAGCGGCCATGCGTACGCGCGCTTCGCGCGCCAGCCGAGGGTGGATCGATCGCCCTGCACGCGATCCATGATCGGCACCGGGAACAGGGCGAGGCGGAACGCGAGGTCGCTGACGATCGGCGTCCGCGCGAAGCGATGGAACGGAGTGCTCCGCACGGGGTGGGCGACGGGCAGCACCGCGGTGTTCGCGAGGAGCATGGCCCGCACGCGGCCACCCCTCGCCTCGAAGGCCTCGCACGCGCCCGCGCCGATCGGGCCGCCCCAGTCCTGGCCCGCGAACACGATGCTCGTGGGCGCGAGCGCCGCGAGCAGGTCCGTCAGGGCCGCGACGTGGCGCTCGATCGTGTGCGCGCTCGCGCGTGCGGGCTTGTCGGAGAGGCCGAGGCCGAGCAGGTCGGGCGCGATCACGCGCAGGCGCTCGCCGCCTCGCTCCGCGCGCAGGGCGCGGATGACCTTGCGCCAGAGGAAGCACCACATGGGGTTGCCGTGGACGAGGAGCACCGCGGGCGCGTCGGCGGGCCCGTCGTCGATCGCGTGGACTCGACCCTCTCGGGTCTCCACGCACACGCGGCGGAACGGGAGCTCGCGCGCGATCCACGCGGGCAGCGCAGGCGCGTCGGTGGTGGTCATGCGCGCATCCTACGCGCGCGGGGCCCGCCTCCCGGTCACGATCGTGCGAGCCGTGAAGGGTGCGGGTCGGGCGGACGTCTCGGTCCGGCGTCGGTGGTCTCGGCGCCTGGCCGGCGCAGCGTCCGCAGACCGGCGAGGAGCGGGTCGAGCAGCGCGGACGTCACCGTGTCGTCGTGGTTCTTCTCGTCCGGGGGCAGGCCGAAGCGCAGCGCGGGACGAAGCGAGGTGGTCACCACCAGCGACCCGGTCAGCCAGTCCCAGATCGCCAGCGCCGAGCCGTAGTTTCGATGGTGCTGCTCGGGCCGATCCCCGTGATGGATCTGATGCTGCGCGGGGCTGATGAAGACGTGCTCGAGGAGCGGACCATAGGAGAGCCAGACGTGCGAGTGCCGCAGGTTCGAGCCGAGCATCCCCCAGAGGTAGCCGAGCCCGTACGCGCCTCCGATCTGCCAGATCGTCACGTGCCCCGGGAAGACCCACAGGAACGCGCCGAGGGTCACGCCGGTCGACAGGCGCGTCCCGACCCGCAGGAGCATCGTCTCGAGGGGGTGGCTGCGCAGCAGCGTGACGGGCGTCATGACGCGCGCCGAGTGGTGCAGCTTGTGCAGCTCCCAGAGCGCCGGGATGCGGTGCGCGGCGCGATGGAACGCGAAGCGGGCGAAGTCGTCCGCGACGAAGACCGCGACGCTCATGAGGGCGGTGATCCAGGCGGGGTCGAGCGCCGAGGGCTCGGGCGGACCGATCCACGAGGAGAGCCACGCGAGCACGCCCGAGGTGACCGCGACCTCCGAGAGCGCCAGCGGCCAGAGCAGCGTCGCGTGCAGCACCGACGACGCGAAGAGCAGGCGATAGTCGAGCAACGCGGAGCGATGGAGCCAGATGCGCGCGGGAAACAGGAAGCGCCACGCCGATCCGCGCGCGCGGCCGCGCACGGCCCTGACGAGGAGCGCCATGCACGCCGCCACGGCGAGGAAGAGCAGGTTCGTCCTGCGCGAGGGATCGATCAGGCGGGCGAGCGGATCCAGCGCGCCCGCGACGAGCCGGTCGAGGAGATCGGAGAGCGAGACGAACGGGGCGGAGGGCATCGCCAGCCACGTTCGCGCGTCGCGCCCGCGCAGGCGTGCGCGCGATCAATCCGCACGCGGGCGAGGTCTCTGCTCCCGGTTCGCGGGAGCGTGACCGTCTCTCTGGTCTAGGATGCAGCCCATGACGCGCATCCACGCTCCGGAGCTCGAGGACTACGACTGGTTTCCCGCGCCGCTCCGCGACGCGCTCACCGACATCCTGCGCATCTCGACGACGACGCTGCGGCTCTTCGACGGTGCCGTGCCGGTGCTGCGCGACCTGCTGCGAGGCGCGGGCGCGACGCGCATCGTCGATCTCTGCTCGGGCGGCGGCGGCCCGCTGATCTCCGTCCTCTCGACCCTCGAGCGCGAGCACGGCCTGAGGCCCGACGTCGTGCTGACCGACAAGTTCCCCAACCACGCGGCGTTCGCGCGTGCGGAGGGCGAGCGTCCCGGTCAGGTGCGCGGCCGCCGCGAGAGCACGGACGCGACGCGGCTGCCGCCGGAGCTGACGGGTGTGCGCACGATCTTCAACGCGCTGCACCACTTCCCGCCGCCGCTCGCTCGCGCGATCTTCGAGGACGCGGTTCGCCAGCGGCAGCCGATCGCCTCGTTCGAGGTGGTCGAGCGCTCGCCCGCCGGCGCGCTGATCGTGGCGGGCGTGCCCGCGGCCACCCTCGGGCTCACGCCCTTCATCCAGCCCCGCACCCTCGGCCGCTTCGCGATGACCTACGCGGTCCCGCTCGTGCCCGCGATCACGATGTGGGACGGGTTCGCGTCCTGCTTGCGCGCGTACTCGCCCCCGGAGCTCGAGAAGCTGGTCCTCGGCCTCGGGGACGCGAGCTACCGCTTCCGTGTCGAGCAGCACCGCGCGCGCTGGCTGCCGTTGCGCGTCACCGCGCTCATCGGCACGCCCGTCGGCGGCAGCTGAGCGAGAGGCGCGGCGCCGCGAGGGTGCCCGTGCTGCGGCAGGGCTCGGGCCCTCACCACACGAAGGGGATGAGGATCTTCCGCTCGCGGGGGTAGTCGGGGAAGCGCTCGAGGTACCAGCGGTGCGTCGCGAGCGCGCGCGGGACGAGGTTCGCCGCGCTCACGGCGACGATGAACGCGCCCGCCGGTGACCACGAGAAGAGCGCGAGGCCTGCCCAGAGCACGAGCTCGGCGAAGTAGCTCGCGTTCGTCACGTGCTCGTAGAGACCGCCGCGCGGGATCCGGTAGACGCGCTCGCCGCGATCGAGCTCGTCCTGGGTGCGCAGCGTGCGCAGGACGTGGTCGGCATGCAGGTTGAGGGCGAAGCCGCCGTAGTAGAGCGCGATGCCCACGAGGAAGCGCGGGTCCGCGAGCCACGAGAGCCCGGGCTCGGGATGAAAGCGCGTCACCCATGCGGCGTTCAGGTAGCCGTGCAGCGAGGTCACCACCCAGCCGACGGCGATCACCATCAGCCCGAAGCTGCTCTTCTGCCCCTTCGGGACGCGCATGAAGAGCGGCATGAGGAAGCCGCGGTTCAGGTAGTGGCAGCACCAGACGAAGAGAAAGAAGAGCGGGAAGGGCTCGAGCCGGTTCGGCCCCCGGAAGTACGTGGCGAGGAACACGACGCTGGCGGGCAGCTCCATCAGCATCCAGCCGATGCGCGGGTCGAGCGCGGGGCCCCAGCGCGCGCTCGCGAAACGCCCGTAGGGCGTGGCGACGAAGGGTGCCGCCAGCGCGGTCAGCAGCGCGAGCGCGAGCGCGAGGGTCAGCGGGAGGTCGAACGTGGGGTCGCCGGTCGCGGGGATCACGATGCGGCCCATGATATAGACGTCCTCTTCCGATGCCGCTGCGCCGTGCCGCCTCGAACGTGCTCTCCCGGATGGCGTTCGCGCTGGAGATCCTCGAGGGGCCGACGCCGCGCGCGCGTACCTACGGCGCCGCGTCCCGCACGGTGTTCCAGCTCGAGGGGGACCTCGCCGAGCTGCGTCGCTCCGGAGCGCTCGATCGGGTGCGGGGCCTCGGCCCGAGCTGCCTGGCCGTGATCGACGACGTGATCGCCGGACGCGAGCCCGCGGAGCTGAAGGAGCTGGAGGCCAGGATCCCGGAGGGTCTGTTCGCGTTCCGCCGCATCAAGGGGCTCGGCCCCGCGAAGATCCGCGCCCTCTACGAGGGCCTGGGCGTCACGACGCTCGGCGAGCTCGAGCACGCTTGCAAGGAGAACCGGCTCGTCACGCTCCCGGGCTTCGGCGACAAGACGCAGGCGAACGTGCTCGCCGGGGTGCAGGCCGAGCGCCGCCACGAGGGGATGCACCTGCGCGACGCGGCGCTCGAGATGGCGCGCGAGCTGATCGCGCGCGTCGCGGCCGGCGCGCGCCACGCGATCGTGGGCGATCTCGCGACCGGCGCCGAGCTCGTCACGGACATCGCGGTGCTGGTCGAAGGCGAAGGCGCGCCGCGGGAGCAGATCGTGCTCGGCGAGGGCGCCCAGGGTGTCGTGGTGCGGGCGACCGCGGACCGCTTCGGGGTCGCGCACGTGCGCGAGACGAGCGACGCGGCGCACCTCTCGGCCCTGCGCGCGCGTGCCACCGAGCTCGGGCTCTCGCTCGACGACGAGCGGCTCGCGCGCGGGGCGCTCACGATCCCCGTCCCGTCGGACGAAGCGCTCTACGACGCGCTCGAGCTCTGCCCGGTCCCCGTCGAGGCGCGTCGCGAGGGCACGGTCCTCGCGCGTCGCGGGACCGCCGTGCGCGAGCTCGTGTCGCGCGGCGCGCTCCGCGGTGCCCTGCACAACCACACGCTCGCCTCCGACGGCGTCGCCACGCTCGTCGAGATGCGCGAGGCCGCGATGGCCTGGGGCCTGTCCTACCTCGGCATCTCCGAGCACAGCCAGAGCGCCGACTACGCGCGCGGCCTGACGCGCGAGCGCATCGCGGCGCAGGTGGCCGAGATCGCGGCCATGAACGCCGAGGGCACCCGCTGCACGCTCCTCACGGGGGTCGAGAGCGACATCCTCATCGACGGCGCCCTCGACTATCCCTTCGAGGTGCTCGCGCCGCTCGAGGTGGTGATCGCGTCGTCGCATCGCCGCTTCTCGCTCGATCGCGAGCGCTCGACCGCGCGCATGGTCCGCGCCGCCTCGTGGCCGCGTACGGACGTGCTCGGTCACCCGACCGGACGGCTGCTCCTCGGGCGTCCACCGCTCGACCTCGACCTCGAGGCCTTGCTGGCCGCGTGCGCGGCCCACGGATGCGCCGTCGAGCTCAACGGCAGCGCGCACCGGCTCGACTTCGGCGCGCGCGAGCTCGCGATGGCCAAGGAGCGCGGCATCCTCGTGTCCATCGCGGCGGACGCCCACGCCACGGGCGAGATCGCCGAGCACCTCGACCACGGTCTGGCGGTGGCGCGCCGCGCGGGCCTCACGCCCGAGGACGTCCTCAACACGCGCACGCTGCCGGAGCTGCGCGCGTGGCTCGGAGCCAGGCGCGCGAAGGCGGCCGAGGCGTGAGCGCCCCCGGGAACGCGGGCTATGCTGGCGTGGTGCTCGCTCTGCGCACGTCGTCGGCTCTGCTCGTGCTCGGCGCGCTCCTGCCGGCGTGTCCCCACCAGACCGCGCCCGTCGACGCGGCCGTCGCGGCCCCGGACGCGGGGCCGCTCGACCCGCTCTTCTCCGGTCCGATCGCGATCGACGACGCGGTGACCATGGCGCTCGACCCGACGAGCTTGCCGGCGGGTCCGTCCGCGTGTCGCGCGCCGCTGCTCGCTCGCGTCACCCGCGCCGTCGACGGCGACACGACGCACGTCGACGGGGTCTCCGAGGTCACGGGCGATCTCGCGATCCGGTTCATCGGCGTGAACGCACCCGAGATCGCGCACGGAGCCGGCACCGTCACCGAGTGTTACGGGGACGAGGCGACCGCGTTCACCTCCCAGCTGGTGGGCCACCTCGTGTGGCTCACCTTCGACCGCGACTGCCTCGACGCCTACGGGCGCACGCTCGCGTACGTCCGGTACGGGCCGGCCGAGTCGCAGTCGTGGGAGCGACAGATGCTGCGCCGCGGGCTCGCGCGGACGCTCTCGATCTCCCCCAACACCACGTTCCGGCTGACGTTCGAGGGCGACGAGCTCGCGGCGCAGGCCGAGCGCGTCGGTCTCTGGTCGGCGTGCCTGTGAGGTGCACGAGCACGCTGCTGGCCGCGCTGGCGCTCGTCGGCTGCACTTGCGCCGGAGAGCCGCCGCCGTCGTCCGTGGCGCCGCCGTCCGTGCCCGGAGCTCCCCGCATCGCCGTGCTTCCGTCCACCGCGCGCACCGATCTGCCCGTGCTCGCGCCCGCGATCACGATCACGGTCGAGGACGCTGCGTTCACGGTGAGCAACCGCGCCCTGGTCGCCTCGTGGCCCGCCGCCGAGCGCGAGGCGGTCGGCCGCACGCGCCCCCTCGGCGACGCCGAGTACCCGGTCGTCGAGCGGCGGGTCGACGACGCCAGCCTCGCGCTGGTGGTCCCGCCGCTCGGCGAGGCGATGCGCGCGCTCGTCGCCGTCGAGACCGCGCGCGCCGCGATCGTGCACGCGGACGGGACGACGCAGGCGTTCCTCGTTCGCGCCGGTCCGGACGTGGCGTTCGGGCGCGTGCTCGCCGCAGTCTACGCGGCGGCGATGGTCGGCCTGAGCCAGCCGCGGCTCGCGCTCGCGAGCGAGGAGGGCGAGCGCGAGCTCTGGCTGACGGTGCCGCGCGCCGCGGTGGACGATCCCGCCGCCGCCGCCGCGGTGGCGTCGGCGCTCGCGGCGCTCGAGGGCAGGGAGGCCCCGCCGGCGATCGACGCGGGACCGGGGACGTCGTCGGATCGCGTGACGGCGAGGCTCGGCGCCGACGGGCTCGACCTGAGGCGCGGCACGACGCCGCTCGCGCCCGGCTGCGCGGGGCCTGCTGCGGCGGGCAGCACCGCGCCCGCGATCCCGTCGGCGTCGCTCTCGCCCGCCACGATCGCCGCGTGTCTCGGCGCGGCCGGTGGCTCGGGGCTGGTCGTCTTCGGC